>QHVM01000068.1 GCA_003223555.1 Acidobacteriota bacterium | reverse complement strand
GACCTTCGACATCTCGATCCTGGAGGTGGGCGAGGGGGTGGTGGAGGTCAAGGCCACCAACGGGGACACGCACCTGGGGGGCGACAACCTGGACCAGCGGGTGATCGACTGGATCGTGGGCGAGTTCAAGAAGGACCAGGGGATCGACCTCGGCAAGGACAAGATGGCCCTGCAACGGCTGAAGGAGGCGGCGGAGAAGGCCAAGATGGAGCTTTCGACGACGATGGAGACCGAGATCAACCTCCCCTTCGTCACCGCCGACGCGTCCGGACCCAAGCACCTCGCGCTCAAGCTCAGCCGGTCCAAGCTGGAGCAGCTCGTCGGCGACCTGCTGGAGCGCTCGATGGGGCCGGTCAAGCAGTGTCTCCAGGACGCGGGCGTGGAGCCGAAGGACATCGACGAGGTGGTCCTCGTGGGCGGCATGACGCGCATGCCGAAGATCCAGCAGCTGGTGAAGGACTACTTCGGCAAGGAGCCGCACAAGGGCGTCAATCCCGACGAGGTGGTGGCGGTGGGGGCGGCCGTCCAGGCCGGCATCCTGGCCGGCGACGTCAAGGACGTGCTCCTGCTCGACGTCACTCCCCTCTCGCTCGGGGTCGAGACCCTGGGCGGCGTGATGACGAAGCTCATCGAGCGCAACACCACGATCCCGACCAAGAAGACCGAGGTCTTCTCGACCGCGGCCGACAACCAGACGTCGGTTGAGATCCACGTGCTGCAGGGCGAGCGGGAGATGGCCCGGGACAACCGGACCCTCGGCCGCTTCCACCTGGTCGGGATTCCGCCCGCCCCCCGGGGGGTGCCCCAGATCGAGGTCATCTTCGACATCGACGCCAACGGCATCCTCAACGTGTCGGCCCAGGACAAGGCGACCGGCAAGACCCAGAACATCACCATCACCTCGTCGTCCGGCCTGGCCAAGGACGAGGTGGAGCGGATGGTCCGGGAGGCCCAATCACATTCCGAGGAGGACAAGCGCCGCCGGGAGGTGGTGGACCTGCGCAACCAGACCGACACGCTGGCCTACAGCCTGGAGAAGCTTCTGAAGGACAACCGCGACAAGGTGGGCGAGGCCGAGGCGAAGTCGATCGAGGAGGCGGTGGCCGAGGCGCGCAAGGCCATGGAAGGCGAGGACGCGGCGGCGCTGAAGTCGGCCATGGACCGCCTCACGGGCCTCAGCCACAAGCTCGCCGAGTCGCTCTACAAGTCGGCCCCGCCTCCGGGCGGGGGAACGGGCTCCGCCCCCGGCGCCGGCTCGCCGCCGCGTAGCGACGGCGGCCCCGACGTGGTGGACGCTGAATTCACGGTGAAGAACTAGTTGAAGAGGAGATAAGCCATGGCCATCGTTCGCTTGCCGTTCCGCGACCTGGGGAGCCTCCAGGAGCGGATGAACCGGCTGTTCGACGAGTCGTTCCGGGGCATCGCCCCCGGGCCCGGGACCGAAGAGGACTGGGCGCTGGGCGGCTCCTGGGCTCCCCCCGTGGACATCTACGAGCAGGAAGGCAACATCGTGCTCAAGGCCGAGGTCCCCGGTGTCGATCCCAAGGACGTCGACATCCTGGTCGAGAATAACGTCCTCACCCTGCGGGGCGAGCGCAAGTTCGACGAGGACGTGAAGAAGGAGAGCTACCACCGGGTGGAGCGCTCCTACGGGACGTTCACCCGGTCCTTCACGCTGCCGAACGTGGTCGACACCGACAAGATCAAGGCCGAGCACAAGGATGGTGTCCTGCGCGTGACGCTTCCGAAGAAGGAGGAGGCCAAGCCCAGGCAGATCCAGATCAGCGTCGGCAAGTGATGCGGCGCCCGACTTCGAAGGCAAAGCCCAAGGCGAAGGCCGGCCGGCCGGCGAGTCGGCCGGCCGCCATCGCCGCCGGAGGAGGCAAGATGCCCAACGTGAAGCCACTCCGCGACCGTGTCCTCGTCCGGCGCCTGGAGCAGGCCGAGGAGAAGGTCGGCGGGATCATCATCCCCGACACCGCGAAGGAGAAGCCGCAGCAGGCCCAGGTGGTGGCGGTGGGCTCGGGCCGGGTGCTCGAGAACGGGACGCGCGTCCCCCTCACCGTCAAGGCCGGCGACAAGGTGCTGCTCGGCAAGTGGTCGGGGACCGACGTCAAGATCGACGGGACCGAATACCTCATCCTCAAGGAAGACGAGATCCTGGGAATTCTCGCCTGATCCCATGGCGGCGAGAATCCCTGAAGTGGACATCAATCTTAGGATTCGCCCCCCGGCGAATCCCCTGTAAGGAGCTAAGGCGAATCCTATGGCTAAAGACATCGTCTATCGCGAGGACGCGCGGAGCGCGATCCTGCGCGGAGTGAACGCCCTGGCCGACGCCGTGAAGGTCACCCTCGGGCCCAAGGGTCGCAACGTGATCCTCGACAAGAAGTTCGGCTCCCCCACCATCACCAAGGACGGCGTGACGGTGGCCAAGGAAATCGACCTCAAGGACCCGATGGAGAACCTCGGGGCCCGGATGGTGCGCGAGGTCGCGTCGAAGACCTCCGACGTCGCCGGCGACGGCACGACGACCGCGACGGTGCTGGCCCAGTGCCTGTACCGGGAGGGGATCAAGAACGTCACCGCCGGCGTCAACCCGATGGAGCTGAAGAAGGGCATCGAGAAGGCGGTGGGCGTGGTGGTGGAGGAGCTGAAGAAGCTCTCCAAGCCGGTCAAGGGCAAGATGATCGCCCAGGTCGGCACCATCTCCGCCAACGACGACCAGACGATCGGCTCGATCATCGCCGAAGCGATGGAGAAGGTGGGCAAGGACGGCGTCATCACCGTCGAGGAGTCCAAGACCATGGATACCGTCCTCGAGGTCGTCGAGGGGATGCGCTTCGACCGCGGCTACCTGTCCCCCTACTTCGTGACCGATCCCGAGCGGATGGAGGCGGTGCTGGAGAACCCGCTCATCCTCATCCACGAGAAGAAGATCTCGAGCATGAAGGACCTGCTGCCCATCCTGGAGAAGATCGCCCAGCAGGGAGCGCCGCTCGTCATCGTCGCCGAGGAGGTGGAAGGCGAGGCGCTGGCCACGCTCGTCGTCAACAAGCTCCGGGGCACCCTCAAGGCGGCCGCGGTGAAGGCGCCCGGCTACGGCGACCGCCGCAAGGCCATGCTGGAGGACATCGCGATCCTCACCGGCGGCAAGGCCATCACCGAGGACCTCGGCATCAAGCTCGAGAACCTGAAGCTGGAAGACCTGGGCCGGGCCAAGAAGATCACCATCGACAAGGAGAACACCACGATCATCGAGGGCGCGGGCAAGGCCAAGGACATCGAGGGTCGCGTCAAGCAGATCCGCACCCAGATCGAGGAAACGACCTCCGACTACGACCGGGAGAAGCTGCAGGAGCGGCTGGCCAAGCTCGTGGGCGGGGTGGCCGTGATCAAGGTCGGGGCGGCGACCGAGACCGAGATGAAGGAGAAGAAGGCCCGGGTGGAGGATGCCATGCACGCCACCAAGGCCGCGGTCGAGGAGGGCATCGTCCCCGGCGGCGGGGTGGCGCTTCTGCGCACCGTGCCCGCCCTGGACAAGCTGGCCAAGTCCTCCGATCTCGGCCACGACGCCCGCATGGGCGTCCAGATCGTCCGCCGGGCCTGCGAGGAGCCGCTGCGCTGGATCGCCCAGAACGCCGGCGAGGAGGGCAACATCGTGGTGGCCAAGGTGCGCGACCTCGAATCCGAGACGGGGTTCAACGCCCAGACCGACAGGTTCGAGAACCTCATCGAGGCCGGGGTCATCGACCCCACCAAGGTGGTCCGGTGCGCCATCCAGAACGCGTCCTCGATCGCCAGCCTGATGCTCACCACCGAGGCGATCGTGGCCGAGATCCCCGAGAAGAAGAAGGAGGCGCCGATGCCTCCCGGGGGAATGGAAGATTATTGATCGCTCGTTCCGCCTATCGGGCTCCGGGGTCGCCGATGAGGACGGCTCCGGAGCCCTGCCGGCCGGGAACCCCCTCCGCGGGCCGGGCTGGCCCGTTTCCGGGACACGAGTGACGCTTTCCGGCGTCGGGACCGGCGGGGGCGGTACAACTTTTTACGCACGCTTCGCGTAAGCCTTACTGGAAAATGGAGTTTGCGGCCTGGATCCAGGGTTTCCGAGGATCGCCCTCGGGGGATCCGATCGCCGCTTCGCTCGGTATGTTCCTTGCACTCGTGACGCCTGGTCTTATCTCGCCCGTGGCGCCGATCGGCGCGCAGGCACGCTGGAGGGAGCTGGTTCGATGAACACCCGGACTCGCACGATCGCTTCTTTCTTCTCGGTCGCCATGGCGGCCATGCTCCTGGGCGCGGTGGTCACCACCCAGATGCGGCCCCAGCCCGCCCTGGCCCGCTCGGCGGACCCGGCCGCGGCGGCCGCGATCCCGGCGCGCCCGCTCGGCCCGCCGACGCTGGAGACTTTCCGCGACATCGCCCACGGGGCGACCCCGGGGGTCGTGAACATCAACACCAAGAAGCTCGTGAAGGGACAACGCAACCCCTTCCGCGACTTCTTCGGTGACGACATGCTCGACCGCTTCTTCGGCCCCCAGGGTCCGCAGGGCCAGGGACAGGGCCGCGGACCGGAGATGGAGGCCCAGCGCAGCCTCGGCTCCGGCTTCGTGGTGGACAAGGACGGCTACATCCTCACCAACCGCCACGTCATCGAGGGGGCGGACCAGATCTCGGTCACCCTCGCGAGCGGCCGGACCTACGACGCCAAGCTGGTGGGCAAGGACGCCCGCACCGACGTCGCGCTCATCAAGATCGAGCCCAAAGAGCCCTTGACGATCCTGAACCTCGGCAACTCCGACCAGGCCGACGTCGGCGAGTGGGTGATGGCCATCGGCAATCCCTTCGGCTTGTGGGCGGACGGCCAGGTGGGCGGTCCCAGCGTGACCGTGGGGGTCGTTTCGTACAAGGGACGGGGCCTGACCCTCGGGGTGCGCGGCACGGCGGTGGACATGATCCAGACCGACGCGTCGATCAACCCCGGCAACTCGGGCGGCCCGCTGCTCAATACCCGCGGCGAGGTCATCGGCATCAACACCATGATCATCACCAACGGGCCCCAGCAGTCGTCCGGGGTGGGCTTCGCGGTACCCATCAACGTGGCCAAGGAGATCCTGCCCCAGCTCCGGACGCGCGGCAGGGTCATCCGCGGCTGGCTGGGCGTGAACATCCAGTCCGTCACCGAGGCGCTGGCCCGGACCTACCACATGAAGGAGGCCAAGGGCGCCCTCATCTCCGACGTCACCGAGGGCAGCCCCGCCGAGAAGGCCGGGCTCCGGCCCGACGACATCGTGGTCGCGGTGGACGGTCGCGAGGTGCGGGACAACTCGGACCTCACGAGCTACATCGCCTCCCGGGCCCCCGACACCACGGTGCACCTCAAGGTCATGCGGGCCGGCTCGGAGAAGGACGTCGCGGTGACCCTCGGCACGTTCCCCGAGGAAGGCGTGGCCCGCGAGAGCCGGTCCGAGAGCGAGGGCCGCTCCCACCAGGGCATGACCCTCCAGAACCTGACCCCGGAACTGGCGGCGGAGCTGCAGCTGCCCCGCTCGTTCAAGGGCGTCGTCGTGACCCAGGTGGAGGCGGGCAGCAACGCCGAGGACGCCGGGCTGCAGCGCGGCGACGTCATCGTGAGCATCAACGGCGAGAACGTGGACGACGTGCACGAGGTCGAGAAGGAGCTGGTCAAGGCCAAGTCCGACGGGGTGGCCCGCGTGCGCTTCCGGCGCGGCAACCTCTACACCTTCACCACGCTGAAGCTCGATTGAGCGGGGCCACAGGAGGAAGACGTCGATGACACGCGACAAGGAGGCCCGCAACCGGCGCCGGCGTGAGGTGCTGAAAGGCATGCTCGAGGACCGCCGCCGGGAGATCCAGGTCAAGCTCCGCTCGCTGCGGGAGACGCTGCCCGCGGAAGTGGGCGAGGTGAAGGACGCGGAGGAGCAGAGCGTCAACGACTTCGTGCGCGACGTCGAGCTGGCCCTCATGGAGATGAAGTCCGAGACGCTCGGCCAGATCGACGAGGCGATGCAGCGGCTGGAGGAGGGAACCTACGGCGTCTGCGCGGAGTGCGGGGCGGAGATCGCGGAGCCGCGGCTGAAGGCGGTCCCCTTCGCCACCTTGTGCGTCCCCTGCCAGGAGGCCCAGGAGTCGCGTCAGGCCCACGCGCGCGATCGGTCCCTCGAGGGCCGACCGCTGGAAGCCGCTCTCGCCGCCGAAGGGGCGGCGACCAGGAGAATCCGATGAGCGAGAAGGACGACCGCACCCCCGACTTCGAGTCGGAGGGCGTGGGCGAGGTGAGCCTGACGGACGTCCCGACCGAGCTGGCCATCCTTCCCCTGCGCGACACGATCCTCTTCCCCCACGCCATCCTCCCCCTGGCGGTGGCCCGGGAGAGCTCCGTCGCCCTCGTCCACGACGCGGTCCGGGAGCGCAAGGTCATCGGGGTGATCACCCAGCGCGACCCCGCGGTGGACGACCCGGTGGAGAGCGACCTCTACCGGGTGGGGACCCTCACCCACATCCACAAGATGTTCAAGTTCCCCGATGGCTCGCTGCGCCTCGTGGTGCAGGGGGTCCAGCGCTTCCGCCTGCGCGGGGTGAACCAGTACCGCCCCTTCATCAAGGCCAGCATCGAGCTGCTGGGCGAGGCGGTCTCGGGGGAGCAGGAGATCGAGGTCAAGGCGCTGGCCCAGAGCGCGCAGGGCCTCTTCCAGCGGGTGGTGGAGCTGAGCCCCACGCTCTCCGACGAGCTGCAGACCCTCGCCGCCAACATCCAGGACCCGGCCCGCCTGGCCGACTTCATCGCCGCCAGCCTCCCCTCGCTCAACACGGCCCAGAAGCAGGAGCTGCTGGAGACGATGGACGTCAAGGCCCGCCTGGAGCGGCTCAACAAGGTGCTCGTCAAGGACCTCGAGGTCCTCGAGGTCGGCAACAAGATCCAGAGCCAGGTCAAGACCGAGCTGCAGAAGAACCAGCGCGAGTACTACCTCCGCGAGCAGATGAAGGCCATCCAGAAGGAGCTGGGCGAGGGCGACGACCAGCAGCGCGAGTACAACGAGCTGCGGGAGAAGATCGAGAAGGCCGGCATGCCGGAGGAGGCCAAGAAGGAGGCCCTGCGCGAGCTGGACCGGCTCTCCAAGATGTCGCCGGCCGCGGCCGAGTACACGGTGGCCCGGACCTACCTCGACTGGCTGGTGGCCCTGCCCTGGAGCAAGCGCACCGAGGCCGAGATCGACATCGTCAAGGCCAAGGAGGTCCTCGACAACGACCACTACGACCTGGAGAAGGTGAAGGAGCGCATCCTCGAGTACCTCGCGGTGCGGAAGATGAAGCCCGACATCAAGGGGCCCATCCTCTGCTTCGTCGGCCCCCCCGGGGTGGGCAAGACGAGCCTGGGCCGCTCGATCGCCTCCTCCATGGGCCGGAAGTTCCACCGCATCAGCCTCGGTGGCATGCGCGACGAGGCCGAGATCCGCGGCCACCGGCGCACCTACATCGGGGCCCTTCCCGGCCAGATCATCCAGGGCCTGCGCCGGGCGGACAGCAAGAACCCGGTGTTCATGCTCGACGAGGTGGACAAGATCGGCGCCGACTTCCGGGGCGATCCCGCCTCGGCGCTGCTCGAGGTGCTCGACCCGGAGCAGAACAACACATTCAAGGACCACTACATCGACCTCCCGTTCGACCTGTCCGAGGTGCTGTTCATCACGACCGCCAACGTGCTCGACACCGTCCCTCCCGCCCTGCGCGACCGCATGGAGGTCATCCGCCTCGCCGGCTACATCGAGGAGGAGAAGCTCCACATCGCGCGGCGCCACCTGATCCCGCGCCAGCTCGAGAACCACGGCATGACGGCCGAGATCGTGGCCTTCGGGGACGAGGCCCTCAAGAAGCTGATCCGCGAGTACACGCGGGAGGCGGGGCTGCGCAACCTCGAGCGCGAGATCGCGAGCATCATCCGCAAGGTCGCGCGCAAGCGCGCGGAAGGGCTGACGGAGACGGTGGCCGTCACCCCCGAGAAGGTCGAGGAGTTCCTGGGCGCGCCCGTCTTCATGAAGGAGGAGCTGGAGGAGCGGACCATGATCCCCGGCGTCGCCATCGGGCTGTCGTGGACGGCGGCCGGGGGCGAGGTGCTCTACGTCGAGGCCAGCCAGATGTGGGGCCAGAAGGGCCTCACCCTCACCGGCCAGCTCGGCGAGGTCATGAAGGAGAGCGCCCAGGCCGCCCTCTCCTGGGTCCGCGCCCACGCGCGCCAGCTCGGCATAGAAGACTCGTTCTTCGAGCGGGTGGACCTCCACCTCCACGTGCCCGAGGGCGCGATCCCCAAGGACGGCCCGTCGGCGGGCATCACGCTCGTCACGTCCATCGTCTCGCTGCTCACCGGGCGGCCGGTCCGGCCGCGGGTGGCCATGACCGGGGAGATGACGCTCTCCGGGCGCGTGCTTCCCGTGGGCGGGATCAAGGAGAAGGTCCTGGCCGCCCACCGCATGGGGATCAAGGAGGTCATCCTCCCCAAGCGCAACGAGAAGGCGGTGAAGGAGGACATCCCGGAGAACGTCCAGACCGACCTCAAGATCCACCTCGTGGCGTCGATCGAGGAGGTCCTGGAGCTGGCCCTCACGCCCGGCGAGCCGTACGAGGCCATGCGCGACCGCAGCCGCTGGCAGCTCAGACTGTCCAACTAAGCCCTTTTAACGCAGAGGACGCAGAGGGGAACGGAGAGGACGCAGAGTCAATTCAATTCTGTCTCTGCGTCCTCAAACCCTGCTTGCAATTCTCTGCGACCTCTGCGTTTAAAAAGCCGTCGCTGCGCCGGTCGGGTGTTCCAGGGCATTGACGGGCCTCCGGCGCATCGGCCATCATCGCGGCCGATGTCCTGCGCGCGATGCGGAGCGCGGACCGAGCCGTCGGCGGCCCGCTGCGCGAACTGCGGGGCGGATCTCACGGTCGGCCTGCTGGAGGTGGTGCGGGGCAGCGTGCCCGACCGCTCCTTCGCCCTCCAGGCCCGCATGTACACGCTGGGCCGCTCGCGCCAGAACGACATCTGCCTGCCCGAGCCGTCCGTGTCGAAGTTCCACGCCCGCCTCGTCCACGAGGACGGCCGCTTCGTCATCGAGGACCAGGCGAGCCTCCACGGCGTGTACGTCAACGCGGTCAAGACGCCCCGGGTCGCCCTCTCTCCGGGCGACGTCGTCCAGCTCGGCAACCTGACCCTCAAGTACTCGCGCCCCGGCGCCGAGACCTCGACCGGCGTGGTGGCGGAGTTCCCGTGGGTCGAGCAGCAGCAGCTCCTGCTCTCCCTCGTCCAGACCCTCAACTCCTCGCTGGTCCTCAGCCAGGTGCTCGAGCAGGTGCTCGACGCCGTGCTGAGGATCACGCGGGCCGACCGCGGCTTCCTGCTCCTGGCCGAGGAGTCGCCCGACGACGCGCGCTACGAAGCGGTGGCGGGCCTCCGCCTGCGGGTGGCCCGCCGGCGGGGGGAGCCGCTGCCCCTCACCGAGTCGCAGGGGATCTCCCGCTCCGTCGTGCGCCGGGCGGTCGAGACGGGCCAGATCGTGGCCACCGGCAACGCGATGGCCGATCCCACGCTGCGCATGGCGCAGAGCGTGATCCTCATGGACCTGCGGACGATCGTCTGCATCCCGCTCGGGTCCCCTCGCGCCGACGGAGACGGAGCCCCGGCCGGGGCGACCGTGCTCGGCGCCCTCTACGTGGACAACCAGGAGACTTCGGCCCCGTTCAGCCCTGACAGCCTGAAGACGGCCGCGGCGCTCGCCCGCCACGCCGCCCTCGCCATCGAGAACGCCCGGCTCTTCGAGCGCGAGCAGCGGACGATCCGCGAGCTGCGGGCGGCCCAGAAGCAGCTCCTCCAGTCCGAGAAGCTCGCCACCATCGGCCGCATGGCGGCCGGGCTCGCCCACGAGCTGAACACGCCTCTCACCTACATCATGGGGAACCTCGAGCTGCTCCACGCGCACTCGGTCACCCCGCCCCAGGCGGAGATGCTCGCCTCCATCGGCAAGGGAGCGGACCGGATCAAGAGCCTCACCCGCAGCCTGCTCGCTTTCAGCCGCGTCTCGCCCGAGGACATGGTCCCGGTGGACCCCAACGAGGCCGTGGAGCGCAGCCTCGAGCTGTGCCATTACCAGGTCCTCAAGAGCGGCGTCCACCTCGAGAAGGACCTCGCGGCCGGCCTCCCCCCGGTGAAGGTCGTATCCAACCAGCTGGAGATGGCGCTCATCAACCTGGTCGTCAATGCCGTGCAGGCCATGGAGGGCCAGCCCGGCGGCCGGCTGCGGGTCACCTCGGCGCTGCGGGACGGGCGGGTGGAGATCGCGGTCGCCGACACCGGCCCCGGGATTCCGGAGTCGGTCCAGCCCACGATCTTCGAGCCCTTCTTCACCACCAAGCCGGAGGGACAGGGGACCGGGTTGGGGCTCTCGACGGTGCTCATGGTCGTGGAGCGCCACCAGGGCACGATCGACTTCACCACCCAGGCCGGTGCGGGCACCACGTTCCGCATCTCCTTGCCAGCGATGCGCTGAGGCCGGGGGGTACTAGCGGCGCACCCCCCAAGACCGGTTGCGGCGCGCCGCCCGTGTCTGCCTCGCCGCAGGGTGGCGTGGGACGGGCGCCACATTCGCGCCGGCGAGAGCTGCGAAACCCCGGATCCATGCGAGTCGGGTCGTGGCACGGCCCGTGCTTGTGGCGAGGGCGGAGGTACGCCCGAGGTGGCCGCCGCGAAGCTGATCTTGCTGGTCGGAAGCGCGGCCGCGCTGGCCGCGGCGCTGGTGGCCGCCTCGGGCTTGACCGGCCCCGGCTCGTCGCAGATCCTCCTCGCCCTCGGGGCCCTGGTGGCCCTCACCTTGACCCGCGCCTCCCGGCGCTAGGCAGACGATGAGCCCGCGGACGCTGAAGCTCCTCGCGCTCGGCTACGCCCTGAAGACCCTGCTGTTGGGCCTGGCGTGGCTCATCGTCCCGGACCTGCCCGCCCGCGCCGCCAGCAAGGCCAGACAGACGTGGAACGCGGTCGCGGGCCGTACCGCCGAGTCGGCGCGGCGTCACTAGGGCCTGTCCTTCGGTGCTACGGTGGGAGGAGAGGTGCCCCATGCCCGTTCCCGCCACCAGCAAGCCCCTGTCCCGTCGTGGCCGCCCTCCCCGGCTGCCCTCGTCGACGCGTTCGTTGTGGATCGCCAGCACGCGCTACCCGCGCTTCCCACGGCTCCGCGGCGACCTGGAAGTGGACGTGGCGATCATCGGGGCGGGGATCACCGGGCTGACCGCGGCGACCCTCCTCAAGGCGGCCGGCAAGACCGTCGCGGTCCTGGAGGCGCAGCGGGTCGCGGAAGGCGTGACCGGCTACACGACCGCCCACCTGACCGAGGTCGTCGACGCCTCGCTCCGCACCCTGATCTCGCACTTCGGAGAGGACGGCGCCCGGGATGCCCTCGCGGCCTCCCGCGCTTCGCTCGATCGGATCGCCGCGTTCGTCCAGGAGCGCGGCATCGAGTGCGGCTTCCACCGCCTGCCCGGCTTCTACTTCGCGGAGACCGAAGACGGCCTGGAGGACGTGCAGAAGGAGTACGAGGCGGCCGAGCGCCTCGGCATGAAGGCCGTCCTCACCGAGGACGTGCCGCTGCCGTTCCCGGTCGCCGCCGCGGTCCGCTTCGAGGACCAGGCCCGCTTCCACGTTCGCCAGTACCTGCTGCCGCTGCTGCTGGCCATCCCGGGCGGAGGCAGCCATGTCTTCGAGGACACACGCGCGCTGGACGTCGAGGACGGCTCGCCGTGCCAGGTGAAGGCCGAGGGCGGAGTCGTCACCGCGCGAGAGGTGCTCCTCGCGACCCACGTCCCCCTGAACAAGCTCTTCCTCCAGACGAAGCTCGCTCATTTCCGCTCCTACGTGCTGGCCTGCCGCATCGACGGACCGGTGCCGGACGGCCTCTTCTGGGACACGGCTGATCCGTATCACTACCTCCGGGGCCAGGAGGTGGAGGACGAGACGCTGCTCGTCGTCGGCGGTGAGGACCACAAGACCGGCCAGGAGGAGGACACCGAGGCGCGCTTCCGTGCGTTGCTGGAATACGCGGCGGCCCGCTTCCCGGTCCGCGCGGTCCGCTACCGGTGGTCGGCCCAGGTGGTCGAGCCGGTCGACGGCCTGCCCTTCCTGGGCCGCAACTCGCTGTCGGCGCACGTCTACGTGGGGACCGGCTACAGCGGAACCGGCATGACGTTCGGCACCCTCGCCGCCATGGTCACGAGCGATCTCATCCTCGGGCGCGACAACCGCTGGGCACGGCTCTTCGACGCCACCCGGGTGAAGCCGCGGGCGGCCGCCCGGCAGTTCGTGAGCGAGAACGTCGACTTCCCCGCCCACTTCCTGGCCGACCGCCTGAAGAAGGCGGAGGCGGACTCGTTGCGGGAGCTGGCGGTGGGCCAGGGCAAGCTCGTCGAGGTCGAGGGGAAGAAGGTGGCCGCCTACCGCGACGAGGACGGCACCCTCCACGCTCTCGACCCGGTGTGCACGCACATGAGGTGCCTGGTGGAGTTCAACGACGCCGAGAAGAGCTGGGACTGCCCGTGCCACGGCTCGCGCTTCGACACGGACGGCAAGGTGCTCAACGGCCCGGCCGTCAAGGACCTGGGCATCATTGAGCAAGGGGGTGCTGCGTCGCACCCCCTTGAACCCCCGCTCGCTCCGCGGGAGTGAATCCCGCTTCGCTGCCTTGGCTGATTGTTTTCGGCTAAGCCTTGAACATCTCCTCAGCGGGCCGGAGCGGGCGGTCGAGCCAGAGCGGCCGGCGGAGGCCGCCCGGGCCGGGCCCCGGGCGCGCCTTGGCCAGCCACTCGCGATAGACGTCCATCGACCGGGCGGTGTCCACGAAGACGTCGCCGTAGCGGTCCTGCGGGCGGGCCAGGGAGACGACCACCTTCTGGTGCCAGCAGTGCATCCCGGACACCGGGTCGGGATGGACGGCGAAGGTCAGGTTCTGATGCACTCCCCCGTCGCTCCACCAGATCCGGAGAGAGTCCGGGTCGGCGCTGGCGAAGGGGCCGAGGCCGTCGACCTGTCTCATCAGCCACCCGCTCCCCGCCGACGGCTCGAGGCTGACCCGCGCCGCCGACCAGCGGCTGCCCTCGCCCTCGTGCAGGCGCCAGCGGCCCATGTGGTGCGAGCAGGCCACCACGCCGGGGGCGATCGACTCGGTGACCCACGCGCGGTTGACGAAGTAGCCGATCTCGGTGGTGACGCGCACCAGCTCGCCGGTGACCAGCCCCAGCCGCCGAGCGTCCGAGGTGTGCATCCAGACCGGGTTGCGGTGGGAGATCTCGTTCAGGTATTTCGCGTTGCCGCTGCGCGTATGGACGAGGGTCGGGAGCCGGAAGGTCGGGATGAGGACCATTTCCCCGCGGGCCGGGTCGAGCGCGGAGCGATGGACGTGGCTCCGGATGTAGCCCGGCAGCGCCTCCTCGGGCCATCCCCACTCCTTCAGTGTCGGCGAGAACACCTCGAGCCGCCGCGACGGCGTGGGCCAGCCGGCCAGGACCTTCCCGTCGATCTCGACGCCGATCGCCTTGCCGCCCACGGAGACGAGGCCGGTGGCCTCGTCGCGGGCCGCCGTCGCGGGGACGGGCACCGTGACCTCCTGCAGGCCGCGCACCTCCGCCTCGACCAGGAAGGCGCCGTAACGGCGCATGTAGTCGAGGGGCGTCGAGCCCTCGCGGGCGGCGGCCTCGGGCAGGCCCGGCACCGCGTTCTCGAAGATCCAGCGGTAGTACTCGGTGACGGTGAGCTTCTCGCCCGGACGATAGGGCGACTCGAACCAGCGGCGGACGCCGAGCGCGCCGTCGGGATCGATCCGCCAGGACAGCTCGATCCAGAACTCGTCCTCTTCCCACACCTCGCCGGGGTTGGCCTCGTAGGTGAAGCGGAATTTCTGGCCCATCCGCTCCCGCGCCGCCCGCAGCACCGGCTGGCGGAAGCTGACCCAGCGGCCGGACTGCGTCTCCTGGCTCTGGATGTCGTGCCGCTCGCCGGCCAGGCCCATGGGCAGGACGTAGTCGGCGAAGCCGGCGGTCTCGCTCCAGGTCGGGGTGAGGGCCGCGTGCAGCCCCACCAGCGCCTCGTCGCGCAGCACCTCCATCCACGTCATGCCGTCGGGATTGGTCCACACCGGGTTGTAGACGCGGGTGAAGTAGACGTCGAGCCGTCCCCGTCCCTCCTTCAGGAAATGGGGCAACAGGAACGACATCTCGTAATGGCTGAGCGGCCACTCCTTCGGGAAGAGCAGCTCGTTCCACTGCTTCTGCCCCGGCGGCTCTTCCCAGAAGACCGGCTTGTACTTGTTCCAGGCGTGGGGCGACGTCCCCCCCGGCGTGCCGACGCTGGCGGTGAGGACGGTGAGAAGCTGCAGCGCGCGGGACACCTGCCATCCGCCCAGGTTGCCGCTGGAGGCGCCCCGCCAGACGTGGGAGGCGAAGGCGCCGCGGGCGGCCCCGATGAGCCGCGCCACCTCGACGAGCTTCGCTCTCGGCACGCCGCTCTCGGCCTCCGCGAACTCCGGCGTGAACTCCCGGTAGTGCTCCTTCATCTCCGCCAGGAAAGCGTCGAACCGCAGGTCCTGGCCGGGATGGCGGTCGGCCATGTAGTGGCGCCAGTTCGTCCAGCGCTCCAGGTAGCCGAGGTCGGCCAAACCCTCGTCGAGGATCACCTGCGCCATGGCCAGCAGCACCGCCGCCTCGCTGCCGGGCCAGGTCGGCAGCCAGTAGTCGGCCGCCGAGGCGGTGTTGCTGAGGCGCGGGTCCATGACGGCCAGCTTCGCCCCGGCCAGCTTGGCCTCGACGATGCGCTGGGCGTGGGGGTTGAAGTAATGGCCGGCCTCGAGGTGCGAGGAGAGCAGCAGTATGAAGCGGGCGCGGGCGTGATCGGGGCTCGGGCGGTCGTGCCCGGACCAGAGCGCGTAGCCGAGGCGCGCCGACGACGAGCAGACGTTGGTGTGCGAGTTGTGGCCGTCGACGCCCCACGCCTTCAGGATGCGGTCCATCGTGCGCTCGTGGCCGGGCCGGCCCACGTGGTACATCACCTCGTTGCGCCGCCCTTCCTGGAAGGCCTTCCGGATGCGGGCGCCGATCTCGTCGAGGACCTCGTCCCAGCTCGCCCGGCGCCATTTGCCTTCCCCGCGCGCGCCCGCGCGGCGCAGCGGATAGAGGATGCGCTCGGGGTCGTGGATCTGGTTGATCGTCGCGGGACCCTTGGCGCAGTTGCGCCCGCGCGAGGCGGGGTGCAGCGGGTTGCCCTCGAACTTGCGCACCCTCATCGCGTCCTTGTCGACGTAGGCGAGCAGCCCGCAGGCCGCCTCGCAGTTGAAGCAAACCGTCGGCACGAGCATGTAGCGCTTCTCGACCCGCCGCGGCCACTGCTTCGGGTCGTACTCGCGCCAGTCGTCCCATCTGTCCGGAGGCGGGTAGGCCTGCAAGCCCGAGCCCGGAGACAACCTCCCTATCGTCATGCGAGCGGGACCTGCTGCGGAGCCTGCACGTAGAGATGCTTCCACGCCGCCAGCCCGGCCAGGGCGAGGGCGCCGGCGAGACGGGCCTGGCCGGTGCCCCACAGCAGCGTCAGCGGCAGCAGGTGGCCGACGGCCAGGACGCCGGTGGAGAAGCGCAGGTCTTCCTGGATGAGGCGCGCGGCCCGGCGGGCGTCCTCGGTCGCGTGGTGACCCCAGGTCTCCCCCGCCACCAGCAGGCCGTTCACCGGCAGCAGCCACAGCAGCCAGCCCGGCGCGAAGATGGCCGCGCCGGCGACGAGGGCCTGCACGACGAGGTGCGGCCCGAGCAGCGCGGACTGCCAGAGGTCGCGTCCCTTGGCCTGACCGAAGAGGAAGGCGCTGTAGAGAGCGGCGGCGGCAGCGAACAGAGCCGTGAGCAGGGTCAGGCCGGGCGGCGCGGCCCGGCGGGTGAGCTGAAGGAGGAGCTGGAGCCCGAGCAGCGCTCCGTAGGCGGCGATGAGATACGCGCCACGGGTCAGCCAGCTCCGCCACTGCGGGCGGGTGAGGGCCCAGAAGAAGCGCCTCGGCTGGCGCAGGTCCCAGACGAGCAGCGCCCCGGTCAGGGCGAGGAAGACGAGGGCGGCCTCGAGCGCCGACATCGCCGGCCCCGGCGCGCCCGAGGCCAGCGCCGACATCGCGGGCACGAGGAAGCAGCCGGCGGCGAGCGACTTGGTCCAGAGGTAGGCCGACACCTTCCAGCCCCACGAGTTCCGGTGCTGCTCGCGCACGCCGTACGTCCGCCGCGGCGCACCTCCATCCTCGGTCAGCGGCATGGCCGGGAGGGACGCCGGCGCCTGCGACCACATGTAGTCCGACGGCGGCGGGGCGGCGGCGGGCACGAGGGAGTCCGCGTCGCCGTCGACGTAGAAGACCTTCGGCCGCGTCCCTTTCTCCGGCTTGCGGACCTGGACGGGATGGCGCCCCACGAGATGAGCCAGATGCGAGCCGTGGTCGTCGAGGTCGCCCGCCACGATGGCCTGGGTGGGGCAGACGGTGACGCAGGGCGGCTCCAGGCCCACCTCGACCTTGTGCGCGCAGAAGTTGCACTTGGCCGCGGTCTCGGTCTCGGGATCGATGTAGATCGCGTCGTACGGGCAGCCCTGCATGCAGGCCTTGCAGCCGATGCAGCGGCCGCCGTCGAAGTCCACGATCCCGTCGGCCCGGCGGAACAGGGCCCTGGTGGGGCAGATCTCGACGCAGGGCGCGTCGTCGCAGTGGTTGCAGCGGGTGACCTGGAACATGCGCCGCGTCTCGGGGAAGACGCCTCTCTCGACGTACTTCACCCAGGTGCGCGCAACGCCGAGCGGGACCTCGTGCTCGGCCTTGCACGCCACCGAGCAGGCGTGGCAGCCGATGCACCGCCGGTTGTCGATCAGGAAGGCGTAGTTCAACGGCGGGATTCTACGTCAGGCAAGCGCGAGACACCCCACCCGTTCCGCTCTCCCTTGCCGGGAGAGGGTCAGGGTGAGGGGGATACCGGTCGAGAGAGGTCCGGACGCTAACGCCGGTGATCGCTTCCGTGCCCGCCGCGGCCGCCGTGCCCGCCGCGATGGCCGCGGTCGCCCCGGTGCTCTCCGCCGCCTCGATGCTCGCCGCCTCCTCGATACTCGCCCCGCCCCCCCGAGGGCGGCGCGCCGCCCGCGGCGGCCGTGGCGGGCGCCCCGCCTTCCCCCTCGCCGAGCAGTGCCTTGCGGGACAGGCGGATCTTGCCCGAGCCGGGCTCGATGTTGACCACCTTGACGAGGATCTGGTCGCCTTCCTTCACCTCGCTGCGCACGTCCTGGACACGGTGGTTGGCCATCTCCGAGACGTGCAGCAGTCCGTCGGTGCCGGGCAGGATCTCCACGAACGCGCCGAAATCGACCACCCGCACCACCTTGCCCAGGTAGGTCTTGTTCATCTCGGCGGTGGCGGTCAGCTCCTCGATGATCGCGATGGCCTTGCGGGCCGCCGCCTCGTCGACCGAGGCGATCGACACCCGGCCGTCGTCCTCCACGTCGATCTTGCAGCCGGTCCGCTCGACGATCGAGCGGATCATCTTGCCGCCCGGGCCGATGATGTCGCGGATCTTGTCGACCGGCACCTTGATGGTGAGGATACGCGGGGCGTAGCTGCTGATGCTCGGCCGCGCCTCGGAGAGCGCCTTCGCCATCTCGTCGAGGATGTGCAGGCGCCCGGCCCGGGCCTGCTCGAGGGCCTCGGCCATGATCTGGGGGGTGATGCCGGACACCTTGATGTCCATCTGCAGCGCCGTGATGCCCTTCCGGGTCCCGGCGACCTTGAAGTCCATGTCGCCGTAATGGTCCTCCACCCCGGCGATGTCGGAGAGGACCGCGTACCTGTCCCCCTCCATGACGAGGCCCATGGCGACCCCCGCCACCGGGCTCCGCATGGGCACGCCGGCGTCGAGCAGGGCGAGCGTGCCCCCGCAGATCGACGCCATGGAGCTGGAGCCGTTCGACTCCAGGATGTCGGAGACGATGCGGATCGTGTACGGGAACGCTTCCTCGTCGGGCAGCATGTCGCGCAGCGCTCGCTCGGCCAGCGCGCCGTGCCCGATCTCCCGCCGGCCGGGACCGCGCAGGAACTTCACCTCTCCCACCGAGAACGGGGGGAAGTTGTAGTGCAGCATGAAGCGCTTCTTGTGGTCGGGCTCCTGCACGGTGTCGATGATCTGCATGTCCTCGGAGGTGCCGAGGGTCACCGTGACCAGGGCCTGCGTCTCGCCGCGGGTGAAGAGGGCCGAGCCGTGGGTGCGGGGCAGGACCCCCACTTCGCTGGTGATGCGCCGGATCTCGTCGAAGCGGCGGCCGTCGGGCCGGCGGCGGTTCTGCAGGATCTCCCGGCGCATGACCTTCTCGCGGAGCGCCTCGTAGATCCCGGGGATCTGCTGGCGCTTCTCCGCTTCCGCCTCGGGGAACCTGGCCAGGTACTCGTCCCGCACCTGCTTCATGAGGTCGTACGAGACCAGCTTGCCCGGCATCTGCATGGCCTGCAGCAGCGGCTCCGCCATCTCCGCCTCCGCCTGCGCCCAGAGCGCGGGGTCGTGCTCCTTCTTCGTGACCGCCCACTTCGGCCGGCCCGCCTTCTCCCGCAGCTCCTTCTGCAGGGCGACGATGCGCTTGATGGCGGCGTGCCCTTCGGTGAGGGCCTGGACCATCTCCGCCTCGGAGATCTCCTGCGCCCCCGACTCCACCATCACGATCGCGTCCTCGGTGCCGGCGACCAGGAGGTTGAGCCGGCTCTTGCTGCGCAGCTCGGTGGAGGTGGGGTTGACGACGCACTGGCCGTCCCAGAAGCCCACCCGCACCGCGCCGATCGGCTTGTCGAAGGGGATCGAGGAGAGACAGAGGGCGGCCGAGGCGCCGGTGATGGCCAGCGTGTCCGAGTCGTTCTCGAGGTCGGCCGAGAGCAGCAGGCCGATGACCTGCGTCTCGTTGGCGTAGCCATCCGGGAAGAGCGGCCGCAGCGGGCGGTCGATCATCCGCGAGGTGAGGATCTCCTTCTCGTTGGGCCGGCCTTCGCGCTTGAAGAAGCCACCCGGGATCTTGCCCGCCGCGTAGGTGTTCTCGCGGTAGTCCACCGTGAGGGGCAGGAAGTCGACCCCCGGCCGCACCTCCTTCAGGGCGTTCGCGGTGGCCAGCACCACCGTGTCGCCGAGGCGCACCGTCACCGCCCCGTCGGACTGCTTGGCCATGCGGCCGGTCTCGAGGGACAGCGTGAACCGCCCCAGCGGCATCTCCACTCTTTCCATGGTCATCTCTTTCTCTCTCCGCTCCGCGCCGGGCCCCTCCATGGGGACACCGCGAGAGAGAGCGCGAGGCCAGGCCTGGGTCGGGCCGGCGACGCTCACCGGAAGCGGGGGCGTGTTTCCGTCAGGCCGATGAGCGGCGGCTCCGAGGCAGGGTCGGGGTCGTCCGTCGCGGCGGGCCTATTTCCGTATGCCAAGCTTCTCGATGAGTCCGCGGTACCGCGCCACGTCCTTCGTCTTGAGATAGTCCAGCAGGCGCCGGCGCTGGCCGACGAGCATCATGAGGCCGCGCCGGGAATGATGGTCCTTGGCGTGGGTCTTGAAATGCTCGGTCAGGTATCCGATCCGCTCGCTCAGGATGGCGATCTGGACCTCGGGCGAGCCGGTGTCCTTGTCATGGGTCCGGACCCCGGCAATGATGTCCGTCTTCTGCGCCTTGCTGAGCGTCACCCGCTTGCCTCCTCTACGCTCTCTTTCTACAAGGGGCCATCGTAGCACGCGGCGCCGCCGGGTGTAAACGCCGGAGGAGGGCGGGACCTTGACAGCCGCCGGCCACGCGACTAATCTCGGCCGCCTTTAATGCATTGAGCGGCAGCATTTTAGCTTCGACGTTCAGGTACTCGGCCTTCGCCCTCGCCGCGCTCGTCGGGCCGGGACTCGCGCTGCAACGGCTGGCCGGAGTGGCCATCGACCCCGCGCTCGTGCTCCCGCTGGGGCTCGCCTTCGTGGCCGGAGCTTTCTGGGCGAGCCTGGCCACCGGCGTCTCGTGGCTCTTCCCCGTCCTGGTGCTCCTGGCGCTGCTGGGCATCGCGGTACCCCGCCGCTGGCAGCGGGCCGAAGGGCCGGGACTGCGAGGAGCGCTCGCGCCTCTTGCGGCGATCGTCATCCCGCTGGCGGTCACCCAGTACGGCGGGAACATCTTCTCGGCCTCGGGCGAGTTCCTGCTCGACCCCTTCGTCGCCTTCGACACGGCGTTCCACGTCGGCCTCGCGCGCGAGCTGGCGATCGGTTATCCGCCGCAGCTCCCCGGGGTCGCCGGCTTCCCCGTCGGCTACCACTTCGGCGCCGACCTCGTGCGGGCGGCGGCCCTGCGCTGGGGACAGGTCGATCCCTACGATGCCGTCAGCCGGTTCGACGTGACCCTGGCCGCGCTGGCCCTGCTCCTCGCCGTGCGCGGCGCCGCGCGCGCGGCGGGCGCGACCGCGGCCGCGGTGACCCTGGCCGGCTGGACGCTGCTGGCGACCGATTTCTCCTTCGCCTTCGCGGCCAACCCGCAGGCGCATTGGTGGGCCGACCTGCTGCGCGGCAACATCCTCGTGTCGCTGTTCCTCGCCAACCCGGTGGTGCCGGCGCTGGCGATAGGCCTCGGCGCCGTCACCGCGCTCTCGCGCCACGAGGCGGGCGAAGGGCCAGGGTGGCTGGGGCTGGCCGCCGGGCTCGCCTTCGCGCTGCCCTTCTTCAAGGTCTTCCTCGGCGCGCACCTGCTCCTCGGCCTGGGCGTGGCTGCGCTGCTGCGTCCGCCGCGGGGGGGGGCGCTCGCCGTGGTGGCGGCCCCCTGCCTCGTCGCCACCGCGGCCCTCGCCTTCGGCCGGGGAGCCGAGACGGTGGAGGTGCGCCTGGCGCCGCTCGATCTGGTGGCCGTCACGCGGGAGAGCCTGGGCCTGGCGCCGCTGGGCGGCGTCGCGCTGCTGGTGTGGTCGCTTCCCTGGCTCGCGGCCTCCCTCGGTCTTCGGCTCTTTGGCCTCCCGCGGGCGGCCGCGGCGCTGCGGCGCGGTCCGGCGGCCGGGGCCGTGCTCGCGGTGATGGCGCTGGCGGCGTGGCCGCTCGGCCTGCTCTTCCGTGTCTCCGCCCCGCAAGCGCTGGAAGGCCAGAAGGTCATCAACGACGCCGCCTATCTCATCGAGGAAGGCGGGCCGCTCCTCTGGATCTTCACCGGCATGGCCCTGGCCTCCTGGTGCGAAGGCCGGCGCCGCGTGGTGCTCGCCGCGGCGGCGCTGCTCGCCCTGCCGTCGAGCGCGCACTTCGTGGTGAAGAAGGCGCGGCTGCCACCGGACCCGGTCCCCTCCGGCGTCGTCCGCGCGATGAGGGCCCTGGAGTCGGCCAGCCGTCCCGGAGACGTCGTGATGCAGCGTCCGGGCGCGCGCTATCCGCCGCTGCCGGTCGTGCTGCTCGGCCGCCGCGTGCCCTACGAGCGCTTCACGCCCTACCTCACGCAGTTCGCGCCCCCGGAGGCGCTGGAGCGCCGCCACGAGACCGTCTATCGGTTCTTCCACACGACGGACCGCGCCGAGGCGATCGCCATCGCCGAGGAGATGAAGGCCCGCTTCCTTTGCCTCTACGGCGGCGAGCGAGTCCGTTTCGACGTCACCGGCCTGCTCGCGCCCATCGACGCCCCCCCGACCGACGAACCCGCCCGTTGCTACCGCTGGGGCCCGACGCCGGGGGAGGTGTATCCTCTAGCGGTACCGCGCGTGCCCGTCTCGCCGGTCGGTCTCGCCTCGGCCGGCCTTCGAGAGCTGCGGGACGCACCGCTCCCGAACGCCATCCGGAGGAGCCATGGCCAGGAAAGCTTCCGCGGGCCCGCCGAAGCGAAAGGCGGCCAGCTCACGCCGCCGTAAGGGCGGCGGGCGCACGGACCCGAAGCCCGAGCCTCGCGCCCCGGACGAGAACGCCGGGCAGGAAGCGGGGCGGGCCGACCCGGCCGAGGCCGCGCCTCCAACGCCTTCGAACCAGTTTCCGGTCGTCGGTGTGGGCGCCTCGGCCGGGGGCCTGGAGGCCTTCAGCCAGCTCCTGCGCAGCCTTCCCACCGACACCGGGATGGCCTTCGTGCTGGTGCAGCACCTCGCCGCCCACCACGAGAGCATCCTGCCCTCGATCCTGGCCCGGGAGACGCGCATGCCGGTGAGGGAGGCCCAGGAGGGGATGCGCGTCGAGCCGAACCATGTCTACGTCATCCCGTCCAACCAGGACATGGTCATCAAGGACGGCTACCTCGCCCTTCAGGCCCGCACGGCGACCGAGGGCCGGCACATGCCGGTGGACCTGTTCCTGCGCACGCTGGCCGAGGTGAAAGGGAGCCAGGCGGTGGCGGTCGTCATGTCCGGCACCGGCAGCGACGGCACGCTGGGCTGCAAGGCGGTCAAGGCGGCCGGGGGCATCTCGTTCGCCCAGGAGCCGGAGTCGGCCCGATACGACGGGATGCCGCGCAGCGCCATCGCCGCCGGATGCATCGACCTGGTGCTGCCCCCGGAGGCGATCGCCCACGAGATCCGGCGCCTCTCCGGCAACGAGTACCTGCGTCCGTACCCCGAGAAAGAGGCGCCGCCTCCCAGCGAGGTTGAGAAGGACCCCTTCCAACGGATCCTCGCCATGCTGAAGAGGCGCACCGACACGGACTTCCGCTGCTACAAGAAGCCCACCCTGCTCCGCCGCATCCGTCGCCGCATGGCGCTCTGGAAGCTGGACAGCCTGGGCGAGTACGTACGGTGGCTGCACGAGAATCCCGGCGAGATCGAGAGGCTGCACCAGGACCTGCTCATCAACGTGACGACGTTCTTCCGCGACTCGGCGGCCTTCGACACGCTCGCGAACGAGCTCGCCCCCCGGATCCTCAAGGACCGGCCGGCCGATGCGCCGGTGAGGATCTGGGTCCCCGGCTGCGCGACGGGCGAGGAGGCCTACTCGATCGCCATCTGCCTGCTGGAGGCGATCAGCGGAGCCGGGGCCACGCCCTCCATCCTCGTCTTCGGCACCGACCTGTCGAGCAAGGCGATCGAGAAGGCCCGCCCCGGCGTGTACCTGGAGAACATCATCGCCGACGTCTCCCCCGAGCGCCTGGCCCGGTTTTTCGTCAAGCTGGACGGCAACTACCAGATCAACAAGCCGGTGCGCGACCTGTGCGTCTTCGCCCAGCACGACCTCATCCGCGATCCCCCATTCTCGCGGCTCGACCTCGTCTCCTGCCGCAACGTCCTCATCTACCTGGAAGCCACGCACCAGAAGCGCCTGCTGGCCTCCTTCCACTATGCCTTGAAGCCGGGCGGCTTCCTGATCCTGGGCCCGTCGGAGACGGTGGGCTCGTCGGAGCTGTTCGATCCCATCGACAAGGAGCACCGCGTCTACGGCAAGAAGGGCGCCGCCGCGCCGGCGTCGCTGCCGCTCGTGGGCCGCTACGCGGGACCGGGCGGGGGCGCCCGCCCGCCCGCCATCATCCACGATGCGGGCCGTCTGCACGTGCAGCGGGAGGTCGACCGGATCCTCCTCGAGCGCTACGGGCCGCCGGGAGTGCTGGTCGACGACAACCTCGACATCCTGCTCTTCCGGGGCGACACGTCGGCCTACCTCGACCACCCGCACGGCGAGGCCAGCCTGAGCCTCATGCGCATGCTCCGCAAGGGGCCGCTGGTGGAGGTGCGCCAGGCCATCCAGGAGGCGCGGGCCAAGGACCGGCCGGCGCGGCGCGAGATCCCGTCCCGCCGCCAGCCTGGATCCAACTCCCGGGTCACCGTCGAGGCGGTCCCGGTCCGGGGCACCGAGGCCGGCCAGAGCCGATGCTTCCTGGTGCTCTTCGAGGAGGCGCCGCCGCATGCTGCGCGCCCGCCGGCCCCGACGCCCGGCGAGCCCGAGAGCGCCAAGAAGGACCGGGTCGCGGAGCTGGAGCAGGAGCTGGGCGCCACGAAGCATTACCAGCAGGCGCTGCTCGAGGAGCAGGAAGCGTTCAACGAGGAGCTGCAGTCGGCCCACGAGGAAGTCCTCTCGAGCAACGAAGAGCTGCAGAGCATCAACGAGGAGCTGGAGACGGCGAAGGAGGAGCTGCAGTCGTCCAACGAAGAGCTGACGACGGTCAACGAGGAGCTGCAGAACCGCAACCAGGAGCTGAGCCAGGCCACCGACGACATGATCAACCTGCTGGACAGCCTCAGCATCCCCATCGTCATGCTGGGGCCGGACCTGCGGCTGCGGCGCTTCACGCCGGCCGCGGCCAGGGTCTTCAACCTCCTCCCGGGCGACGTGGGCCGGCCCATCGGCGACCTCCGCGGCAGCCTCGACGTCGCCGGACTGGGCGCGATGGTGCGGGAGACCGTCGATTCGGTCACCGTCAAGTCGCGGGAGGTGGCCGACCAGGAGGGCCATTGGCACCTGCTGAGGGTGCACCCCTACCGGACCAAGGACAACCGCGTCGACGGCGCGGTGCTGCTGCTCATCGACATCGACGAGCTGAAGAAAGGCGCAGAGAGGCTGGAGCAGGCGAGGGCCTACGCCGAGGCCATCGTCGACACCGTCGGCCGGCCCGTGCTCATCCTCGACCACCGGCTGAGGGTGGAGCGCGCGAACCGCACGTACTACGAGCTGTTCCGGACGACGCCCGCGCAGACGGAAGGGCGGGTCTTCTACGAGCTCGACGCGCCCTGGGACGTGACGGATCTGCGCCGGCGGCTGGACAACCTGCCTCCGCGCGGCGACGTGATGGAGCAGTTCAGGTTGACGGCCGAGTTCCCCGGGCTGGGCCGGCGCACGATGGTCGTGAGCGCCAGCCGGCTGTCGCTCGGTGAGCCCGCCCCGACCCGGATCCTGCTCGCCATCGACGACCGGACGGAGGAGGTCCGCATGGCCGAAGATCGCGAGCACCTCCTCGTCCAGGAGGAGAGCGCCGCCCGCCAGGCCGAGAGCGCCAGCCGCCTCAAGGACGAGTTCATCGCCACGGTGTCCCACGAGCTTCGCGGGCCGCTCAACGCCATGGCGGGCTGGGTCCACGTGCTCGGCAGCGGCCGCCCCGACCCGGCGACCCTCTCCCGCGGCATCGGCGCGCTGGAGCGCGCGGTCAAGACCCAGACCCGGCTCATCGAGGACCTCCTCGACATGTCCCGCATCATGGCCGGCAAGCTGCGCCTGGCCCACCGCTTCATCGACCTCCTGGAGGTGGTGCGGGCGGCGATCGACACGTCGGCCCCGGCCGCCGAGGCGAAGTCGATCCGGGTCGAGCTCCGCACCGAGAACGTCCCGCTCTTCGTGCTCGGCGACCCCGACCGCCTGCAGCAGGTGGTCTGGAACCTGCTGAGCAACGCCGGCCAGGACACCAGCGTGCAGTTGCGCGTGAGCGACACCGGCCAGGGGATCAGCCCCGACTTCCTGCCCCACATCTTCGAGCCGTTCCGCCAGGCCGACAGCTCGCCCGCGCGGTCGCAGCAGGGGCTCGGCCTGGGCCTGGCCATCTCGCGGCACCTCGTCGAGTCCCACGGCGGCCTCATCCGCGCCGAGAGCGGGGGCAACGGCCGCGGCACGGCCATGACGGTGCTCCTGCCGGTGCCGCCGCTGACCGGCGATCTCGCCTCCGGTCCGGGCGAGGGCCCCGCCAGCCGCCCCGCCGCGGACCCGTCGCTGCTGGGCGGCCTGCGGGTGATGGTGGTGGAGGACGAAGAGGACAGCCGCGAGATGATCGCGACCGTCCTCCGGGAGTGGGGGGCCGAGGTGCTTACCGTGGCCTCCGCGGACGACGCCCTCAAGGCCGTCGAGGACGGCCGCTTCGACGTGATCGTGAGCGACATCGGCCTGCCCGGCCGGGACGGCTACGAGCTCATCCGCCTCCTGCGGGAGCGCGGCCGCCTGGCGCCGGCGGTGGCCCTCACCGCGTACGCCGAGGAGGAGAGCCGGAACAAGGCGCTCCAGGCCGGCTTCCAGGAGCACGTGTCGAAGCCGGCCGACCCGCAGGACCTGCTGCAGTCGGTGGCCCGCCTGGCCGGCCGGCGGCGCTCGCCACCCGCCTGAGACGAGACGCCTTCAGTCCATCAGAACGATCTCGGGATGGAGGACGGGCTCGACCTCCAGGCCCGGCGCACCGCCGCCGAAGCCCCGCGGAACGGCCAGGGCCAGCAGGCCGCCCGACTCGTCGACCACCCGAAAGCGCTCCTGCGGGCCGGCCGGGAAACCGGCGAGGACCAGCCGGCGCGTGAGGTCCCGGCCATGGCTCACCGCGGCCGCGCCGTCCGGCCCGACGGTCACGCCAGGCACGTCGAGCAGCAGCGCGCCCAGCGGCCGCAGGCGCAGGGCCCAGGCGGGTGAGGGGGACGAGCCGTCCACCGACTCGTCGAGCGTGAACTCGCCCGTGCGAGTCCGGCGGAGCGCGGTCAGGTGCCCTCCGGTGCCCAGCTCCGCGCCGAGGTCACGCGCCAGCGCCCGGACGTAGGTCCCGGGCGAGCACGTCACCTCGGCCTCCACGTGCTCGCCTTCGACCCTGACGACGGTGAACGAATGGACCACGACCTCGGCCGCCTCCCGCTCGACCTCCACGCCGCGCCGCGCCAGCTCGTAGAGCCGGCGTCCGGCCACGCGCCGGGCGGAGTAGGCGGGCGGCACCTGCCGCAGCGTTCCCGTGAGCCGGCGGCAGGCGCGCTCGACGGCCTCGCGGCCGACGTCCACGGGTCGGGCGGGCCCGAGGGCCTGGCCGCGGAGGTCGTCGGTGGTGGTGGCGAAGCCGAGCCGGATGGTGGCCCGGTAGGCCTTCTCTCCTCCGCCCAGGAAGCGGGCGAGGCGGGTGGCCTTGCCGACGCACACCGGCAGCACGCCGCTGGCGAAGGGATCGAGGGTGCCGGTGTGCCCGGCCCGGCGGGTCGACAGCGCGCGCCGGACGCGGTCGACCACGTCGTGGGAGGTGGGGCCGGGCGGCTTGTCCACGACCAGGACGCCGTGCAGGTCGTTCATTCAAACGCGCACCGACGCGCTCGGGCGGGAGCGAGGCTCGGCCGGCGGGCGCTCCATCATTCAAACGCGCACCGACGCCGCTTCGGGGAATTGCCGGCGTCGGGGCTGAGAGCCGCGTCCTCGGCCGAGCGCCTCATCGAATTCCGCCCGCGCGGGAGTGGATCCCGCTCGGGCGGGAGCGAGGCTCGGCCTGCGGGCGCTCCATCATTGGCGGCTACTCTTCGTCGCCTTCGGATCCGCCCTTGTGGACCTGGTCCAGCAGGCGCGCCACGCGGTCGGTGGCGTCGAGGCCCTCATCGTAGCGGAAGACCACCTCGGGAGTGTGGCGGATCGTCAGCCGGCGGCCCAGCTCGCGCCGGATGAAGCCGGACGCCTGGGAAAGCCCTTGCAGCGTCCGCGCGCGCTGGGCGGCGTCGCCGAGCACGCCCACGTGGACGCGGACGGTGCGCAGGTCGGGGGTGATCTCCGTGCGGGTCACGGTGACGAAGCCCACCCGGGGATCCTTGAGCGTCGGGATGATCCGCGCCACCTCCTCCCGGATCTCCTCCGAGAGCCTCTCCGTGCGCCGAGTCACAGGATCTCCCTTTGCGTGTCCAGGACCTGGATCTCGCGCGCGTGGTAGGCCTCGCCCTCGACCGCCTGCAGGGTGGACTCCAGGTGGCCGTGGTCGGTGTTGACCGAGACGACGGCCAGCCGCGCCCGCTGCCAGAGGTCCTGGTGCTCGACCTCGGCCACGCTCACGTTGAAGCGGTTGCGCAGGCGGGTCTCCAGGCTCCTGAGCGCCTGCCGCTTGTCCTTCAGCGACCGGGCCCCCGGGAAATGCAGGTCCAGCGTCAGCAGCCCGATGACCATCCGAGAGCGACCGTCCAGGGCGCGCGCGTCTCGCGTAGCGCGCGACTCGTTGATGAATGCCGATATCGAGCGCGGCTCCGAATGGAGACGCGGTCGATCAGGCCGGAGCGCGCGGAGCGAGCACCGCGCGCCCGAACCACGGCTATTCCAGGGTCTCCTTGACCTTCTCGGTCGTGAAGAACTCGATCACGTCGCCGGGCTTGATGTCGTTGTAGTTGGCGATGCCGATCCCGCATTCGAGCCCGGCCTTCACCTCGGTCACGTCGTCCTTGAAGCGCTTCAGCGACGACACCTTCCCGGTGTGGATGACCACGTTGTCGCGGAGCAGGCGGACCTGCGCCCCCCGGTGCACCCGGCCGTCGGTGACGTAGCAGCCGGCCACCGTGCCCACCCTCGAGATGCGGAACGCCTCCCGCACCTCGGCCGCGCCCAGGCGCACCTCGCGGATCGTCGGCTCGAGCAACCCCTCCATCGCCTTCTTGATGTCCTCCACCGCGTCGTAGATGACGGTGTAGAGGCGCAGCTCGACCTTGTCGCGCTCGGCGGCGTCGGCCGCCTTGCGCTCGGGGCGCACGTTGAAGCCGATGACGACCGCGTTGGAGGCCGCGGCGAGGAGCACGTCGCCCTCGGTGATGGCCCCCGCTCCGGAGCGGATCACCCGCAGCTTGATCTTGTCCTGCGGGATCTTCATGAGCTGATCGACCACCGCCTCCACCGAGCCCTGCACGTCGGCCTTGACGACCAGCGGCAGCTCCTTCAGCTGGCCCTCGGCGATCGCGCGGCCGAGGTCCTCGAGCTTGATCTTGGAGGAGGCCGACATCGCCTTCTCCCGCAGCTTGAGCTGGCGGAAGCCGACGATCTGCTGGGCCTTGGCGCTGTCGGTGACGACGAGCATCGGGTCGCCCGGCTCGGGCAGCGCGGGCAGCCCCAGAACCTCGACCGGCGTGGCCGGGCCCGCGTCCTTGAGGCGCTGGCCGTGCTCGTCGGCGAGGGCGCGGATCTTCCCCGCCACCGCCCCCGCCACCACGGTGTCGCTCACGTGCAGCGTGCCGTCCTGCACGAGGACGGTCGCCACCGGGCCGCGGCCCTTGTCGAGGCGGGACTCGAGCACGGTGCCGGCGGCCGGCTTCTTCGGGTTGGCCTTCAGCTCCTGGAGGTCGGCCACGAGGAGGAGCATCTCCAGGAGCTGCTCCAGGTTCTGCCTCTTCTTGGCCGAAACGCTCACGAAGACGGTGTTGCCGCCCCACTCCTCCGGCATCAGCCCGTGGTCGGAGAGCTGCTGCTTCACGCGGTCGGGCTGGGCCTCGGGCTTGTCGATCTTGTTCACCGCCACCACGATCGGGACCGCGGCGGCCTTGGCATGGTCGATGGCCTCCACCGTCTGGGGCATGACGCCGTCGTCGGCCGCCACCACCAGGACCACGATGTCGGTGACCTTCGCCCCCCGCGCGCGCATGAGCGTGAAGGCCTCGTGGCCGGGCGTGTCGAGGAAGACGACCTTCCGCGTCCCCACGTCCACGTGGTAGGCGCCGATGTGCTGGGTGATGCCGCCCGCCTCGCCCGCGGCCACGCTCGTCTCGCGGATGGCGTCGAGCAGCGACGTCTTGCCGTGGTCGACGTGGCCCATCACGGTGATGACCGGCGCCCGCGGCACCAGGTCCTCGGGCTTGGACTCGACCGACTGCTCCTGCTCGACCTCCTCCTCGAAGCTCTGGATGGAGGCCTCGTACCCGAACTCCTTGCAGACGTCGATGGCCAGCTGGGGGTCGAGGGTCTGGTTGACGGTGGCCATGATGCCGCGGCTGAGCAGGGCCTTGATGATGTCGCGGCTCTTGACGTCCTCCATCTTCTCGCCCAGCTCCTTCACCGTGACGCCCTCGGTGAGGGTGATCTTGCGGGGCGGACCGGTGTAGACGGGGCGCTCGGCGACGACAGGAGCGGGAATGCCTCGGACCGCGCGGTCCTGGCGCTTCGGAGACGGCCGCCCCACGGGACGGTTCATGGGTGGCGGGCCGGGCCGGCCGGGCAGCGGCGACAACGGCCGCAGCGGCGCCACCGGATGGGGCGAGCGCGGCAGCGGGCCGCCCGCGACCGGATGCGGGCTCGTGGGATGCGGTCCCGCCGGCCGGGGAGGAACGATGGGCCGCGCGGGCGCGATCGGCCTCACCGGGCGCGGAGCGGCGGCACCCGGAGTGAAGGTGGCGCGGGCCGCCACCGGTGTGGCGCTGCCCGCGGCCATGGCGGCCGGGACGGCCACCGGCGACGGAGACGCCGCGGGCGGAGCGGGCGGGGCGGGCGGCGCGATCGGCCGCAGCGGGCCCACCGGGCGAGGAGGCACCACCTGCGGTCTCGCGGCGGCCGGCGTGGCCATCGCCGGCATCGACGCCGCTGGGGGGGCCGGGGGCGCGGCGGCCGGCGCCGACACCGGGTGGACGGCGACGGACTCCTCGGCCACCTCGGCCTCTTCGCCCTCTTCCTCCTCCAGCTCCGGCGGCGGCGGAGGCGTCGCGACCTTGGGCGCGAGGCGGGGGGCGCCCGGAGCGTGCAGCAGCGCCGGGGGCGGCTCCTCCACGACGGGCTTCACCGCCGCCATGTCCTTCTCGGCCTTGGCGCCCTTCTTCTTGTTCTTGCGCGCCTCGGCGGCGGCGGTCGCCTCGGCCGCCGCGCGCGCGCGCTCGGCCTGCTCGGCCGCGATCTTCGCGGCCAGCGCCTGCTGCTGCTGCTCGCGCTCGGCCTCGTCCTCGTCGCTCCCGTAGATCCGCTTCTTCCGTGCGGTGAAGGCGTCGATCTTGAGCGCCCGCTTCAGCTTGTCGGCCGTGTCCTCGTCCACGGAGCTGGAGGCGGTCTTGACGTCCACGCCCAGCTTCTTCAGGCGATCGATCACCTCCTGGCTCGAGAGGTTGAGGTCCCTCGCGAGCTGGAAGACCCTAACGTTCCCCATCCGGCTCCCCTCCCTGGCCCGCACCCTGCCTCGCGCCCTCGCCCACCGGCGCGGGCTCGCCCCCTGCCGCGGTGGCTTCCGTGTCTTCGGCCGGCGCCGCCTCGGCGGAGGCGGCCTGCGGCTCGGCCTCCGCCGCCGTGGCCTGCTCCTCGGCCTCCGCCGCTGCGGCCTGCTCCTCGGCCAGGCGGCGCGCCTCCTCCTCGGCGGCGGCCTGCTCGGCGGCCAGCCGCTCGGCCTCCTGCCGCGCCGCCTCCTCGGCGTCGCGCCGGTCCCACTCCGCCTTGGCCGCGGTGGCCGCCTCGCGGATCTTCTCGGCCGTCTTCGGCCCGACGCCCTCGATGGAGGTGATCTCCTCGTCGGTCATTCCGAGCAGGTGGTCGAGGCCGCCCACCCCGACGTCGATGAGCTTCTGGACCGTCTTCTCCCCCACCCCCTCCAGGCTGCGCAGCTCCTCGACGATGCGCTGCATGCGGGCCATCTCGGCCTCGACCTCCTGGCGCTTCTCCTCCTCGCTCTTGATGTCGATGCGCCAGCCCACCAGCTTGGCGGCCAGGCGGACGTTCTGGCCCTTCTTGCCGATGGCGAGGGAGAGCTGCTTGTCCTCGACCACGACCTCCATGATCTTCTGCTCTTCGTCGATGATCGTGACCCGGCTGATCTTGGCCGGGGACAGCGCCTTCTCCACGAAGACCACCGGGTCCTCGTTCCACTCCACGATGTCGATCTTCTCGCCCCGCAGCTCGC
>QHVM01000067.1:52076-93675 GCA_003223555.1 Acidobacteriota bacterium | reverse complement strand
CGCCCACGAGGCGGGGATCCACCAGCACGGCATCCTGGCCAACCCGCTCACCTACGAGATCATGACCCCGGCCAGCGTGGGCGTGAAGGAGACGCTCCTCGTCCTCGGCAAGCACTCCGGCAAGCACGCGGTGGAGTCGCGCCTGCGCGCACTCGGCGTGCGCCTGGGGGCCGAGGAGGTGGAGGCGGTCACCGCGCGGGTCAAGAAGCTGGCCGACGCGCAGAAGTTCGTCTACGACGACGACCTGCTCGCGCTGGTGGGCGGCGCCCAGGCGCGCTCGGTCCGCCTGGTGCGCTTCCAGGCGTTCTCCGGCAGCCAGGTCCTGCCCACCGCCACCGTGGAGGTGGAGGTGGACGGGCAGCGGCGGTCGGCCTCCGCGGTCGGCAACGGACCGCTCGACGCCGCCCTCAAGGCCGCCGACGCCGCCCTCGGCCTCGACCTGGAGCTGGTCGAGCTGACGACGCGGGCGGTCACCGGGGGCAAGGACGCGATGGCGGAGGTGCTCGTGCGCGTCCGGCACGACGGCGTGGAGACGACCGGCCAGGGCGCCAGCACCGACACGATCGAGGCCGGCCTCAAGGCGTACCTCTCCGCGGTGGCCGCGGCCCGCGCCGCCCACGAGCCTTCGCTCGCGGTCCAGGAAGCCTGATGAGCGACCGCGCCCCCCGCACGCTCTTCGACAAGGTGTGGGAGGCGCACCTCGTTCGCCGGGCGACCGACGACACGCCGGCCGTCCTGTACGTGGATCTGCACCTCGTCCACGAGGTCACGTCACCCCAGGCGTTCGCGATCCTGCGCGAGCGCGGCCTGCGCGTCCGCCGGCCGGACCGCACGGTGGCGACGATGGACCACTCCACGCCGACCACGCCCCGCCGCGCGGGGTCGCCCGTCGAGATCCCCGACCGGGAGGCGGCGGCGCAGGTCAAGGCGCTGGAGGCCAACTGCCGGGAGTTCGGCATCCCCCTCTACGCGCTCGGCAACGAGCGGCAGGGGATCGTGCACGTCATCGGCCCCGAGCTGGGCCTGACCCGGCCCGGGATGACCATCGTCTGCGGCGACAGCCACACCAGCACCCACGGCGCTTTCGGCGCGCTCGCCTTCGGCATCGGCACCAGCGAGGTGGGCCACGTGCTGGCCACCCAGTGCCTGCTCCAGGCCCGGCCCCGCACGCTGGCGGTGGAGGCGGAGGGCCGGCTGCCCGCGGGAGTCACCGCCAAGGACCTGATCCTGGCCCTCATCGCCCGCATCGGCATCGGCGGCGCCACCGGACACGTGATCGAGTACCGCGGCCCCGCCGTCCGCGCGCTCTCCATGGAAGAGCGGATGACCGTCTGCAACATGTCGATCGAGGCCGGCGCGCGGGCCGGGATGGTCGCGCCGGACGACACGACGTTCGAATACCTCTCGGGCCGGCCCCACGCGCCGCAAGGGCCCCAGTGGGACGCCGCGCTGGAGAGCTGGCGGCGGCTGCCCACCGACGACGGCGCGGTCTTCGACCGCGAGGTGCGACTCGACGCCTCCGCGCTGGAGCCGATGATCACCTACGGCACGAACCCGGGCATGGGCATCCCGATCCGGGGCACGGTGCCCGATCCCGGCGGCAACCCGACCCTGCAGCGCGCCCTCGCCTACATGGGCCTGGAGCCGGGCCAGAAGCTCCTCGGCCGCCCGGTCGACGTGGTCTTCATCGGGAGCTGCACCAACTCCCGGCTCTCCGACCTGCGGCAGGCCGCCACCGTCTTCGCCGGACGCCGCGTGGCGCCCGGCGTGCGCGTGCTGGTCGTGCCGGGCTCGCAACAGGTGAAGCGGCAGGCAGAAGCGGAGGGCCTGGACCGGATCTTCCGGGAGGCGGGAGCGGACTGGCGGGAGTCGGGCTGCTCGCTGTGCATCGCGATGAACGGCGACCGGCTGGAGGCCGGCCAGTACGCGGTCAGCACCAGCAATCGGAACTTCGAGGGCCGGCAGGGCGCGGGCGGCCGCACGTTCCTGGCCAGCCCCCTGACCGCGGCGGCGGCGGCGGTCACCGGGCGCATCGCCGACGCCCGCGAGGTGCTGGGGTAGCGATGGAACGCCTCACGACGTTCACGTCGACCACCGTCGTGTTCGACGCCGACGACGTCGACACCGACCAGGTCATTCCCGCCCGCTTCCTGAAGGGGACGGCGCGCAGCGGCTGGGGAGCGCATCTCTTCGCCGACCGTCGCTACGACGCGGAAGGCCGGCCGCGTCCGGAGTTCCCCCTCAACCACCCCGCCGCGCAGGCGGCGCGGGTCCTGGTGGCCGGGCGCAACTTCGGCTGCGGCTCCTCGCGGGAGCACGCGGTCTGGGCCCTGCAGGGCTTCGGCTTCCGGGCGGTCGTCGCGCCGTCGTTCGCCGACATATTCCGCGGCAACGCCCTCAAGAACGGCCTCCTTCCGGTGGTGGTCGACGAGGCGGTCCACGGCCGGCTCGTCTCCGCGCCCGGCTCGCCGGTGACGGTCGATCTCGAGGCCCAGAAGCTCAGCCTGGCCGACGGGACCGAGGCCGGGTTCGTCATCGATCCTTTCGCGCGGTACTGCCTGCTGAACGGCATCGACGAACTGCAGTTCCTCCTCGGCCAGGAGGAGGCCATCGCCGCCCACGAGCGGCGCGCGGATTCACCCATCGGAGGCTCGACGTCATGACCCACACCATCGCGGTCCTCAAAGGCGACGGCATCGGTCCGGAGGTGACCGAGGCCGCCCTCTCCGTCCTCGGCGCTTGCGTCCCCGTCCGGGTCCGCGAGGCCCTCGTCGGCGGCGCCGCCATCGACGCCACCGGCGATCCGTTGCCGAGCGCCACCCTGGAGACGTGCCTGCGCAGCGAAGCCGTGCTGCTGGGAGCGGTGGGGGGGCCGCGCTGGGAAGGGACGATCCGGGCCGAGGACGGCCTGCTGCGGCTGCGGCAGAGCCTGGGCCTCTTCGCCAACCTGCGTCCCGCGCGTTTCATGGGGCTCCCCACGCCGCTCCGGGAGGCGCTCGCGCGCCACGCGGACATCCTCGTCGTGCGCGAGCTGTCCGGGGGCGTGTACTTCGGCCAGCCCCGCGGCGGCGACGGCAACGAGGCCTTCAACACCTGGCGGCAGTCGGCGGCCCAGGTCCGGCGGGTGGCCCACGTGGCGTTCCGGGCCGCCCGGCGCCGCCGGCGGCGCGTCACCTCGGTGGACAAGGCCAACGTGCTCGAGGCCTCACGGCTGTGGCGGCGGGTGGTGACCGAGGTGGCCGGGGAATACCCGGACGTCGAGCTGGAGCACCGCTACGTGGACGCGGCCGCCTTCGAGCTGCTGAAGGCTCCCCACCGCTTCGACGTGGTCCTCACCGAGAACCTGTTCGGCGACATCCTGAGCGACGAGGTCGGCGTGGTGGCGGGATCGATCGGCCTGCTGCCCTCGGCCTCGCTCGGCGAAGGCCCCTCGCTCTACGAGCCGGTCCACGGGTCGGCCCCCGACCTGGCCGGCCGCGGCACCGCCAATCCGGCCGGGGCCATCCTGTCCGTGGCGATGATGCTCGAGCTGTCGTTCGGCCGGGCCGAGCTGGCCCGCTCGCTGGAAGCGGCGGTCATGGCGACCCTGCGCGAGACGCGCACGCCGGACCTCGGCGGGCGCGCCACCACCGCCGAGTTCACCGAAGCCGTCCGGCACAACCTGGAGTGGCTGCGCTGGTCCCATCCGTCCCCCGAGGACGAAGCGTCCTACGAGTGGGGTGTGTGATGCGGCTGAAGCACGTCTGGCTGAACGGCGGGCTGGTACCGGCCGAGGAAGCCACGGTGCCCTTCCTCAACGCCGGCCTCCACTACGGCCTCGGCGTCTTCGAGGGCATCCGGGCCTACCGCACCGCCCGGGGTACCGCCGTGTTCCGGCTGCGGGAGCACATCGACCGGCTGATGGGCTCGGCGAAGGTGCTGGCGTTGCCGCCCATCCCGTGGTCCGAGACGGACATCGTCGAGGCGGTGCGGGAGGTGGTGGCGGCCAACGGGTTCGCGGAGTGCTACGTGCGGCCGCTCATCTACGTCTCCGACGGCTCGTGGAACCTCGACGTCGGCGCCGGCAAGGCGAGCCTCGGCATCGCGGTCTGGGAATGGACCGCGTACCTCGGACAGGAGGCGCGCGAGCTGGGGGTGCGGGCCAACGTGTCGTCCTTCACCCGCCACCATCCCAACGTGATGATGACCAAGGCCAAGATCTCCGGGAACTACGCCAACAGCGCCCTGGCCAAGAGCGAGTCGGTGCGGCTCGGCTTCGACGAGGCGATCATGCTGGACCCGTCGGGCTTCGTCGCCGAGTGCACGGGCGAGAACCTCTTCCTCGTCCGCGACGCCGCTCTCGTGACGCCGCCCACTGCCACCATCCTGGAAGGCATCACCCGCGACAGCGTCATCACCCTCGCCCGCGACCTCGGCCACTCGGTGCGCGAGGAGCCGGTGAGCCGCGACCAGCTCTACCTGGCCGACGAGGTGTTCGTGTGCGGCACCGCGGCCGAGATGGTGGGCCTGCGGGAGATCGACGGGCGCAAGATCGGCTCCGGCCGCACCGGGCCCGTGACGCGCGCGCTGCAGCAGGCCTTCAGTGAGGCGGTGCACGGCGAGAACCTGCGTTACGACGGCTGGCTCGCCTACGTGCTCGACCCGGCCCAGGAACGCGCTCTCGCCTAGAGGTGCGCTCCGTTCATCCCTTGGCATCCTCTGATCCCTCTCCACTGTGGTAACAGAGAGGGTGAAGGGCGTTACCTCACCCGCTTCATCTTCACCAGCAGCTCTCGGGTGGCCGGATGCTCACCGCCATCCGAGGTCACGCCGCGCGTGCCCAGCTCGCCCTCGTCCTTGCCGGTGAGCTTCAGGACCATCGCGAGCGTCTCCCCCCGGCTGTTCTTGACCTTGAACTCCAGCCGCTTGCCGTCGAGGCGCGGCTCCAGCATCTCCACGACGTCCTTGCCCTCCACCGTCGGGCCCTGCGGTCCGACGCGCACGGCGTAGAAGGTCACCGAGCCGGAGAGCTGCTTGTCCTTCTCGGCGACCTTGAGGTCCACCGCCGGCAGGTCCCCCATCTCCTCCACGCGGCCCGTCCAGGCACCGATGACCGCGGCGGGGCCGGCGCTTGGCTCGACACCCACCGCAAAGGACGCCGCGGCGACCGACGCGGAACCGAGCAGGATCGACGCCGCCACCACAGGAAAGGCTCCCGCCCTGCGGCGGGCCCGCCCGGTGAGAAGGCTCATGACACGCTCCTCCAGGATTGCGGCGTCGGCGACGCCGAGGGTATAGGCCGGGGCCGCGGCCAGCGAGCGGGCCAGGGCGGCCAGCGAGCGGGCGTAGGTCCACGGATCCAGGACGCGCTCGGCCACGAGCGCGTCGCAGGCCAGCTCCCGGGCCTGGCGCAACTGGCGCAGCAGCCAGGCGACGGCGGGATGGAAGGCGAGGAGCACGGCCGCCAGCTCGGCCGCCGTGTTCCACGCGAAGTCGCTCCGGCGGACATGGGCCATCTCGTGGCCCAGGGCGGCCGCGAGCGGGTCGCCCTCCAGCGACGTGACGAGGCCTTCGGGAAGGAGGATCAACGGGTGCCGCGCGCCCAGGGTGACCGGGGAGGCGACCGCCCGCGACAGACGAACGGCGACGTTACCCACGTCCAGCCTGAGGCGGCACCGCTCGGCAACGCGGCGGACGGCCTCCGGCAGCGGCCTCTCGATCGCCGAACGGCGCAATGCGAGCGCGCGGCGCCAAGCTGGTCCTCGGCGAGCCGCGGCCAGGGCGAGTGAGAGGAGATATCCCGCCGCTACGACTGTCCTCACGGAAGGGCCCGGCGCGACGGCGTGGGGCGCCGCCGCCCCGAGCCACGCCCTCCAGGCCGTGGCCTCCTGGCGCGGCGATACCGGCGGTGACGACGTCCTCTCGTCGCCCGACTGCAGCGTCCCGGGCCCGACGAGCGCCCCGGAGAGCGGAACGGCGAGACCCAAGCCGAGGGCGGCCAGGAGCAGGCGGTGGCGCGCCGCCGCCGAGGGCAGGAGCCTGGCCGCCGCGGCGGCGGCCAGGACGACCACCGGCACCTGCCACGCGGCGTTCAGCACGAAAGCGACGACGATGCGGCTACCGGCCTCCATCGCGGTCCTTCCGTTCCCGCTCCAGGGCGCGGGTGAGCCGGGCCAGCGCCTCCGGCGTCAGGTGGCGGCTCTCCACCAGGCCCACCACGAGGCTCTCCGCCGAGCCGCCGAAGAGCCGGTCGACCAGATCCCCGACCGCCTGGCGCAAGGCCCGGCGGCGGGTCAGCACCGGCTGGTAGACGTAAGCCCGGTCCTTGAGCGTCCGCCGGACGCGGCCCTTCCGCCACAGCACGTTCAGCATGGTCTGGACGGTCGTGTAGGCGAGCTTCCGCCGGGGCGCGAGGGCCTCCCGCACCGCCTGGACGCCGGCCCGGCCGGACGCCCAGAGCACCTTCATGATCTCCAGTTCCAGCGGCGTCAGCCCTTTCGGGCTCCGGGGAGCCATCGGCGTCTCCTAATCATTTAGGACTATAGGCGTCGCGCGCCGGCCTTGTCAACTAAATTCTTAGGAGGTCCCGGCGCCTGACCCCAGGCCCTCTCTCCTGCGGGGAGAGGGATCAAAGGATGCGCCGGGTGACGGACGGAGCGCGTCCAGGGTGCCGCGCAGGCGCTCCGGCCGGTCGGCCGTCCGGTCGAGGTGGACGAGGACGAGGCAGCCGGGCAGCGCGACGAGCATGAGCAGCGGCCAGAAGGCCCGATCTCCGAGCCGGGCGTGGAGGGGCAGGAAGAGGATCGGGTTCGCGGCCACCGCCAGGCTCCAGGTGGCCTGGACCAGGCTCAGGTAGCGTCCCCGCGACTCGGCCGGCGACCAGTCGGCGATGAAGGCCAGCTTCTGCGGCGTGGCGAGGATCTCCCCCGCCGTCCATACGACCACGGTGAAGAGGAACCAGGCCCAGTGGAGCCGCACGCCGGTGAGCCCGTAGCCGACGCCGACGAGCAGCATGCCGAGGGCGGCCACCCGCAGCCGGCGGAAACGCCGCAGCGCGTCGGTGGCCGGCATCTCGAAGAGCGCGATGAGCAGGCCGTTGATCCCCACCAGGCACCCGTAGACCGGAGCCGGATAGCCGGCGGAAACGGTGATCGTCAGGGGCAGGGCCGACATGTTGGTGTGGAAGGCGAGGGCGAAGGCGAACGAGGCGAAAGCGAGCTGCAGGCACACTGGGTCGCGCCAGGGGCTGGGGCCCGCCTCGATCCGGCCCGCGGCCACCCGCGGCGCCGGCCGCGTCTCGGGCACGAAGAAGTAGACGATGAGCCCGTATACGATGGTGGTGGCGCCGTCGCCCAGGAACAGCGCCCGCCAGCTCCAATCGGCCAGCACCCCGCCGGTGGCCATCCCCACCGCGAAGCCCAGGTTGATGGCCGTGCGCAGTCCGGCGAAGCCCAGCGCCCGCTGGCCGGGAGGAAGGAGGTCGCCGATGACGGAGGAAGCGGCGGGGCGGTAGAGGTCGGCCACGAAGCCGAACAACACGAGGAGCGGGACGAACACGCGCACCGAGGGAGCGAAGGCCATCGTGCAGGCCAGCGCGCCGCTGCCGAAGAGGCTCGCCATGAGCGCGAGACGGCGGCCCAGCCGGTCGGCCACGACGCCGCCGATGAGGATGGAGACGAGGGAGCCGATCCCGTAGCTCGTCATGAGCAGGCCGACGTCGGCCGGCGAGAGGCGGAACTCGCGCCGCAGCACGATGGCGAGATACGGCACGATGAAGCCGCCGAGCCGGTTGACGAAGGCGCCCGCGACGAGCAGCTGCACGGCGCGGGGAAGCCGCCGCATCAGGGCCAGGGGGCTCTCGATCATTCCCGGACTCTAGACCGATTCCGTGCCACGATGGGAGGTGGTGACCCTGCGCCGTCGAGCCCTCGCGTGGCTCGCTCTCCCTTTCTTCATCTCGGCGGCGTGCTCCAAGGCCCTCAACTATGCCGATCCTTCCGGCCCGCGCTACGAGGGGCGGTTCGCCGGCCTGGACCCCGACCCCGCGCTCCGGATCGTCACGTTCAACATCAAGTTCTCGCGGGAGATCGACCGGGCGATCGAGCTGTTCGAGAGGAACCACGACCTCCAGAACCCGGACATCATCGCCCTGCAGGAGATGAACAACGCCGGAGTGGAGCGCATCGCGCGCGCCCTGGGCATGAGCTACGTCTACTACCCCTCCGCCTTCCATCCCCAGGCCTCGGGCGACTTCGGCTGCGCCCTGCTCGTCAAGGGCCCGATCGAGGCCGACCACAAGCTGTTCCTCCCGCACGTCGGCCGCTTCCGGCACCTGCTGCGGGCGGCGGTAGCCGCCGACGTGGTCGTGGACGGGATCAGGCTGCGCGCCTACAGCGTCCACCTCGAGACGGCGATCCAGATCTCGGCCTCCGAGCGGCGCGACCAGCTCCGCGCGATCGTGGCCGACGCCGATCGCTATCCCGGCCCGGTGGTCATCGCCGGCGACTTCAACAGCCGCGACGTCGTGAGCGAGGTGCTGGGAGGAGCCGGCTTCCAATGGGTGACCCGTGACGCGGGCCACACGATCAGCTTCTTCGCCTGGGACCACGTCTTCGTCCGGGGGCTCGTCCTGAAAGCGCCGCCCCGGAAGGGGATCGTGTTCAACAACAACGGCGCCAGCGACCACCTGCCGGTGTGGGCGGAGCTGCTGCCCCAGGGCGCGGCGGCCGCGCGGACCGGACCCTAGCTCGGCCCCGCGCGCACCGGCCACCGCCGCCAGGCCGACACCGCGGCGCGGAAGCCGAAGACGGCCAGGCCGCCAAGGAAGAGCAGCAGCAGGATCGCGGGACCCGTCGTCCATCCCCCCACCTCGGGAACGAAGGCGAAGTTCACGGCGAGCTGGTTCACGACGTACAGGCAGGTGATGGCGGCCAGCAGGCCGAACCGCAGCAGCACCATCGTGGGGAGGGCGAGGGCCGCGGCATTGAGAGGAAGGGCGAGAGCCAGAGGCAGGTCCGAGTCCAGCGACTCGGGCGCGCTGGCGACGAGCACCGCCACCAGCGCCGCCAGCCACTCCGGCATCACCAAGCGGAGCAGGAGCAGCATCAGCAGCAGGGCCATGCTGAGCGCCGCGGCGTTGACCTGACCGAAGACGATCTCCGCGGCCACCTCCCTCATCCCGAGAAGGGCGTCGAGCCCCACCCATGAGGGCGGCGGGGCGGGCTGGCCGACGAGGGCGGGCAGCCGGAACATCAGCGCGAAGACCGCGGCCATCACCGCGCCGGCGGTCACGCCGATGAGCAGGTCGCTCCCGACCCGCGCGTCGTCGAGGCGGCCCCCGAGCAGCCGCGCCCAGGAGATGAGCGTGTGGGGCCACCGGCGCCGGACGTACGGCTCCACCGCGAGGTAGAGGACCCAGACCACCAGCGCCAGTACCAGCATGGCTCCCAGGCCCCGGAGGGCGAGACCGGTCTCCGCCTGCAGGTCGGCGACGTGGTCGGCGTACAGCAGCCACGCGGTGAACCCAGCCACCAGCGCGTAGGCGCCAAGACGAAAGGCGCCGTGTCGGTCTCCGCGGCCGGCGCGCAGGTGGCGGCGGGCCAGGAAGGCGCTGGCCGCGAGGACCGAGAAGCCCAGGGCCACTCCCGTGGCCGCGGAGGCCCGCATCCCCGGCGTGAGCCGGAACGGACGCATGCGGTCGGGCCGCGTCCAGGGGGCCACGATCTGGAACGACGATGGGCGCCCGCGGTAGCCGGCGGCCTCGATGCGGATGGGGATTTCGGGCCGGTCCGGGTAGGTCCCGACCCATGCCGCGCGACGGTCACAATAGAAAGGCGGCACCCACTCCGGCTCCGCCGGACGGAAGCGCGCGGGGTCGAGGCGGGCCTGAGCGAAGAGCGGCCCCCAGTCCGGGGTGGAGGCGGGGGGGGCCGCCGATTCCACTTGCGGCGGCACGGCATAGAAGCTCAGCAGTCGGCCCTGCATATCGAAACGGACCCCGGCCATGCCGGAATCGACGACCGGCGGGTTGCTCGCGCGCACGCGGCCGGCCAGGTGGGTCGAAACGAGCGGCCGCGGGCTCTGCCGGTACCAGAACTGGAGCGCCGGCGGCTGGCCCGACGCCAGGGTGTCCCACCGGTGCGGCGAGCGGTCGTGCTCGGCGACGTACTGCAGGTAGTCGGCGTCTACCGTCAGGCCCACCCGCGCGTCCGCGGGAGGATCGGCATAGCCGAGCGTCCGGACGAGATCCCGCGCGCGGTCCTCGAGCGCGGCCGGGCTCTTCTCGATCGGCACGATGCGGGCGAGCATCACCGGGCGCGAGAGCAGAGCGAAGAGCGCGACGCCAGCGGCGGCGATGGCGAGGCACGCCCACGCCGCCGCCGGCGAGAGCCCTTCGGCCTCCCCCGCCGCCGCCACCAGCTCCGGAGAGGGAGTCTCTCCCGCAGCGAGGGCGGCCGCGAGGGGATCGCCCCCGGGCAGGGCCGCCGCGACCGCCATCGCGGAGGCCGGCCGCAGCCGCGGGTCCTTCTCCAGGCAGCGCAGGATGGCGCGCTCGACAGCCGGGTCGAGGTCGTCGACGAGCGTGGACGGCCGAGGGGGATCCTCTTCGCGGTGCTGGCGGGCCAGCTCGGCCGCGCTCTGGCCGTCGAACGCCCGCCGCCCGGTGAAGAGCTCGTAGAGCACGAGGCCCAGCGAGTAGACGTCGCTGCGCACCGTCGCGCCGCGGCCCTCGAGCTGCTCGGGGGACATGTAGGCGGGCGTGCCGGAGCGCACTTCGTCTCCGCGCAGTGATTCCGACAGGGCGGCGAGACCGAAGTCGGTGATGCGAACCTTCCCGCGCCCGTCGAGCATCACGTTCTCGGGCTTGAGGTCGCGGTGGAGGACCTGCTTGTCGTGGGCGGCGGCGATTCCTGCGCAGAGCTGCCGGGCGATGTCGAGCGCTTTGTCGCGGGGCACTCGGCCGATGCGCCGCAGGAGCGAGGCCAGGTCCTCGCCGTCCACGTACTCCATCGTCAGGAAGGGACGCCCGTCCGCCTCGGCGACGTCGTACACGCGGCAAACCGCGGGATGGGAGACCTGGCGGGCCAGGCGCACCTCCCCGAACAGCCGCGCCCGCCGGTCGGCGTCGTCCTGCAGCCTCTCGGGCAGGAGCTTCAGGGCGACCGGCTGGCCCAGGCGCAGGTCGTCGGCGTGGTACACCTCGCCCATTCCTCCCCGGCCCAGCGGCCCGACGATGCGGTAGCGCTCGGCGAAAAGATCGCCGGCGACGAAGCGGCGCTCTCGCGCGACGCCCGCGCTCCGCTCGGGCGCCGGCGATTGTGAGGCGCGCCGGGGCGGCGTGCCCGTTCGGGTCACGTAGGAATCCACGGACGTGCCGCAGCTCGGGCAGACCTGACTCGACTCGGCGAGCGAGACGTCGCACGACGGGCACTGGAGCATCGCGGGTGGCCGGCGGGGGTCATTCTAAGCCGGTCCGGGGTTCGACCGCGGCGACCGGTATGCGCGCCTAGCTTCTGCCCTGTCCCGGCGATACGTACTTGATGACCCGGACCGCCTCGAGCGTGACGAGCCCTTCCGTGACGAGCTCGTCCACGACGGGCAGGAACGAGCGGATGCGCTCCTCGGCGTCCACGATCTCGATCACGACCGGCAAGTCGGTCGACAGCTCGAGCAGCTTCGCGGCGTGCATCCGCGAGTGGCGGCCGAAGCCCATCGGCCCCTTGAGGACCGTGGCGCCGGCCAGGTGCGCCTCGCGGGCGCGGTTGACGATCGCTTCGTAGAGCGGGCGGTCGCGGCCCGGCTCGCGGTCGCTCTCCCCCACGAAGATCCGGAGCAGCGCACCTTCTTCGGGGATCTTCACGGTTTTCACCTCCCAGGCCGCGCTTTCTTCCTTTGTCGCGACGACGTCGCACCGCGGCGCGATGTCCTTCCACGCGGGATGCGTGTCGCCGCCTCGGTAGAGGACCACGTGGGCCCGCTCCAGAGTGATCGATCCCTCGCTGAACACCGGCTCGACGTCCTCGAGGAGACTCTCGACGTGATGCGGGCCGTCGACGACCTCGACGATGACGGGGACTTCCTGGGCCAGGGCCCAGGGGTTCTCCCTCAGGATCGAACCATCGGGCCGGAGGCCCATGAAGCCCTTCAGGACGGTCGCCCCTTGCAGCCCGCCCTTGTGCGCCACCTCCACGATCCACTGGTAGAGCGGCTCGGTGCCATGGCGCACGAAGTTCGACAGATGGAACCGGCACAGGACCTGCTCGGCCTCGACCTTCACCGCCGCCCTGGCGCCTAGAACCATGTTCTCGCCGCGAGGATCCCGACGCGCACCGCCACCAGCCCGGTGAACAGGCTCAAGAACATGTTGGTCAGGGCGGTCAGCCACAGGCCGTCCTCGAACAGCGCGTGCGTCTCGAACTCGAACGTCGAGAACGTCGTGAAGGCCCCCAGGAAGCCGACGCCGAGGGCCAGCCGCAGCGCGTCGGCGTTCGGCAAGGCCTTCTGCGTGATCACGGCTCCCAGCAGCCCGAGGAGGAACGACCCGCTCACGTTGATCAGGAACGTGCCGAGGGGGAAGCGTCCCTCCACCAGCGTCCCGACCCATCTCGCCATCATGAAGCGTGCGTTCGCGCCGATGAAGCCTCCAATTCCCACCAGGACGTACGGCAGCAGGCGCACCGTCATCCGTGTCTCGCGACGGGGGCCGGGCCATCGCCCACCGAGATGCGCGTGGAGCTCATCTGATCCTCCCTCTGCCCGCCTCCAGCTCCGAGGGCCGTCGCCGCGGGGCTCAGGCAGTCCCCGCAGCCGAACGGGCTCCGGTGTCCATCCGTTTCCGATGATCTGTGGCGGGGCTCCCGGGCTTCGAACCTGGCCGTCAAGTGACCGCTACTTCAGCCCGAACTCCCGGGCCCGCAGGTCCTTGATCCGGTCGCGGAGCCGGGCCGCCTCCTCGAACTCCAGGGCCTTCGCCGAAACCCGCATCTGCTTCTCGAGGGCCTTGATCTCCTTGTCGAGGTCCTCGACCGTGCGGTAGCGCTCCTCGGGCGACTCCTCGACCTCCGGCACGCCCGCGTAGTCGGCCTCGTAGACGCTCGACAGCAGCTCGCCGATGTTCTTGCGGATGCTCTCGGGCGTGATGCCGTGCTCGATGTTGTAGGCCCCCTGGAGGGCGCGGCGACGGTTGGTCTCGTCCAGGGCGGTCTTCATCGAGTCGGTGGCCTTGTCGGCGTAGAGGATGGCCATGCCCTCGACGTGGCGGGCCGCGCGGCCGATCGTCTGGATGAGCGAGCCGCCCGAGCGCAGGAAGCCCTCCTTGTCCGCGTCCAGGATGGCGACCAGCGAGACCTCGGGCAGGTCGAGGCCCTCGCGGAGGAGGTTGATGCCCACCAGCACGTCGAACTCCCCCTTGCGCAGGTCGCGCAGGATGCGCACGCGCTCGAGGGTCTCGATGTCGGAGTGGAGATAGCGCACCCGCACCCCGAGGTCGTGGTAGTACTCGGTCAGGTCCTCCGCCATGCGCTTGGTGAGCGTCGTGACCAGCACGCGCTCGTTGCGGGCCGCCCGCAAGCGGATCTCGGCCAGCAGGTCGTCCACCTGTCCCTTCACCGGCCGCACCTCCACCCGGGGGTCCATGAGCCCGGTGGGCCGGATGACCTGCTCCACCACCACCCCGCCGGCCTTCTGCAGCTCGTAGGGACCCGGGGTGGCCGAGACGTACATGATCTGGCCGAGCCGCTGCTCGAACTCGTCGAAGTTCAGCGGCCGGTTGTCCAGGGCGGAGGGGAGCCGGAACCCGTACTCCACCAGCGTCTGCTTGCGCTGGCGGTCGCCGTGGTACATGCCCCGCACCTGCGGGATGCTCTGGTGGCTCTCGTCGACGACGATGAGGGCGTCCTTGGGGAGGTAGTCGAGCAGCGTCGGGGGCGGCTCGCCGGGGGCGCGGCCGGAGAGGTGCCGCGAGTAGTTCTCGATCCCGTGGCAGTGGCCGACCTCCCGCAGCATCTCGAGGTCGAACATGGTGCGCTGGTAGAGCCTCTGCGCCTCCAGCAGCTTGCCCTCCCGCTCGAGCCGGGCCTTGTGCTCGATCAGCTCGGCCTCGATCGTCTTCAGGGCGTCGCTCAGCCGCGGACGCGGCGTCACGTAGTGGCTGGAGGGATAGATGGCGACCTGGGCCAGCCGGGCCAGGCTCTTGCCGGTCAGGGGATCGAACGACGAGATCGCCTCCACCTCGTCGCCGAAAAGCTCGATGCGGATGCCGGTCTCCTCGTAGGCGGGCACGATCTCCACCACGTCGCCCCGGACCCGGAAGGTCCCGCGCTTCAGGTCATAGTCATTGCGGTCGTAGCGGGCCTCCACGAGCTTGGCCAGGATGTCGCGGCGGTCGAGCGTCTCGCCCTGGCGCACGAAGAGCAGCATCCCGTAATAGGCCTCGGGCGAGCCGAGGCCGTAGATGCACGACACCGAGGCCACGATCACCACGTCCCGGCGCTCGAAGAGGCTGCGGGTCGCGCTCAGGCGCAGCCGGTCGATCTCGTCGTTGATGGTCGCTTCCTTGTCGATGTAGGTGTCGGACTGGGGGACGTAGGCCTCGGGCTGGTAGTAGTCGTAGTAGGAGACGAAGTACTCCACCGCGTTGCGGGGGAAGAAGGCCTTGAACTCCTGGTAGAGCTGGGCGGCCAGCGTCTTGTTGTGGGCGAGGACCAGGGCCGGGCGGTTCACCCGGGCCAGCACCGAGGCGATGCTGAAGGTCTTGCCGCTGCCGGTGACGCCCAGCAGGACCTGGTGCTTGTCGCCTCTCAGCAGGCCGGCCTCCAGCTCGCCCACCGCGGCGGGCTGGTCGCCCTTGGGCTGGAACTCGCTGACGAGCTGGAACCGGCTGTCGGCAGGCGTCGGCGCGAGCCGAGCCTCCTCGGCGCGAAGACGGGGCATGTTCCCTCCGGGTTACAATGATGCCACGGGCCGCGAGCGGAGCGCGATTCATTCGCCCGGGGCCGCGAAGCCGGACCCGCTCAACGAGCGGCGGCGACATTCATTTCGCCGCCGCGGAAGACGCGAGCGGGGGGTCTGGGGGGTGCACCGCTAGCACCCCCAGTTGTCGGGAGCTGCGAGCGTAGCGCGATTCATTCGCCCCGGGGCCGCGAAGCCGGACCCGCTCAATGAGCGGCGGCGACATTCATTTCGCCGCCGCGGAAGACGCGAGCGGGGGGTCTGGGGGGTGCGCCGCTAGCACCCCCCAGTTGAGGTGAGGATGAACGCCGACAAGAGCACGCTCATCGACGCCCAGGCCGACGTCGAGGGGAAGCTCCGCGGCAAGGATGCCCAGATCCTGGGACGGTTCCAGGGGGAGATCGCGCTGACCGGCCGCCTGCTGATGGGCGAGGGCTCGAAGGCGCAGGCGACCGTGACCGCGGACGCGGCGGAGATCGGCGGAGAGTTCAAGGGCGAGCTGAAGGTGCGCAGCCTAGTGCTCCTCGAGAAGGGACGGATCGAGGGCAGCGTGGAGGCCCAGAGCATCGCGGTGCGAGAGGGCGCCCAGCTCAACGGATCCGTCAACGTCGGCGGCCCCCCCCGGCACGCGGCCGCGCCGAGCGCGCCCATTTCCCGGCCGGCGGGAGGAATGCTAGCCGGGTGATCCTCCGCGAGCTGGCCGCGCGCCTCGGATGCACCCTCCGGGGCGACGGTGACGTCGACGTGCGGCGGGTGCGGGCCATCGACGATGCCGGGCCGGGCGACCTGACCTTCGTCTCCAGCCCCCGCTACGTCCCCCGGCTCGCCGCCACGCGCGCCTCGGCCGTGATCGTCACCCCCGCCCTCGAGACTCCCCTGCCCAGCCTGCTGGCCGCCAATCCCTACCTTGCCTTCGCCCGGGCGGTGGCGCTGCTCCATCCGCAGCCGCCGGCCCCGGCCGGCGTGCACCCGAGCGCGGTCGTGGACCCGACGGCCGAGCTGGGCGAAGGCGTGCACGTGGGCCCTCTCGCCGTGATCGGGCCCCGGGCCCGCGTCGGCGCCCGCAGCGTGATCCATCCCCACGTCGTGATCTACCCCGAGGCGCAGGTCGGCGAGGACTGCCTGCTCTATTCGGGGGTCCAGATCCGGGAGCGCTGCCGGCTGGGCCACCGCGTGATCGTGCAGAACGGCGCCGTCATCGGCGGCGACGGCTTCGGGTTCGCCAAGGACGAGGAAGGGCGCTACGAGAAGATCCTGCAGGTCGGCACGGTTGTGGTGGAGGACGACGTGGAGATCGGGGCCCTCACCGCCGTCGACCGCGCCGCGCTCGGGGAGACCCGGATCGGCCGGGGGACGAAGATCGACAACCTCGTGCAGATCGGCCACTCGGTCACCATCGGGCGCGACAGCGTGCTGGCCGGCCAGGTCGGCATCGCCGGCAGCGCCCGGCTGGGCGACCGGGTGACGCTGGCCGGCCAGGTCGGCGTGGTCGGGCACATCAGCATCGGCGACGGGGCCGTCGTCACCGCCCAGAGCGGCATCCCCGGCCCGGTGGAGCCGGGCGGGCTCGTCTCCGGCTCTCCCGCCATCGACAACCGGACCTGGCTCAAGGCCACCGCGGTCTTCGCGAAGCTGCCCGCGCTGCAGAAGCGCGTGCGAGAACTGGAGCGCCGGCTGGAGGAGCTGACCCGGAAGTAGCGGCCTCAGCGGCCGGGAGCGGGGCCGTAGTATCCGGTCCGGTGCCGCACCGCCAGCCCCCGCCGGTGCACGTCCACGCGCAGCTTGCGGAACTTGCCGTCGTGCCGCGGGTTGTCGGACACGAAGCCGATCACGTACTGCGTCGACAGCTCGTCCAGGATCTTCTGATAGACGGCCGCGAGGTCCTTGGAAGCGGCCGGGGTGAAGAGCTGCCCCCCGGTGACCTCCGCGATCTGCTGCAGGAACGCGCGCGACTGGAGGAGCTGGGCGCTGCCGGAGGAGAAACCTCCCAGCATGCCGATGGGATAGATGGTGACGGCGCTGGAGCGGATGGCCTGCAGCAGCTCCCCGGCGCCGATCGAGCTGCGCGTGTCCTCGCCGTCCGTGAACAGCACCAGCACCTTGCGCCCGGTGCTGTCCTGGACCCGCGCCATGTAGAGGGCGATCGCGTCATAGAGGGCGGTGAAGCCCCCCGCCTTCATGGTCTCGATGCGCTCGATGAGCCCCTGCTGGTTCTCGCTGTCGTAGCGCGAGAGCCGGATGTCCTCGTCGAAGAAGATGGTGATGAGGTCGTGGGCGCGGGGGATGGCTTCCAGGAAGCGGACCGCCGCTTCCTGCGAGAGCTTGAGCTGCTTGAGCATGCTCTCGCTGGTGTCGAGCAGGAGGCCCAGGTCGAGCGACAGCGTGTCGTTGTGCCCCGGCTCCACGGCGCGCGCGAACACCTGGACCGCCTGGATCCGCCCGTCCTCCTGGACCACGAAGTCCTCGCGCTTCAGGTCCGACACGAAGCGGCCCTTGGGGTCGCGCACCGTGACGGTGACGTTGACGAGATCCGTGCCGGTGGCGAAGACCGGCGTCTGGGGGGAGGCGTGCTCCTGGGCCGACGCCGGCGCGACCATGGTCGCACCGACAAGGAGCAGAGCGAGGCGCGCGGGAGTCACGACCCATTCTACTCCTGCCTCGAGCATCCGCTGCGCCTCGATCCGTCAGGAGACGGGCGTTGTAGTCGGAGATGGCGGAGGTACCTCGAGGTCCCTGCTGACGTCGCCGACGATCGTGTACTTGTAGCACTTGGACCAGAACCGCAGTGAAGCCGTCAGATGTACGACCGAGCGGCGGCCCGGACCTCACGGAGGACTCAGCGCAGCATCTCTTGGCTCCGCCGCAAGGTCGTTGTCCGCGGTCGGCAGCACGGAGGCTGACCGGTAGACCTCGCCGTTGGCCCTGCTGCCGAATCTCTCGATGAGCCGATACGGGCCGATGGAGGGGGAATCGTCGATACTGCGCGCGCAGTCAAACGCCCTTCCGACTATAGGTCGATCGCGTGGATTTCTACTGCTTACGGCTCCCGCCGCGCTTCACTGTCTGCGCCCGGGACAGATCTGGCGGAGGTGTCTCCTGCACATCGATCTCCGGGTCGAGGTCCTGATCGCCACCCTTTACCGTGTATGGATAGGGGACCTCGCTGTTGACTCCGCCCGTTCCGTCCTCGAGAGTGCAGATGATCGTGCCGCGTCCCCCGCCTGGGAATACATCGGTCCCGACGACGTAGGTCTTCTTGACGTTCTCATAACAAGGATCGGTCTTCTTGAAAACGATCTCAACCAGCCGGTTATTCTTGCACCTGTTGTGGACACCCCACTTGACCTGATCGCGAGACCAAGCATGAATATACTTCTTCACGCTCGCCTCACAATCAGTCTGGTTCTTGTCCGTATAGTCAAGTATGAGAGGCTCGTTTATCTGGGAGAATGGCGCGTGGCGCATTGTCTTAGGTCGGACCGCTGCCACTTTTTGCTGCTCTGCCGCGGCACCGATCATAGCCGAAAGCACCATCAGGCCAGTTTGGAGTGCCGTCTTCACGTCGTACCTCCTCGTGGGAGATTACCGTGCGGCAGCCATGATTCGCCTATATTCCGGTCGGCTTCTGATAAGAGCCAGGTCTTCGTCCTTGCTGGCAAAGCTTGCGCTATATCCCCTTTCCAGCGCCGCCTCAAGAGCTGCCACTGCCGCGTCGCCATCGCCGGCGAGAGCGACCACGATCGCTTTCCGATAGAGCACCTCGCCGCTCGTTGGGCTGACGGCCAGTGCCTCCGAGATGTGTTGTCCAGCAGCCCGTCGATTTCCAATTTTGGCTTCGTAGACCGCCAACATCGCCAGAGTGCGGGCATCTCGAGGATTGATCTTCAGCTGGTCACTCGTCAATTGCGCTGCCATTTCGTAGTACTTCCTGGCCTTTACCTGCTGTCCAAGATGGGCATAGACATCGCCGAGATTGCGGTGAGCGACGGGAGACCTGGGGTCAATCTTCAGTGCTTCCTCGAAGGCATGCGCCGCCTCACCAAAGCGGCTTTGCTCGAAATAGAGTGTGCCGAGATTCGAATATGCTTTCGAGTGGCCCAGCTGAATCGCGCGAAGGTAGTTCGAAACGGCCTGTTCGGGCTGGCCCAAGGCGTGATAGGTGGTCCCAAGCATCTGATATGACCAGGCTTGATCCGGTTGCAGTTCGGTGGCTCGCCGAAATGGGAGCAGTGCCTCCTGGAAGCGCCCTGCCTTGTAGAGTGCCATGCCAAGATTGTGATGGTGGGACCAATACTGCGGGCGCAACGAGATCGCCTTTCGAAGCTCCGCCAGCCCTTCCTCCTGATCGCCGGCCTCGAACAGGAGACGGCCGAGCATTTGGTGAGCCTCATCTGCGCTGGGTTGAGCCGCGATTGCCTTGCGGAGTTCCTCGATGGCCTCGGTCTTGCGGCCCGTGTCCGATAGGATGACGGCAAACGAAGATCGCGCGGCCGCGTTGCTCGGATCTAGTCTCAGCGCCTCGCTTATCGCGTCACGAGCCTTGTCCGACCAGACGATGTCGTGCGTGGCGAGGTATCGCCGCCAATAGGCGGCACCTAGTCCCGCATGAGCAGCCACGAAGCGAGGATCCTTGGCTACAGCGTCAAGAAATAGCGCAATGCTGTGATCGAGGTTGTCCTTCACGTCGGGGCGATCGAGGAATGTGCGGGCCTGACTGTAATCTGCTAAAGCGTCGATGTTCCTGGTCGGTGGCTGTTGGAGTCGCTGATGGTCTTCGGATGTCAATGCCAGACTGAAGGCATCGACTACGGCTTCGCCCACTTCAGTCTGAAGTTTGAGCAGATCCGTGAGGCTGCCATCGTAGCTATTGCTCCAACTCACGATCTTGGAACCTGGACGCAAGATACTGAGGGTCACTCGGACTCTGTCTCCTGAACGTTGCAGCGCACCATCGACCATCACGGTCACGCCGAGCTCCCGCGCGATCGCCGCGGGGTCCTGCTTGCGGTCACGGTAGGTTAACGTTGCCTGACGCGAGATGACGGTAAGTCCCCGGACGCGCGTCAGGCTTGAGATTAGCGAGTCCGCGATGCCGGTGGCCAGCGATTCGCCCTGTGTATCGCCAGCGACGGTGGCCAACGGAAGGACTGCCACGACTGGTGGACCGGTAGCCGACGCTGACGAAGCGGGCGGCCGGCCGCGGGCAACAGCCGAGTAGACGCCCAATCCCACGAGAACAATCAGTCCGGCGATCGAAAACACACGTCTCCTCCGACCGACCGGGAGTGGCCGACGCCCGTCGCGAGACACCGTCGGCGCGTGGAGCACTGCGTCACGGCCAGAAACTACCGGGGAGGGCGCCGGCCCTGCTGTCGCCCGCCGCAGGTCGTCCGCCATCTCGGCGGCCGACGCATAACGGTCCTGGGGCAACCTCGACATGGCCCGGAACACGATGGCGTCCAGCGCCGGAGGCACGGCCGCGTTGCCACTGCCGGCCCGCGGCGTGGGCTGGGTAAGGATGGCCATTGTCAGCGCCATGGCGTCCGGCCCCTGGAACGGTCGATGGCCCGTCAGCAGCTCGAATAACATTACGCCGAGGCTGTAGATGTCGCCGCGGACGTCGACGGGATCGCCCATCAGGTGCTCGGGCGGCATGTACGGTGGCGTTCCGATCTGCCGCCCGTCGAGAGTGAAATCCCGCGACGATCGGACAGGCGTGCTGCCAGGCTCGACGGCCCGGACCTGGGCGAGCCCGAAGTCGAGGACCTTCACGCTGCCTTTGGGGGTGATGATGACATTGCCGGGCTTGAGGTCCCGGTGGACGACACCCAGCGAATGCGCCTCGGCCAAGGCGTCGGCGAGCTGGACCGCGATCTCCAGTACCTGCGCCGGCGGTAGCGGCCCGTCCCGTAGCCGTTGGGCCAGCGTCTCGCCGCACACATACTCCATGACGATGTGGGCGCCTTCGGGCGATTCGAGAACGTCGTAGACGCTGGCAATGTTGGGATGGTTCAGGCGGGCCGCGGCGCGCGCCTCGCGCAGGACCCACCGCTTCGCCTCGGTCAACTCCTTGCTATCGAGAGCGGAAAGCGTCTTGACCGCTACTTTGCGCCCGAGCCGCGTGTCCTCGGCGAGGTAGACCTCGCCGTTGGCCCCGCTGCCGAGACCCTCGATGATTCGATACGGGCCGATGGACGAGGGAACCATCGACACCCCTTAGTGCATTAATGAGTTGGCGGAGGATAGCACGAAAAGCGTGAATGTCTACGGGAACGGGCAAACTCCTGCCCTCAGCGCAGACCGTCTATCGCGTCAGGAGCCTCTTCGCGTAGAGAAGGTCGAGTGAAATGCCGAAGGTCCACTTCGAGTGCCAAACGTCACGGGTCGGTATATTCGCGGCGGTGTCCTTGAACTCCGCCGCGGGATCAACGCCGACAAGCTCCTTGGCTTTGACCCATTCCTTGACCGCGATGAAGTCGAACCCGGGAAGCACCTCATACGTCAGGCCCAGGCCGGCGCGTTGGTCAGGGTGGGTAAGGCCAACGGTTACGATCCCGCCTAGACGGTCCGCGAACCCACCCTCGTGCACGGGATCCCGGCCCTTGTACAGGCCCTTGAGCCCTCCGAAGTGGCGCAAATAGCGTGGCAGGGCGTAGAAGCTGAGCGCGGCGACATACTCAGGTCCCTTTCCGGTTGTCGACTGATCCAGAATGAAGGACTTGTCTCCGCGCTTGACAAGCCCGAACGAGGTCTGGTGCTGCTTGGAGTGGAGGATCCCAACCTGCAGCGCTAGTCGATGGCGCGGATAGAGCGTCATCTGCCTGGTCTTGATGACCGTGGAGCCACGACTAACAGTGAGCGTGATCGGTCCCTGGTAGCACTGCCTGGTAGGAAATGCCTTGAACGTCACACTCGTCATTCTCACGACCTTCGTGACTGTGACCTCTCCGAAGCCACCTTGTCCCTGGACGGATCCGACCGTCTCTTCGCCGCAGAGTCCGACGTCAACATCGATGTCCTGTGCCGCCTCGTCGACCGCGGCCAAGAAGATCGGATCGCCCCCTACGACGTAGTCTCGGTTCTGCCGGCAGACGGCTCCATTGGAATCGAAGAGCACCATAGAGTAGTGAAGGCTCGCTAGGATCGGAGCGGTCTCCGGCGCAGTGTACAGAGCCGTGTTCCATGCCGACCAAGCCGCGTCACATGCTTCTGATGTCGTGGTCACCGCAGCCATGGTCCCGAACAACAGGCTAGGGAGCAGCATGAGAACCTCGTATGGACTCGCTCTGCCGTGAAGTATTGGGAGGCGTGAACGTAGCTCTCCCGTATTTGGAAAGCAAGAAGGATTTGCGATCGAGGTGAGCGCGCTACCCCAGCGCCTCGATCACCCGGACCGCCAGCTCCACCTTGTTGAACGGCGGCATGATGTAGGTCCCCTGGGCGCGCTGGCGGGCGGCGAGCAGCGCCTCCTGGGCGATCGCCACTCCTTCGGCCTGCGCGACCTCGCCCGAGCCCGCCTTCCGCATCCGCTCGCGGATGTCGTCGGGGATGACCATTCCCGGCACCTCGTTGTGGAGGAACTCGGCGTTCTTGTGGGAGTAGAGCGGCAGGATGCCGATCAGGATCGGCACCTGGAGATGCTGCACCTCGTCGAGGAACTGCTCAACCGTGCGCGGATCGTAGACCGGCTGGGTCATGACGTACTCGGCCCCCGCCCTCACCTTCTCCTCCAGCCGGCGGATCTCCTTCTCCTGATCCGGCTTGCTGGGGTCGGCCCCGCACCCGATGTGGATGCCGAGGGCGGGCCCGATGAGGTTGCCGGCGAGGTCGCAGCCGTGGTTGAGGTGGTCCATGATGCGGATGAGCCCTATCGAGTCCACGTCGTAGACGGCGGTCGCGTCGGGGTAGTCGCCGAGCTTGGGCGGGTCGCCGGTGATGGCCAGGATGTTCCGCAGCCCCAGCGCGTAGGCCCCGAGCAGGTCGGACTGGATGCCGAGCAGGTTCCGGTCGCGGCACGTGTAATGAAGGATGGTGTCGACCCCGACCTTGTTCTGGAGCAGCACGCACAGGGACTGGGCGCTCATCCGCGCCGACGCCCGCGGGCCGTCGGCCACGTTGATCGCGTCGACCTCGTTCTCCCGGCAGTACTGCGCCCGGTCCACGATGCGGCCCGGGTCGGCCCCCTTGGGCGGGTCCAGCTCCACCGAGACCACGAACTTCTTTCCCATCTTGCGCGCCAGGGGACTCTTGTCCTCGCGGGGGACGGGGGCCGGCGCCTCCTTGGGCCGGGCGGGCGCCTCCACCGTCACCACCTCCCGCGCCGGCTGCAGCATGCGCACCGAGCGCACGAGGTTGCGGATGTGGGCGGGGGTCGTACCGCAGCAGCCGCCGACGAAGCTCACGCCGGCCGCGATGAAGCGGCGGGCGTAGGACGCCATGTATTCCGGCGTGCAGAGGTACACGTAGCGGCCGTCCACCAGCGCCGGGGCGCCCGCGTTCGGCATCGCCGAGAGCTTGACGCGCGTGGCCGCGGCCGCCATGCGCTTCACCGTCTCCAGCATCGGCTGCGGGCCCTGGCTGCAATTGGCCCCCACCGCCGCCACGTCCCATCCCTCGACCGCCCGCACCACCTCCCCCGGCTGGTCGCCGTAGAAGGTCGTGCCTTCTTCGTTGAAGGTCAGCGACACGACGATGGGCAGCTCGGCGACCGCCCTGACCGCGGTGACCGCGGCGCGAGCCTGGTCGAGCGACGGCATCGTCTCCACCAGGAACAGGTCCACGCCTCCCTCGGCGAGGCCCTCGGCCTGCTCGCGGTAGGTGTCGACCGCCTCGTCGAAGGTGACGTTGCCGAAGGGCTCCAAGGGCTTGCCGAGCGGGCCGATGGAGCCGGCGACGAGCGCCCGCCCCTGGGCCGCCGCGCGGGCGATGCGGGCCCCCTCGCGGTTGATCTTCACGACCTGCCCCTCGAAGCCGTGGGGACCGAGCTTGAAGCGGTGCGCGCCGAACGTGTTGGTCTCGAGCACGTCCGCCCCCGCATCGACGTATTCCTGATGGATGCCCTGGACGAGACCGGGGTTCGACAGGTTCAGCTCGTCGAAGCAGCGGTTCACGAAGATGCCGCGGGCGTACAGCATCGTCCCCATGGCGCCGTCGCACACGACGACGCCTTCGCGGAGACGATCCAGGAAGGGCTTGACGCCGGGAGCGTGGGCCTTCGTCTCGCCCATGATCGCGCCAGTCTAGCGCGCCGCCGTCGACAGCAGCAACTGTGACGCACGCTATGACATAGACTCGAGACGTGAGACGCGGGCTCGTCGCCGTCTGCGCGGTGCTGCTGGCCGCCGGGGCGCACGGCCAACCGTCACCCGTCCGACCCGAGGCCCTGCGCGCGCACGTCGAGTTCCTGGCCAGCGACGTGCTGCAGGGGCGCGGCAGCGCCACCCGCGACGAGCTGATCGCCGCCACCTACGCCGCCGCGCAGCTTCGGGAGTTCGGCGTCGAGCCGGCCGGTGATGGCGGCGGCTACATCCAGAACGTCGACCTGGTGACCCGCGAGCTGGCGGCCCCCCCCTCCCTCGTCATCCATCCTCCTTCGGGACCCGAAACGCGGTTCGCCCACGGCCGCGAGGTCGTGGTGAGCGCGATGTCGGGACCGCGGGTGGAAGGCCCCCTGCAGAAGCTCGACACCGCCGGAGGCGGGAGGGCGCGGCCCGGGGCGGCTGTATTGCTCGCTCCCGGCGAGGATGAGCCGAGGGCGTCCCGCCGGCCGGGGATCAGCGAAGCGATCGAGCGCGGGGCGGCGATCGTGCTCGTGGTCGCCGATGCAGGGAAGATCGCCCGCTGGGCCGCCCTCGGCGCGCGCCTTCCCCGCCTCCCGGCCTACCTCGCCGCCTTCGCGGAGGCGCCCCAGAGTCACCCCACGGTCGTGCTCCTCCGGCCCGACGCCGCGCGCGCGGTCGCCGCGCTCCGCGAGGGATCGCCGTTGCGCGTCGAAGGCGAGCTGAAGCCGATGGACAGGGGGTCGACCCGGAACGTCGTGGGGCGGCTGCCGGGCGGCGACCCCAAGCGCGCTTCCGAGGTCGTGCTGCTCACGGCGCACATCGACCATCTCGGCGTGGGCGAGCCGGTCGACGGCGATGCCATCTACAACGGCGCCGACGACGACGCCTCCGGCGTGGCGGCGGTGCTGGAGCTGGCCCGCACCCTCGGCTCCGGGCCGCGGCCGCGGCGCACGACGCTCTTCGCCCTGTTCGGCAGCGAGGAGCAGGGCGGTTACGGGGCCGCCTATTTCCGGGAGCGCCCGCCGGTCCCGCTCGAGCGGATCGTGGCCAACATCGAGTTCGAAGAGATCGGCCGGCCCGACCCCAAGGTGCCGCCCCGCACCCTGTGGCTCACCGGCTGGGAGCGCTCCGACCTCGGCCCGACGCTGGCCGCCCACGGCGCGCGGCTGGTGGCCGACCCGCACCCCGAGCAGGACTTCTTCCGCCGCTCCGACAACTACGTGCTCGCGCGCCGGGGCGTGGTCGCCCACACCGTGGGCGGCGACGCGCTGTACCCGCAGTACCACCAGCCCTCGGACGAGCCCGGCATCCTCGACTACGGCTACATGGCCGATGCCGTGGGCTCGCTCATCGAGCCCATCCGGTGGCTGCTGGACTCCGACTATCGGCCGCGTTGGACGCAGGGCGGGAAGCCTTAACGCGAGCCGGCCGCGTCCTGGAGGAACGCGCTCACGTCCTGGTGGAGCCTGGCCAGCTCCCGTTTGTCGATGTAGACCATGTGGCCCGACTCGTACTCGCGGGTGCGGACGTTGCTGCGCAGGCGGGGATCCAGGCCCATGTGGCTGAGGGTGTACTCCACCGCGAAGTAGGGCGTCGCGAGGTCGTAGTAGCCCTTGGCCACCATCAGCTTCATGTGCGGGTTCTTGGCGAAGGCGCTGCGCAACGAGTCGCTCACGTCGGCGAAGCCGTTGCTGGTGCCCCAGTCCCACGGCCCGATGCCGCCGCCCAGGACGTGGTAGGCGAGGTCGCTCTTGTAGCCCAGCTCCCCGCGGACGTAGTCGTTGAAGGTGGCGGTATAGGGAGGCCGGATGGCGGCCAGGCTCGGATCGAAGTCCGGCCGCTCGCCGGCCGCCAGGACGTCGCTGCCCTCGAACCGGCTGTCGAGGCGCCCGACGGTGCGCTTCTCATCGCGCAGGAGCTCCTTGTCGAAGCGCTGGATCTCGATCCGCAGGTCGCTGTTGTCGAGGTAGCGCTTCTCCAGGCCGGTGTAGCGGGCGAGGGTGTCGAGGACGGCCTGCCGGTCGGCACCGGTGAGCCGGTCGCCCTTGGCCAGGGCCAGCGTGTAATNNNGCAGCGGCTTCGCCTGAAGGTCGGCGGGCAGCTTCTTGTGGAACCAGGCGGTCGCCGTGTAGGTGGGCAGGAAGAGCACATAGGGCAGGTCGTTGCCCTTCGTGAAGCGGGCGGTCTCGAAGTTCAGGATGGTCGAGATCAGCACGATGCCGTTGAAGGCGATCCCCTTCTCGATGAGGTGACCGGCCAGCCCCGCCGCGCGCGTGGTCCCGTAGCTCTCGCCGACCAGGAAGAGCGGCGAGCTCCAGCGCTGGTAGCGGCTGAGGTAGAGGCGGATGAACTCCCCCACCGATTCGATGTCGCCCTGGACGCCCCAGAACTTCTTGCCCAGCTCGGGCCTGGCCGCCCGGCTATACCCGGTCCCCACCGGGTCGATGAACACCAGGTCGGTCTGGTCGAGCCAGCTCTCCTCGTTGTCGACGAGCTGGTATGGCGGCGCCGGCATGCGGCCGTCGTCGAGCATCTTCACGCGCTTGGGGCCGATCGCCCCCAGGTGCAGCCATACCGAGGAGGAGCCGGGCCCGCCGTTGAACGAGAACATCAGCGGCCTCTGCGACGCGGGGCCGGAGCGCTCGGCGGCATAGGCCATGAAGAAGATCCGCGCCTCGGTGTCGCCGGCCTCGCTCTTGAGCGGCATCGTGCCGGTCGTGACTGAGTACTTGACCAGGTGGCCGCCGATGCGGGCCTCGTGGCGCGTCACGACGGGCGGCTCCTCTTTCTCGGGGAGCTTCTCCGGCTTCTCCGGCTTCTCGGCCTTCTCAGTCTTCTCGTCCGCCCGCGGCGACGGGGATGGCGACGGCGGCTGGGGCGCGAAGAGCAGCAGAGCCGCGAGCAGGATCGGGGTGGGGCCCGGGCTCACTCCGCGCGCGCCTTCTTCAGGACCTGGGGCGCCATCTCGCCGAAATACTTCACGACGAGCCGGCTCCAGGTCGCCGTCCGGCGCAGGTTCTCGATGTACTCGTCGAGCGCCTTCCGCAGCTCGACGTCGCCCTTGCGCACGCCGTAGGCCAGGCTGGTGGGCGCGCCGAGGAACAGGCCGAGCTGGAGGGCGGGATCGACCCGCTGGGCGCTGATGGCGTTCTCGACCCCGAGCACCACCGCCGTCACCTGGCCCACCTTCAGGGCGTCGGGCAGGGTGCCGGACGGGATCGTCTCGTCGACGCTCGGCTTCGGCACGCCGGCCGCCGCGACCGCCTCGGCCAGGCTAGTGCCCTTTACGGTGCCCACCTTCTCCTCGCGCAGCTCCTCGACCGTGCGCACGACCCGGTGCGGCCGCCGCGTGAGGACGACGTTGCGGGTGGGGAACACCTCCGAGGTGAAGGCGATGAGCTTCTTCCGGCTCTCGGTGACCGTGAACCGGCCGGCGATGAGGTCGCCCTTGCCCGCCAGCAGGTCGGGGACGAGGGCGTCCCAGCTGGCCGCCGGGACCACCTGGAGCTTGACCCGCTGGAGCTGGGCGAAGCCGTCGAGCACCTCGCGGTCGAACCCGGGCTCGGGGTCCGGACGCACGGGGAAGAACTCGTCGCGGCCGCGCGGCGTCATCACGATGACGCGCAGCGCGCCTCGGGCCTTGGCCTCGGCCAGGTCGGCACCGGCGTTCACGGCGCAGGCGAGCGCGGCCAGGCTCAGACAGGCACGGGGCAGGAGCATAGGGGGGCCATTCTAGCGTCAGAGTCCCCGGCCGTCCGGCGCGCGAAGCGAAGCGATCTCTTCCGGCGCCCGCGTCCGGCGCGCGAAGCGAAGCGCCTCCCGCATCGTCCGGCGGCGGATTCACTCCGACGCCGGACGTTTGATCGACGACAAGCGCGGAGCGGAGCGCGCCGCATCAGAGACCTCTCCGGCGCCAGCGTCCGGCGCGCGAAGCGAAGCGTCTCCCGGGTCGTCCGGCGGCGGATTCACTCCGACGCCGGACGTTCGATCGACGACCAGCGCGGAGCGGAGCGCGCCGCATCAGAGACCTAAGATCGCCTTCTCCACGTTGACCACGCGGGTCCGGATCTTCTCTTCCAGGATCTTGCGCACCGCGCCGTACTCGGAGGATGGAACGGGCAGGCGGAAGGGCCCCGAACGGCCGCGCGGCACCAGGATGAGCACGATCTCCGGCGTCTCGCGGAAGGCCATGCGGCCGATCTTCCCGTAGGGCAGGAACCCCGCGTCGGCCCACACCCCGTCGCGGTAGAGGCCGGGTTGGATCTTCAGCGACAGGGGCACCATCACGGTGAAGTAGACGGCCATCACGCCCTGGCTGTAGACGTGGTGGAAGGGACGGTCCAGCGTCCCGTTGATGACGGTCAGGGCGGCGGCCACGAAGCCCAGGACGATCAGGAGCGGGAAGTGCGCCGGACGGCGCCCGGGCCAGGTGAGCAGCGCGGTGGGGCGGACCTTGAGGAAGAGGAGATAGCCGGCGAGCGTCCGGGCGACCGCCACCGAGAAGTAGACGGCCAGGCCGAGCAGGACCACGGTGAGGACGGTGTCGTTGGAGAGGCTCAGACCGCCTCCAGCGCGCGGCTGGCGTCCTCGATGAGGTCCGGGGCGTCCTCGACGCCGAGCGCGACCCGCACGGTGCCCGGATCGACGCCGGCCGCCTTCAGCTGCTCGTCGGTGTAGCCGTGGTGCGAGGTGTGGACGGGCAGGCTCACCAGGGTCTCGACGCCGCCCAGGCTCGCCGCCCGGGCCATCAAGCCCAGGCCGTCGTAGAAGCGCTCGGCGGCGGCCAGCCCGCCCTTGAGCACGAACGCCACCACGCCCCCGAACCCCGACATCTGCAGCCGGGCCACGTCGTGGCCGGGATGCGAGCGCAGGCCGGGATAGAGGACCCGGGCGATCTTGGGATGGCATTCGAGATGGCACGCGAGGGCGAGCGCGTTCTCGCACTGGCGGTGGACCCGGAGGTGCAGCGTCTTCAGGCCGCGCAGGGCGAGGAAGGCCGAGTGCGGGTCGAGACAGCCGCCCAACACCTTCAGGAGAGAGCGGGCCTTGTCGATGCGCTCGCGCGAGCCCACCAGGGCGCCTCCGATGATGTCGCTGTGGCCGCCGAGGGCCTTGGTGAGGCTGTGCATCACCAGGTCCACGCCCAGCCCGAGCGGCCGCTGGAGCACCGGGGTGGCGAAGGTGTTGTCGGCCATGACGGCCAGGCCGTGATCGTGGGCGGCGGCGGCGACCGCGGCCAGGTCCAGGACGTCGAGCGAGGGATTGGTCGGGCTCTCTACGACGACGGCCTTCGTCCGCGGGCCCACGAGCGCGCCCAGCCGCGCCAGCTCGGCCGGGGGCAGGATCCGCGTGGCCACGCCGAGCGACGGCAGCACCTCGCGGACGAGCCGCGTGGTGCCGCCGTAGAGCGAGGCGCTGGCCAGCACCTCGTCTCCCGCCTTGACGAGCGAGAGCAGGCCGGTGGTGGCCGCGGCCATGCCCGAGGACAGGACGAGGCCGGCCTCGCCCTCCTCGAGCGCGGCCAGCGTCTGCTCCAGCTCCCGCAGCGTGGGGTTCTCGTAGCGGGTATAGAGGTAGAGCTGCTCGTCGCCCTCCAGGTAACGCTGCATCTCGGCCGAGGAGCCGAACACGAACGTCGACGACTGCACGATGGGCACCGTGAGCGGCCCCGGCCGCGGGTCCTTCGCGCCGTGCACGGCGCGCGTGCCGATTCCCCGCTTGCTCACAGCTCCACCGCCTGGCCTTCCTCCGGCTCCAGCGCCTCCCGGCGCCGTGGCTCGGGCGAGGCGCCCACCACCGGCTCCACGAACATGCGGTAGGCGTCGCGATAGCCCGCCTCGAGCAGGTCTTCCGGCGTCTCCAACACCTCCGTGGCCGGGTCCTGCGCGCCGTCCAGCTCCAGGGGGCCAAAGGCGCGCCGGTCGGGCCGGATGACGTAGACGGGCACGTCGCGGTAGACGCGCCCGGTGGCGGGGTCCTGCCAGGCCTTCCCGCCGTCCTCGGTCCGGTGGCCGAGGGTCTCGACCATGCGGTTGGTGCGCTCGGCGCCCCGGACGTCCCCCTCGACGGCCTGGCGCTCGAGGGCGGCCAGGACGCCGTCGGCGGCCGCGCGCAGGCCGCGCCGGCGCGGCGGAGGGCTGGCCGAATACGGAGCGCCCGCGGCCACGATCACCTGCTCCGCCCCGGCGGCGACCGCCTCCGAGATGCCGCAGCCGGCGGCGAGCGTGGCGTCGGTGAGCCGGTGCGTCTCGCCGGCGAAGATCCCGCCCCGGGGAAAGGCCACCCGACGCACCGGGGCGGCCAGCGGAGGCAGGAGGCCCGTCATGACGGCGTCGAAGAGCAGCGTGTCGTATCCCATCTCGCGCAGGTCGACCGCGGCCGGGACGCCTTCCGCCCGCGACCGCCCGCCGCGCGTGCGGGTAGAGGCGAAGGCGGCGCGGGCCGCGTCGTGCAGCCACAGGAAGGGCAGCACGCTGCCGGTCTCGAGGTCGGCCGCGCGCAGGATCAGCTCGCGGAAGCCCGGCTGGCCGAGGTTCTCGGCCAGGAGAGCCACGTAGCGCTTGCCCAGCTCCGGCTCGGACGGAGGCGACGCCGAGATGGCCGAGCCCCGGGCCACCTCCCACAGCGAGGCGGCGAGGCGTTTGCGGGCCTGGCGGGCGTCGAGCGGCGTCTCGAAGGACTCGGCCAGCCGCCGGCCGCTGCGGGCCCAGCCGAGCGCCAGGTAGACGACCACGAGCACGGAAAGCGCGAAAACGGGCACGGCGAGCGCGGCCAGGTACGGCGCCCGGAGGACGGAAGGCGCCGCCCACAATCCCTCGATGAGCCGCGACGGCACGCCCGGCGCCACCACGTCCACGATGAGGACGAGGGGAAAGAGGAGCCCGGCCAGCAGGGCGAGGCCGACCGGAAACAGGAAGACGCCGAAGGCCGTGGCGAGCAGGAGCAGAGCGATGCGCAGCGCCGGCTGGAGGCGGTACAACGAATCCCAGCCCACGCCGTCCCAGAAACCCCCCGGCCCGTAGAGCCGGCTGCCGCCCGCGACCGCCGCGAAGGCGGCGCCCACGGCGCCGACCCCCGATCCCACCACGAGGTCGATCTTCACGCCGCTCTCGTCGAGGGCGCGCAGCACGCCCGCGTGGTACGCCCCCGACGCGCCGCTGCCGGTGAGGACCAGGGCCGTGCGGCGCTTGGGCGAATACTCCCTCATGGTCCGCGAGGCTTCCTAAGTTACCACATCGGCCACCGCGGCGATCCGTGGCGCGAGGCCGGCCGATCCTTCTTCCCCCTCCGTGACCACCAGGTACGCGCCCGTGCGCCGGGGCGCGTGAAGCCAGGCCGAGAGCCACCGCCGGTCGTCGCGCGGCGGATCGGGAGCCGGCCAGCGGAGGCTCGCGACGGCCTGGGCGAGCCGGCGTTCCTCGGCCCTCACCGCGGCCTCTTCCAGGACCGCGCCTTCGCGCACCGGGTAGAGCTCGATGGCACCCCGCGCGGGCTCGACCACCAGGCCGCAGCTTCCCGCCACCGCGGCCACCCATGGCGGCGCCCAGGACAGCGTCTCCGCCGGTCGAGACTCCGGACGGGCGAGGAAGTGCGCGGCTCGGACCGCCAGCGCCCGGTATTCGTCTTCGCTCACCCGCTGCAGGCACGGCGCCGCGCAGGTGCGCACCTGCGCATAGACGCAGCCCAGACCGAGGGCGAGGTCGGCGGCCGGCTCGAAGGTGTAATCGCAGGGCCGCAGCGGAAAAAGCCTGTGCAGCGCGTCCACCGCCCGCGCCGCTGCCTTGCGGTGGCGGAAGGGACCGTAGAGGTTCCGCGGATCGGCCTCGGGCCCGCGCACGCTCAGCCGCGGGAAGCGTTCGTCGGGATCGAGATGGATGTAGGCGGACGGCTTCAGGTCCCGGCGCTTCTCGGGCCGGATGTACTCGGCCATCAGCCTTTCGTAGACCAGCCGCTGGTGGAAGGGCGACGTCGTCTCCGACCAACGCACCGCCTTGGCCACCGGGCGCAGGTCCGTGCGCGGCCGCCGGCCCCGGGGCGGCGGAGGGCCCTGGCCCAGATGGCCGCTCGCCCAGCGGCGGAGGTTGGCCGCCTTCCCGATCACGAGGTTCTTGTCGTCGGGGCCGAGGATCTGCCCGGCGCCCGGGCGCGGCGGTAGCGCCGCCAGCGCCGCCGAGAGGTCCGGCTCCAGGGAGTGAGCTTGCGTCAGGCCTCCGCCGGGGAGTCCTGCACCTGGTCGTGGATCGTGACCAGGCGCGTGATCTCGTACTCCTTCGTGCCGGAGGGCACCCGCACCTCCACCACGTCTCCCTCTTCGTGGTTCAGCAGGCTCTTGCCGATCGGAGACGAGGGAGAGATGCGGCCCTGCACGGGGTCGGCCTCCTCCGGCGTGACGAGGTCGTAGACCACCTCCTCGCCGGTGGTCGTCTCGCGCAGGCTCACGGTCGAGCCCAGCCCGACCTTGTCCCGGGGGATCCTGTCGAGGTTCACCATGGAAAGGGCCGCCAGGCGGGTGCGGAGCTGGCCGATCCGGGCCTGGAGGAAGGTCTGGCGCTCCTTGGCCGCCTTGTACTCGGCGTTCTCCCGAAGGTCGCCATGCTCCCGCGCCTTCTGGATCTCCTTCGGGAGCTGGACCTTCAGCTCGTAGTCCAGCGTCTTGATCTCGTCTTCGAGCCGCTTCTTGATGTCGATCATCAATTAAAAGAGGCGCCCCACGACGGCGCCCGGGAAGCGGCTGCTCGGCCAGCCGCGCTTTTTCGCATGATAGTATCACGGCCCCCGCATGGATGCCGTCCCCATCCGCAGCCGCAGCAATCCGCTCGTGCGCCGCCTGCGGGCCCTCAAGGAAAGGGCGGGCGGAGAGCTGATGCTGCTCGAGGGCCCCAAGCTCCTCGCCGAGGCGCTGGCCTCGGGAGTGGGGATCGTGGAAGCGGCGGCCTCGCCTCGCCTCGTGCGGGAGGAGTGGTCCGGACTGGCCGCCGCGCTGCGTGACCGAGGCATCCCGGTCCGCCTCGTGGACGAATCCGTGCTGGCGTCGTTGTCGGAGGTGGAGACGAGCCAGGGCATCCTCGCGCTCGCCCGGCGGCCGTCTTTCGACGAAGCACGGATCTACCGGGAAACGCCGCTCGTGGTGGTGGCGGCGGGCATCCAGAACCCGGGCAACCTGGGAGCGCTGCTGCGGACGGCGGAGGCGGCGGGGGCCACGGGGGCGTATCTCACCGATGGCAGCGCCGATCCCTTCTCGTGGAAGGCGCTGCGCGGCTCGATGGGCAGCGCTTTCCGCCTGCCCCACCGCCGCCGGATCGCCGCCGCAGAAGCGCTCGGCCGGCTAGAGGCCCGCGGGGTGCGAGTGGTGGCCGCCGATGCCCGCGCCGTCAGGGCCTATGACGATGCCGACCTGCGCGGGCCGGTGGCGCTTCTCTTCGGCTCCGAGGGATCAGGCCTGGCTCCGGAGCTCGCCGCGCGCGCCGACGACGCCGTCGCGATCCCGATGGCAGCCGGCGCCGAGAGCCTCAACGTCTCGGTAGCGGCGGCGGTGTTGCTCTTCGAGGCGGCCCGCCAGCGACGTCATTGAGCTGGGGGCTGCGCCGCTAGCCGCCGGTAAGAGCAAGAGCTGCGAGTGGAGCGGGATTCACTCCCCCGGGGCCGCGAAGCGGCCCCGCCGGATGAGCGCCGGCGAATTCACTTCGCCGGCGCGGAAGACGCGAGCGGGGGGTCTGGGGGGTGCGCCGCTAGCACCCCCCAGCTCAATCAGGAAGCGTCGGAGGGCAGCGACGGCAGCAGCACCAGCACCGCGGGCGGCGCGACCATGGCCGCATGGCGCTGGAGCGCCTCCCGCAGCCGGCCCAGCCCGTCCAGGTGAGCCGAGATGCGCAGCGTCCGGCCGTCCCGGGCCCGGATGAGGAACGACTCCCAGAGCGCCGAGAAGCGTACCTCCGCCACTTCCGGCCACCCGATCTCGATCTGCCCGCCGCCCAGCCTCGGCTCCGCGACCCCGCGGTGATCGACCCGCACCCACGTGAGCATCACGGCCAGGAGCATGGAAGCGGAGAGCACGAAAGCGCCTCCGAACATCGCCACGTAGCCGATCATGAACCAGAAGCTGCCGATCGCCTGCGTGCGATGCGCCCACAGCCCGAGGGCGAGGAAGGCCCCGAACACCGCAGCCGTGATCCCCCAGAACGCGCGCACTCGCGGCCCGTGCTCCAGGATGAAGCCCAGGCCATCCGCAGCCGGCCGGGCCTCCACCCGCCGGCCGGCCCGCACCCACCGCTCGATCCGCCGCGAGAGGTATTCCCCGAAGAAGAGGTCGATCATCCATTGAGCTGGGGGGTCCTAGCGGCGGACCCCCCAGAACCCCCCGCGCGCTACGGCGAAGTGAATTCGCCTTCGCGCGCAGCTTTGGCTCTAACGGGTGCTAGCGTCGCACCCCCAGACCCCGCTCGCTACGCGCGAGTGAATCGCGCTTCGCTCGCAGCTTGGGCTCTAACCGGGTGCTAGCGTCGCACCCCCAGACCCCCCTCGCTGCGCGCGAGTGAATCGCGCTCCGCTCGCCGCCGTGGCTCATGGTTCTCTGGCCGCGGCGGACCCCCCAGAACCCCCCGCGCGCTACGGCGGTGTGAATCGCGTCGCGGGTCGTTTCGAGTTAGTCTCTCACCATGCCAGCCTCCAGGGACGGCTCCTCGCGGCTGCTCTTTCCCTCGCCTCCCGCCCCGCCCGACGCTCCGCGGCCGGACGCGCCCCTGGCCGACCGGATCCGTCCGCGGACGCTGGAGGAGATCCTGGGCCAGGACGAGGTGCTGGGCCCCGGCAAGCCGCTCCGGCGGGCCATCGAGTCGGACTACCTCCGCTCGCTCATCCTGTGGGGGCCGCCCGGCTCGGGCAAGACCACCCTCGCCCACGTGATCCGCCTCAGGACCCGGCATCACTTCGAGGCCATGAGCGCCGTGCTCACGGGCGTCAAGGAGCTGAAGGAGGTGCTGAAGGAGGCCGAGCTGCGGCGGAAGCGCGAGCAGCGCCGATCGGTCGTGTTCATCGACGAGATCCACCGCTACAACAAGGCCCAGCAGGACGCGCTGCTCTCATACGTGGAGTCGGGCGACGTGGTGCTCATCGGCGCCACCACGGAGAACCCCTCCTTCGAAGTGAACGCCGCGCTGCTCTCGCGCTGCCGGGTCGTGGTGCTGAAGCCGCTCGGTGCGCCCCAGCTCCTGGAGGTGCTGCGCCGCGCGCTGGCCGACGTGGAGCGCGGCCTGGGCGCGACCGGCGCCGACGTCGGCGAGGATGCCCTGGAGTTCCTGGCCCAGGCCTCGGACGGCGACGCGCGCACCGCCCTCAACGTCCTCGAGATGGCGGTGATGACGTCCCCGCCCCAGGACGGTCGCCGCCAGGTCGACCTGAAGGCCATGCGGCAGGCCTTCGCCCGCAAGTCGCTCCTCTACGACCGCGCGGGCGAGGAGCACTACAACATCATCAGCGCGCTGCACAAGTCGGTGCGCAACTCCGACGCCGACGCCGGGCTCTACTGGCTCGCCCGCATGCTGGAGGCGGGCGAGGACCCGCTGTACGTCGCGCGCCGGCTCGTCCGCTTCGCCTCCGAGGACGTGGGCATGGCCGACCCGCAGGCCCTGGTCGTGACCATGGCCGCCCAGCAGGCCGTCCACTTCGTCGGGCTGCCCGAGGGCAGCCTGGCCTTGGCCCAGGCCGTCGTCTACCTGGCCGCGGCGCCCAAGAGCAACGCCCTCTATACCGCCTATGCCTCCGCCGCCCGCGACGCGCTCGAGACGCGGGCCGAGCCGGTGCCCCTGTGGATCCGCAACGCGCCCACGCCGCTCATGAAGCAGCTCGGCTACGGCAAGGGCTACCGGTATGCCCATGACGAGGACGAGGGCGTCTCGGGAATGGACTGCCTGCCCGAGTCGCTCCTCGGGCGCCGGTACTACGAGCCCACTCAGCGCGGCCAGGAAGCCGGGATTGCCGACCGCCTGCAGGAAGCAAGGCGAATCCGGGAGGAGAAAAAGGGCCGCGAGCCGAGATAGACCATGGCCACGCGAAAGAAGAAGGTCCTGGCCGTCGACGACGATCCCACGGCGCTCGCCGCCTTGCGCCAGATCCTGACCCAGAAGGGCTACGAGGTGACGACCGCCGCCAACGGCGAGGAGGCGCTGTCGCTCGTCGCCGCCCATGACTTCGACCTCGCCCTCCTCGACGTGGCCATGCCCGGCCTCAGCGGCTACGAGGTGTGCCGCCGCATCCGCTCCGAGGAGCGGACGAAGGACCTGCCGGTCGTGTTCCTCACCGCCAAGGGCACGGTGTCGGACATGAAGGAGGGACAGGTCGCGGGCAGCGACCTCTACCTCGTGAAGCCCGTCATGGCCGCCCGCCTGCTGGCCATGGTGGGCATGTTCCTCTCGGACGAGATCCCGCTCGGGCGAAAGCGGCGCTAGGATCGCTCTTCTTCCAGTGCCTCCCGGAGCGCCCGCCGCTCGGTCGGGCCCAGGCGGCTCGCCTCGTGCAACAGGAGCCGCACCTCACCCGGCTCGTCGGGCGTCGGCGCCACCAGGGCGAGGCCGATCACGTAGAGCGCGAGCGTGAAGAAGGAGATGTAGCCGGTGGCCGGCGCGACCGCCGGCACGTCGAGCGTGCCCAGCGAGAGCCCTTCGAACACCATCCCCGCCAGGCGCCGGGTCCAGCTCCCGCCCGGGGCCGAGAGCCCGGCCATGATCATGTGCTTCAGGACGAAAGCGGTGCCAAACAGCACGCCGAGACTGCGCAGGAGACGGCGGGGATCGAAGGCCGAGAACTGGTCGTTCCACAGCGTCCACAGGAAGAAGAACGCGAACATCCAGTGGAGCAGGCCCTGCTCGGGCAGCACCGAGTTGAAGGCCTGGGCGGAGGCGAAGAAGAGCGCGATCAGGGTCAAGGCGTGGGAGACGTTCACGAGCACGCCGTGCCGGCTGCCCAGCCATGCGTCCAGCTTGACCAGCCGGCCGCGCAGGAAGAGCGATGCCAGCAGGGCCGCCATCACCAGCGTGATGAGGGGAGGAGGCAGGAAGACGAACGCGCGGTCGGGGGTCACCCGCATCCCGCCGAGGAGGGCGACGGTGAGGAAGACGAGCGGGAGCAGGATGACCCGGGAGGCGGTCCGCCGCCGCGCCGCGTCGTCCCTCACTTGCGCTCCTCGAGGACCCGCATCGGGTTGAGGTCGCCCCAGCTACGCTCGCGGCCCTTCTCCAGCTCGGCCTTCAGCTCGGCCGCGGTGTGCATCTTGAGGTCCGGGTCGTCGACGATGAGGCTGCCGGCGGGCGTGAGGGCCAGCGCGCGGTCGACGGCCTGGAGTCCCTGGCCGTAGAGCGCGTCGTCGTGGTAGAGGCGGCCCCAGCCCTCGCGATAGAAGGCGTAGGCGATGTAGAACTGCGTGCGCGCGTCGGCGCGGGCGGGATCGGCGCGCTCCCACTCCCCGCGGGCGGCGCGGAACGCGCCGCGGTGGAAGAGCGAGAGGGCGGTGTCGTAGCGGGCGGAGTCGACCTTGTACGCCCCCGCCGCCACCCGCGCCCCCTGGGTGACGTCCTGGAACGTGCGGGGCTGGGTGGCGTAGACCCAGACGATGGCGCCCGCGTAGACCAACGTCGCCGTGATGCCGGTGGCGTGGAGCAGGGCGTGACGCATCTACGCGATGAAGCCCTGCCGCACGGCGTGGATGAAGTCTGTGTAGGCGGGGGTGAAGCCGGCGGCGCGCAGCTCGCTCGCCACCTGTCCGCGGTGATAGGCGGAGTGCGCCACGACGTGCGTGAGGACGTCGACCACCCGGCTCGTCCAGGGCTCGCCTTTGGAGTTGCGATAGGCCACCGCTCGCCCGAGGTCGGCCGCGTGCGGATCGTCGAGGAAGGAGCGCCAGGCCTGGGCCATCGCTCCCGCCTCCTCCGCACACGCGTCGAGCCCGTGCGCCGGCCACACCACGACCGGGGCCGGGTCCTGGCGCAGGCGGCCCAGCCAGAGGCGCTCGGCGGCCACCACGTGGGCCATGAACCGAAGCGCCTTCGGCGGCGGCGGGTCCGCGGCGCGCAGCGACGCGACTGCCTCGCGGTTGGCCCAGGCGTCCCACTCCAGCAGCCGGCGTAAGTGGTCGCGCAGCTCCATGTCGGCCTCCGGACGGGAAGGATAGCTCAAGGCCTCCGTGCGCCACCGGTGCCCCGCCTCACCCGCTGGTGGACGAAGTCGGTCAGGCTGCCCTTGCGGATGCGCACCCCCGCGCGCAGGACCTCGCCGACGGGGACGTCGAGGGGGACCTCGAGGCCGGCCGACTTGGTGAAGCCGAGCTTCTGGCTGGCGTAAACGCTGCGATGGCCGACGATCAGGAACGCCGTCCCGGCGCAGAGAGCGGCATACACGCCCAGCTCGGTCGGCAGCAGCTCCATGCCCATCACCGCCGCGGCGATGGGCGTGTTGGCGGCGGCGGCCAGGACGGAGACGAAGCCGAAGGCGGCAAACACGCTCGAGGGGAGGCCGACGGCAGTGGAGAGGGCGGCCCCGCTGGTGGCGCCGATGAAGAAGAGCGGCGTCACGATGCCGCCGCTCCCCCCCGTCTCCAGGGTCACGGTCGTGGCGACGATCTTGAAGAAGAACGCGAGGACGAACAGCCGCGCGGTGCCCGCCAGCGCCGACTCGATCACGCCGGTGCCCAGGCCGGCGTAGAGGTCGCCCACCGCGGCGTAGAAGACGGCGAGGGCGAGGCCGCCGGCCACGGCCACGAGATAGGGATGGCGCTCGAACCGCCGGAGCGCCCGCTCGAGGCCGCGCATCGCCTCGATGAGGAGCAGCGCGATGAGGCCGAAGAGCGCGCCGAGGGCGATCGACAGCGGGACGATCGCGCGGTGCTGCAGGAACTGCATGTCGGCGTGCAGCGCAGGCACCGGAGCGCGCACCCCGCAGACGAGGTGGGCCACGATCCCGGCCACCAGGCACGGGAAGAGAACCGGATACTCGATGCGGCCCAGGTAGAGGACCTCGATGCCGAACAACGCGCCCGAGACGGGAGTGCCGAACACGGCCGCGAAGCCGGCGCCGATGCCGCAGATCACCAGCCGCCGGCGGTCTTCGTCCCGAAGCCGCAGGAGGTCGGCGAAGAGGCTCGTGATCGCGGCCCCGATCTGGGCGCAGGGGCCTTCCTTGCCGACCGAGCCGCCGAAGGCGAGCGTCAGCACGGTGGCCAGCAGCTTCACCGGAGCGACCTTCCAGTCCACCTTGCCCGACGCCTGGTGGACGGCGGCGATGACCGCCTCGGTGCCGTGGCCGCGGGCGGACGGGGCGAAGGTGCGGATCAGCCAGACGCAGGCCGGAAGGGCCAGAGGCAGGAGCCAGTACGGCGGCAGGCCACGCGTCAGGAGCGAAACGAGGCGGGAAGAGGCGTCGAGCGACCACAGGAAGGCGCGCGTCGCTTCGCCGACGCACACTCCCGCGACACCTCCGAGCAGCGCCCACTTGGTGGTGCTGATGAGGAGGGCGGTGTGCTCGGTGTACCAGCGGGCCTCGTCGGCGAGGTGCGGGGGCTCGGGCTCCTTCGGCGGCCCGGCCGCTTCCGTCGACGCGGTGTCCCCCATCGCCTGGAAGGCATGATACGCCCGCCCTCCGCCGCGGGTTGCGCCGGCCGTGAAGCGCTGCTAGCGTGGCCGCGATGGAAGAAGGCCTCGTCATCCGCGATGCGACGGCGGCCGACGCGCCCGCCATCGTCGCCATCGGCCGCGAGCTGGTGGAGGACGGCGACACCTACGTCTTCCCGCCCGCCACCACCGACGACGAGCTGAAGGCCTACTGGCTGTCTCCGGCAGGGCGGACGTTCGTGGCCGTCCTCGACCAGCATCCCGTGGGCTGCTACTTCCTCCGTTCCAACTACCCGGGCCGAGGGCGCCACGTCGCCAACGCGTCGTACGCGGTCGCGCGCCGCTTCACCAGACGCGGCATCGGACGCGCGATGGCCGAGCACTCCCTCGAGCTGGCGCGCCAGCTCGGCTTCCAGGCCATGCAGTTCAACCTCGTGGTCAGCACCAACGAAGCGGCGGTGACCCTGTGGCGGACCCTGGGCTTCCGGATCGTCGGCACGCTTCCCAAGGTGTTCGACCATCCCACCCGCGGCCAGGTCGACGCGTACGTGATGCACCGGCTTCTCTAGGCATCTCCTCGCCGCTACGACGACGTGTGGTCGTGGACGATCCGCCATTCGCTGCCCAGCCGGCGCAGGAGGAGCGTGAAGAGGCCGTTGGGCTGCGAGCCATCCTTCATTGTCAGATGCCAGCGGCCCCGGACGAGCGCGGCGTCGGCGCACAGCACCTGCACGTCCAGGTCCTCGAAGCGCAGCCGGCCCATCTCCCGGCCTTCGGCCTGGTAGCGCTGCCGGTACCGGTCGAGGGTCGCCTGCCAGCCGCGGGTGACCGTGGCGCCGGACTGGAAGACCAGGTCAGGCGAGCTCCAGTACCCGGCCATGAAGCCCTCGAGGTCGCCGCGGTTCCAGGCCTCGACCTGCCGGTCCAGCACGGCGCGCACCGCCTCCGCGGGCGGCGCTTTCGTGGGCGACCCGGCTCGCGGCCCGGCCGCCACGACCACCAGCAGGGCGACGGCGAGAGTCGTCCTCATCCGGCGCGCGTAGAAGGAATCGGACGCAGGATCCAGGCCTGAGGAAATTGCTCGAAGCCGATGTGGGGGTAGTAGGCCTCGGCCGCGGGCGCGGCGAGCAGGATCAGCGTGGCCTGCGGCGCGGCCTCACGGGTGAGCCGGACCAGCTCTCGGCCGATCCCCTGTCTCTGATAGGAGAGTCTCACCGCGAGGTCGGAGAGGTACGTGGCGTAGGCGAAGGTTCGCATGAGACAGCATGCGCTGCATGCGGCCGTGGTCGGACACCGGCCGCCTCTGGCCGAGCGTCGAATCGACGTACAGCTCGATCACCGCATCCAGGTCCAGGTCGTTGCCGGTGCGATAGGCGATCATGCCCACTCCGGCGCCGCGGTCAACGCCCCGCCGCCCCGCAGTACTCGCCCGCTTCGGGCAGCACGGTCTTCTCCACCCACCAGGGATGGATTTCCGCGACGAGCCGGCCGGAGCGGATGGCCGGATCGGCGGCGATCAGGGCCTGGACGTCCTCGGCCGTCGGGACCCGGAAGATGAAGATCCCGCGCAGCTCTCCGTCGTCGCCCATGGGGCCGGCCACGATGAGCTTCCGGGCCTTCCACATGGCGCGGATGTTCGCCATGTGGCCTTCCTGGATCGCTTGCCGCTCGGGCGTGTCTTCGGCCGACCGCGGCGCGCCCCTCTTCAGCAGGACCAGATAGAGCTGCTCCATCCCGCTGGCCGGCGCCGAAGGCGAAGGCGCAGGCTTCGCTTGGTCGTCGGCGACGGCCACC
>QHVM01000067.1:33123-52025 GCA_003223555.1 Acidobacteriota bacterium | reverse complement strand
GCGCCAGATGGTTGAGGTCGTGGCCCGCGAGCATCCGGATGACGGTGCCGAGCGTCTCGGGACCTCGCTCGGGATGGAAGGCCTCTCGATCCAGGTCGGCCGGGCTCAGCCCGCGGAGCAGGGCGAGGTTCCACCGGCGCAAGGCCAGGAAGGAGGCGAGGGCCGTCTCCACGTCGACGTCGGCATAGCGCCTCGCCCAGGCGGATTCGTCGAACGGCTGGATCCGGTGGTTCTCCTCGGAGAGGATCTGCCGGATCCGGAACGCGACGCCCACCTCGGCGTCCGCCAGGTGGGCGAGGATCTGCCGGCCGGTCCACTTCCCCGGGCCGTAGCTGCGCGCGAGGCCGGCGGCGCCCAGACGCCCCGCGGTCGCCTCGATGCGCTCGGCGCTGGCCCGCAGGCTCTCGACCGGGTTGCGCTCGCCCAGAAGCCCGAGGATCCGTTCACGGTACGAGCCGTCGGCCACTGTCGTCATCTGAACCCTCCTTCGTGCCCGCCTGCTTCATACCACGGCGTGGGCGGCGGCGCCTACCGGCCCGCCTGCGCCAACGGCGGTGTCCCTTCCCCGAGCAGCACGCCCACGCTCACGAAACGCAAGCCTCTGTCCTTGCCGGCGGCGAGGATGCGAGGCAGGGCCTCGAGCGTTCGGCTCGGGTCGGCGATGCCGTCGTGGAGGATCACGATGGCACCCGGCACCAGGTTCTTCTCGACCAGCCACTCGATGTAGGCCACCGGAGGATGGGACGGGTCGTGGGGATAGGCGGATCCCAGCACGACCCGGTAACCCTGCTCTCGCGCCTGACGGAGATGATGGGGCCAGGCCAGGCCTCCCGGCGGCCGGAAGAGTTTGGGATCCCCCTGGAGGCCGGCCGCTCGCTCCGTCCGGAGCAGGGACTCAACGAACTCCGTGCTCGATGCGCCCAGGGTCGTCCCGTCGGTGAAACAGTGATTGCCCACCTCGTGCCCCGCCGCCTTGATCCGGCCGACCAGCTCGGGATGTCGCTCTGCCCGCGACCCGATGAGGAAGAACGTCGCCTGCACGCCGTGCTGAGCGAGGATGTCCAGGACCCGCCCGGTGTGCACCGGATCGGGTCCGTCGTCGAAGGACAGGGCCACGAGCGGCTCGCGCGTCTCGACCCGCCAGAGGACCTGCGGCGTCAGCCACTCGAGGGCCCGGAAGGCCCCGAGGGGCTCCGTCCAGAACACGATCAGCAAGGCGGCCAGCAGGAGGACAGGCGCGAGAGCCATGATCCACGTCCGCCGCCGGCGCCCGGTCACGCGGCCGGCCGCCGCCCTCACGGCTCCAGCCGCAGGCCGCCGGTGGGGCCGGCCTGCTCGTAGGTCTCGCCGTAGCGCTCGTAGCTGTTCAGCACCTTGCGCACGTAGTTCTTCGTTTCGTCGAAGCTGATCGAGGAGAAGAAGGCGTCGGCCCGCGGCGCGGGCGTGAGCCGCCACCACAGCTTCACCTGGTTGGGACCGGCGTTGTAGGCGGCGGCGATCCGGTAGGGGTCGCCCTCGAACTGCCGGGAGAGGTCGGCCACGTACTTGGCGCCGAGCTGGATGATGATCGACGGGTCGTAGAGGTCCTCGGCGTTGAGGTCCACCAGGCCCAGGCTGCGCCCCACCTCGCGCGCGGTCGTGATGATGAACTGGAGGAGGCCCCGGGCGGCCGCGGCCGACTTGGCGCGCGGATCGAAGCGCGACTCCTCCCTCATGACCGACAGCACCAGGCGCGGGTCGGCGCCGTGCTTCTTCGACTCCGCGAGCACCCGGTCGTAGAAGTACCGCGGGTAGAGCAGCTCGCGCAGCGTGCGCGGGAGCAGCTCGGGGATGAAGTCGTCGGGCACCGACCGCATCAGCACCTCGGCCGCGTAGATGGAGCCGCGGGGCGCCCCGCCGAGGTGGAGGGCGAGCGAGCGAGTGATGGCCGCGGGGTCCGGGCTCAGGCCATAGCGCACGGGCGCGAGGTCGATGGCGTCGTCGAAGAGACCCATCGCCAGGAGCAGGTCCAATCGCTCCGGCTCCGTCCCCGGCCCGGCCGGGCCCGGCGGCGCGTTCTCGAATCCGGGAGGCGTGGGCAGCGGGAAGCGGGGGAATTCCTGCGGCTTCAGGTCGAGCACCTCGCGGTAGCGGGGGAGCTTCTCGTAGATCCGCCGCAGCTTCTCGACCTCGGCCGGCCGGTCGGCGGCCGGCGCCAGGAGGACCACGTCGGTCTGGAGCGGACGAGCGGCATCCACCTCGCCGGCGGCGACGAGCCGGTCGACCTCGGCGCTTCGCGCCTTCAGCTCTTCGGCCAGCCGGGCGGCCAGCGCCGGGTCGGCCAGCCTCCGGCGCGCAAAGTAGGCGAAGTGCGTGGGCACCGGCGAGCGCAGCACCTGCAGGTACTCGGTGAGCGCGCGGCCAGGGTCGTCCGCCTCGCGGGCGCGTCCCTGCCAGTAGTCGACCTCAGAGACGACATAGCGGTCGGACGGTCGGGCCAGCGCGTTCAGCGTCTCGATCGCCGGCGCGGTCCGGCCGGCGGCGACGAGGCCGACCGCGTAGGCGACCGTCGCGTCGGCCCCCGTCTCGCCGGGGAATCGCTGGACGGCATAGCGGAGATCCGCTTCGGCTTCCGCGTAGCGCTTCTGGGCCAGCCGCGTCCGGAGCCGCTGGACGACCGCCGCCGCCCCGGGCGGGACCGACGGCGTCATGATGGACGAGCGGGGCTTCTCGGCGCGCCGGCCCTTGACGCGACGGCCCGCCGCCGCACGGCGGCCGGAACGCGACGGCGCGGCCACGAATGCCGCCCGAACGACCCTGGCCTCGTGCGCGACGCCCGGCCGCAGCGATGGGCCGCTGTCGGCCGCCTTCGGCTTCGCCGGCCGCCGGGGGGGCTTGCGGGGCGGCTTCCGCGCCGGATGGCCCGGGCCGGCGGCCTTGATCGCCTGGCCCATCTCCTGCTCGGCCCGCGCGTCGTCGCCCTGGAGCTGCGCCGCGCGCGACGCGTGATAGTAGAACATCGCCCTGGGCTCGCCCGCGCGGGCCTGGGCGGCCCCCCTCAGATAGACCTTCTCGGCCTCGGTATATCGCTCGGCCCCGAAATGAGCGCGGCCGAGGGCGAAGAACAGGTCCTCCCGCCGGGCGGGCAGGCGGTCGAGCGCCTTGCCGAGCAGCTCGGCGGCGCGGTCGAAGTGCCGGTGGCTGCGCAGGCTCTCCCCGAGCAGCATCCACTCCTCCGGCTTCATCCGCTTGACGGTCTCGGGATGGTCGAGCGCCCGGGCCACGCGCTCGGCGGGATCGTCGGCCAGGTCTTCCTTGAGGAGAGGGACGCCCAGGCCGACGGCCGCGGCCAGGTCGCCGGCGGCGTGGAGCATCTCGACCCGGCGCGCCTCGAGATCGCGCTTGCGGGCCGCGTCGACCGTGGGAGCGAGCCGGGCGGTGAGCTGCTGCATCTCGGCCGCGGTGCCGTGGGCCTGGACGTGGGCCGCGAGGTCGGACACGGCGGTGTCGCGCCACGTGCCCTGCGGATACTGGAACGCCAGCTCCTCGCGCAGACGAGCCGCCTGCTCCTCGTCTCCCTTCTCTTCCGCGACCTCGGCCCGGTAGTGGAGGGCGAGGTCGCGCAGGGGATGGCCGGAGGCGAGGAAGGGCTCGAGCGCCGCCGCGGCCTCGGCGAGCCGTCCCGCTTCGAGCAGAGCGCGGCCGTGCAGATACCCGAGCCGCCAGGCCTGGTACAGGTCGGCGTGCTCGGCGCGCACCTCGTCGAGCTGCCGCGCGAGCGCCTTCCACTCCCCGCCCTGCTCCAGCTCGATGAAGCGCGGCGTCCACTGCTCGACGGGCAGCCGGCTGATCTCCGGGGGTGGCGCCGGCTGGTCCCGCGCCGCGACCGCCCGCGCGGCGACCTCCCGCCGCCGCACCGGCGGCCGGCGGGCGGCCACGGTGAGCCCGAGGGCCAGGAGTACGAGGGCGATGCCGGCCGCAATCCACTTCTGCAAGCGCGCTCGCGGTCCCCCCCATGTCGCTCGCTCGGGCGGCACCCGGATTGATTCTAGCGGGGCCATCCGGGCCAAGGAGGCTCCGGAGCCCAATGAGGAATCAGCGCGCCAGGGCGAAGGCGACAACTGCGTCCCCCGGCGTCGTCCCCGCCTTGCCGTGACCTCCCGCGCAGATCACCACGTACTGCCGCCCGTCGCGGCCACGATAGGTCATCGGCGACGCCTGGCCGCCCGCGGGGAGGTCGATCTCGCGGACGAGCCGTCCCGTCTCCACGTCGTAGACGTGCAGCCGGTCGTCGAACCACGTGGCGCTGATGAAGACCAGCCCGCCTGCCGTCACCAACGGGGAGCCCATCACGATCGTTCCCTCGACGTCGATCGGGAACGGCACGCCCCGGAACCCCGCGTCGCGGCGAAGGCGGCCCAGGGGGACCGTCCATCGCTTCTGCCCCTTCTGGAGGTCGACCGCCACCAGCGTGCCCCACGGCGGCGGGGTGCAGGGAACCGCGCCGGCGCGCAGCGACTCGCGGTACATGCCGTAGGGCGTGCCCTCCTGCCGGGCGAACTCGCCGGTCAGGCGGTTGTCGGCGCCGCTCCGGCGTTCGGATTCGTAGCTTTCCCGGGGGATCAGGCGGACCATCCATGCGAGCTGATCGGCGGCGACGATCATCAGACGGCGGGAGGGATCCCAGGCCGCCCCGCCCCAGTTGACCCCGCCGACGCTGCCCGGGAAGACGACCGTGCCGCGCACGCCGGGGGGCGTGAACATCCCTTCGTTGCGCAGCGTCGAGAGGAGCCGGCGGCACGTCTCGCGATCTTCGGGCCGGAGTCCCCACGCGTCTTCGGGCCGCAGGCGCTGCGCGGTCAGGGCGGGCGTGATCGGGAAAGGCTGCGTGGCGGAAGCAGCTTCCCCGGGGATGTCGCTCGCCGGCACCGGCCGCTCCTCCACCGGGAAGAGCGGCCGTCCGGTCTCCCGGTCGAGGAGGAAGAAGTGGCCCATCTTCGTGTTGACCGCCACCGCGGGCACCTCGCGGCCGTCGCGGGTGACGGAGACCAGCATCGGCGGCGCGGCGACGTCGTAGTCCCACAGGTCGTGGTGCACGACCTGGAAGCCCCAGACCCGCTCGCCCGTCGAGGCCCGCAGCGCGACCACGGAGTTTGCGTCCCGGTCGTCACCCGGCCGCAAGCCGCCGTAGTAGTCCGGGCTCGGGCTGCCCGTGGGCACGAAGACCAGGTCCCGGGCAACGTCGGCCGTGATCGCCGACCAGGCGTTGCCGGCTCCGGTCTTGCCCAGGCCGGCCCGCAGCGGCTCCCACCGCCAACGCAGCTTGCCCGACCTTGTGTCGAAGGCGCGGACGGCGCCGCTCTCGACGTCGTAGCGGCGGTTGTCGCCGATCGACGAGCCGACGATGACAAGGTCGCCGACCACGGTCGGCGGCGACGTGAGCTGGTAATCGCCGAAGTCCTTGAGGTCCACGTCCTGGCCGAGATCGACCTCGCCGCCGCGGCCGAAGCCCGCGCACGGCGTCCCCGTCCGGCCGTCGAGCGCGACCAGCCGCGCGTCGATCGTCCCCAGGAAGATCCGGGACGAGCAGGCGGCGGTCGAGCCGGTGCCATCGCGCCACGCCGCCACACCGCGCGACGTCACCTCCGAGTAGCCGCGCGCGCGATCGACCTTCGGATCGAAGCTCCACCGCGGGGCGCCGGTGACCGGGTCCAGCGCGAAGACCTGCGAGAAGGGAGTGGAGACGAAGAGGGTGCCGTCGACGAGGATCGGCGTGGCTTCGAACGCCGCCTTCCGATTGAGGTCCGACGCGGGCGTGAGCGCGCCGGTGTGGAACGTCCAGGCCGTCTCCAGTCGAGACACGTTGCCGCCGTTGACGTCGGCGAGGGGCGAGTATCGGCTCCCACCGGCATCGTGTCCGTAGACGGGCCAATCCCCGGGCGCGGGCTCGGGGCCGGAGGCGGGCGGGGCCGGAGCGCCGCGCCAGGCCAACAGGGCGAGCGCGGCGGTGGCCGGCAAGCTCGACGCGGCGCGGAGGGCGGGCAGCCTCAGCTCCCGAAGCTCTCCACGGGCGGGCAGGTGCAGAAGAGGTTGCGGTCCCCGTAGACGTTGTCGATGCGGGCGACGGCGGGCCAGAACTTGTGGTGCTTCGTCCACGGTGCGGGGTAGGCCGCCTGCTCGCGGGAGTAGGGCCGGTCCCACCGGTCGGCGGAGACGGCCCGGGCGGTGTGGGGAGCGCGCTTGAGGACGTTGTCCTGGCGGTCGGCCCGACCCTCTTCGACGGCGCGGATCTCCTCGCGGATGGCGATCATGGCCTCGCAGAAGCGGTCCAGCTCGCTCTTGCTCTCGCTCTCGGTGGGCTCGATCATGAGGGTGCCCGCCACCGGGAACGACATCGTCGGCGCGTGGAAGCCATAGTCCATCAGCCGCTTGGCGATGTCCTCCACCTCCACGTCGGCGCTGCGCTTGAAGGGACGCGCGTCCACGATGAACTCGTGAGCCACCCGGCCGCCCCGGCCCGTGAAGAGCACCGGGTAGTGGCCCTCGAGGCGCTTGGCCATGTAGTTGGCGTTGAGGATCGCGACCTCGGTCGCGTGCTTCAGCCCCGCGGCGCCCATGAGCGCGATGTAGACCCACGAGATGGTCAGGATGCTGGGGCTGCCGTAGGGCGCGGCCGACACGGTGCCGAGCGACTTCTCCCCGCCCAGCCCGGTCACGGGGTGGCCGGGCAGAAAGGGGGCGAGGTGGCGGGCCACGCCGATCGGTCCCATGCCCGGGCCTCCCCCGCCGTGGGGGATGCAGAAGGTCTTGTGCAGGTTGAGGTGGCAGACGTCGGCGCCGATGTCGGCCGGACGGGTGAGGCCCACTTGCGCGTTCATGTTCGCGCCGTCCATGTAGACCTGGCCGCCGTGCTGGTGGACGACCTGGCAGACCTCGCGGATCGACTCCTCGAAGACGCCGTGGGTCGAAGGATAGGTGACCATCAGCGCGCCGAGGTCGCGGGCGTGCTGCTCCGCCTTCGCCCGCAGGTCGGCCACCTCGATGTTCCCCTGCGCGTCGCAGGCCACCGCCACCACCTTGAAGCCCGCCACGGCCGCGCTGGCGGGATTGGTCCCGTGGGCGGAGACCGGGATCAGGCACACGTCACGGTGGCCTTCGCCCCGGCTCTCGTGGAAGGCGCGGATCGTGAGCAGTCCCGCGTACTCGCCCTGCGAGCCGGCGTTGGGCTGGAGCGACACCGCCGCGAACCCCGTGATCTCCCCCAGCCAGGCTTCGAGCTGCGTGAACAGCTCCTGGTAGCCGCGGGTCTGCTCGGCGGGCGCGAAGGGATGGAGCCGCGCGAACTCGGGCCAGGTGACCGGGAGCATCTCGGTCGTGCCGTTGAGCTTCATGGTGCACGAGCCGAGCGGGATCATCGAGGTCGTCAGCGACAGGTCGCGCGACTCCAGCATCCGCATGTAGCGGAGCATCTCGTGCTCGGAGTGATGCCGGTTGAAGACCTCGTGGGCGAGGAAGCCGCTCCGGCGGGCCAAGGGCGCCGGCAGCTCCGGCGCGGCCGCGGAGGCCAGCTCGTCGATCGGGCCCACTTCCCGGCCGCCGGCGAAGGCCTCCAGCAGGCCCTGCACGTCGGCGGCGGAGGTGGCCTCGTCGAGAGCCACCCCGACCGAGCCGTCCTCGTAGGGGCGCAGGTTCATCCGGCGCTGGCGCGCGGCCGCCATCACCTTCTCGGCCGCGGCTTGGTCGAGCCGGACCCGCAGCGTGTCGAAGCAGGGCTCGCCGCCCACGTCGAGCCCGAGGCGGCGCAGGCCTTCCGCCAGCGTGGCGGCCAGGGCGCGGACCCGCCGCGCGATCGCCTTCAGGCCCTCGGGGCCGTGATAGACCGCGTACATGCTGGCCATGACCGCGAGGAGGACCTGGGCGGTGCAGATGTTGCTCGTGGCCTTCTCCCGCCGGATGTGCTGCTCGCGAGTCTGCAGCGCCATGCGGTAGGCCATCCGGCCCTCGGCGTCCTTCGACACGCCGATGAGCCGTCCCGGCATCTGCCGCTTGTGCTCGTCCCTGGTGGAGAGGAAGGCGGCGTGGGGGCCGCCGAAGCCCATCGGGACGCCGAAGCGCTGCGAGGAGCCCACCGCGATGTCGGCCCCGAACTCCCCCGGCGGCCGCAGCAGCGTGAGCGCGAGCAGGTCGGTGGCCACGGCGACGAGCGCTCCGGCCTCGTGCGCCCGGCGGACGAGCGCCTCGTCGTCGATCACCCGGCCGTCGGTGGTCGGATACTGCAGCAGCACGCCGAAGACGTCTCCCCGGGAAAGGTCGGCGCCGGCCGCGGGCCCGGTCCGCAGCTCGATGCCGAGCGAGCGGGCCCGCGTGCGCACCACGGCCAGCGTCTGGGGGTGGCAGTCCTCGGCGGCGAAGAACGCCGTGCGCCCGTCGTGGCCGGCCAGGGCGCGGCACATGTGCATCGCCTCGGCGGCCGCGGTCGCCTCGTCGAGGAGCGACGCGCCGGCCAGGGGCAGGCCGGTCAGGTCGGCGACCACGGTCTGGAAGTTCAGCAGGGCTTCCAGACGGCCCTGGGCGATCTCCGCCTGGTACGGCGTGTAGGCCGTGTACCAGCCGGGGTTCTCGAGCACGTTGCGCTGGACGACCGCGGGCACCAGGCAGTCGTGGTAGCCCATGCCGATGAACGAGCGGAAGACCTGGTTGCGGCCGGCCAGGACGCGGAGGTCCTCGATGAGCTGGTGCTCGGTCCGGGCCGCCGGCAGCTCGAGCGCCCGGCGAAAGCGGATGTCGGCGGGGATCGTCTCGTCGACGAGAGCGTCCAGCGACGCCACCCCGAGCAGGTCCAGCATCTGGCGGATCTCCGCCGCGTCGGGTCCGACGTGCCGGGGCAGGAAGCTGTCGCCGGGAGCGAGCGACTCGGCCGGCGCCGGCCGGTCCTTGAGGGCGGAGCGGGGGCGGTCGTCCAACCCTACTTCGCCTCCTTCGCCACGAAGTCCGTGTACTGCCCGGCGTCCATGAGGTCGGAGGGCCCTCCCGGATCGAGCTTGAGCCGGATCATCCAGCCCGCCCCGTAGGGATCGGCGTTCACCGCCTCCGGCTTCGCCACCAGCGCCGAGTTGACCTCCACCACCTCCCCGCCGACCGGCGAGAACAGGTCCGACACCGCCTTCACCGACTCCACGGTGCCGAAGCGCTCGTGGGCCTTCACCTTCTTGCCCACCTCGGGCAGCTCGAGGAAGACCACGTCGCCGAGCTGCTTCTGGGCGAAGTCGGTGATGCCGACCGTTCCGCGGTCGCCCTCGACCTTCACCCACTCGTGCTCCTTCGTGTAACGGCGGTCGCTCGGCTCCATCGCGGGCGGCTCCTCGGGCGGCCTACTGGGGCCGCTTGTAGAAGGGCGTGGGCACGATCCGGGCGGCGACCCGACGGCCCCGGATGTCCACGTGGAACGTGGTCCCCACCGCCGTCTTCGGCGCCGGCAGGTAGCAGAGGCCGATGTTCTTCTGCAGGAAGGGGGCGTAGCTGCCCGAGGTCACCGACCCCGCCGGCTCGTCGCCGAGATAGACCGGATAGCCGTGGCGCGCGATGCCGCGGTCCACCATCTCGAAGCCCACCAGCTTGCGCGGAGCGCCTTCCTTCTTCTGCGCCTCCAGCACGCGGCGGCCGACGAAGTCCCCCTTCGCCGCCTCGAGGGATACGATCCAGCCCAGTCCGGCCTCGACGAGCGTCGTCGTCTCGTCCATGTCGTTCCCGTAGAGGCACATCTTGGCTTCGAGACGCAAGGTGTCCCGCGCGCCGAGCCCCGCGGGGACGAGGCCCGCCTCTTTGCCGGCCTCGAGGAGCTTGCGCCAGAGGTCGGCGGCGCGGTCGGGGACGACGAGGATCTCGAAGCCATCCTCGCCGGTGTAACCGGTCCGCGAGACCGTGGCCGGGTGCCCCGCGACCTCTCCCTCCGCGAAGTGGTAGTAGCGGATGCCGGAGAGGTCGAGCGCGGTCAGGCCCTGCAGGATCGGCTGCGCCTTCGGCCCCTGCAGCGCGATCAGGGCGTAGTCGTCGCTGCGGTTCTTCACCTCGCACTGCCCGCGCGACTGGTCCTCCAGCCGGCGCAGGTCCTTCTCGATGTTGGCGGCGTTGACGACGAGGAGGAAGCGCTCGGGGCCGCGCCGGTAGACGATGACGTCGTCGGCGGGCGCGCCGTTGGGGAGGGTCAGGGCCGAGTACTGGGCCTGCCCGTCCTCGAGCTTCGCCACGTTGTTGGAGGTGACGCGCTGGAGGAACCCCAGCGCGCCCGGCCCTTCCACCTCCAGCTCGCCCATGTGGGAGACGTCGAAGAGCCCGGCGGCGCCGCGCACGGCCATGTGCTCCGTGATGAGGCCCGAGTACTCCACCGGCATCTCCCAGCCGCCGAAGGCCACCATCTTGGCCCCCAGCTCGCGGTGCACGGGGTTCAGCGGCGTCTTGCGCAGCGTGCCGACGGCGGTCTCCAACCTCCCTCCATCTTGTCAGAAAGCAAACGCACGAGCGGGAGTTCCAAAGCTACCACACGCTCCGAGCAGGGGTCAACGAAACCTGAGCGCCTTGACCGGCAAGGACTTGCCGTCTACCGTGGAGGCGTCGATGGCGTTCGAGACCTACCTGACCACGTGCTGGAATTGCCTGGGCGAGTTCGACGCCCTGCACGCTGTCTGGTGCTCCGACGACCCCAAGAACCCGACCAAGCTCTGCCCGTTCTGCTTCCGCTGCTTCTGCGAAGCGAGCGACACCTACAAGCAGGAGTTCTGGCGAAGGGCGCCCGCCCGGCTGAAGGAAGAGCTGAACACGCTCCACAAGAGCCGCGACCGGCTGGGGGACATCCTCATCCGCCTGCGCAAGCTCACCACCCCGCAGCTGCTCGAGGCCCTCGTCGAGCAGAAGGCCACCGGCCAGCGGCTGGGCGAGATCCTGACCCGCCGGGGGCACGTGACCGGGGAGGACATCGACGTCGCGCTGCGCACGCAGGGGGTCAACCCGCTGACCGACACCCAGGGGGTCGCGTTCGCCTCCAGCCCGGTCTGGGAGCAGAGCGGACCGGACGGGATCATCTCGTACATCCTGACCCTGGCCGCCCGCAAGGGCGCCTCGGACGTGCAGCTCGAGCCGAAGGAAGACTCCGTCTCGGTGAAGTACCGGATCGACGGCTTCACCTTCCGCCTCGATCCCATCCCCAAGCGCTTCCAGGCCGGGGTCGCCCAGAAGATCTTCGAGACGTTCCGGCTCGACACCGCGCGGGAAGCGCGACCGCAGAAGAGCCGCATCACCACCCGGCTGGCCGAAGGCGACTACGACCTCGTGGCCCAGACGCTGCCCACCACCTACGGCATCAGCGCCACCATCAAGCTCGTCAACCGCGCCACCTTCATCAAGGACTTCCCCACCCTCGGCCTGGAGCTGGAAGACCGGGTGCGTCTCATGGAGGAGCTGCGGGCGTCCTTCGGCATGATGCTGCTCTCCGCGCCGGTCTACCACGGCATCAAGACCACCGCCTACTCCGTGCTGAACTTCCTGGTCCGCGGGGAACGGGAGGTCATGTCCCTCGAAGCGCCCGTCCAGTGGCGGATCGAAGGCGCCCGCCAGGTGGAGATGGAGCCCGACGAGAACCCGTCCCGGATGGAGGAGACGCTGCGGTCGGTGGTCGCCGTGCGGCCGGAGGTGCTGGTGCTGTCGAGCCTGCCCGACCGGGGCACAGCGCTGCTGGCCAGCCAGCTCGCGTCGAGCCTGCTCGTGATCGCGGTGATGAACGCCCCCAGCGCCGCCCAGGCCGTGACCTCCTGCCTCCAGCTCGGCGTGACCGGGCCGGCCCTCGCCACCGTCTTCGGCGCCGCGACATGCCAGCGGCTGGTCCGCAAGATCTGCGCCGTGTGCCGGCGGCCGACGGACCCGCCTCCGGCCCAGACCCTGGCCGCGCGCGGCCTGGCCGGCGCCGGCTCGGTGCAGTACTTCCGGGGGGCGGGCTGCCCGAGCTGCAACCGGACCGGCTACCGGGGCCGGCGGGCGATCTTCGAGGTCATGACCGGCACGCCCGAGGTGCGGGCCGCGGTCCGGCAGGCGGCGCCGGCCGCGGAGCTGGAGGCGGTCGCGGCCGCCTCCGGCATGACGCGCCTGCGCGACCGCTGCTTGAGCCTGGTGACCGAAGGCGTGACCACCTTCGACGAGCTGGTCCGGCTCAGGCTCTGAGACGCTCTTCCACGATCGCGGCCATTCTCTGCACCACCTCTTCGGGAGCCAACCCGGTGGTGTCCAGGTAGACCGCGCCGGGGGCGCGGGTCAGGGGCGAGTCGGAGCGGGTCGAGTCGGCGTGGTCGCGGGCGCGGATCTCCCGCTCGATGGCGTCCACGTCGGAGGCGGTGCCGGCCGCGGCCAGCTCGGCGTGGCGGCGCTCGGCGCGACGGCGCGGGTCGGCGTCGACGTAGAACTTCACGTCGGCATGGGGGAAGACGACGGTGCCGACGTCGCGCCCGTCGAGCACCACCCCGCCCGCACGCCCCATCTCCTGCTGGTGCGCCACCATCACCCGGCGCACCGAGGGGTGCACGGAGACGCGCGAGGCGGCTGCGCTCACCTCCCGGGTGCGGATGGCGCCACTCACGTCCTCCCCGTCGAGGCTCACTACGTCTCCGCTGCCGGCCAGCTCGATCCGGGTGGTGCGGGCCAGCTCCGCCAGGGCCGCCTCGGCATCGAGAGGCACGCCGGCCCGGAGCGCCTTGAGGCCGAGGGCCCGGTACATCGCCCCCGTGTCAAGGAACAGATAGCCGAGCCGTCGGGCGAGGGCGCGGCCGGCGGTGGACTTGCCCGCCCCCGAGGGGCCGTCGATGGCGATCACCAGGCGCCGGCCCCCGCCCGGCGCGACGCGCGCCTTCACGAGGCCCGAGGGCGGCTGAGCGCCCTGACCTCGCGGGGGGCCAGGGCGCGGAACTGGCCCGGGGCCAGCCCGAGCGCGGTCACCGGGCCGAGGGCGACTCGCTTGAGCTTCGAGACCGGGTGGCCGACCGCCTCCAGCAGCCGCTTCACCTCGTGATGCTTGCCCTCGTGGAGCCTCACCTCCAGCCACGTGTTGTTCCCGGCGGCCAGGACCCGCACCGCGTCCACGGCCAGCCGCTCGCCTTCCACGCGGACCCCGGCCCGCAGCCGGGCCAGCGTGGCCGCCTCGGGAACTCCGCGCACCTTGGCGTGGTAGACGCGGGCCACCTCGTAGCGCGGGTGGGCCACGCGCTCCGCGAAGGCGCCGTCGTTGGTGAGGAGGATCAGGCCCTCGGTGGTGACGTCCAGCCGCCCGACCGGGAACAGCCCCGCCACCGGCGGGACCAGGTCCATCACCGTGGGACGGCCCTCAGGATCGCGCCGGGTGCTGACGACGCCCTTGGGCTTGTAGAGGAGCAGGTAGACAGGCTCCCGGGGAGCGCGCACCCTGACCCCGTCGACCCGGATGTCGTCGCGCGCGAGATCCGCCTTGGTCCCCAGCTCCCGGACGGTCTCGCCGTTGACCGCCACCCGGCCCTCCCCCATGAGCTTCTCGGCGCCGCGCCGCGAGGCGACGCCGGCCCGGGACAGGATCTTCTGGAGGCGTTCCATTCGTCAATCTCGGGGGGGTACGGACCGACGGCAGCACCCCCCCGCGCACATTCGTGCTCCCCCCCAAGTCGCTCGCTCGGGAGTGAATCCCTCGCTCGCTGCTACGGGCTTCGTACCCATTGGCTTGAGAGCACCGCGCATAGGTGCCCTGCGCCTACTGTAACCGCGTCGACTGCCAGGCGACCATCTGCCAGTGGTCGCCGCGCCTCACCCAGACGTCGGTGTAACGCAGCTTCATGTTCAGCTCCTGGCCGTGGTTGTTCACCTCGAAGGACGCCAGGCCCGTCACCACCGCCGTGTCGCCGTAGACGCTCAACTTCGGATCCTCGGGCCGGATTGTCTTGTAGCGGAGCTGGCCGGCCTTGATGTCGTCGAGGAACGAGGCCTTGGTATCCACCTTCCCGCTGGCGTGAGTGTAGACGAGGTCGTCCGCGAGGAGGCCGTCGAGAGCAGCGGCGTCACCCTTGATCATCGCCTCGAAGCGCAGGGCCTCGAGCCTCTGCACGTTCGGCCCGGCCGGGGAGCCCGGAGCGGGTCCCGGCCCCGAAGCCAGCGCGAGCGGCCGGACGCTCACCTCCTTGAACCACACCACGTCCTTGTCGGAGTGGTTCTGGAGGCCGATGTAGCCCTCCTTCGCGCGGGGGCCGCGGTCCGGCTCCCACGTGTGGACCTTGGGGGGCACCGGCTCGCCCTCGCGGTATTCGGTGACCTTCACCCCGTTGACGAAGACGACCGTGAGGGGGCCGTCGAGGGTGATCTCCAGCTCGTTCCACTCGTCGGGCTTGCCAGGCCGGGCCATCGCTTTGGTGAGCGAATAGAGCACGCCGGTCACGTGCGTGTCGTCCTCGGCGTCGTCGATCTGGACCTCGTAGCCGCGGTTGACCGGCATCCACGGCTCGGTCGGCTTCTCGGGAATCCGGATGAAGACGCCGGAGTTGGCGTCCCGGGCCGCCGTCTTGTACACGACGCGGACCGTCGCGTTGCCGATCTTGCGGGGCGTGAACCACAGCATCCCCATCCCGCCCTCGCTCTTCAACACCCCGTCCTCCAGCACGAACCGGCCGGGACCGACGTGGTCCCAGCCCGCGAGGTCGCGCCCGTCGAAGAGCGGCTCCCATCCCGACTGCGCGGCCCCCGGCGCCGCCGCTCCGAGCGCGGCCAGAAGCACGATCGATGCCTTCATCATGTCGGCTCTCCTCGGAAATGAACCGTCGGGACGGATTCTATGGCACGGTCGGGGAATAAAGCAGGGGGCCCGGTTGTAGGAGAGCCGGACCGGTCCGAGGAGAACGGAGGAAGCGATGCGAGAGAATCGGCGCCTGAAGATCTACCTCGTCGCCCTGCTCGCCCTGACGGCGATGCTCGGGCTCCGGGAGGCTCGGGCCTTCACCGCGCCCGCGGCCGTCGAGGCGCAGCGCTTCGTCCTGCGGGACGCGCAAGGGAGGGAGCGGGCCGTCCTGACCGTGGACCCCGACGGCGCGGCCCGCCTCAGCTTCTACCGCGAAGACGGCTCGAAGGCGATGTCGCTGTCCGAGAAGCCCGAGATGGTGCCGGTGCGATAGCTACTCGGCGCTCGGGTGCGCGGGCGACCCGGGCGCCTCACACTCGCTACTCCTCCGCCTCGGGATCGCCCCCGGCCAGCGGTAGCTCGGCCTGTCCGGAGTCGTCGGCTTCGTCCTCGGCCAGGGGGACCTCCGCCGGCCGAGGCGCTTCGATGGCCCTCTTGAGGCCGGCCACGTCCACCTCCTCGCCCAGCACCTCGGCGAACTCCTCGATCTTCGGCAGCTCGGAGAGGTCCTTGAGGCCGAAGTGGAGCAGGAAGTCCTTGGTGGTGCCGTAGAGCATCGGCCGGCCCACCACGGGCTTGCGCCCGGTGATGCGGATGAGGCGCTTCTCGAGGAGCGTCTTCAAGACGCCGCCCGACTTCACCCCCCGCAGCTCGATGATCTCGGGCAGGGTGACCGGCTGCTTGTAGGCGATCACGGCCAGGGTCTCCAGGGCCTGGATGGAGAGGCGGGTGGGCGACCGGGGATCGAGCAGCTCCCGGACCCAGTCGTTGTACTCGGGCCGGGTCGTGATCTGCCACCCGCCGGCGACCTCGACGAGCTGCAGCCCGCGGCCGTCCCGCGCGTAGTCGGCCTTCAGCTCCTCGAGCGCGGCCAGCCACGACTCTCGCGGGACCCCGCCCATCACCTGCGCGATCTCGCGCGGGGTCACCGGGTGCGGCGATGCGAAGACGAGCGCCTCCAGCACCGCCCGCACCTCGCCGGGGGGAAGGATCGGCTCCTGGCTCTCTTCCAATGGTCCTCCCTCAGGCGGCGGGCGATCCCGGGACCGGCGCCCCTGCCCCCGGTCCGACCGGCCGGAAGACGCGGATGGGGCCGAACAGGCCGCGCTGGTAGACCCTGATCCGCTTCAGGCGGATGAGCTCGAGCAGGGCGAGGAAGGTCAGGATCATGCCCGCCTTGGTCTCCGCGGTCGCGAACAGGTCGAGGAACTCCAGCGACTGGCCCTCGCCCAGCCGGACGAGCAGCTCGTCCATCCGCTGCTCGACCGTCTTGCTCTCGCGCTCGACCTCGTGGGCCAGCAGCGTCTTGCGCCGCTCGAGCAGCTCCTTGAACGCGCCGATGAGGTCGTAGAGGCCGGCCTCGATCATCTCCTCGCCCGCGTCGTCGAAGGCCGGCAGGGCCCCGTCGGGCCGGGTCCACGTCGCGGCCCGGATCTCGCGCTTCTGGTGGAGGAGCCCCGCCGCCTCCTTGTAGCGCTGGAACTCCAGCAGCCGGCGGACCAGCTCCTCCCGCGGGTCGTCCGTCTCCTCGGCGCACTCGGCCTCGGTGGGGTTGACGGGCACCAGCATCTTCGACTTGATGTGGATGAGGGTGGCCGCCATGACCATGAAGTCGCCCGCCACGTCCAGGTTCAGCTCCTTCATCAGGTCCAGGTATTCCATGTACTGGCGCGTGATGGGCGCGATGGGGATGTCGTGGATGTCGACCTCGTTCTTCCTGATCAGGTAGAGCAGCAGGTCGAGCGGCCCCTCGAACTCCGGCAGACGGATCCGGGGCGCGTCCTCGGGCAGGACGGACTCGAGGCCCGGCCGCGGGCCGGCCGGATCGTCGCTCACCGCGGCTCGCCTCTCACGCGACGGGGTAACGGATCTTCATCGCGGCGCGGACCTCTTCCATCGTCGCCCGGGCGGCTTCCCGCGCCCGCCGCGAGCCTTCCCGGAGGATGTCCCACACGTCGTCGGGCCGGGAGGCGTAGCGCGGACGGCGCTCGTGGATCTCCTCCAGGCGGTGGAGCAGGTGGTCGATGAGCCGGCCCTTGCAGTCGAGGCAGCCGATGCCGGCCGTGCGGCATCCCTCCGCCGCCCACGCCTGCGTCTCCACGGAGGAGAAGGCCCGGTGGAGGGCGAAGACGGGGCAGATCTCGGGGGTGCCGGGGTCGATCCGGCGCTTGCGCGCGGGGTCGGTGACCATGGGCTTGATCTTCTCCCGCACCACCTCCGGAGGGTCCTTGAAATAGACGGCGTTGCCGTACGACTTGGACATCTTGCGCCCGTCGGTCCCCGGGATCCGGGGCGTCTCGGTGAGCAGCGTCTGCGGCTCCGGGAACACCCGCCCGTAGAAGTTGTTGAAGCGGCGCACGACCTCGCGCGTCAGCTCCACGTGGGGGGCCTGGTCCTCCCCCACCGGCACGGCATTCGCCTTGTAGATCATGATGTCGGCGCTCTGCAGCAGCGGGTAGCCCAGGAAGCCGTAGGTGGCGAGGTCGCGGTCCTGGATCTCCTGCTGCTGCTCCTTGTAGCTCGGCACCCGCTCCAGCCAGCTCACCGGCGTGATCATCGACAGCAGCAGGTGCAGCTCGGCGTGCTCGGGGACGAGGCTCTGGAGGAAGAACGTGGAGCGCGCGGGGTCCAGGCCGGCGGCCAGCCAGTCGATCGTCACCTCGAGAACGTTCTGCCTGATGTCGGAGGGGTTCGCGTACTCGCTCGTCAGCGCGTGCCAGTCGACGACCACGAAGAAGCACTCGTAGCTGTCCTGGAGCCGGCGCCAGTTGTCGAGGGCGCCGGTCAGGTGCCCGAGGTGCAGCGGCCCGGTCGGCCGCATGCCGGAGAGGATGCGGGGACGCGTCATTGGAGCAGCCCGAACAGCGCGCTGAGAATGAGGTTCTGCAGCGGCCCCAGCACGTAGCCGAGGGCGCCCGACACCAGGAGCAGCATGAGGATCACGAAGCCGTACGGCCCCATGACCCGGTCGTATCTGTCGCCCAGATCCCCGCGCAATCCGAACGACGCCACCTTGGACCCATCCAGGGGCGGGATGGGGACGAGGTTGAACAGGGCCAGCAGCACGTTCAGCTGGATTCCCAGCACCGCAAGCGTGAGGAGGAAGCTGTCATGGCCCTGGACGAGGCCCCCGCGCACCAGCACGACCAGGGCGCCGGTGAAGATGAGCGCCAGGAGGAAGTTCGAGACGGGCCCCGCCGCCGCCACGAGGATGTGGCCTCTTCGCAGCGTGACGTCTCGCCGGAAGTTGGCGGGGTTGTAGGGCGTGGGCTTGGCCCAGCCGAGGAGCGGCACGTTCGTGAAGATCTGGATGAGCGGGAAGAGCAGCGTCCCGATGGGGTCGATGTGCACGATCGGGTTGAGGCTCACGCGTCCGAGCCTCATCGCGGTGTCGTCTCCCATCTTGTGGGCCATCCAGCCGTGAGCCGACTCGTGCACGGAGAGACTGAACAGGAGCACCACGTAGGTCGTCAGGCCCAGCGCGAGGTGCTCCGGAGTCAAGCTGCCCAAACGTCCTCCAGTTGCCTGCCCAAAGAATCCCGGATGGTAGCACAGGCCCGTTTGACAGGCCGTCGGGCCACCTTCTAGAATTTTCCATTCGGTCCCGCTCCCGTGCCGGAGTGGTGGAATTGGCAGACACGCACGTTTGAGGGGCGTGTGGAGAAATCCATGCGGGTTCGAGTCCCGCCTCCGGCACCAGATGAAGAGCGCTCCGTCGCCGGCCGGCGCATCCTCTAATCCCTCTCCCCGGACGGAAGAGGGCCTGGGTGAGGGGTTACGCTGCCCAGCACCATGAGCGCCAGCGGCGTCGCGACCGCGTGAGGCGAGGCTGAAGGCAGGAACCACAGCGCCGTGAGCCACGCTGCGGCCGCGGACGCCACGGCGTCCGCGCGCAAACGCCAGGCGACCAAGGCGGCCACGCCGATCGCAGTGGCCGTCAGCGCGACGGCCAACGCGGTCGACCCTTCGCCGGCTCCGTAATAGAGGAGGATGTTCGACAGGCCGAGGCCGGGCCCGACCGCGGGCCAGT
>QHVM01000067.1:0-32897 GCA_003223555.1 Acidobacteriota bacterium | reverse complement strand
CACGAGCGGCCGCGGGTCACGGACCGGCGAACGGGGAGCGAGCGGTGCCGCCTCCGCGCCCGCGATCAGCGGGCCCGGCGGGTCCCGGCGGAAGCTGACGCTCCAGGCCTCGAGGGCGGACGCCGGAGCCACGACGCGCGCCAGCCACTCGTCCTGGGCGCGAGCGGTGCCCGTACTCATCCCCGACCAGACGAGGAAGGCAGCCGGCACGACGATGCCGGCTAGGGCCGCCGCGGCCAGCCAAGCTCCCCGCCGCCACGGCGGTGCGCCGAGCAGTCCGTCGCACAACAGGCCCACCGCGACCCCGGCCACCGCGGCCGAGACGGCGAGCCCCAGAGGATCGACGGCGAGTGGATGCGGCGGCCGCACCTGCGCCCAGGTGGCCCGGAACACCTCACCCTCGACCATCTCGGCCGCGAGGGCCAGCAGCAGCAGCGGCGCCACCGCGACGTCGGCCGGCGCCCGCTCGCCCATGAGAAACGCCACGGGCAGCAGCACCGCGGCCAGCACCAGGTAGTTGGGATGGACGACGCGGGAGAAGTAGAGCGTGGCGACGAGCGCGGCTCCCCCCGCGGCGAGGGCCGAGGCCAGCGTGTCCTCCCGCAGGACGCGCCGCATCAGGAGCAGGCCCAGCGGGACGAGGAGCACGTAGAAGACGCCGAAGGGAAAGGGATCGCGCAGGCTCTTGACCGCGCGGGCCACGATCAGCAAGTTCGCGAAGCCGAAGCCGGGCGTGCCGCCGAGAGGATAGTTGTCGGCCCCGGGCAGGCCCAGGTTGTAGACGACGACGTCGCCCCAGAACGCACGCGGGTCGAGGGCCGCCACCGGCGCCACCACCGCGGCAAAGACCAGGACGGCGGCGGCGAGCGGCCGGCCGGCCCGCGAGAGGGCGGGACGGGCGATGAGCTCGCGCAGGCTCCGCGCCCCCGAAAGATGGGCGAGGAGGAACGGCGCGAACGGCCAGGCGAGCTGCTTGGTGGCGCAGGCCAGGCCCAGGACGGCTCCGGCCAGCACGGGGCGCTGGCGCCGGACGAGAGCCACCGCCGCGAGCAGCAGCGCCGCCACGACGAGGTCGTTGGCGCCGAAGATCTGGTGCCAATAGACGAGCGGGTTCACCAATACCAGCGCCGCCGCGGCCAGCCGTCCCTCGGGCCGCGGCGCCAGCCGCGCCGCCAGCAGCGCCGCCGCCGCCCAGGCGAGGAGGGTCACGAAACGGGGGTCGAAGCCGCCGAACGCCGCGCGGCCGATGAGGTAGAACGGCATCATCACCAGGTGCGTCCCCGGCAGGTACGCGTGATGGCGCAGGATCGGATTGCCGCCGTAAGGGGCCCAGAAGTCCGAGGCGCGCGCCTGCTTGCCGAGCATGCTGTCCGAATAGTCGGCGCCGTAGGGACTCCTGCCTTCCCGTAGGCGGTCGAGGGCCAGCGGAAGCTGCACGACACCGCCGTCCTGCCCATAGGGTCGCCCGGTGGCGGCCCCCATCGCGATGAAGGCCAGCGTCGGCAGCGCGACCAGCCCCACGGCGCCCGCGGCCAGGAGTCCCGCCCGCAGCCGCGGCCGCGCGGCGGTCAGGCCCGCTATGAAATAAGCGGCGGCCAGGCCGGTCGCCATGGCCGCCAGCAGCATCGCAATCGGATCCCGGTCATACCCTCCCGACGGCGCAGGCGCGAAAGGAGCGAGCCAGGCGGGCAGGTGGGCGAGCGCCGGCTCGTGCAGCAGGCGCCAGGCCAGCACCCGGGGCGGATCGTGGAGGAGGAGCTCACGCGCGACCAGGAGGAGCGACCCGGGAACGACGGCGGCGTCGATGGGAAGCCGGTGAGGATCCGGCTCGGCCGCCAGGCCTATTTGCCTTGGGCGGGCGTGGGGCTGACCCTCGCCCCGCAGGAGCAGACGATGCTCCGCGTGGCCCACTGGATGTTGAGCAGGCGCCCGCAGGCCAGGCAGCTCAGGTAGACGCCCGGTCGCTTGGCGGGCCCTGACGGCCGGGGCGACGTGGAGCCGACGCGGTCCTTGATCACGTGATCCAGCTTACGCCCCTACCTCCGCGAGGGTCAAGGATCGCGGTCACATCACATGGCGCGCAGGCGCCGGTTGCGCGCGAACACTGCCACGGAGACGAGCGCCAGGAGGCCGGAGAAGGCGCCGAGCACCAGCGGCGCCCCGAGCCCTCGCACGAGCACGCCCGCGATCAGGCTGCCGAGCGGCATGCCGCCGCGGAAGGCCAGGCCGTAGATGCTCACCACGCGGCCGCGCAGCGCGTCGGGCGCGTTCTCCTGGACCAGGGAGTTCAGGGTCGAGAATGCCGTGACGAGGCTCCACCCCGACACGAACAGGAGCGCCATCGAGACGAGCTGGCGCGTGGACACGACGGCCGCCAGAGCGGTGATCCCGTAGAGACCCATGGTGGCCAGCATCAGCCGCCCCCGCCCCGGCGCGTGGCCGCGCTGCGCGGTGGCCACCGCGCCGCCGATCGCGCCGACGCCGAAGCTCGACAGCAGCAGGCCGTAGCCCTGCGCGCCGGTCTTCAGGACGTCGCCGGCCAGCACGGGCAGGTAGGTCAGGAGCGGGAACGCGAGCAGGCTGCCCGCGAGACCGAGCGCGGTCAGGACCGACAGCACCGGGCTCCGCCACACATGGCGCAGGCCGGCGCGCAGGCTCTCGCCGAGGGTCTCCCTGGTCGTCCGGGCCGGCACCGGCAGGTCGATGCGCCAGAGAGCCACGATGACGGCCAGGAAGGAGACGGCGTTGACCGCGAAGCAGGTCCCGGTTCCCCACGTGGCCAGCAGCAGCGCGGCGATGGCCGGGCCGATGGCGCGCGAGAGGTTGAACTGGAGCGAGTTGAGGGCGACCGCGTTCGGGATTTGCCGGGGCGGCACCAGGCTGGTGATCACCGCCTGGTACGTGGGCGCGGACTGCGACTGGGCGAGGCCGGTCAGGAACGCGAAGAGCAGGATGGGGAAGATGCCCAGCCGCCCCATGACGTAGAGGATCCCCAGCGAGGCGGCGAAGAGCATCTGAAGCACCTGCGAGGTCAGCAGGATCCGCCGGCGGTCGACGCGGTCGGCCACCGCGCCGCCCACGAGCATGAACGTGATGAGCGGCGCGTCGGAGGCGAAGGCGCGCAGGCCGAGATAGAAGGGGTCCACGAAGCGGACGTGGATGAGCCAGGCCAGCGCCACGTCCTGCGTCCACGTCCCGATGCTGCTCAGGAAGGCGCCGGTCCAGAGGAGGCGGAAGTTGCGGAAGGCGAACCCGCTCAGGAAGCCGGGAAGGGCGATGCCACCCAGGCTCGGCCGGGGTTCGGCGGGCGCAGCCGGATCTGCCACGAGGCGGCTAGCGGGCCAGCGCTTCCTCGAGCACGCGGCCGTCGGGCTGCAGCACCACGCCCGGGAGGCCGAGGAGCCGGAGCACGGTCGGGGCCACGTCGACCAGCGACGCCTTGCCGCCCAACCCGCCGCGGGCCACGCCCGCGCCCGAGAACACGAGGGGGATGCGCATGTCGGTCAGGCGGTGCGTGCCGTGCTGGCCCGGCTGCGGGAAGTTGAGCGCCGCGTCGTCGTCGAGGTCCACCATCAGGTCGGGGGAGCGGCCGGCGAAGTACGAGTGCAGGCTGGTGAGCGTGCGGTCGCAGCCGGCCGCCACCGGCTCGCAGTAGATGGACTCCACCCAGGGCTCGCGGCGCAGCAGGCCCGCCGCGTCCGCCACGCGAGACTTGTCACGCACGTAGACGCCCATGCTGGCCCCCCCGGTGTTGGTGACGACGCGTGGCATCGCCGGCGGGAGCGATGATCCGGGTCGGGTCGACGTCGCTGAAGCCATGATCGGCCGAGAAGACGAAGGCGGTTCGCTCGAGCATCCCCAGCCGTCCCAGCTCGGCGGCCAGTTCACCGACCAGGCCGTCCATGAACTCGATGGTCTGCATGTACTGCGCGCTGGAGGGGCCCCACGTGTGGGCCACGTAGTCGGCCGAGCCGAGGTTGATGACGACGAGGTTGGGCCGGCGCTCCCGCACGATGGCCAGCGTCTGGTCCAGGAGCTGCCGGGAGAGGCTCTCCTTGTACCAGAGGGCGAGCTCCTGGCTGCCCCCGGTCTCGGGCGCGTAGCGCGCGGCGTAGGCCGTCTTGTCGAGGGTCAGCTTCCCGTTGATCGTCCAGGTGGCGCCCTTCGCCCCCACCAGCTCGTACCCCTTCATGGCCGCGTAGACGGAGGTCAGCCCGGCCGCGGTCGCCTCCTCGAAGAACGTCGGGCGGGCGACCAGGACCTGGGCCGCGATCGGGTCGTTGTCACCGGTCTCCAGGTTCTTCCAGCTCGCGTCCTTGATCTCGTCTCCCCCCACGATACCGTGGCTGCCGGGGTGGCTGCCGGTGGGCAGGCTGACGAAGGCCACCCGCGTCTGCGACGGGTAGGTCGTCTCGGCCTGGAGGAACGTCGTTCCCTCGATCGCCATCCGGTGGATCACCGGCGCACGGGCCCGGCGCAGGAAGTCGGGCCGTGTCCCGTCCAGCATGACGACGAAGACGTGATCGGCGGGACGCGCGGCGGGCGCAGGCGCGGCGAGCAGGGCGGAGGCGGCCAGGACGAGCAGGCTCATTGGATCGTGCCTCGAAGGGAGCGCGGATCTTACCACCCTATACTTCGCCCATGGCGCGTCCACCGCTCGCGTGTCCGGCCTGCGGCGCCGCGCTGCCCGGCAGCCCCGAGTCGTGGATGCTGCACTGCCCGGCCTGCGGCCGGCGCCTGCGCAGCCGCCGGATCGACGACGGGCGGCCGGTTCCGGCGTACCAGGTGGAAGTGGTCGGGGAGCCGCAGACCGCCCTCCAGGTGGAGTGGGCGGAGGAGCCCTCTCCCAGCCGCCTGCGACGCTGGCTCATCTGGTCGACGGCCGCGACCCTCTCCCTGGTGGCGATCCTCTACGCCCTCGCCCGCTGGTGGCGATGAACCAGTTGTCCGGGCGCGCGGTCATCGCTTCGCGCGCTCCGCGAGACACGCGCGCCCTTCGTTGTTTTCTTCTTGACGCTTCCCGCAGCCTCTGCGCGTTCTCCGCGTCCTCTGCGTCGAGAGGCAACGCTAGCGCTTGCCGGTGGGCTTCTTGGGCGCCGCGGCCCGGGCCTCCTTGAGACGTGCCTTGCGCCGCTTCTCCCGGCGCTTGCGCCGCCGCCGCAGCTCCTTCATCCGCTCGATCATCTGCTCTCCTTCTCCCCCGCTTCCGCGTCGGCCGCAAAGCCGCCTATTCTAGCCGGTTTGGAGTATCATCCGAGCGCGCCGAGGACAAAGGCAAGCCCCGCGCTACACGCCCATGGCCCTCCGGCTCACGAGCCTCAAGACCCGCACTGCCCTCGCGATCGCCTCGGTGGTCGTCGTGACCCTGGTGATCAACGCCGTCTACCTCATCCTCAAGAAGCGCTCGGAGCTGCGGACCGACATCGCGCAGGAGACCCTCACCTTCGCCGAGCTGACCAAGGACCGCCTCTCCACCGCCTGGGACGCCTACCACGAGAAGCAGTACGACAAGCTCCGCGAGCTGGTCCGGGAGAAGCTGCGGCTCAACACCGACGTCGAGCGCATCCTCATCGTCGACGACAACGGCCGCGTCCTCTTCGACTCCTCGGAGCTGGACGAGCTGGACCCGCGCCGCCAGGGTCCGCCCCCCGATCGATGGATCCAGGAGCCGGCGCGGCTGTCCGCCATCCGGGGGCTGGAGACGCGGGTGCTGCCTGCGCGCGACGCGCAAGGCGAGCGCGGATTCGAGATCGTGGCGCCCAACTTCGAGGAATGGGGCAAGCACCGCCTGTCGGTCCTCTACGAGGTCTCCTACAAGTCGCTCAAGCCCAAGATCGCGGGGATCATCTTCGCCACCGCCGCCCTCACGCTGCTGTCGATCCTCGCCTCCGCCCTGGTGGCGGCCGCCCTGGCCAGCCGGATCACCCGCCCCGTCCAGGAGCTGACCGAGGGGGCCAAGGACATCGCCAAGGGCCACTTCGACCGCCGGCTGGCCATCCATTCCCCGGAGGACGAGCTGCGCATCCTGGCCGAGGCCTTCAACCACATGACCGGACGGCTGAAGGAGAACGTGCAGCAGCTCGAGGAGTCCAACGTCAAGCTCGCCGCAGCCAACGACGAGCTGAAAGAGCTGGATCGCCTGAAGTCGGACCTCCTGGCCAACGTCAGCCACGAGCTGCGCACGCCGCTCACCGCCATCAAGGGCTACACGGACTACATCCTCGAGCGGAAGCTCGGCCCCATCAGCGACAAGCAGGAGAAGGGGCTGGTGGTCGTCCAGCGCAACCTCGACCGCCTCTCGAAGTCGATCAACGCCCTGCTCGACTTCTCGCGGATGGATGTGGGCCGGATCGCCCTCAACATCCAGCCCTTCCTCCTCGGCCCGCTGGTCGACCAGATCCATACCTCCCTGCGGTCGGAGCTGGAGAAGAAGCGGCTGTCCTTCCGCTCGGAGCTGGACCCCGAGCTGCCCTCGGTCATCGCCGACCGGGAGAAGGTCGCGGCCGTTCTCGAGAACCTCATCATCAACGCGATCAAGTTCACCCCCGAGGGCGGGAGCATCGCGGTGAGCGCGGCCCGGCTGTCCGGCGCCGCCCGGCCCTCGGCCGAGATCCGGGTCGCCGACACCGGGGTCGGGATCCCGCACGACCAGATCGGCAAGGTCTTCAACCGCTTCCATCAGGTGGACGGCTCCAGCACCCGCCGCTTCGGCGGGGTCGGCCTCGGCCTCGCCATCGTCAAGACCATCCTGGAGGCCCACGGTGCCGCGATCGAGGTGGAGAGCCAGCCCGGCCGGGGCAGCGCGTTCCGGTTCGTGCTGCCGGTCCTGGAGAAGCAGGAGGCACAGCCGCGGGAGGAGCGGCCCCGGGCGGCGGCCGAGGCGGGCGTCGTGCTGGTGATGGCGGAGGAGGCGGAGGCGCTGGGACAGGTCCGGGGCGCGCTGGAGGCGGACGGCCTCGCGGTCCTCGGAGCGTCCACGGCGGCCGAGGCGGCCAGCCTCGCCGCCGAGCGCCGGCCGGAGGCGGTGCTGGTCGACGTGAACCCTCCGGCCCCCGAGGGCTGGGAGCTGCTCCGCCGGCTGTGCCGGCAGGGCGCCACCCGCGACCTGCCGGTGGTGGCCTACGTGGAGGCCGAGGACGGACTGCGCGTGTTCAGCCTCGGGTCCGGCGAATGCCTGGCCCCGCCGGTCGACGCGACGGCGGTGGCGGCTGCGGCGCGGCGCCTGCTGTCGGGCGCGGCGGGGGGCCCGGAGGGGACCGAGTCCCCCCCGCCCGATGAAGACGAGCGAGCGCGGATCCACTTCGCGCGAGCGAAAATCCCGACCGTGCTGCTGCTGGACGGCAATGCGGAGACGGCGAACCAGATCCGCGATACCCTGAAGCTCGCGGGCTGCCGCGTGGTGGCCGCCCGCGACGGCCGGCAGGCCCGGGAATCGTTGCGGGCCAGCCCGCCCGACCTCGTCGTGGTGCACGCGGGCGCGACGCTGGCCGGTCTGGAGCTGCTGTCCGAGCTGGGTCCGAACACGGTGTCGCGCGCGCCGGTGCTGCTGCTGGGCGGGCGCGAGGAAGCGCGGGGCGGCCCCGCGCAGGGGCCTCGGCGACCGGGCCGCATCCTGGATCCGCGGCCGCTGGTGGCCGAGGTCCGGCGCCACGTCTCACGAGAGGGCGCCCCGGCGGCGCATCGAGCGAGCGTATGAGGAAGAAGATCCTGGTGGTGGACGACGAGGACGACATCCTGCATTTCCTCGAGCTCGTGCTGAGGGAGAAGGGCTACGACGTGGCCACCGCCTCCGGCGGCCACGAGGCCCTGACCAAGGCCCAGATCGAGCAGCCCCACCTGATCCTGCTCGACATCATGATGCCCCAGATGGACGGGTGGGAGGTGCTGAAGCTGCTCCGGGTCGACGACGAGACGGCCGACATCCCGGTGGCGATGCTCTCCGCCCGCACCGAGGCCAAGGACCGCGTGCAGGGGCTGCAGGAAGGAGCCATCGACTACATCTGCAAGCCGTTCTCGCTCCAGGACCTGCTGGCCAAGATCGAGACGATATTCGGGCAGGTGGAGGGACGCGGGAAGGCGGCCCGCGAGAGATGAAGCCTCCCAACCCGCAAGAGGCGGATTTCTTCCGCCTGCGGGCCGAGTGGCTCCGCTTCAAGAACCACGTCTTCGACGCCAACACCGAGCTGCCGACGCTGGCGGCCGTGATGGACGACGTGCGGCGGTTGATGGAGGAGCGGGGCAGCCTGGGGGTCGTCTACTTCGACCTGGCCGCGGAGCCGGGAGTGGAGGCCGCCCGGGGCTGGCAGGCCTACGACGAGCTGCTGCGCGCCTTCGCTCGCGCGCTGCTCTCGCTCAAGGGCGAGCGCGGTCCCCTCTCGCCGCGGGACATCGTGGCCGTCACCAGCGTGCGGAGCGACAAGTTCCTGGTGTTCATGCGGGCGGGCGATCCGGGCGGCGTGGACTCCGGCTCCATGGACGCCCGGGCGCGGCGGCTGTGCGAGAAGCTGGCCGAGGCCATCCCCCGCTTCCTTGAGTCGGCCCGCAAGGCGCCGGTCCCCTTCCACGAGGGACACGCCGTGATGTTCCGCGATCCGATGCTGCGGGCCGAGCGCTCCATGCACCGCGCGCTCGACGAGGCCATGTTCATGAGCCTGACCCAGCGCACCCGCGAGGACGACCGCCGCCTGCAGGGCCTCGACGAGATCATCGGCGAGGAAGAGGTCGTCACGCTCTACCAGCCGATCCTGGACCTGAGGACCCTCGACGTGCTCGGCCACGAGGTGTTCAGCCGCGGGCCGGCCGGCGGGCCTTTCGAGGACGCCGAGCGGCTGTTCGCCCTCGCCGAGCGCACCGGGCGCCTGCTCGACCTCGAGCGGCTGTGCCGCAACCGCGCGCTCGTCTCCGCCCCCCGCCACCTGCGGCCGGGCACGAAGCTGTTCCTCAACACCTCCGCGCCCGCCCTCGCCGACCCCACCGTGTCGGGAGACGCCTTCGTGCGCCAGGTGGAGGAGCAGGGCCTCGATCACCGGGACGTGGTCCTCGAGATCACCGAGCGGGTGGCGATCGAGGAGCGCGAGGCCTACCGCGGCATGCTGCGCAAGCTGAAGGCGGACGGCTTCGGCATCGCCATCGACGACATGGGCTCCGGCTACTCGAGCCTCAAGGCCCTGGTGGAAGTGGAGCCGGACTACCTGAAGTTCGACATCTCGCTGGTGCGGGACATCGACCGCAGCCTCATCAAGCGCAGCCTGCTGGAGACGCTCGTCGACCTGTCGTCCAAGATCGGGGCCAAGGTCATCGCGGAGGGGATCGAGATGGAGCCGGAGCTGGCCACGCTGCGCGAGATGGGCGTCCCCCTCGGCCAGGGGCGCTACCTCGGTCCGCCGGTGTTGGTGGGCGCCTCCGAGACCGCCGTCTCGTGACCGACTCGTTCCCGCCCTACCACGAGCACCTGCCCGAGCTGGCCCGGGAGCTGACCGAGCGCGGCAGCCAGGGCCTGGTCGTGATCGACGCCTCGCCGCTGGAGGTCATCGAGGAGCAGTACGGCAGCGACGCCTTCGAGGAGGTCCGCCAGCGCCTCTTCAAGATCCTCCGCGAGCAGCGGGGGAAGGAGTTCCGCAACGAGGACGTGCTGACCCTCGACCGCCCGGGCGGGCTGCGCTTCATCTTCTTCCTGGAGCGCAAGCGGCGGCGCTCGAACCCGACGACCATCGCCGACCTCAAGGTCGTCCAGACGCGGATGGCTGCCTCGCTGGTGCCCAACCTGGGCCGGGCCACCTTCCCCTACTGCAAGACGCCGCCCCGGATCGAGGTGGGCTATGGCATGGCGGTCTACAACCCGCTGCTGCACCCGAGCCGCATCGCCCTCACCGCGTTCCGGGAGGCGCTGGAGATCGCCCGCCACCTGCGGGAGGCCGAGCGTCTGGTGGCGCGCGAGCAGCTGCTCGACATCATCCTGCGGGAGCGGGTGATCACCGCCTTCCAGCCGATCATGCGCCTCGGCCCCGACCGCACCGTCCTGGGCTTCGAGGCCCTGTCGCGCGGGCCGCGTGGCTCGGGCCTGGAGCGGGCCGACGACCTGTTCGGCTCCGCGACCGAGCACCAGCTGCTGGTTGAGCTGGACCGGCTCTGCCGCCGGCGGGCGCTCCTTTCCTCGGGCCGCATCCCGACCGGGGCCAAGATCTTCGTCAACACGCTGCCCGCCACCATCCGCGACCCGCAGTTCCGGGGCAAGTCGCTCATCGACTTCCTCGACAAGGCCCAGGTCTCCCCCGACCGCATCGTCATCGAGATCACCGAGAAGCTCGTCATCGAGAACTACAACCTCTTCCGGGAGGCCATGGCCTACTTCACCGACCTCGGCATGTCCTTTGCCGTCGACGACGTGGGATCGGGCTACTCCGGCCTGGAGTCGATCGCCCGCCTGAAGCCGACGTTCCTGAAGATCGACATGTCGCTCGTGCGCGACGTCCACGCCAGCCTGGTGAACCGGGCCATGGTGGAGGCGATCGTGGCCATGGGCCACGGCATCGGCGCGGCCGTCATCGGAGAGGGGATCCACTCCAACGAAGAGGCCGGGGCCCTGCTCGACGCGGGCGTCGACTGGGGCCAGGGCTTCCTGCTCGGCCGTCCCGACGCCGGGCCGGAGTGAGGGCGCGGCCGGACGCGCTCTTCACCTTCTCCTCCGCCGCCGGCCTCCTCGTCCTGGCCTGGCTCTATTCTCAGGACAGCCCGGTGCGCCTGGGCCTGGACACGTTCCATCACCTGGCCGCAGTGCGCGAGCTGGGGCGCGGGGAGTTCCCGCCGCGGCACAACCTCGTCGAAGGCTACGTGCCGCAGGGGCACTACGGGCCCTACCTGGTCGCGGTCGCGAGGCTGGCCCGGCTGACCGGGGCGTCCGCCCGCGCCGCCCTCCATGCCGCCGGCCTCGCCGGACTGGTCGTCTTCGTCGTGGCCTTCCGCCTCGTGGCCGCCCGCCTCATCGGCCCCGACGCGGCGCGCTGGTCCGCGCTCTCCGCCCTGCTGCTGTCCGGGCCGTGGCCGGTCCGCGGCGGCCGGCTGCCCAGTCCCGGCTGGCCCGGCACGACGTCCATCGCCGACGCGCAGAACTTCTTCTTCCCCCAGCACGCCGGCCTGGTGCTGCTCCTCGTGCTCCTCGGGCTGCTGCTTCCGGCGCGGCCGGGGGCGGCGCCGGACCTTCGGCCCCGGCGTGCCGCGGCCGCCGTGGTCGTCGCCGGCCTGCTGGTCGCCAGCCATCCGCTGAGCGGGCTGGCGATGGCCTCCGCCCTCGGCGCGCTGATCGTCGCCGACCTCATGACGTCGCGTCCGCCGCCGGCTCGGGTCGCCCTGCTCGCCACGCTGCCGGTCCTCGCCCTCGGCCTGGCCGCGCTCTGGCCGTACTACCCTCTGCTCAAGCTGCTGAAGGCCTTCACCATGCCGCAGCTCTGGGAGCCGCCGCGGGCGGCCTCGGGACCAGGCCCGGTCCATGTGGTGATGTCGCTGTTGCCGCTGTCGTCCCTCGTCGCGAGCCTACGCTCGCTGGGGCCGGCCGTGGCCGGCCTGGCCTGGTGCGCCGTGCTGGCTGTGCGCCGCCAGCCCTGCCTTCTCTTGTGGGCCGGCCTCGACCTGATGCTCGCCGCCTCTCCGCTCCCCTTCCACCAGCGTTTCCTGGTCTTCGCCCTGCTGCCGCTGCAGATCGCCGCCACCGGTCTCCTCCAGGCCGCCTGGCGTCTGGGCCTCCCGGGCAAAGCGCTCGCGGTCGCCCTCCTCGCCGCGGGCGCCGCCTCGGCCGCCGAGCGCATCGCCTGGACACTCGACCGCGAGGTCCCCCACCTAGACTTCGTCACCCGGCTCACGCCCGCGGAGGCGGTGATCCTCTCCGACCCGCCCACGTCGAGCGCGGTCGCCGGCCTCACCGGCCGCAAGGTCGTCGCCCCCGACGGCCCGGACGTCTTCCTGGTCATGGCCGGCGGCTGGCAGCGCACGCTCGACGTCCGCCGCTTCTTGTCGTGGAGCACTCCTTCCCAGGAGCGCGCCGCGATCCTGGCCCGGTGGCACGTCGGCTACGTGCTGGTCGATACGCTACGCACGCAGGGCCTCGAGCCGCTGCCGTACCCGAAGGTCTACGAAGGGGGGGGCTACGTCCTCTACGACGCGCGGGGACCCGGCCGGTGACAGCGGCTCAAGCCACAGTCGCTCGCTGCGGGTGCGAAACACGGCGCGAGACACCCGGAGCGGGGCCGGCCCGTCGATGCGGCGAGGACGAGGACGAGCAGGAGCAGCAGCAGCCACCCGCCCACAGGCTCAGGGCCTCGAACATCTCGCCGCTTCCGTCACGTCAGACGCCTCCCGCGATCGGGTCCGGGCCTGCCTGGGCCAGGAACAGGCACCGGGCGCGGGCGAACCGGACCTCGTCCCCGTGACGCAGCTCGCGCTCGGCCACGACCTCGCCGTTGACCCGCGTGAGGTTGGTGGAGCCGAGGTCGCAGACGACGTAGGCCTCCCCGCGCCGCTCGATGCGGGCGTGGGCCAGCGAGACGAGCGGCTCGTCGACGCGGATCTCGGCGGTCTCGTCGCGGCCTACCAGCATCGGCGACGATTCCAGCGAAAACTCCACGCGGCCGCCGTCGGCCTTCTCCCACACCAGCCGCGCCGGCCGCGACGGTGGCACCGGCCCTACGGTCCGGCCCGGCGCGCCGCGAGCGGCGCCACCGCGGGCCCGTCGTTGTCGAAGAGCGTGGCCTCTTTCGCGGCCGCCGCCGCCCGGTAGGCTTCGACCGCCTCCTTCTTGTACCCCAGCCGCTCCAGGGCGAGACCCAGATAGTACAGGGCCGTCCCTTGCGAGATCCCCGGCCGCTGGGGCAGCTCGGTGCGCGCCTTCAAGAGGTGCTCGTGGGCGGCCGCGAAGTCGCCGAAATGCATGGCGCACACGGCCAGGTTGAGCCGGGCGAAGGCGGCCGCCTCGGTGCCGGGATAGCCCTCGACCTGCTGCCGGAGGTCCATCATCACCTTGTTGTAGAGCAGTGCCGGGTCGTTGAGCGGGATCTCCTGTGGCGTCTGGCCCAGGACGACCTCCACCGCCCGCGCCGAGGCGCCCTTCACGTGGAGAGCGAGCCTGTCCTTCGGCTTCTTCGATTCGACCAGCGCCAGCAGGTCGGCGGTCTGCTTGATGGGACGGCCCTCGGCGGCATCGATCACCTCGCCCGGCAGGAGCCCGGCCTGGGAGCCGGGGCCGCCCGCGGCCAGGCGCAGGATGGGCACTCCTTCGTGGAGCAGCGTGTCCACGGTGATGATCCCGGTCCAGGAATGGTAGACGGCGGCCTTCTGGTCCACGGCGGCGAGGAATCGCAGGTACGACGCCGCCTCGTTGAAGGCCACGTCGAAGCGGTCGGCGACGGTGTTGCCGGCGGCCAGGAGCTGGAGGGCCGCCGTCCGCTGCAGCCTCTCTTCCGGCAGGACCGCGAGCAGGAAGCCCTGCACCTCGAGGGCGGCGGCCAGCTTCTCCGTGACCTTGCGGATGAGGTCGGGGTCGGTCCCCGCCCCGGGCAGCAGGCCCTTGCGGGTGAGCCGGTCAGCGTCGATGATCCGGTCGACGGTCTCCTTCGGGCCGGGAAGGAAGTTCAGGGTGGTGAGCTTCGAGAGGTTCTTGACGAGCGCCTCCTGGACGTCGGCGACGACCCGCTCGCCCCCCGCGCTCTCCGCCACCACCCCCAGGAACGCCAGGCTGGGGCGGATCGGGCAGTCGAGGGTGAGCGACTCGTTCCTCTCGAGGACCACGTCCTGGAGGAACTTGCCCGAGGCGTGCTTGACCTCCACCCGGTGCTTGCCGGAGCACACTCCCTCCAGCTCCTTCGGCGTCACCCCCATCGCCTCGCCGTCGAGGTAGATCCTGGCCCCCGGCGGTTCGGACTTCAGCGACAGCGAGGCGAGCGACTCCTCCATCTTCACCGGCTCGATCTCGTAGTCCTTCGCCTCGGACAGGTCGACGGTCTTGCGCACGACCTCGTGGCACTTCTTGCGCAGCTCCACCACGTGGGAGCCGAGCGACAGCCCGCCGACCTCCGTCCGGGCCGACGCGCGGGCCGGGTCGAGGCCCTTGTCGCGCGCCGCCAGCACCAGGTCGGGGGCGAGGGCGCCGGCGGTCGTCGCCGCCCGCGCCCCGTCGATCCAGATCTCGACCCCGGCCGGCTCGGTCACGAAGAACGCGCTGGCCAGGGTCCGGGTGAGCGGGACCTCGAGCGTCTCGGTCGCCCGGGGGGCGATGCTGACGGTACGGGTCTCGGTGCGATACCCGTCGCGCGCGATCTCCACCCGGTAATCGCCGGCCAGGACCTCCAGCGGGAAGAAATCGGTGAGGCTCAGGAACTCGCCGTTGAGGGTGACCTTCGCTCCGGCCGGCTTGGACGACACCGCCAGATAGCCGACGAGGGCCTTCTTCACCGAGTTGAAGTAGTCGACGATCTTCGGCGAGACCTTCTCCTTGCTGAGGGCGTACTGCGGCTGGAGCTGGATGAGCGAGCGGAACGAGTCGGCCGCCTTCTCCTGGAGACCGATGTTGTAGTAGGCGCGGCCGCGCAGCTCGTACGCCTGGGCGAGCACCTCCCGTCCCCGCGGCGTCAGCGTGCCCTCCCGCCGCAGGGTCTCCAGGCGCGTGATCATCTCGTCGAGGATGACGATGGAGCGGCTCTGCTGCGGCCCCTCGAACTCCGCGGTGGCGCGCGCGAGCAGGTCCTGGACGGCCTGCAGCTCGCGCTGTACCGCATCGGGCACGGCCGGCGGCGGCGCGGGCGGCTCCTGCGCGCCCCCGGCCGCCGCCACGACCACGAACAGCGCCAGGAAGCCGACGACTCTGCGGATCATTTGTACTTGAGCACCCTCTCCTGTTTCTCGTCGTAAACCAGGACGGCCCCCGTCGGATCGAGCGTGATGGCCTTCGGCTTGCGCAGCTCGCCGGTGATGCCGGTCAGGAGCTGGCCGGCGGGCGAGAAGACGTACACCGAGCCCTCCTCGTCGGCCACGTACGTGTTGCGGAAGGGATCGACGGCGACGTCGACCGGCCGCTTCAGCTCCCAGCCCGCTCCGCGCGCCGCCACCGCGCGCAGCAGCTTGCCGGCCTCGTCGTAGACCTGGACGGTCTTCTGGTCGCGGTCCAGGACCACGATACCGCCCTCGCCGTCCACGGTCATGCGCGAGACCTGCCGCTCCCGGGGATCGGGGAACGGGCCCTGGAACTGACCCTTGGCGTCGAAGCGGCACACCCGCTTGCGCTTGTCGTCGGCCACGAGCGTGACGCCGCCCGGGGTCACGACCGCGGCCTGGATCTTCTCCAGCGGCTCGGTGACGCCCGGCTTGTCGGTGGGGATGCTGTAGGAGCGGAGGTGCCGCCACCACGAGGTCGCCGCCCGGGGTCAGGGACAGGCTCTGGAGATCGGCGCCGCTCAGGCTCCCGCCGACCTTGCCGTCCGGACCCACCGGCACGACGGCCTTCACCTTGTCGGAGGCGATCCACAGCGTGCGTCCCGGCGTCATGAGGATCGCCCGCACGTCCTTCAGCACGTCTCCGCCTCCCGCGCTGTAGGCGGGATCGAGAGTGAAGACCGGCTTGCCGCGGCCGTGGAGACGGTAGAGCGCCGTGATGCGGTCGAGCGCCTTCGGCGCCCATTCGCTCCCCGGGAAGCGGCTGCGGATCCGCTGGAACTCCTCCATCGCCGGGCGCGGCTCGCCCATCAAGGCCAGCGCGTGGCCGATCTGGAACTGGGCGGCGGGAGCGGCGTCGCTGCTCGGGTACTCGAGCGCCACCCGGCGGGCCGCCTCCACCGTCTCCGGCAGGCGGCCGGCCTTGCGGTGGGCGAGCGCGGTCCCGTAGAGCGCCTTGGCCACCCACTCGCTGCGGGGGTAGAGCCGCTGCACCCGCGCGAACTGGGCCAGCGCGTCGTCGAGCTCGGCGGCCGTGGTGGCGCGGTCGAGGGTCAGCCGCCCGAGGTAGTAGTAGGCTCCGGGCGCCCCGTCGCTCTGCGGATAGCGCTTGGTCACCTGCTCGAACGCCTCGCGGGCCTTGTCCGCGTTGCCTTCCACCTCCATCTCGTAGCGCCCGATCTCGAGCAGCGCATCGTCGACGTACTCCGTGTTGGGGAAGCCGGTGACGATGGTGTTGAAGTTGTCGAGGGCCTGCTTCAGCTTGCCCTCGCGGCGGTAGGTCCGGCCGTCCTCGAGCAGGCCGCGGGCCTGCTCGTCGGGCGAGGTCGGCTGCGCGAGCGCGGGGACGCCCGCCAGCGCCAGCGCCGCGGCCAGGCCGAGCAGGCGGCCCATGCTACTCCTTGCGCCCCGTGACGTAGGCCGGGGCGCCCCGCGTCACCTCCACCGTCTCCTGCCGGCGTCCGCCGTCCGGCCACCGGAACTCGATCTCGTGCCGCCCGACCGAGAGCGGCTTGTCCAGGATCGGCGGGTAGTCCAGGAAGGCGCCGTCGACGAGCACCTGGCAGTTGTCGGGGTTGGCGCGGATGCTGATGCGGCCCAGCTGCGGCGCCTCGATCCCGGCGGGGAGGCCGGGGCGCACCTCGACCGTGACGTTCGACCGGAGCGCAAACGCGCTGGACACCAGCGTCAGGACCTGACGGCCGGCGGGGAGCGAGACCTGCGGCGAGGCCTGGCCCCTGGCCAGCAGCTTGCCCCGCCAGAGCACGTCGACCGGGTAGGCGGAGACGACGTTGACCTTTCCCTCGGGAACGGTGACCGGGGGGGCGGCCGAGCCGGGAGTCGCCCTGGCCGGCTCGGGGGCGACGATGGGCGGCGGCGTCACCGAAACGACCCGGGCCGGCGACGGCCGCGGTGCCGCCGAAGGCGGGCCGTCCGCCGGCGGCGCCGCCCGGCGCGCCAGCAGCGCGGCTGCGGCGCCCACCGCGACCACCAGCACGGCCGCCGCTCCGGCCAGCATCTTCGCCGGCCGCCGGGCGCGCGGCCCGTCCCGAACCACCGTCGGCCGCATCACGGTCTCCGGCGCCACGCGGGTGGCTGGCGCCTGAAGGGTCGCCGCCTGGGGACGGTAGGTGGCGTCCAGCTCGGGGAAGTCGTCTTCCGGTACAGGCGCCGCCGGCTGCTCGCGCCGTCGCATCTCGCGCGTGGCCGCCCGGAGCGCGCGGCGGACCTCGAGCGAATGCGGGTTGCTCTCGGTCTCTTCACGCAGCCGCCGGACGCTCTCGTCGATCCGCCCTTCCTTCAGGAGGCGTCGCGAGAGGGCGACGCTCTCCCGGGTCTCGGGCGAGGTGTCGGCGGAGAGCGAGCGCAGGTGGCCGGCCAGGATCCCTGCCAGCTCGTCGGCCAGGCGCGCGGCGGTCGGGGGTCGCTGCTCGCGGTCCTTGGCCAGCGTGCGGCGCAGTGTGTCGCGCAGCCCCGCCGCCTCGGCCCCCGGATCGGCCAGCTCCAGCTCCGGCGGCTCGTCGTGGATGATCTTGTACAGGACCTCGGTCGGGCCCTGGCCCGGGAAGGGCCGCCGTCCCGCCAGCAGCTCGTAGAGGATCACCCCGACCGAGAAGAGGTCGCTCCGTCCGTCGAGCGTCTGACCGCGGATCTGCTCCGGGCTCATGTAGTGAACGGTGCCCACCATCATCCCGGTCTTGGTGACCCCCGTCCCGCCCAGCTTGGCGATGCCGAAGTCCATGATCTTGATGGTGCCGTCGTCGAGGACGCGCACGTTCGACGGCTTGATGTCGCGGTGGACGACCTTGTGGTCGTGGGCGTAGGCGAGGCCCCGGCAGACCTGGATGACGAGGTCGAGCTTCTCCTGGAGCATGAGAGGCTCACCCGAGCGCATCAGGGTCTCGAGGTCCGTGCCCGGCAGCAGCTCCATGGCGATGAATGGCAGGCCCCGGTCCTCGCCCAGCTCGTAGACGGTGATGATGTTCGGGTGCTGGAGGCGCGCGGCCGCCTTGGCCTCGATCGAGAAGCGGCGCCGGCTCTCCTCATCCAGGCTGCCCTCGAGGGTCAGGGTCTTGACCGCGACCTCGCGCTCGAGGACCTCGTCGTAGCCGCGGTAGACCATCCCCATGCCGCCCCGACCGATCCGGCCGGTGATCGCGTACTTGCCGATCCGCTTGCGGTAGCGGCCCTGCGCCTGGCCCGCCGTGCCCATCTTGGCCCTACTCGCCGAACTTCAGGATCACGACCGTGATGTTGTCCTCCCCCCCCTTGGCGTTGGCGGCCACCACCAGGCTGCGGGCGGCCTTCTCCACGTCGCCCTTCGCCTCCGACACCAGGCCCGCGATCTCCTCGTCCCCCATCATGGTCGTGAGCCCATCCGAGCAGAGAAGGAGCAGGTCCCCCGTCTCGATCTTCTGGACCTTCATGTCGACCTGCAGGTCGGTCTTGCCCCCCAGGGCGCGGGTGACGACGTTGCGGAGGGGATGGCTGCGGGCCTGGTCGGGGGAGATGAGCCCGCTCACGATCTGCTCGTTCACCCACGAGTGATCGGTGGTGAGCTGGGTGATCCGGGTCTCCCGCAGGAGGTAGATCCGGCTGTCGCCGACGTGGCCGAGGTTGGCCGAGTCGCCGTCCACCAACACGGCGGCCACGGTGGTCGCCATGCCTTCGTACTCGCTCTTCTCCTTGGTCGCCTCCAGCACCTTGCGGTTGGCATAGCGGATGGCGGTCTTGAGGCGGTTGCCGTCGTAGGAGATCGTCTCGTCGAGGCCGAAGGGCCAGGTGATCTCCTCGTCGTCGCCGGTGAGGCAGATGAACTCGTTGATCGCGTCCACGGCCAGGCGCGACGCCACCTCCCCCGCGGCATGGCCCCCCATGCCGTCGGCGACCACGAACAGGCCCTGCTCGGGGTTGACGAAGAGGCTGTCCTCGTTCCCTTTCCGCTTGCGGCCGACGTCGCTGACCGCCTGGTAGGAGATCTTCATCGTGCGCGGCCACCCCTGCGGCCGGGGGGCAGGAGGTGCGCCCCCGGCGCCGGCCGGCCACAGTAGACAATGAAAGGCCGGGACGGGCAAGCCGGGCCCGGGCGCGCCGGCGACGCCGTCACGGCTTCCGCCGCAGCAGGCCCCGCCGGCCGCCTCCTTCCGGGCGGGGCGGCTCCTCGGGGCCCCCCAGACCCACCTCGGCGGCGAGCTTCTGCACCCGCGGGTCGTGCGGAGCCAGGCGGGCCGCCACCTCGGCCGGGTGCCGCGCCCTCAGCTTCAGCCCCTGGCCCAGCAGCATCTCGGCCAGCTCCACCTGGTAGGCGGCGTTTTTCGGGTCGAGCTGGGTGGCCTTCTCCACCGACTGGATGGCCTCCCGCACCCAATGCGGGTTCTTGGCGAGGGCGACACCCAGCGCGGCGTGATAGCGCGCGTCGCCCGGCATGTGCTGGACGGCGGCGCGCAGCAGCTCGACCGCCGCGTGGTAGTCCTTCTTCTCGAACCGCTCCATGCCCTGCGCAAAAGAGGTGCGGGCGATCTCGGCCGGCGGCTCCTCCCGGGGCCGATCGAGGGCGGCGTCGTACTCGGCACGGCCCCGGTCGTTGCCGAGGGTGTTGAAGGCCGCGGTCAGCTCCTTGAAGAAGCCCTGGGCCTTCTCGCGCTCCACCGGGTCCGGGAACCGGTCCGGATGCCGCTCCCGGGCGAGCTTCAGGTACGCCTTGCGGATCTCCGCCCCCGAGGCGGTGCGCGGGACGCCGAGGAGCTCGTAATAGTCGGCCATGCTACTTCTTGTCGGACTGGCCCTTGATGAACTTCTGGGCCTGCTTGCGGATCACCTCGGGCACGTTGCGGTCGGTGGTGAGGCCCTTGATGTCCCGCGGGTTCAGCCGTGACACCAGCCCGAGAGAGATGGCGATCGGGGTGCGGGGGTTCTTGACGAGGTTCGCCACCACGCCGTACCTCTTCATCCACTCCTTGTGGTTGCCGATCCGGCGCAGCACCTCGTCGGACAGGCTCTTCATCCCGGCGAAGGACTCGATCTCGACCTCGGTCAGCTTGGGGCTGCCCAGGACCGCCGCCGCCACCAGCCGGTTCGGGTCGCGGACGAGAACCGACCGCTCCTCGCGCGTCCCCTTCAGCGCGGCGATGACCTTCTCCGCGGTGTTGAGGCGGTAGAGCCGCTGCACCGCGTTGACCTTCTCGTCCTGCTGCCGCTCGTCCTCGGACAGGTAACGGGCCACCGCCTCGGCAGCGGTGGCGGGCGGCGGTGGCTCTTCTTCCGGCTCCGCGGCTTCCGGCGCGGGAGCGGGGGCGGGCTCCGGCGCGGGAGGGGGAGCGGCCGGCGCCGGCGGCTGCTCGCCGATGTGGAAGCTCTCCCTCAGCTCGCGCAGGCGGCGGCGCTGGTCGTTGCTGAGGTTCGGATTCGCTTCCAGCGCTTCGAGCAGCGACGTGCGCCGGAGCAGGCGCACCTGGTTGATGACCACCAGCTCGGCCAGCTCCTCCGGCAACGACGCCGCCTGGGCCTCGATCGCCTCGTCGGCCAGCGTGGTGTTCTGCAGCGCCGCTTCGCGCAGGTCGCCCTCCGGCCGGTGGGCGAGGATCCAGGCCAGCAGCGCCGGCGCCGAGCTGCGGTCCTTCGCCAGGGCGCGCATCTCCGCGGCCGGCAGGGCCAGCAGCGTGGCCGAGGACTGCTCGCGGATGTCCGGGTCCACGTCGTGGAGGAGGAGTTCCAGCAGGTCGGCGAGGTCGGCGGGCCCGAGCGGCAGCGCGCCCTGGGCGGCCATCAGGCGGAGGTCGCGCGGGACCTTGCCGTGCCGGAACTGCTCGACCAGGGGATTGACGATGCGGGCTTCGGCCATGGGGATCCGCCGCAGTTACCGCGGCGGAGGGGCCTCCTGCAGGAGGGACGCCATGGAATCGCGGGTGAAGGTGATGTTCCGGCGGACCTCGCCTTCGCGCCCCAGCTGAACCCCGGGGCGCCCGTTGAGGGTGAAGCTCACGCCCCCCGCGTTGCCCACGCTGAGCACGATCTCCTTCTGCGCGTTGAGCGTCACGTTCTCACCCGCCTTGAGGACGCGGTCGAGCCGCTTGGCCCCGTCGGCCTGCACCGCCGTCCAGCAATCCTGCTTCGCGGTGAGGACGAGGACGAGGCCCTGGACCCCTCCCGCGGCCGGAGCGGCGTTGGGCGTCGGCGTGGGCGGGGGGTACACCCGGTCGGGCGGGAACGAGCTGGGCGGAGGCAGGACCGCCGAGGGCTGTGCGCCGGCCGCCGCCGGGACGGGCCGGGAGGTCTTCCAGGCCAGGAACCCGACCCCGGCCAGGAGCAGCAGCCCCGCGACGACCAGCACCGGCCGCGCGTCCGAGCGGCGCCGCTTCGGGACGGCGGACTTCGGGACCGCCGGCTCCGCGCCGTAGACGTGGTCGAACTCGGTGACCATGCGGTCGGGGTCGAGGCCCAGGTATTTCGCGTACTGGCGTACGAAGGAGCGCGGGAAGATGCCGCCGGGCAGGACGTCTACCCGGTCCTGCTCCAGCGCCTGCAGGAAGCGCACGCTGATCTTGGTGGCGTTCGCGATCTCGCGCAGGTCGACGCCGCGCAGCTCGCGTTCACGGCGGAGGTTCTCACCGAAGGAGGCCATGTCCGAGGGCTCAGCGATGGCGACTTCTCGGGGGGTGCGGCGACGGTTCAGGCGGGATTGTAGCGACCGGCTCGGCCGAGTGTCAAATCTATCTGGCGAAGGGGCAATGGTTTGCAGCCTCACGAGGGCTCCCGTCCCGCGACCCTCTGGGCGGCGATCTGCACGAGCGGAGCGAGCCCGGGCGCCTCCGCCACGCGGGCGAGGTCGGCGGGCAGCAGCGACGAGATCTGCGCCAGCGCGATTGCCAGGGGCGTCCGCGGCTGCAGGACCAGGGCCAGCCGCATGGCGTAGCTGTCGCGCCAACGCCACGACTCCGGCACCGCCTCGAGCAGCGCGCGGGGAGCGGCGTCCTGGCGCACGACCGTCACGAGGTCCTCCTCGCGGAGGCGGGGATTCTGCAGGCAGGCGCGGATGACCTTCGCCTCGGGGTCCGCGAGCAGGCCGGCGAGCACGGCCGGGGTGGCGATCTTGCCCAGCGTCACCTTCTCGCCCACGCGCAGCTCGGGCAGCCGTTCCTTCAGCACGCCCTCGGCCCGCACCCGCACGGCCCCGGCCACGTGGGGACCCGCCGCCACGTCGGCCAGGTCGCGCCAGAAGAGCGACGACACCAGGCGCAGGGCCAGCGGCCGGGGCACCCGCGGGTTGAGGACCACCGCCGCCAGCACGCGCGCGTCGTCGCCGTAGGGCGGCGTCGCGGCCACGATCTCCAGGAAACGGACCGGCACCGCCCGCCGCAGGAGCGAGATCATCGAGGGCGCGTCGAGGCTGCTCCCGGCCAGGGCGGCGCGCAGCCGGGGCTCCTGCTCCCCCGCCCGCAGCAGCTCGGCGAAGAGCGCGTCGACGTCGGACCCGAGGGCAGGGCGCATTCAGATCCCGAAGTAGCGCCGGATGCGGTCGAGGATGCGCCGCTTCAGCTCGCCGGGGTTGCTCTGGACGTCGAAGCGGTGGGTGACGTCGCCCTCGGCCTGGCTGAGGGCCTCGCGCCGTTCGGCCAGGATGCTGGAGATGTCCACCGCGATGGCGGGGTTCGCGGCGATGATGTCCTGGAAGCCGTGCTTGTCGAGCGTGAAGAGGTCCACGTCGGTGGCCGCCACCACCGTCGCCGCCCGCCGCTCCCCGGTGAGCAGGGCCATCTCCCCGAAGAACTGGCCCTCCATGAGCCGCGCCAGCTCGCGCGGGTAGCCGCCCATCTTCTTCGACACCTGGACCTCGCCGCGGTCGATGAGGAAGAAGCTGTCTCCCGGCGCTCCCTCCTCGATGATCTTCTCGCCTCCCGCGTAGTGCAGCGTGCGGAAGCGCGAAGCGGCCGCCCGCAGCTCGTCGTCGCTGAGCGGGCGGAACAGGTCGACCGCCCGCAGCGCCCGCTCGAGCCGGCTGCCGGCAGCCTGCGCGCCCTCCTCGGCTTCCGCCTGATGGACGTACACGTTGCTGATGGGGAGCGGGATCTCGACGCCGTGGCGGCGGAAGTGGTACCACACGAGACGGTTGATCTCGCCTTCGATCCGCCGATACTCGTCGTAGCCGGGCACCCAGTAGCGCACTTCGTATCGGATGGCGAAGTCGTCGTAGGCGATCATGCGCACCACGGGCGCGGGATCGGCGACGAGGCCCTGGACCTGGCCCAGGAGGCCCTGGAGGACGGTGACGACCTTGCTCGGCGGGGTGTGGTAGTTGACGCCGATGATCAGGACGCGGGAGTGCGGCCCCCGGGGCACGCTGTAGTTGAGGATGGCGTGCCGCGCCACGTCGCCGTTGGGCACCGTGAGCGTATCGCCGTCCCACGTGCGCAGGCGGGTCGCCCGCCACGAGATCTGCTCCACCCGCCCGTCGCGGTCGCCGACCTTCACCCAGTCGCCCACCCGGAACGGAGCCTCGGTGTGGAGCGCGATCCCGGCAAAGAGGTTCCCCAGGCTGTCCTGGAGGGCGAGACCGACCACCGCCCCCACGACCGCCGAGGTGCCGAGGAAGAGCGTCAGCTCGATGCCGAACCAGCGGTGGGCCACCACCGCCGCGCCGATGCCATAGAGCAGGACCGAGATGACGCTCTCGAGCAGGGCGGGCGGCGCCGCGCCCTGCCGGCGGCGGAAGAGCGCCTGGAAGGCGATGACCGTCGCCCGCACGAAGAGGATCAGGAACGGGATCAGGATCAGGAGCACCACCCAGCTCGAAGGAGCGAGGCGCTCCTCGGCCACGAGGACCCATACCGCCAGGCCCAGGGTGGAGACGGCGAAGGGGGCCACCAGCGGCCGGAACGAGGGCCGCAGCTGGGCGAGGCGGGCCACCGCCAGCGTGAGGGCCAGGCCGGCGGGCAACACGAGCCACAGGTAGCTCACGCCGGCGGCGCCCCGCCCGTGCCCGTCCGAGCGGCCGCGCGCAACTCGCGCACCACCTCCGCGACGTCCGCTTGAAGGAACGCGCGGATGGCGGCCAGGCCGCGCGCCCCCGCCTCGCACGCGGCCCCCGCCGTCGCCGCGCTGACGCCGCCGATCGCGTGGACCGGGACACGCAGCACGCGGGCGGCCTCGGCCAGCCGCTGGAGTCCCAGCACCCGGCTCTCCTTGCCCGGGGTGGCGAATACGGGACCGAGGAGGACGAAGTCAGCGCCTTCCGCCTCGGCCCGGCGCGCTCCCTCCAGCGAGTGCCGGGACGCCCCGACGACCAGCCGCGGGAAGGAGCGCTTCACCTCCGAGACCGGCAGCCCGTCCTCGGGAAGCTGCACCCCGTCGGCTCCGGCCACGTCCGCCACGTCGGGACGGCCGTTCACGAGCACGCGCGCGGGCGTTCCTTCCACGGCCCTCATCACCGCGCCGGCCAGCCGGGCCAGCTCCCGGTCGGCGAGGTCCTTCTCCCGGACCTGGATCCAGTCCACTCCGGCCCGCGCCGCCGCCCCGGCCAGCCCGGGAAGATCGCCTCCCGGCAACCGACGCCGGTCGCTCACCAGCGTGAGCGACGGCTCACGCGCCGTCATCGGCCATCATGTGCTGCCGGGCCTCGTAGAGGGCGAGGACGATGTTGACGAGGCCCAGGCCGCTCACAGTGCCGCGGGTGAAGGCGCTCAGCAGCAGGCCGCGCAGGGCCGGATAGGGGCTCAGCAGGTAGTTGGCGTCCCAGAGCGACGTCCACGGAGCGATGACGAGGATGAGGCCGACGAGGAACGTGCTCAGCACGGAGAGGAAGACGGCCACGGAAGGCAGCGCAGAGGGGTCCTAACGCACGGCGCCGCGCAGCTCCCGGACCTTGGCCGCCACGTCGCGGAAGTTCGCGTCCTGGCCGTAGAGGTCGGTGAACAGGCTGAGGGCCTTGTCGAGCTGGCCGGCCGCCTCGTACGCCATGGCCAGGTCGTAACGAAGCCCAGCGTACCTCCATGAAGCAGATCCCCAGCATGCTGCTGCACTCGAGCATCCGGCTGTCGTCCTTCGCCGCCAGCTGGAACTCCGCGATCGCCTCGTCGAGCAGGCCCATCTCCTTGTAGGCGATGCCGAGGTTGTAGCGGGTGTCGTAGTCTTCCTTGCCGAGCTGCTTGTCGACCCCCTTCTTGAACTCCTTGAAGATGTCGGCCAGGCCGGTGTCGCCGAGATCAGTCGCCGCCGAGAGCGGCGCCGCTTCCTCCACCGCGGCCTGGGCGCCGAACAGCTCGCTCAGCTCGTCGCTGAGATCGAGCCCGGAGTCGCCGGCCAGGTCCGCGGACGGCTGCGCGGGCTCGGAGACGAGCTCTTCGGCCGCCGAGCCCGTGGCGGCAGGCTCAGGTTCGGTGAGGCCGATGTCGAGGCCCGGCTCTTCCGCCGCCGGGGCCATCCCCGGCTCCTCGGCCAGGTCGAGGCCGAGGGCGTCGAGCTGGGCCTGGATGGCCGGGTGGCCGGCATGGCGCGCGCTCACCTCTCGCAGCGCTTCTTTCGCGTCGTCGATGAAGCCGAGCGAGACGTACTGTTCCACTTCCTCGAGTACCTTCTGGAGGTCGCCCGGCACGACCGGGCCGGCGGGAGCGGCCTTGGCCGCCGGCCCGGGCGCCCTGGCCGCAGGCTTGGCGGGGGCGGCCTTCAGCGGGGGCGGCGGGGGCGGGGCGGGCTCCTCCTCGAGGGCCAGCTCGCTCGACTCGAGCCCGATCGACGGCTCCTCCGCGGCCGCGGCGGCGTCGTCGTCGAAGAAGCGCGCCGGGAGCTCTTCGTCCCCGGCGACCTCGGAGCCGAGGTCGATCGCCGCCTCTTCGTCGGCCGCGGCGACGTCCGGCTCCTCCACTTCGAGGGAGATCTCCTCTTCCTCGACGGCGGCCGGGGCCGGCTCCTCTTCTTCGAGCATCAGCTCTGGCTCAGGCACCGCGGCCGGCTTGGGGGCGGACGGAGGCGCCGCCGGCCTGGCTGCGGCTTTGGCGGCGGAGGGAGCGCGGGCCGGCGCCGCGGCTCCGGGCGCGAGCCGCTGCGCCTCCGCCTCGTGCCCTTCGGCGGCGGCGGTGTCCCCCTTGAGCCGGAAGATCTCGGCCAGGGCCAGGCATTGCTCGGCCGCCTTGGGCGCGAGCCCCTTCTCCTTGTAGACGTCGCGCAACTCCTGCCGGGCGTCGACGTTGTCCGGGAAGCGGGCGATCACCGCTTCGAACTGGTCGGCCGCCTTGTCGATGAGGCCGTACTTGCGGAACACCCGCCCTTCTCCGAGGTGCTCCTCGATGAACTCCTTGTCCTCCTCGCTCAGCGGCCCGGTCGTCTCGATGGCCGGGCGCACGCCACCGGCCGACACCCGCGGGGCGGCCGGCGGCGCGGGGACCGGGACCGCGGAGTCGGCGCCGATCTCGAAGCTGGTGTCGACCTCGCTGGCCGACAGGTCGAACTCCTCCTCGATCAGCTCCGGGGCGGCCTCGGGGGCGGGTGGGGGCGGCGGGGCGGCGGTTGGGCGGCCGCCGAGCTTGCTCTTCACGAACTCCAGCTTGGTGCGGTGCTGCTGGTTCTGCGGCTCGCGCTGTACGAGCGCCTCGAGGGCGGCGGCGGCCTGGGCGAAGTCCTTCTGGTTGATGTAGGCCTCGGCGAGCTGCGAATAGGTGGTGACGAGAGCCGTCTCCTTCCCCGGGCCTCCCGCGCGGTGGACGTCGACGAGCTTCTGCAGGCTCTTCACGTGGGCCGGGTTCTTCTGGACGATCTGCTGGAGGAGCCCGGCCGCGCGGTCGGCGTCGCGGCGCTCCAGGAGCCGGTCCACCACCGGCAGGAACTGCGCGAAGGCCTGATCGGGCTGCCCCTGCTGCAGGTAGACCCGCGCCATCTGGGCCCGGGCCTCGTCGTCGTTGGGGCTCAGCTCGAGCAGGCGCTTGAAGATCGACTCCGCCTCCGCGATCTTCTTCGCCCCCAGATACGCCTCACCCAGCCGGGCCAGGACCTGGGGATCGTTGGGCGAGCGCTGCCGCGCCTCCTCCAGGTAGTGGCTCGCCTTGTCGTAGTTGCGCTGCACGAGGTGAACGCGGGCCAGCTCTACCCGCAGCCGCGGGCTGGAGGGGTCGAGCTTCAGCCCCTTCTCCAGCACCTGGAGCGCTTCGGCCAGGTGCCCCTTCTTGTGCAGCTCTTCGGCGATGGCGATGTGCTCGTCGACGGCCTTGCCGGCGCTGCCCTCGCGGGTGTAGAGGTCGGCGAGCTTGCTGCGCACCTTGAGGTCGCCGGGATCGATCTCGGCCATCTTCTTGAGGACGTCGCCCGCCTCCCGCGTCTTGCCGCGCTTGATGTACTCGTCGACCACGATCTGGTAGTGGCTCTTGGCCTCCATCATGAGGCCCTGCTTGGCGTAGAGGTCGGCGAGGCTGAGATAGGGCTCGGCAGCCGAGGTGTCGAGCTTGTTGATCTTGCGCCAGATGGCGATGGCCTTCAGGAGGAAGCCGTCCCGGGCGTAGAAGTCCGCTACCTTGGCGTACTCCTGGCTCGCCTCGCGGACCTTGTTCAGCTTGGCGTAGAGGTCGCCGATCTTGTTGATGGTGTTCCAGTCGCGGGGGTTGTCGTCCACGACCTGCCGGTAGAGGACGATCGCCTGGTCCAGCCGGCCGGCCTTCTCCAGCTTGTCCGCGTCCTGCTTGACCTTGATGGGGTTGATCTTGGCCACTCGCCCTCTTCAGCTCAGCAGAAGAGCCACCGCTGCGTCCCGTGGAAGGAGCGGCGGTGGATCTCGGAGGGCCCCATGCGCCGGATGGCTTCCCGGTGATCTTCGCTCGCGTAGCCCATGTTGTGGGCCAGGCCGTAGCCCGGATAGCGCTCGTCCCACACCCGCATCATAGCGTCCCGGACCACCTTCGCCACGATGGAGGCGGCGGCGATGGAATAGGACCGGGCGTCGCCCTTGACGATGGCCTTCTGGACGACCACGAGGCCCGGCACGCTCAGGGCGTCCACGAGCAGGAGGTCGGGTCCCTCGGCCAGGGCGGCCACCGCCCGCTGCATGGCCAGGTAGGTGGCGCGCAGGATGTTGAACCGGTCGATCTCTCGCGGCTCCGCGCAGCCCACCGCCCACGCGCGCGCGGTCTCGCGGATCCGCGCGGCGAGCGCCTCGCGCTGCCGCTCGGTCAGGCGCTTCGAGTCGTCGAGGCCGTCGGTGTCGAACCCGTCGCCCAGGATGACCGCCGCCGCCACCACCGGCCCGCAGAGCGCGCCCCGGCCCACCTCGTCGCACCCCGCCACCCGCTGGCGCCCCTCGCCGCGCGCCTCCTCCTCGAACCTCCACGAGCAGCGTAGCTCCGTCCCCTGGTAGACCAGGGGACGGCGGCCTCGACCGCGCGCGGTGTCCGGCGCCATGGCCTCGGGCGCCGCCCTCAGGCCTCGGTGGCCACCGCGGCCCGCTTCTCCTTCATGCGCCCGGCCTTTCCCTTCTTCTCGCGGAGGTAGTAGAGCTTGGCCCGGCGGACGTGGGCCTGCTTCACCACCTCGATCTTCTCGATCGTGCGCGCGTGCAGGGGAAAGATGCGCTCCACGCCGTGGCCGAAGGAGATCTTGCGGACCGTCATGGTGGCCCGGGCGCCGGCGCCCCGCAGGCCGATGACCACGCCCTCGAAGACCTGCACGCGCTCGCGCTCGGTCTCCTTGGGCTTGCCCTTGATCTCCTCCTTGACCGCCGTCTCCTTGACCCGCACGTGCACGCGCACGGTGTCGCCGGCGCCGATGCGGGGCAGGCTCTTCTTCAGGTCGCCGGCCTCGATGCTATCGATCGGGTTCATGATCTGCTATTCCTTGCTAACGCGGCGCTTGCGACGCCGGCGGTGGTTTGTTCCTCTTCGATCTCGCGCAGGAGGGTGCGGTCCTCCGCGGTCAAGGGAGCGGCGCGCAGGAGGTCGGGCCGCCTCTGCCGCGTGGCCCGCAGCGCCTCCTTCCGGCGCCAGCGGCGGATCCGTCCATGGTCACCCGAGAGCAGCGTCTCGGGCACGGCCAGCCCCCGGACCACGGCCGGCCGCGTGTAGTGCGGGCAGTCGAGGATGCCGTCGCCGAACGAGTCGGCGGCGGCGGATCCTTCGTCGCCCAGGGCCCCGGGGATCAGGCGCACGGTGGCCTCGATCACGGCCAGGGCCGCGACCTCGCCGCCGGTGAGCACGAAGTCGCCCAGGCTCACCTCCTCCGTGGCGACGCCCTCCCCCACGCGCTCGTCGATGCCCTCGTAGCGCCCGCAGAGCAGCAGGAGCCTCTCCAGCCGGGCGTATCGATCGGCCGCGGCCTGCTCGAAACGCGCTCCGCGCGGCGAGAGCAGCACGACCGCGTCGCGCGGACCGGGTCCGCGGGGCAGGACCGCTTCGCGGGCACGGAAAAAGGGCTCGGCCTTCATGACCATCCCCGGGCCGCCGCCGAACGGGGCGTCATCCACGCTACGGTGGCGGTCGTCGGTGTAATCCCGCAGGTCGTGGACGGCGATGCGCACGAGGCCGGCATCGGCCGCACGCTTCACGATGCCCTCGGAGACGGGAGCGGTCACCATGCCGGGAAAGATCGTCACCACGTCGATGCGCAGCATCAGTCCGCGTCCACCAGCTCCGGGACCAGCACCACCGCCCGGCCTCCCGCCAGGTCCACTTCGCGCACGAAGGCGTACGCCAGCGGCACCAGCGTCTCGCCGTTGGGTCCGCGCACGACGAGCACGGCGGCCTCGCCGCCGGTCTCCATCACGTCCGCCACGCGCCCCAGCTCCCGCCCCGCCGGGTCTTCCACCCGCAGACCGCGGAGCTGGTGATGATAGTAGGAGCCCGGGGGCAGCGTGGAGACGTCTCCTTCCGGGATGCGCAGGTCGAGGCCGCGGAGGTCGTCGGCCTCGTCGATCGAGTCCACCCCTTCCAGCTTCAACACGAAGCGGCCCTTGTGCGGCCACGCGTCGCGGACCTGCACCGGCCGGGCGGCGCCGTCCGGTCCGGGCAGGAACGCCCGGGAAAGCGAAGGGAAGCGGTCCGGCTGGTCGCTCAGCGGCTCCACCAGGACCTCTCCCTTGCGCCCCTGGGGCCGGATGATGCGCCCGATGGTGATCATGTCCGCGAAGCGCTCCCGGCTCAATCCAGGATCTCCACGTCGCACGGCGTGCCCCGCCGGCGCCCTACTGCCTCCAGCACCGCCCGGAGCGCATCGGCGGTCGCGCCCCGCCGCCCGATCACCCGGCCGCGGTCGGAGGGCGCCACCTCGAGGTCGAGGTGGGTCATCTCGCCCTCGTTCCATACGGTCACCGACACGCGGTCGGGCTCCTGCACCAGCTCGCGGGCGAGCAGGGCCAGCAGCTCCTTCACGCCGACTCTCCGGACTCTCGGTCGCGCGGGAGTGAATCCCGCGCTCCATTCGTCAATTCGGAGGGGTAAGACCCTCGCGCCCTCCCCCAGTCGCTCGCTCGCGAGTGAAGCGCTCGCTCGCTGCTCACTTGCTGGACTCTCCGGCCCCAGACCCCCCCGCCGACTGCTGCTTGAGCAGGCTGCGCACCGTCTCCGACGGCCGCGCGCCCTTGCCGATCCAGTACTGCGCCCGCTCGGCGTCGATCTTCACCAGCGCCGGGTCGCGCCGGGGATCGTAGTGCCCCAGCACCTCCACGAAACGGCCGTCGCGCCAGTCCCGGCTATCGGCCACCACCACGCGGTAGTGGGGCTTCTTGGTCGACCCCGCCCGCCTCAATCGAATCGAGAGCATCCATTACCTCATCTGGGGCATGCGGCCGGCCAAGCGCTTCATCAGCTTGCCCCCGCCCCCGAACTGCTTCATGAGCTTGCGCGCCTGCATGAACTTGCGCAGCAGGCGGTTGACGTCCTCCACGCTGGTGCCGCTTCCCCGGGCGACGCGCTTGCGCCGGCTGCCGTTCATGACCGACGGCTCCCGGCGCTCGAGCGGCGTCATGGAGTCGATGATCGCCACCTCGCGCTTCATCTCCCGCTCCCCGGCCTCCGTGTCGACGTGCCGGGCGGCCTGCCCCATCCCCGGGATCATGCCCAGCACCGCCTCGAGCGATCCCATCTTGCGCACCTGGGCGAGCTGCTGCCGGTAGTCCTCGAGGGTCAGCTCGCTGCGGCGGATGCGGCGGGCCATCTCCTCGGCCTGCTCGCGGTCGACCGTCTCTTCGACCTTCTCGATGAGGCCCAGCACGTCGCCGAGGCCCAGGATCCTTCCGACCATGCGCTCGGCCTGGAACGGCTCGAACTCCTCGACCTTCTCCCCCACCCCGGCGAACTTCACCGGAGCGCCGGTGACGGTGGCGGCCGAGAGCGCGGCTCCGCCCCGGGCGTCGCCGTCGAGCTTGGTGAGGACGATGCCGGTGATGCCCACTCGTTTCTGGAACTCCTCGGCGCTGCGCACCGCGTCCTGTCCCGTCATGGCGTCGGCCACGTAGAGGACCTCGCTCGGCTGGGCGAGCGTCTTCAGGTCCTGCAGCTCGGCCATGAGCTCGTCGTCGACGTGGAGCCGGCCCGCGGTGTCCACGAGGACGAACTCGTGGCCGACCGCCCGCGCTTCCTCGAGCGCCGAGCGCAGGATCGCCCGCGGCTCGTCGAGCCGGGCCGGGTGATGGACCTTGAGCGCGCTCTTCTCCCCCAGGGTGCGCAGCTGCTCGCGCGCCGCGGGACGGTTGACGTCGGTGGAGACCAGTAGGGGGTGATGTCCGCCCTTGACCAGCCAGCGGCCGAGCTTGGCCGTGGACGTGGTCTTGCCCGAGCCCTGCAGGCCGGTCATCAGGACGACCGAGGGCAGCCGGGCCGAGGTCTCCAGCCGCTTGGCATCCGTTCCGCCCAGCAGCTCGACCATCTCGTCACGCACGACCCGGATGACGGCCTGGGCGGGGGTCAGGCTCTTGAGGACCTCCTGGCCGGTCGCCCGAGACCGGACGCGCTCGAGGAACTGCTTGACGACCTTGAAATGGACGTCGGCCTCGAGGAGCGCCAGACGGATCTCGCGCAGCGCCGCGTCGACGTCGCTCTCGGTGAGGGACCCGTGACCGCGGAGGGTGCGGAAGACGGCCTGTAGTTTGTCGCTGAGCGAGTCGAACACGGCCTGCCGGACCTCAAATACCGCTGCCGCGAGGGCAAAGCAACGGGCGAACGGTTGATGTTATGGCATGACGCTCGGGCTGTCAAACTAAAGCCCGCCCCACCCGCACTTTAGGGCGGGTGCCGACAGCGAGAAACGCTAGAACGCCCGCGATATTGCGATCAGGCTGGCCATGCGCTTGTTCGTGTCCCGCAGGCGGCCGGCGAGCGTCCGCCCGAACGCCCACAGGAACTTGGCGCTCAGGTCGGGACGGCTCTGCATGAGAGCCTGCACCTCGCGGTGGGGGATGGCCAGGATCTCGCAGTCCGAGTGGGCGATGGCATGGGCGGAGGCCGGTGAGACGTCGAAGAACTCCACCTCCCCGAAGAAGTCGCCCGGGGAGAGGATCGTGAGCGCCTCCTCGCCCACGCCGGGGACGACCTTGCTGATGCGGACCTGGCCCTGGTGGATGACGTGGAGCTGCCCTCCAGCCTGCCCCTCGGTAAGGATGACGGCGCCCGCCGGGTAGCGCTTGACGAGACCGACCATGAGGACCTGGGCCAGCTCGTCGTCGTCGAGCTCGCGGAAGAGTGGCACCGTCTTCAGGAAGGGTTGAATCAACCTTCACTGAGCTGGGGGGTGCCAGTGTCGCACCCCCCAGACCCCCCGCTCGCGTCTTGCGCGGCGGCGAAGTGAATCCGCCGCTCATCGTGCGCGTCCGCTTCGCGGCCCCGAGGGGAGTGAATCCCGCCCCGGCGCGTTCCCTTGAACCCCCGCCGTGGCTTCTTTCTCCGAGCCGGCATCAGATTCCTCGCAGCAGATGGCCGAGCTTCTCCTTCTTGGTCTTGAGGTAGCGCCGGCTGGCGTCGGAGGCGGGGATCTCGATCGGCAGCCGCTCGACGATCTTCAGCCCGTATCCCTCCAGGCCG
>QHVM01000150.1 GCA_003223555.1 Acidobacteriota bacterium | reverse complement strand
ATCGGCACACCGGCAACATCATCGGCATCCTGCCGGGCGCCGATCCGGCGCGCGCGACGGAGGCGGTGGTCCTGGGCGCTCACTACGACCACCTCGGGCGCGCCGGCGGCCTCGTCCATCCCGGCGCCGACGACAATGCGTCCGGCACCGCCGTCGTCCTCGGGCTCGCGCGAGCCTTCGCGGCGGCCGGCGCGACGCCGCGCACGCTGGTCTTCGCGCTCTTCGCGGGCGAGGAGGTGGGGCTCCTCGGCTCCACCCACTACGCGCGCCATCCCGCCGTGCCCATGGAACGCACGGTCGCCATGCTCAACCTCGACATGGTGGGCCGGATGCGCGAGCGGCGGCTCCACGTGGGAGGCGTCGAGAGCGGCACCGGGCTGCGGGCGCTCGTGCGGGAAGCCGCGGCGGGCGAGCCGCTCGATCTCGCCCTCGACGACACGCCGTTCGCCCCCTCGGACCACACGCCCTTCTACGCGGCCGGCGCGCCGGTCCTCTTCTTCTTCACCGGCGAGCACGACGACTACCACACGCCGCGCGACACGGCCGACAAGATCAACGGGCAGGGCATGGCGGAGGTCGCGAGAGTGGCGATGCGCGTCGTGGAGCGGCTAGGCGGCGAGGCGCGGCCCACCTATGTCAAGCTCTCGCCCCCGCCGCCCTCCCGGCGCTTCAGCGGGGCGCGCGGTGGCCCGTTCCTCGGCATCTCCGCCGACGGTCGCGGCGAGTCCGACGGCCTCCGCCTCGCGTCGGTGCTCCCCGGCGCCGCCGCCGCGCGCGCCGGCCTCCAGCACGGCGACGTGGTCGTCCGGGTGGGCGGTGTCCCGATCGGCAGCTTCGAGGACTTGAGGCGGACACTCGCGGAGAAGCGCCCCGGCGACGCGATCGTCGTGGTGTACCTGCGCGACGGAGAAGACCACGTGACGTCGGCGACCCTCGACGCGCGCCCGTGACGGCCGGCATGCGGCGGCTGGCGGAAAACTTCCAGAACGAGCGAGAATCCCGACCGCCGGCCCCGCCATCGAAAAGCCTGAGACAGGAACTGGATGGAATCGTTACCGGGCGCGAGCGGCAGGTTGCGGGTATGAAACCGTTCGGCTGGATGATGGCGCTTCTGGCTCTTGTGGTTCTGGTGTTCGCCCTGAGCGTGGCCCGACCTCACAAGCGGCCGGCGTTCGATTGCACCAATCAAGTCCTGGTCCTCAAGGGGCCGCACGGCGAGCCGGTCGAGTGCGTCTGCCAGGCGGGAGCCGTGTCATCCTGTTTCCACCCCGGTCCGTAGAACACTTTCCGATGGTCCCGAACGTCACGAACGCCGGCTGTGAATCCTCACGCCTGGCCGAATATCCGGCCGGGGCCCGACGTCACTTTTGAAGAATGGGACCGATCTGGATGGCGCTCACCGTGTTACTCCTGTGGGAACGATGGACTCCGTTTCTCCTCCGTGGATGTCCGTCACTTCTGCCCGAATCGCTGTGGGTGACCGCTAGGCCCTTCTTGCGTTCGCTGTCCGCAATGGGTTCAAAAGAGCGGGCGGCCGTGCGGGTCGTCTCGCGAGTCCTGCTGGTCGCCCTGGTTCTGATTATCCCGGCGACGCTGGTTCTGATTATCCCGGCGACGCTGCCGGCCCTTGCCTACGCGACTCCGCCAGATCCGTCCTGGATTGACGGCATATACGACGACGCCGACCATGACGATGTTGTCGTCCTCGTGACGTCGGGGACGGGGACCGTTGGCCCTGCGATCCTGGCCGATCTCCAACCGATTCCCCCACTGGTCAGCGATCCGCCGCCGTCGACCGAGAAGGCAATCCTCACCCTCTCGGCAGCCGCTGTCCGTCCGCGCGCCCCGCCCGTTTCGTAGCATTCCTGTCCGGCTTCCGTCAACGCGCACCCGCGCAACCATCGCATTCACGGGGAGGTACGTTCCCATGCGTGAGGCAGAGTTCACGTGCAGCGAACCGCTGGAGTCCAGCCACCCGATGCGCGGCGAGGAAGGAGATCTCTGGGCGATCGTGCTTGCCGGCGGAGAGGGCGTGCGACTGAGATCCCTGACCCGCCAACTGTACGGGGAGGGACGCCCGAAGCAGTACGCCGTTCTGGCCGGCTCCACGTCCCTGCTGCGCCAGACCTTGGATCGTGTCGCGCTGGTGATCCCCCCGCCGCGAACCGTGGTCGTCACCATGGCCAGCCACGCCCGCTATCTCGAGGCCGAGCTGACCGGGCTTCCCGATGCCCATGTGCTCTCCCAGCCATCTGACCGGGGGACCGCGGCCGGCGTGCTCCTTCCCGCGCACTGGATCCGGGTCCGCGACCCTCGGGCGACGGTGGTGGTGTTCCCTGCTGACCACTTCATTCTCGAGGAGGCCGTCTTCATGCGCCATGTGGCCGAGGTGGCCACCTACGTGAGGGCGCACCCGGAATGGATGGTCCTGTTGGGCGCTCAGCCGACGGAGCCGGAGGCTGACTACGGTTGGATCGAGCCCGGCGAACGCGTGGGCTGGGCGGGTCGCGGTCCACTCTATCGGATTCGAGGGTTTCGGGAGAAGCCTTCCGAGGACGTGGCGCGCGGCCTGTTCAAGCTCGGCCACCTGTGGAATACCTCCGTGTTTGCAACCAGCGTTGGCGCGCTGATCGATGCCGGGTCGCAGTGTCTCCCGCTCTTGCACGATCGCCTCATCCGGCTGGGCGTCTTCGTCGGCACGCCGTACGAGTCCTGGGCGCTACGCCAGGCCTATCAGTTCGCTCCGACGGCGGACTTCTCCCGAGCGGTTCTGGAGTCGTCCTCGTTATCCCTCGCCGTCGCGAAAGTCCCGACGGGTACGTGGTGTGACCTGGGAACGCCAGAGCGGGTGGCGCGGAGCCTCCGGAAGTAACGCGCCCCTCTGCCATGAGTATCGTCGGGACGGGGATCGTCCTCGCGATCGTCCTGTCGCTCGTGCCGCACGACATGATGTACGGCCCACAGGCCGCTCTCATCGCGGAGTGCTTCACGGGGCGCTTGCGCTACAGCGGCGCCTCGATGGGCTACCAGCTGGCATCGATCATCGCCGGCGGGCCGGGTCCGCTCATCGCCACGGCGCTGTTCGCGCGGTACCGGTCGGGCTACGCGATCGCTGCGTTCATCCTGGTTTGCGCGATCGTGAGCCTGGCCTCGGCGGCGATGCTCAAGGATTACACGAACCAGGACATCTCGCGCGAGTACGCGACGGCGGCGTGACGGGCCTCCGCACCCCGCCTCCCGGAGCCGCCGGGGGCGGGAGTCGCTACCTGAGCTCCCGGAAGAAGGCGCGGATGTCGGCCGCCAGCGCCGCGGGCTCCTCGAGGGCGGCGAAGTGGCCGCCGGCGGGCATGTAGGTCCAGCGGCGGATATTGTAGGCGCGCTCGGCCCAGGCGCGCGGCGGGTGCAGGATCTCGCGCGGGAAGGAGGCGTAGGCCGTCGGCACCTCGATGCGCTGATTGTCGGGGAGGGGCCAGGGGCTGTGGCGCCGGGCGAAGTACGGCCAGAAGGACGAATTGATGGCGCCGGTGACCCAGTAGAGCATGATGTTGGTCAGCAGCACGTCCTTGGTGAACCGCCGCTCGACGTCGCCGCCGCAGTCGCTCCAGGTCCGGAACTTCTCGACGATCCACGCCGCGAGCCCCACCGGCGAATCGGTGAGCCCGTAGGCGAGCGTCTGCGGTCTCGTCCCCTGGATCCACTGGTAGCCGGCCTCCTCCCGCTCCCAGTGCTGAAGCTCTTCGAGGTACACCTTCTCCTCGTCGGTCGGCTCGGCGGGCGGCGCGAGGCCGCGTCTCAGCCCGAGCAGGGTCAGATGGATGCCGGCCAGGCGACTGCCGTAGGCGAGGCCGAGGCGTCAGGTGATGAACGCGCCCCAGTCTCCGCCTTGAGCGCCGAAGCGCTTGTAGCCGAGGACGTCCGTCATCAGCCGGGCGAAGACGTCCGCGATCTCGGCGATGCCGAACCGCGGCTGGTCGGGCTTGAAGGAGAAGGCGTAGCCGGGGAGGGAAGGAGCCACGACCGTGAACGCGTCGGCGGGATCGGCGCCGTGAGCGCCCGGATCGGTCAGCATCGGGATGAGCTTGTGGAACTCCCAGATGGATCCCGGCCAGCCGTGGGAGAGCAGGAGCG
>QHVM01000016.1 GCA_003223555.1 Acidobacteriota bacterium | reverse complement strand
GGTGAAGGTCGTGGCATCCCACACCTGATCGTCCATGCCCAAGCCCACGAACCAGCGGAAGAGAAGGTTGTAGTCGAGCTGCTCCATGAGCAGCCGCTCGCTCCTCACCCCGTAGAAGTACTGAAGCAGAAGCGCTCGCAACAGTCGCTCCGGAGGCACCGACGGCCGTCCCACCTTCGAGTACAGCCCCTCGAAGTCGCGGGAGAGCCGCCGCAGCGCCGCGTCCGTGATCTCACGAACGATCCGCAGCGGGTGGTCTTTCGGCACACGCTGCGCCGGCGACACGTAGCTGAACACGGCGTCGGTCTCCTCGGCGTCACCGCTCATCCGCACCTCCTTCGGCTTGCCCGTGAAGGTACGATGAGAACCAGCCATATCAGGACTTTTTCAGCAGGCTGTTAAGGCTCGCGCGGCCGTAAAGCCCTCCTTTCGGATAGCTGCCGCGTGAGAAAAAATTCTCTGCGCATGCATGTAACCGCGCAAGCGGGTCAGGAGAATTGGGTTTCGATGCGAACGGTCTAGGGTGCGCGCGTTTCTGGCCACCGCTCATCCGTTCAGCCGAGCGTTTCGACATTCGCCAGTCAGTCGCCGACGATGCCGCACCTTCATACCATCGGCGCCTTTAGGCCGTGCCGCAGGCGGGGGTGCGCGGGACTGCAGGCAAGGCACTCGCGCGAGGGTGTCGCCATAGTGGCGGCCTAATGCCGCAGGGCCGTGCCTGAAGGGGGCCGCCGTGCCTGCTCGGTCCCCTTTCCACTCTGTCGCGGCACGCGCCTCTCTGAAGGGTGCCGGGCGGCGCGGCTGTGACGGTAGCGTTTCGGCGCTGTGGGCCAGCATGTCGCCGCGCGTGCCGCCGGGTACGCTGCCGTAGCGGCGGCCTCCTTCGCGCCACCTGGTCCCAGGAGGTCCGGCGGTCAGGGACATTTCGGGGACAGCGCGCGGAAACCATTGAGCGCCAGGAGCCCCGGAACGCGCAGCGGGTCAGCAACCCACCGCTTCGCCCGGGGCGTGGAGTCCATGCCGGACCGCGCAGGTCCTGGGTCGCGGCGCTCCATTGGTCGAGCCGTTGACACGCTCCGACGGCCGACGGCATAGTCCTGAAAATCGGCGTCGGAGGCTCAGCCTCTTCCTGTCCGTGCTTTGGACCGGCTTCTGGCTGGCTGCCTACGCAGTAGACCCCCGCTCTTCAAGCTAAGCCCCTTGTTGGTGGCCGGAATGGTCCCTGTTTTGCGCTTCGTGGGCTTGAAGAGGAATTGTCGACGGTGAGGCCGTCTAATGACAGAGAGCGACCTTGGGCACCAGCTCGCAGCTTTATCGCGGTGTTGGACGGACGGAGGTATGACATGCCCTGGTGGTCATGGATTTGGGCCGGCGCAGTCACCCTCCTGACAGCAGGCGACGCCGCGGATGAGTGGAATACGGGATTTCCACTTCGTGCTCTTCTTGATGCGGCTACCGGGTTATGGTCCCTCCTATCAATTCGCGCCCATTTCTCTAGGTCAACCGCTGACATGTTCCGTCGGGCCATGCTGCCCGTTTCAGTGCTGGCCATGGCGTGGCTCCTCTCGACTTGCGTAGTGGACGCGCGTACTTCCACGCCCGATCCGGCGTTCTCGCCATTAACGAATGCGGTCGGCCTTGTGATCGCGTTGACAATCGTCATTGTGGTAGTCGGGTCTCCGCTAGTTCTCGGAGTACGTAGGAGCTTGGAATACTGGGCACCAAGCCGCCATCCAACGCCCAACCAAAGTTCAGGCACTCGCCAATTCTGGATCTGTCCGCGGTGCCGGCGCCATGTGCCTTCGCGTCTCCCTGCGTGCCGGTGTGGCTTCTCTCGCCAAGAGGGGAGCGGCATTCAGTTCGCACAGTCCACAACCGGGGAGCAGGCTCAGCAAGGGAATACGGGGAACCTCTACGTCAAGGCCAAAGTGTGGGACAAGCCGTGCCCGCGATGCAACCAACCTTCAAGTGTAGACGTCTACCTCCTTGCACCCATCTGGAGAGTGGGCGCGATGCTGGTTATGCTGGCGGTTCTCGCGATAATTCTCCTTCTGAGATCCCCATATCGGCGGATCGTCGTTACGTTGGTTCCTCTGCTTTCGATCTTGAGGCGGGACTCTTCTCGGCGGTTGGGCGTAATCGCGATGTGCGATTCGTGGTGGTTGGTCCGTCGCCTGGTGGACGCCGCCGCCTTATGACGCGCACGGGCGGCACGCTCTCGCCCAGAGCTGGCTTGGACACAACCGGCGCCACCATCTGACTTGGCTCCTCAACGGAATCAGAGTGCGAAGAGGATCGCTCGTCTCTCCGTGTACCGCTCCGCAGACGCCGCGGCGCGCCGCTCACGAATCGCCGAGCGTCCGCCATTGCGCTCATCGCCGGCGATCACTCGCCCTCGATCAGCGTAGGGCCGCTGTCCCCGTTCTGTCCCTCTTGCTGGTCCGGCTGGTCCACTCCGTCCGCGGAGCTACCCGGGATAGGTGCCTGCGTTTCCTCGGACTGCGCGGATAGAGCGGACGGCGTAGGAGCGCTCTGTGGGTTCGATTCCCACCCGCTTCCGCCACTCGGCCTTCTCGGCTGGCGCCAAGCGACGACGTTCTGCCGCGACGATCTGGCGCCGGGGTCGCCGCGGGGGGATTACAATCCCCGTCTCATGAAGCCATCAGCGCTGCTGCCGGTCGTCTTGCTGGTGGCCGCGGCGGCCGGTGCCGCCGCGGCCCAGAATCCGCGTGCCGCCCGGCGCGAAGCCGCGCCGCCGTTCAGCGTCGTCGAGAAGACCATCCCCGAGATGCGCGCCGCGATGGAGCAGGGCCGCCTGAGCTCGCGGGAGCTGGTCCTCCAGTACCTCACCAGGATCGCGCTGTACGAGGACAAGCTCAACGCCGTGATCACCGTGAACCCCGACGCGCTCAAGGAGGCCGAGGAGCGGGATCACGAGCGCGCGCTCCGGAAGGTGCGAGGTCCGCTGCACGGGATCCCGATCGCGCTGAAGGACAACATCCAGACGACCGACATGCCGACGACCGGCGGAGCGCTAGTGTTCGACGCGTTCGTGCCGCCGTACGAGGCGAGCCTCGTGACGAACCTGCGGGATGCGGGCGCGGTGATCATCGCGAAGACCGCGATGACGGAGCTGGCGAACTGGGTGGCGAGCGGGATGCCCGGCAACTACAGCGCGCTGAAGGGCTACGGCATGAACCCCTACGACCCGCGGCGCGATCCGCGCGAGGCCACCTTCGACGGCCGCCCGGCGCTCGGCACGGGGGGCTCCAGCTCGGGCGCCGGCACCGCCGCCAGCTTCTGGGCGGCCAACGTCGGCACCGAGACCTCTGGCTCGATCCTCAGCCCTTCGAACCAGAACATGCTCGCCGGCATCAAGCCGACCGTCGGGCGGGTCAGCCGCCACGGTGTCATTCCCATCACGGCCGATCAGGACACCGCCGGGCCGATGGCGAGGACGGTGGGCGACGCCGCGATCCTGCTCGGCGCGCTGGAGGGGGCCGCACCGGACCCCGAGGACGACGCGACCAGGCGCTGCCCGCCGCCCGCCGGTCGCGACTACACCCGCTTCCTCGATCCCGGGGCGCTGCGCGGCGCGCGGATCGGCGTCCCGCGCGCGTTCTTCTACGACAAGGCGACGCCGCCCGGAGCCAAGGAGCCAAGAGGCGGCCTGAACCCGGAACAGGCCAGGATCATGGCGGAGGCGATCGCGATCCTGAAGCAGCAGGGTGCGACGGTCGTCGATCCGGCCGACATCCCGAGCGTCGTCGCGACCGATGCGAAGTCGAACTTCCTCAACTGGTCGACGTGCGCCGGGCTCGAGAATGCCAAGGGCAAGGACGCCGACTGCTCGGTCGTCCTGAAGTACGGGATGAAGCGCGACTTCAACAAGTGGCTCGCGTCGCTCGGGACGAGGGCGCCCGTGAAGACCTTGACCGAGCTGCGGCAATGGAACGTCGCCCATCAGAAGGCCGGCGCCATCAAGTACGGCCAGGCCCAGCTCGACATCTCCGACGAGATGGACGTCCCGTCCGATCGCGTGCGCTACGAAGCCGACCGGCAGAAGGACATCCTCCTCTCGGCGACCCAGGGCATCGACGCGGTGATGAAGGATCAGAAGCTGGATGCGCTGCTCTTCCCCGGCGGCTCGGGAGCGGCGATCGCGGCCAAGCCGGGCTACCCGACGGTGATCGTGCCCTTCGGGCTCGTGCCGAACGCTCCGGGTGCCCAGTCCCCACCGGCCCCGCCGTTCCCCGAGGGCTTCGGCGCGAAGCCGGCGCCGCTCGGCGTGAGCTTCACGGGCCTGGCCTGCAGCGAGCCCCGGCTGATCGAGCTGGCGTACGCCTTCGAGCAGGCCACGAAGCGCCGGGTGCCTCCACCGTCGACGCCGTGACCGTGCGGAGCGGAGGCGTGATGCACGATTACGTCATCGTCGGCGCGGGATCGGCAGGTTGCGTGCTGGCGAACCGTCTCACCGAGGATCCCCGCACGACCGTCGTCCTGCTCGAAGCCGGCCCGTCCGACCGCCACCTCTACGTCCACGTCCCCGCCGCCACGGTCAAGCTGTTCAAGACCGAGCGTGACTGGAACTACGCGACCGAGCCGCAGGCCCAGGCCGCCGGCCGGACTCTCTACTGGCCGCGGGGCAAGATGCTGGGCGGCAGCTCCTCGATGAACTACTCGATGTACGTGCGCGGCCATCGCGCCGACTACGACGCCTGGGCGGGCCGCGGCAACCCCGGCTGGGGGTTCGAGGACGTCGTGCCGTACTTCAAGCGGGGCGAGCGCAACCAGCGCGGCGCCTCTGCCTATCACGGCCATCAGGGGCCGCTGTGGGTCTCGGACCTGCGCAGCGTCAACCCCCTCACGCAGGCCTTCGTGGCGGGGGGAGCGGCGGTGGGGCTGACGCAGAACCCCGACGTCGGCGGAGCCGAGCCGGAGGGCATCGGTCTGACCCAGGTCACGCAGAAGAAGGGCCGGCGCTGCAGCGCGGCGGTTGCCTACCTCCAGCCCGCGCGCGGCCGGCGGAACCTGGAGGTGATCACCGGCGCCCACGCCACTCGGGTGCTGCTGGAGGGCCGGCGAGCCGTCGGGGTGAGCTATCGGCGAGATGGGACCGAGCACACGGCCCGCGCGGCCCGGGAGGTGGTCCTGAGCGCCGGGACCGTCAACTCACCCCAGCTCCTGATGCTCTCGGGCATCGGGCCCGCCGGGCACCTGCGGGAGCACGGGATCCCCGTCGTCCAGGACCTGCCGGGCGTCGGCGAGAACCTCCAGGACCATCTCATGGTCCCCGTCATCTGCCGCTGCCCTGAACCCGTGACGATGTCGAATGCCGAGACCTTCGCCAACCTGCTCCGCTGGCTGATCCTCGGCCGCGGCCCGTACACCTCGAGCGGCGCCGAAGCCTGCGCGTTCGTCCGCTCGCGGCCGGACCTGCCCGCCCCCGACCTCGAGCTGATCCTGGTCACCTGCATCTACCGGAACCACTACCTCCAGCCCCCGCCCCGGGACGAGCACGGGTTCTCGATCGTCGTGGTGCTGCTCCAACCGAAGAGCGCCGGCCGGATCAGGCTCCGCTCGGCCGACCCCTTGGCGCCGCCGCGCATCCATGCCGATTACCTGTCGGACCCCGACGAGCTGCGCGCGGCGGTGGACGGCATCACGCTGGCCCGGCGCATCGTCGCGGCCCGTCCGCTCGATCGCTACCGCGGAGACGAGCTGGATCCCGGCCCCGCGTGCCAGGGCGCGCCTGCGCTCGAGGCCTACGTGCGCGGCCATTGCGAGAGCCTCTACCATCCCGTCGGGACCTGCGCGATGGGATGCCACCCGCTCGCGGTCGTCGACGCGACGCTCCGCGTGCGCGGCATCGAGGGGCTGCGGGTGGTCGACGCGTCGATCATGCCGGTGATCATCCGTGGCCACACGAATGCGCCCACGATGATGATTGCCGAGAAGGCGGCCGACCTGATCAAGGCTCCGGCTCCCGTGTCCTCCGCGCCTGTGAGGTGAAAGGGTCCGCTCAACGGCACTTGAACTGGGTCACCTCGTGCAGCTCCTTGTCAGTGTCGTGATGGTCACCGTCGTGCTCCAGCCTCTTGAGCACCTCCTGGGTGACGCGGAGGTGAAAGTCGCGAATCTGGCCCAATGCTTCGTGGCTCTGCGCCGGAATCCGGGCCAGGTAGGCTTCGCCATGCGGGTTCCTGGTCCAGTTGTTGCCCGGGAAAGCGGCACCGCCCTGAAACAGTGAGGGCTCTCCGTTGACGATCGGCGTGTACTCGACCCCGAACTCCGCGGCCGCCTCCACGTAGCCGGCGATGAATTGCGCGTCCGGCACGGCGGATTGCAGTGACAGGTACGCGCGGCCGTACTGGGTGTAACCGCTGGTATTGGTGTTGAAGATCTGGGGGTCGATCCGGCCGACGGTCTCGAACAGCGCCGCCGATCCCGCGATGGAAGGAGGCCGGTCGAAGTTCAACACCACGTAGTTCGCCGGAAAGTCGAAGCTGGCCGTGTTGTCGGCGTCGAGCAGGAACGCGCTCCCCTGCGACATCACGTATCCGAGGCTGTCGGTCAACACCTTTATGTCGCCGATGCTCGCCGCGTTCGGGCCGCTGTCGATCACCGTGTAGACGTAGGCAGGATTGGTGTGTCCCGCAAAGCCTCCCGCACCGACTTCGAAGCGCGTGTTCAGGCCGTTGATCGTGGTGACGGCACCGCTCGAGGAGAGCACGTGGATCACCTGGTCCACGATCCCGCACTGGAACAGTCGCTGGGCAAACGCCACACGAACATCGAGGTCCTGGCTTCGCAGCGGCCGGGTGTCGATGACCGCGGGGTTGGCGATCGGCTCCACCGAACCGTAGGTATTGGCCAGGGCGGTGCCGACAAACGAGAACGAAAGAGCCGTGGTCAGGAAAATACGCGCAGCCTTCATCTTGCCGTCCTCCTCTCGACGCGGGGAAAAAACGTGGCGAGACCGTATGTCCCGGAGGGACGCGTGTCAAGGGTCGGGCCAGGAACGCCACGCCGCGCTGGTCTCCAACGCCGCGGTCGTCGACGGTTCACGATCGCAACGCTGCGGAATTACCTCGCTCGGTTCCGCGGGATACACTATCGGCGCGATGTTCTTCCTCGATGCCCGCGCCGCCCGGGTCACGTGGACCGTGCTCGTCTTCGCGGCCGGCCTAGGCCTGGTGTATCTGCTGAGGAAGCCCCTCCTCCTATTCGTCTTCTCGCTCTTCTTCGCGTATCTGATCTTTCCCCTCGTGCGCATGGTCGAACGCGGGCTCCCGCGCCGGGGCGGGCGCCCGCTGGCGATCGGCGTGGTCTACGTCCTGCTGCTGCTCGCCCTGGTCGGGGTCGGGTTGAGCGTGGGACCGCGGCTCACCGAGGAAGTGAGGCTGCTGACCGAGAAGGCACCCCAGATGGCGCAACAGCTCTCGAGCGGCCAGATCATCACCAACGTCCTGCAGAAGCGCGGCTGGGAAGCCGGGCGGGTCCAGCAGGTCGAGGGCGCGGTGCGCGCCCACGCCGGGCAGATCATCGGCTACGTCCAGGCCGCCCTGGCGGCCGCGCTCGCGTGGCTGGCGGGGGCGTGGGTCATCGTGCTCGTGCCGGTCTTCGCATTCTTCATCCTGAAGGATGCCGAGCCCGCGGCGGCGGGGATCGACGGCCTCATCGAGGAGCCGCGGCACCGCGAGCTGTGGCGCGACATCGCCGAAGACGTCCACCTGTTGCTGGCCAGGTACGTCCGCGCGCTGATCCTGCTCTCGCTGATCACGTTGGTAGCGTGGTCGGCGGTGTTCTTCCTGGCGGGCGTGCCGTACCCCGTCGGGCTGGCCGCCATCGGGGGGGTGCTCGAGTTCCTTCCCATCGTCGGGCCGCTCACCGCCGGCGTGATCGTCGTGAGCGTCGCCTTGTTCAGCGGCTACGCCCACCCCTGGCTTCTCGTGGCCTTCGTGCTCGTCTGGCGCGGCATCCAGGACTACGTCTCGAGTCCCCTCGTGATGGGCCGCGGCATCGAGATCCATCCGGCCGTCGTCATCTTCGGCGTCATCGCCGGGGGAGAGATCGGCGGACCGGCCGGGATGTTCCTATCGGTTCCCGTCATCGCCGCCCTTCGTATCGTCTGGCGTCGGGTGCGGGACGCACGGAGCGGCCCGGCCCGAAACCTGGCCGCGCAACCGGGCGGGGGTCCTTGACGATTCCCCGCTTCCGCCGGCGCTTGGCGGTCGAGAGCCTCGATCTCGCCGCCCGCCGCTATTTCTTCCTGGGCACGGCCGGCCGCCGAGTGCCGGGTCTCGCGGGCGGCGCCTCCGGCTTCTCCGGCGGGCCCGTCGTCTCGGCGGGCGCTTCCTTCGGCCTCTCCGGCGGAGGCGGGGTGGGCTTGGTGGGCGGCGGCCCAATCGGTCTCTCGGGCATTGCAGTCCTCCCGTCGTTCGATCGCTACGCTGATTGTCCGCCGTGCGGCAGGGACCTGAGCGACCGGAATGCCCTTTTCGATCCTTCCGTTGACAGCGGGCCGGAGCTGGCCATAGTCTCGCGAAGCCCAGGAAGGGAAGTCACGTGCAGCCCCGCCGCGCGTTCCTGAAGGCCGTGGCCGGCGCCGGCCTGGCCACCGCCGCCTCTCCGCGCCGAGTGCTCGGCGCGAACGACCGGGTGCGCGTCGGGATGATCGGCGTCGGCCTCATCGGCAAGCGCCACCTGCTCGATTTCCTGGCCGAGCCCGACTGCGAGGTGGCGGCGGTCTGCGAGGTCTACCCGCCTCGGCTCGAGGAAGGCCTGGCCATGGCGGGGGGGAGAGCCTCCGGCTTCCGCGATTTCCGCAAGCTGCTGGACCGGCCGGACGTCGACGCGGTGGTCGTCTCCACCCCCGACCACTGGCACGCGCCCATGACGGTGCTGGCCTGCGCGGCGGGCAAGGACGTCTACGTGGAGAAGCCCCTGACCCACGTCGTGCGCGAGGGACGGTGGATGGTCGAGGCGGCCCGCCATTACCGTCGCGTCGTCCAGGTCGGAACCCAGCAGCGGTCGGGCGCCCACTACAAAAGGTGCGTCGACCTCATCCGCAGCGGCCACATCGGCGAGCTGCGCAGCGTCCGGCTCGCCGCGCGGCGGAACATCACGCCCGGGTTCACCCGGGCCGTCGGCCAGCAGCCGCTCTCGCCCGAGGACTGGGACATGTGGCTCGGCCCGGCGCCCTACGTGCCGTTCGAGCCCACCCGGTGCATCTATCACTTCCGCTGGTTCTGGGACTACTCGGGCGGCCAGACCACCAACCTCCTGGCCCACGACATCGACGTCGTCCAGTGGGCGACCGGCGAGCTCCCGCGCGCGGTCGCCGCCGTGGGCGGGCGCTACACGCTGCGCGGCATCGGCGAGACCCCGGACGTGCTCGAGGCGGTCTTCGAGTACCCGTCGTTCGTGGCGACCTGGTCGAGCTGCGAGATCTCGGCCGCCCGCGGGCACGGCCTGGAGTTCTGCGGCACGCGCGGGACGCTGACCATCAACCGCGCAGGGCTGGAGGTGGTGCCCGACGCCGACATCCCCGCCGATGCGCAGATCCCCCAGTTCACCGAGCCGGCTCGGCCGGCGGGCGGGGGAGCACCCGGCCTGCGCACCCAGGCGGTCACCGATGCGGGCTACGAGCAGGTCCGCGACCAGTTCAGGCCCCACGTCCGCAACTTCCTGGACTGCGTGAAGTCGCGCCAGCTCCCGGTCGCCGACGTAGAGGGCGGCCACCGCAGCGTGACCTCGTGCCACCTGGCCAACATCGCCCTGAAGCTCAAGCGGACCGTGCGCTGGGATCCCGACCAGGAGGACGTGGTGGGCGACCCGGAGGCCAGCGCGCTCCTGACCAAGCAGTACCGTTCTCCCTGGGACCGGGAGCTGCGGGCGGCCCTGCCCCCCGGCGCGAGTCGAGCCGGCGGATGACTCGCCGCGACTTCCTGCTTTCCGCCACGGCCATGACCCTGCAGCCCGCCCTCGACCGTCGTGTCCCGGCATCCCACGGCTCATTCGGCATCGCCTACACGTCGTTCGTGATCCGCATGCTGCGCGGCCGCGACGTGCTTCGCGCCGGCACGGCGGCCGGCCTGCCCGCGGAGGCGCTGGTCGAGCTGGCCCACTCGTTCGGGTGCTCCGGGTGCCAGATCGATCTCTCGCAGCTCGCCTCGACCGAGCCGGCCGAGTTGAAAGGCCTGCGGGGCGTGCTGGAACGGTACCGCCTGTTCGTCGAGCTGTCGGTCCCGGCCCGATCGCTCGAGGACCCGGAAGCCTTCGACCGCGCCGCCGCGGTGGCGCACGCGCTGGGCGCCCAGCGGCTGCGCGTCGCGCTGCTCTCGGGCCGGCGCTACGAGGACTTCCACCGCATGGAGGACTGGCGGAGCTTCGTCGAGAGATGGCGGCGCGCGCTCCCCCGGGCAGCGAGCTGGCTGGAAAAGGAGGGCCTGCAGGCGGGCATAGAAAACCACAAGGACTACCTGGCGGCGGAGCTGGCCGGGATGCTGCGCCGCGTCGGCAGCAGGCATCTGGGGGCTTGCATCGATTTCGGCAACAACCTCGCGCTCCTCGAGGACCCGCTGGCCACGGTCGAGGCGCTCGCGCCCCACGCCGTGACCACCCACCTCAAGGACATGTCCGTTCGCCCGTGCGAAGGCGGCTTCGAGCTGTCGGAAGTCCCCCTGGGGCGGGGGATCCTGCCGCTCGAACGTATGATCGATACGGTGCGGAAGGCGCGGCCCGACGTGCACTTCTGCCTGGAGATGATCACCCGCGACCCCCTGAGGGTGCCCTACCTCGAGGACGGC
>QHVM01000015.1 GCA_003223555.1 Acidobacteriota bacterium | reverse complement strand
CAGGGTCGGCGGGCGGTGGGCAGGTGCAACTCATCTCGAAATCGGGAACCAACGACTTCCGGGGCACGGTCTATGACTTCCTCCGCAACGACAAGTTCGATGCCCCCGCCTTCGCCGACGTGGGCGATCCACCCCCTTTCCGCCTCAACCAGTTCGGAGCCAGCCTGGGCGGGCCGCTGGTCAAGGACAGGACCTTCTTCTTCGCCAACTACGAGGGGCTGCGGCAGCGCCAGACGAGCACATTCGTGGGATTCGTCCCCAACGCCGCGTTTCGGGCCGGAGTCACCCCGGCGGTGGCGGAGATCGCGCGGGTCTATCCGCAGGGCACGGGCCGGACGAGCGACCCCAACATCGACGAGTGGGTCACCACCCGGAAGACGGTGGCCGACGAGGACGCGCTGACGGTCCGCCTGGACCACCGCTTCTCCACGAACTTCTCGGTCTTCGCCCGGTACAACATGGACCGGGCCAACATCAATACCCCGGTGAGCATCGGCGGGCAGTACGACCGTTTCCGTCCCTCCAATCTCGCGGTCCAGTCGACCAACATCCTGTCTCCCGGCACCGTCAACGAGCTGAGGTTCGGCTTCAACAAGTCCCTCCTCCGCCGGACGAGAAGCGGTTCCATCGCCGAGTCGGTGTCGGTGCCTGGGTTCACCCCGCTGACCGGTGATCAGGAGACGATCGAGGACGGCCGCTCCTACAGCTTCCTGGACAACCTGGCCGTCGTCAGGGGCCGTCACAACATCAAGATCGGGTTCGAGGTGCGGCGCATCTTCGTGGCCGTCGGAGAGGGGAACACGACCACCCTGAACTACGCCAACCGCCCGGACTTCAGCGCCAACCGGCTGCACACCTTCCAGATCGTCGACTTTCCTGTGAACGAGGGCCGGCGCTGGTATGACCTGGGTTACCTGCAGGACGACATCAGGTGGAGGCCCAACCTCACCCTCAACCTGGGCGTGCGGTACGAGTACTACTCGATCGTGAACGACAAGGAGGGTCGCTCGAAGGTCTTCGCTCTCCGGTGCGGCGGCTTCTGCGCGCCGGGGCAGCCCGTGGTACGACGCCGACAAGAACAACATCGCGCCGCGCCTGGGGTTCACGTGGGCTCCTGGACGCTTCAACGCCAAGACGGTGTTGCGCGGCGGCTTCGGGATGTTTTACGGGCCGGGCCAGAACGACGACGTGTTCGCTCCCCTGGACAACAGCGGCAACCGGATCGGCCTCGACCGGAGGCAGGCACCCACCCTGGCCTACCCGATCGATCCCTTCCTCGCCCAGGCAGCGACGACTGGCGTGAGCCCGCGCGCCCTCGATCCCGACCGTGAAGATCTCTACGTCGAGCAGTACAGCCTGTCCGTCCAGCAGCGGCTCCCCGCGCACTTCGTGATGCAGGTGGGTTACCTCGGCAGCCAGGGCCACCACCTCACCGGCAGTTCGTCAAGGGCTTCCTGCTCGGCGCGCAGTACATGTGGTCCCACTCCGTCAACGACGGCTCCGTCGCCGGCGGGGACGGCAACGCCCCCCAGAACGTGCGGGACCGAAAGGCGGACCGGGGCGACAGCGCGCAGGACATCCAGCACACCGCGACGGTGAACTGGGTCTACGAGCTGCCTTTCGGGAAGGACAAGCCGTGGCTGAGCGGCGGGCGGGGGGCGACGCTCCTCGGCGGATGGCAGTTCTCCGGGCTCCTGCAGGCCCGCACCGGCCAGCAGCTCACCGTGATCGTCAGCCGGGCCCGGACGGACATGGCCGAGGCCAATGCGAGCACGGGCAGCACCACGAGCGGGAGCATGCAGCGGCCCGACCTGGTGCCGGGCATGTCCGTGATTCCGTCCGCGGGTCAGAGCCCCGCCCTCTGGATCAACCCCGCGGCCTTCGCCGTCCCCACCCGCGGGAAGTGGGGCAACGCCGGACGCGGCATCGTCAACGGCCCGTCGCTGGTGCAGGTCGACGTCGCGCTTCAGCGGCGGTTCGGGAGCAGCCGGAACGTGGAGTTCCGCTGGGAGGTCTACAACCTCCTCAACCGGGCCAACCTGGCCAACCCCGAGCTGAACACCAGCACCGGTCCTGCCTTCGGCCGCATCACCGGACCCGCCAACTCCAGCTTCGGCACCGGCAGCGCCCGGCAGATGCAGTTCATGCTCCGGGTCAACTTCTGAGGCGGGGATCCTGCAGCCGTCCGCTGGCGCTCGCCTCGGCGCTGGCCGCGCTGGCGGTGGTCGCCGGCGCGTGCGGGTGGGGGGCCGGCCGACGATCCTCGTCCACGGTCGGAGGCTCACTCATCGCCGCAGTCCAGCCGCTGCGCGCGACCGATCCTCTTCCGCGAGATCCCGACGATCCCGCCATCTGGATCAATCACTACGACCCGGCCCGGAGCCTCGTCCTCGGCACGATGAAGGCCGCGGCCCCCGACGGCGCGCTGGCCGTATTCGGCCTCGACGGCTCGTTGCAGCACCTGCTGACCGGCCCGGACCGCCCGAACAACGTGGACGTCGAGTACGGCCTGGACCTCGACGCCACGCCGACCGACATCGCCGTCCTCACCGAACGCCTCGGACGGCGGCTGCGCGTGTATGCGATCGCCCCCGACGGCAGCGGCTCCGCGATGTCTCGTCAGGCACGATGCCGGTCCTGGAAGGCGCCCGCGGCGACCGCAGAGCGCCGATGGGCATCGGTCTCTACCGGCGGCCGAAGGACGGCGCCATCTTCGCGATCGTCTCGCCCAAAGCCGGACCCCGGGACGGCTACCTCTGGCAGTACAGGCTCGAAGACGACGGGACCGGGCGCGTGAAGGCCGCCTTCGTGCGGCGCTTCGGCGCCTTCAGTGGTGTGGGGCGAGATCGAGGCGATCGCGGTCGACGATGATCTGGGATACGTCTACTACGCGGACGAGGACACCGGCGTCCGCAAGTATCACGCCGATCCGGACGCGCCCGACGCGGGCCGGGAGCTGGCGATGTTCGGGACGACCGGCTATCGGCAGGACCGGGAGGGTCTCGGCATCTACGCGTTGCCGGGCGGCAAGGGATACATCATCTCAGTGGACCAGTTGCCAGGGGAGAGCGTCTTCCACGTCTACCGGCGCGAGGGCGAGCCGGGCAACCCCCACGACCACTCGAAGGTCCTGCTGTCTTTCAAGGGCGGGGCGGACGCGACCGACGGCCTCGACGTCACGTCGGCGGCGCTGGGTCCCGACTTCCCCGACGGCCTGCTCGCCGCCATGAGCAGCCGTAGCCGCAACTTCCTCCTCTTCCGGTGGCGGGACATCGGCAGCCCAGCCACCGCTCGCGGTCGCCCCTTCGGCTGCCTCCCCATAGGTCGCCGGTCTCCGGGGAGATATCATGGCGCGCGTGACGAATCCGGTCCGCCCATGACCTCGCCTCTCCGGGTGGCGGTCGTGGGCTGTGGCGGCATCGCCCAGATGATGCACCTGCCGACCCTGGCCGAGCGGCCCGACCTGTTCGCCATCGCCGCCCTCGCCGACGTCAACCGGGCGACGCTGGACGCGGTGTCCCGTCGCTACGGCGTGGCGACCGCCGCGACCGACTACCGCGAGGTCGTCGCGCGGCCCGACGTCGATGCGGTGCTGCTGCTCGCCTCCGGCTCCCACAAGGAGGCCGCCCTGGCCGCGCTGGAGGCCGGCAAGCACCTCTTCGTGGAGAAGCCGCTCGGCTTCGGCGTCCCGGAGACGGAAGAGATCGCGGAGGCCGCGCGGCGCAGCCGGGGCCGGCTCATGGTCGGCTATCACAAGCGCTTCGACCCCGCCTATCTCAAGGCGCGGGAGGAGGTGCGCTCGCTCGGCGACCTCCGCTACGTCGAGGTGACCGTCCTCCATCCCGACGACGCTGCCCACCGCACCCACCATGCGCTGCTTCCGGTGGCCGAGCGGCCGTGGTCTCCGGCGCCGGAAGAGACGCTGAACGAGGCGATCGCCGCCGAGGCCCGGCAGGGGTCGGCCGCGGCGGCCGTGGCCGGCATCGTCGGCGAAGACGCTCCGACGGCGTGGAGGGTCGCGGCCTTCCTGTTGAGCATCAGCCTCATCCACGACGTCGACGCCGTGCGGGGCATCCTGGGCGAGCCGGAGGAGGTGGTGTCGGCCCACGTGTGGCAGGACGGCTTCGCCCAGACCTCGCTCAGCCGCTTCGGCCGCGCCCGCGTGTCGCTGAGCTGGATCTCGCTGCCCGGGCTCAAGCACTACGAGGAGCGGCTCCGCTTCGTGAGTCCCGACAAGCGCATCACCCTCGTCTTCCCCTCCCCCTACCTGCGGCACTTCCCGACCGCGCTGGAGATCGAGCGCATGCAGGGAGAGGAACTGGTCGTGGAGCGCCATACCGTCTCGTACGAGGAGGCGTTCCGGGTCGAGCTGCACCACTTCCGGCGCTGCCTGGCCGAGGGAATTGCTCCGGCGCCCTCGATCGACGATGCCCTGGGCGACGCCCGCTGGATCGAGGCGATCGCCCGCGCCTACGGCCGCTCCTCCCGCGCGAGCGCGAAGTGACCGCGCTCGTCTCCCGGTTCCGGAGCGGCTTTCCTCCCGGCTACACCGCCATCACCCGCGAGGGCGAAGAGCCGTTCGACACCGGCATGGACTTCGGCGTGCACCGCCTCGGCCGCGGAGAGACCCTGGAGGAGACCGATCCCAAGGAGACGGCGTGGCTGCTGCTGGAGGGCGAGGCGGAGGTGGAGTGGGACGGCGAGAAGGCCCGCGTCCGCCGTGCGTCGCTCTTCGACGAGGCGCCGACCGCCCTCCACGTTCCCGCCCGGACCCGGGTGCGGCTGCGGACCGAAGGCGCCGGGTCGGAGTGGGTGGTCGTCCGGGCCGCCAACGAACGCCGCTTCGCGGCGAAGCTCTTCCACCCCGAGGAGCTGAAGCACGAGTATCGCGGGGCGGGCCTCGTGCAGGGGGCGAGCCTCCGCAACGTGCGGCTCATCTTCGACGACGCCAACCGGCCGGAGGCCAACCTCGTCCTCGGTGAAGTGGTGAACTACCCGGGCCGCTGGTCGAGCTACCCCCCCCACCACCACCCGCAGGCCGAGATCTATCACTACCGCTTCACGCTGCCCCAGGGCTACGGGCACGCCGAGCTGGGGGACGAGGTCTACAAGGTCCGCAGCTACGACACGATCAAGATCACGGGCGGCGTCTCCCACGCCCAGGTCTCCGCGCCCGGTTACGGGATGTACTACGTCTGGGCCGTCCGCCACCTTCCAGGCAACCGCTACACGGGCTTCCGCTTCACGGAGGAGCACCGGTGGGTCCTGGACCCGGCCCACCAGGGCTGGCGGCCGCCGGGCACGCCGTGAGCCGGCCGGCGTCGGACCTCGAGGAAGCGAGCGTCCTGCCCCCGACCGCCGGCGAGCTGCCTTCCTGGGAGGTCGACGAGCTGCCGGCTCCCCCGCCCTTCGGCCTGCGCAACCTGCTCAAGGTGATCGGACCGGGCGCGGTCATGGCCGCCACGTCCATCGGAGGGGGCGAGTGGCTGGTGGGCCCGGCCGCCGCGGTCAAGTACTCGACCTCGATCTTCCTCATCGCGACCGCATCGATCGCACTCCAGATCGTCTTCAACCTCGAGGCGGTCCGCTACACGCTCTACACGGGCGAGCCGATCTACGGCGGCATCATGCGCCTGAAGCCGGGCCCCCGGTTCTGGGCCGGCTTCTACTCGCTCCTCGGGTTCTTCCAGCTCGGCTGGCCGGCCCTCGCCGGCAGCGCGGCGGCAACGCTGCTGGGGGCCTGGATGGGCCGGATGCCCGGCGCTCCCGACCAGGGGGTCCAGGCCTGGGTCGCCACCGTCCTCATGCTCGCCTGCGTCTTCATCCTTTCCTTCGGCGGGACCGTGGAGAGGATGCTCGAGTACTTCGCCTGGACGATGCTGGGCGTCGTGTTCCTCTTCCTCATCGCCGTCAACGTGGCCTTCGTGCCCTTCTCCCACTGGCTCCAGACGTTCCGCGGCTTCTTCACCTTCTCCGGGCTGCCCCATCCCATCGACTGGGGCCTCATCGGCGCCCTGGCCGCCACGGCCGGCTCCGGGGGGATCGGCAACCTCACGGTGACCAACTGGGTCCGCGACAAGGGGTTCGGCATGGGGTCCAAGGTGGGGGCCATCCCGAGCGCCATCGGCGGCCACCAGATCCCCCTCTCGCACGTGGGCAAGGTGTTCGAGGCGAGAGGCGAGAACCTCGCCCGCTGGCGCGAGTGGATGCGCTACGTCAACGCGGACCAGATCTGGGTGTGGGGGCTCTTCTGCTTCTTCGGGATGTACCTGAACGTGAACCTGGCCACCGCCATCATCCCGGCCGGCACCGACCTCCAGGGCCTCGCCGCCGGCGCCTACCAGGCGCAGTACCTGAAGGCGATCTGGCCCGGCTTCTGGTTCCTGACCCTCTTCAACGGATTCTGGATCCTCTTCAAGACGCAGCTCGGCAACACCGACATCCTCGTGCGGACGATCACCGACGCGCTGTGGATGTCCAGCCCGACCGCCCGGGGCCTGAGCCGCGGGATCCGCGCGATCTACTACGGCATCCTGGTCCTGTTCTCGGTATGGGGCGCCGTCGTCATCCGCTCGGCCTCGCCCTTCCAGCTCTTCAAGGTGCTCGCGAACATGGCCGGGATCGTCCTCGTGATCTCCGGCGTGCAGATCTTCATCGTCAACCGGCGCTTCCTTCCCCGGGCGGTGCGCCCGGCCGCGTGGCGCGAGCTGGGGCTGCTCGTATGCTCGGGCTTCTACGCCTTCTTCGCCTTCTTCGTCATCCGCGACCTCCTGCGATCGCTGTCGAGGTGACGTGAGGGTCGACCGGGCCCTTTCCGACGCCGTCGTCCGCTTCCTCACCCGGGAGGTGAAGAACTACCAGCGCCGCATCCCCAACAACCTCGACAACCTGAAGAAGCACGTCCGCCTGGGCGACGTGCTGCTGGTCGAAGGAAAGAGCCGGCTGTCGCAGATCATCAAGTACCTGACCCAGAGCTCGTGGTCGCACTCCGGCCTCTACGTCGGCGACCGGCTCCTCGAAGCGCGCCATCCGGGGGGCGAGCGCTACCGGGACCTCTACGGCGAAGACGCCCGGCACCTCGTGCTGGAGGCCGACCTCGCGGCCGGCGTGTCGGCGGTGCCGATCGGCAAGTACATGGATTACAACATCCGGGTCTGCCGGCCGTATTGCATCAGCGAGACGGACGTCGAGAGCGTCCTGGAGGACGTGATCGCGCACAGCGGCGACCGCTACGACCAGCGCCAGCTCCTCGACCTCGGACGCTACCTGATGCCGTTCCGCCTCCTGCCCGCGCGCTGGCGGCGCAAGGTGTTCTTCGCCGGGGACAGCGATTCCCGCGCGGCAATCTGCTCGAGCCTCATCGCCCAGGCCTTCCTCCGGGTGCGCTATCCCATCCTCCCGGTGCTGCCAGCCAGCCTGCGCGAGGAGCAGCAGCAGGGCCTCCATCCCTGGGGGACGCGCATGCGCAGCGTCCATCCGCGGCTCGTCCTGCCCCGCGACTTCGACCTCTCGCCCTACTTCCGCATCGTGAAGTTCAACTCGGTCGAGGAGGGCCCGATCGACTACCAGCGGATCGAGTGGATCGACGCGGCCGTGGCCCCACCGTCGCGCAAGACGACGAAAAGCACGCGATCCTGACCGCGCTATCGGCGCCGATACTGCCGAACCATGCTGACGAGCTGGTCCCAGAACGAATCATCCATGCCGTACCGCTGGCGCACGGCACGCACTTCGCCGGGATTGAGCCACCCCTGTCGCGCCGCCTCTTCAGCCTCTTCCATGCCGACCCCGATCGAGATCGCCAGGCGCTCGATCCTGACGGCCAGCGCTTGGCAGCGGCTGGTCTCGCCGCACGACGCGTACTGCCTTGACCGCTTCCGCGAGCGACCAGGCTTCCCCCGCGATCTTCTCGTAGCTCGACTCCAGGCGCTGCCGGGCGCCGGCGCGCCTGACGTCAACCTCCGTGACGGCGTCGCCGCCCGCCGGCGATGCCGAAGGAGAGGGCGGGGTCGAGCCCTTGGACGGCCCGCTGGCGCCCGCGCCGCCCCTCCCGGTCGCCAATCCCGCGCCCGGATTGAAGGTGCCCTTCGAGTCCTTGTCGCGCCCCGCGGTCAGATCGTCGTCGTTGATCACCTTGGTCTCGGTCCCTTGCCGCTTGTTCTTCTCGCGACGCTCGCGCTCGCGCTTCGCCACCTCGCCCAGCGATTCGGCATGAGCAATTGAGCCGAGGATCGAGACCGCTGCCAACCAGGCCCAGGCCTTCATGTTTCCTCCTCACGTCCCTTTTCTACGGGCCTCGCTGTGAGCTCGATGACGGTCTCCGAACCCAATTTCATCTGCGCCTGCGGCGGCGTTGCTTCGGGCTCCACGACCAGACTGCACCGGGGGGACGACCGGATTCCCCATGTCAGCGCACCGCCGCACCCCCGAGCAATCCGGCGACCGCCTCCGCCGTCTTGGTGACGGCGTCGCTCGTACCGCCGGACAAGCCCGTGCCGCCGGACTCGCCGGTGACCGTGTAGCTGCCGAGGGTCCTGCCGGTTGGGGAGTCCACGAGAGTGATCTCGGTCGTCATCGAGGCGCGGCCCGCCGCGGCGCCGAGCATGAAGCGCTTGCCGCCTCCGACCTTCTTCACGTGGGTGATCCCCACGTTCACGAGGAGGGTCTCCGGCGTCGCCGCCACCTCGCCGGCCTTGAGCTGCACGCTCGGAAAGCGGTTGAGCGCTTTGACCCTGGAAACGATCAGGCCCTCGAGGTCGGACTTCTCCTTCTTGACGTCCCCCGGCACGCGGGACTCCACCGAGATCACGACGGTCTTGTAGTGGCTCATGTCGGCGGTCAGCGGCTGCAGCGTGACCGCCTTGCTGCGGGCCGCGCAACCCGAGACGAGGCCGGCCACGGCGAGACCTGCGCAGGAGAAGCCGACGCCGCGAGCGAGATGCATGATCCCTCCTTTCGATGCTTGACGCCGAAGAGCATCGATCGTGCCAGCCCGAAAAGAAGGACCGGTCGGAGTGGAAATCG
>QHVM01000014.1 GCA_003223555.1 Acidobacteriota bacterium | reverse complement strand
GCGCGCGGGGCGAGGCGGAGCAGGGCCGCGCCTATCGTCAGGCGGCGCTTACAGTGGCCCGGACGCTGTTCGCCGAGCCGTACCTGTCGACCGACCCGCGGCACGAGGGCCTGCTGCTGCATTCCGTCTACCACCGGCCGAACGGCTGGGACTACGTCCCCGCCGGCCGCAAGGTCCCTTGCGGCGAGTCGTCGATGTGGGGCGACTATCACGCGCGCGAGCTGGCCCTGCTCATCCGGCGCGAGGCCGAAGGCGGCCCCTACCTCAAGTTCTTCCTCGACTAGACGCGAATGCGGCGCGCTCCGCTCCGCGCCCCCCGTCATCAAGCGTCTGGCGCCGGAATGAATCCGTCGCCAGACGACCGAGGAAACACTCCGCTGCGCGCGCCGAACGCTCGCGCCGGAGAAGGTTTCTCACCGGTCTATTAGCTTAGAGCGCCTTCAGGAACGCTAGCGGGTCCTTCTTCTCCGCCTCGGTGAGCCGGGTCGACAGGATCAGGTTGAAGAACTGTCGTCGGCAAGGGCGGCCCGCGACCACACGTGGCGTGTCATCGATGCACCTCCTAGAATGTGGGTACAACACGCGCCGGAGGCTTTTATTCCCTCGGCCGGCCGCCGGGACTAAAGCGGCCGGCTCGGGTGTTGTTGTCCGGAGGGCGGCCTTGGGCACTCGGGACGCGGAGATCGAATCGGTCGCGGGCCTGAAGGTCATCACGTGGACCGACCGCGGGCTCACCTATGCCCTCGTCTCCGACCTGGCCGAGGACGGCGCGCAGTCGTGCCTGGTCTGCCACGGCACGGCGCGCGAGCGTCGGAAGCTGGAGGGCTTGCGGCGGACGCCGGTCTCGTGACCTCCCGCTACCTCGAGCCCGGCGAGGCGCCCAGCCGTGACGAGATCGACCGCACGCCGGGGCTGCTGGTGCTCGAGTTCGGCACCTCGTGGTGTGGCTTCTGCCGCGCAGCCGCCCCGCGGATCAGCTCGATGCTCGAGCCGCATCCGGAGGTCCGGCACGTGAAGGTCGAGGACGGCCCGGGCCGTCCGCTGGGCCGCTCCTTCCGGGTCAAGCTGTGGCCGAACCTGGTGTTCCTGCGAGACGGGGTCATCGTCCGGCAGTTGGCGCGGCCGGACGGCGCCGAGCTTCGCGAGGCCTTCGAGGCGCTCCTCGCCGGCTAGTGAGGCCGGCGTGCGGCAGGAAGGTCGCTACTCGAGGGGCACGCCCGTCCGCCGGGAGATCTCGCGCAGGTCTTCGATGACCGGCTGGAGGAGCGGGATCCCGCGCTCCGCGCGCTCCCTCTCCGCCTCGCGCTCGGGATCGCCGGGGATGAGCGGGCCGCTCGTGCCGGGGGCGGGTCGCGTGCCCCGGAGCGTGCGCACGAAGTGGTCGACCTGGGACTTGAACTCCGCGAGGTCACGGAACGCGTCGACCCGCATGGCCCCGAAGAAGTGCCCGATGCCCTTGCCCACGCGGTGGCCCGGATCGGGCTGCCGGAGGGCGAAGGGCGGCGCGAAGGGCCCCCAGTTCGCGCCCGAAAGCACCGCCGACAGCACGTCCACCGCCAGGGCCAGGCCGTAGCCCTTGTGCCCGCCCCGCTCGCGCTCGGACCCGAGGGGCAGCAGCGCGCCGCCCTCCAGCATGGCCCGCGGGTCGGTGGTCGGGCGTCCCTCGCGGTCGATCGCCCAGCCGAGCGGGATCGGCTTGCCCTCGCGCATCGCCATCTCGATCTTGCCGTAGGCGACGGTGCAGGTCGCCATGTCGAGCACGATCGGCGGCTCTTCGTGGGCCGGAAACCCGATCGCGATGGGGTTGGTGCCCAGCATCCGCTCCGCTCCCCAGAGCGGCGCGACGCCCTTCGTGCTGTTGGTCATCGCCCAGCCGATCATGTCGCGGGCGACGGCCTGCAGCACGTAGTAGCCGGCGATGCCGAAGTGGTTCGTGTTGCCGACGGCGACCCAGCCCGTCCCCGCTCCCCCGGCCTTCTCCATCGCGATCCGGTTGGCCTTGGGCCCGACCACGAGCCCGAGGCCGTTGTCCCCGTCCACGGTGGCGGTGCTCGGGCTCTCCCTGACCGTCCGCATCTGCGGGCGCGGGTTGATGCGGCCGGCCGAGAGCAGGTCGTAGTAGGTGCGCAGGCGGGCCACGCCGTGGGAGTCGACGCCGCGCCGGTCCGCGCAGGAGAGCACGTCGGCGGCGAGCCGTGCGTCGTCCTCGGGCACGCCCATCTTCGCGAAGACGCCGGCGCAGAACTCGTGCAGGCGCGGCGAGGGGAAGGCGCGGGTACCGGCGCTCACCGGGGCGCGCGGCGCTCCGCGGCGCGGGGGGCGGCCTGGCGGGCCAGCGCGGTCCCCTGGGTGGTGACGTAGTACTTGGCCAGCATGTTCGGCCGCTCCGAGGCGGGCAGCGTGCGGCGGTCGCGCACGTAACGCAGGAAGCGCTGCGTCACCTGGGCGAAGTGCTCCTCGTGGCCGACCCGCAGGCGGTCCGGGATCGTCAGCCGCAGCTCGCTGCCCTGCTCCGCCACGCCGATGGCGGGATACTCCGGCTGGAGCGCAGCGACCTTCTTCTGGACCGCGGCGATGAGGGCGGCCCGGTCCGCGCCGTCGTTCGGGACCACGTACACCTCCGGCCGGTGGCGCTCGGCCACGCCCTGGCGGACCTCGACCTTCGCCCGCGAGCCGCGGTAGTAGGCGAAGTGCGAGTCGCCGGCGCCGGGGGCCGGCTCCCAGTCCCAGATCGCGCTCAGCGTGACGTGCGCGCCGCGCAGCGTGTAGGAGACGAGGGTGTTGCAGAAGTACTCGAGGGTGTCGTTCTTGACCCGGTCGGCGAGGAAGTCCGGGAAGTCTTCGCGCGTCACCCGCTGGAAGTCGGCCCGGCCGATCATGGTCGGCCAGCGCTGGGCCCGCAGCACCTGGACGTCCTTGCGGTAGTCGACCGCCTGGTCCGGGAAGAGCGTCCACTGCGCGAGGTCCACCAGGTGCGTCCCGACGTCGTTGAGGCCTTCACCCTGCTGGGCGGTATCGAAGAACCATACCGGCCGGAGGTTGGGCGCCCCCGCCACCACCTTCATCAGGTAATGCACGCTCTCCATGTAGACGGCGGGATCGGACTCGGTGCCCGGGACCAGTCGCCCGAAGATCGACGGGTCGCTCACCAGCTCGCGCTGGAGCTGGGTCGTCACCTCGAAGCGCTCGGTCATGATGTCGAGGGCGACGAGCCCGCGCTCTTCGGCAGTGGTGAGGGCCCGCTCGAGCTTGGGCAGGTCCGGCGCCTCCAGGATCCAGGGCTTGTCCACGAGCGCGTGCAGCCCGGCGTCCAGGGAGGCCTGGATGCGGTCGATCTTGCCGCGATTGCGGCCCGAGATCACGACGGCGTTGCCCGGGCGTTCCCGCAGCATCTGCTCCAGGAAGTCGGGCCCGGTGTGGACCTCCAGCTCCCAGGCGGTCGGGTGGTCGGCGCGGAGGTTGAAGCGAGCGACGCGCCCCAGGTGGTCGATGAGGTCGGGCCCGAGCGGCGCGTACACGTGCACCTTCTTCGAGACGCCGGGATACATCTCCTTCTGGACGAGGGCGGCGTGGAAGTGGCCGGGGTCGAGGGTCATGAAGCGGATGTCCATCATGGGCTCGCCCCCTGCGCCCTGCGCGCGCGCTCCCGCCCCGGGCGCGGCGCGGACGGCACCGACACCGATCACGACGGAGAAGAAGAGCACGACTTTCCTGGGCATCGTTCGCCCTCGAAGTGCCGATCCCGGCTCGGGGCCCGCTATCCTAACTGGCTTCCGCCCTGCGCGACAGGCGGCCTCAGCGGCGAGCGGCGGGATGGGTGAGCTGCACGCGGTCCTCCGGAGACAAGCCGACCCGCAGCGCCGGTCGCCGGACTGGACGCTCAGCGCCTGGAATCGGTACCATGGCCGCGCTTCCCATCGTGGCTTCCCTGGCCGAGCCCGCGGACGAGCCCGCCCGACACTCCATCGACGGCGGATGGATGCGGCGCCTGGCCGCGGAGTTCGGCTCTCCCGCCCTGCTGGTGACGGCGGCCGGCCTGGGAGCCGCCGCCGGTGCGTTCCTGCTGTCGCAGCACCTGCAGCCTTGCGACGACGCCTACATCACCTTCCGGCATGCCCGGAACCTGGCCCGCTACCTGCGCCCGGCCTGGAACCTGGAGGGCCGCCCGGTGCTGGGCTCGACCTCGCCCGCCTTCGTGTTCCTGCTGGGCGGACTGGGCCTCGTCCTCGGCGTCGACCGCATCGACCAGCTCGCGTTCGCGCTGAACGCCGTCCTGCTCGCCGCCATCACGCTCCTCGCCTATCTCGTCGCCCGTGACCTCGGCGCCGGCCCGATCCCGGCCCTGGCGGCCGCTGCGCTCGTCGGCTTCAACTCCGTCAACGTGTTCATCCTTTCCCAGGGGTTCGAGGCCGGACTGCTCCTGGCCGTGCTCATGGCCGGCCTGTACCTGGCCCGCACGGGTCGCGACCTGCCGGCCGTCGTCCTCGCCTCCGCGGCGCCCCTCGTCCGGCCCGAGGGGATCCTGCTCACCCCGCTCGTCTGGGGGGCGATCCTCCTCGGCCGCCGCTTCCGCGCTCGCCTCCTCGCCGCCTACCTGGCGCTGCCGCTGGCCTGGCTCGTCTTTTCCACCGCCTATTACGGGTCGCCGATCCCGCAGTCGATCCGCGCCCGCCGCGCGGAGCCCGCCGTGTTCCGGCCCTATGGCGGCGGCCGGGTGGACCTGGCTCACCGCCTCGCATCGATTGTGCCCGAAGCGGCCGCGCTCGCGCGACGGGAGGCGAGCTTCTACCTGCTCACCGGCTATCGCCGGCTCGAGGAGGTACCCGGGGGCCGGCTCGGACCGGCATGGCTCACCCTGCTCGGGCTGCCGGTGCTCGGGGCGACGCTGCTGCGCCGGCCGGACGCGCGCATCGTCTACCTCCTCTACGCGCCGCTGTTCCTGGCCCTCTACGGCTGGATCGGCCACCGCGAGGCCTGGTACTTCCCCTCCTTCGTGACCTTCGGCGTGCTGACGCTGTTCCACGGGGGCGTCGTCACGCTCGACCGCGGCTGGTCGCTGCTGAAGAGGATCACGGGCTTCACGTCGCCCTGGCTTCCGGCGCTATCGTGGACCGCGGTGGGCGCGCTCCTCCTCCCCGCCAACAATTACGCGGTCAACCACGGCCAGGCGGACAAGGGTCGGCTCTTCGCCCGCGACCCGCGGGGCGAAGCGTTCGAGCGCGCCGAGCACGAGCGCTTCAACGGCTACCGGCGAGTGGCCGGGATGTTGAACCGCCGCGGCGACCCTCCGGAGCCGGCGCTCACCAGCGAGGTCGGCGTGTTCGGCTTCTTCTACCGGGGAGAGGTCATCGACACCGTGGGGCTGTGCACTCCTGAAGCGCTGGCCTTCTACCCTCCGCCGGCCTCCGACGTGTGGGACGAGCGGGGCCGGCCGCTGACCTACGAAGACAACCTCACGCCCACGCGCATGGTGCTCGACCTCAAGCCGACCTATGTCGTGAACGGGCTCGGCTTCGTCCGCAACCTCCTCCAGCCCGGCCACCCGTTCCTCCGCGAGTACGTCCTCCTCGGCAGCTTCGGCACCGCCTGGGGAGACCCGTTGCTCGTGTTCGCGAGGAAGGACGCGGCGGCGGGGCCGGACGGCCCCTGAAGAGGGGGCCCCGGGCCCTCGTCAGCGGAAGAACACGAAGGTCACCAGCACGAAGCACGGGATCAGCACCGCGCCGCTGTAGACCATGTACCCGCCGAAGCTCGGCATGCGGACGCCGCGCTCCTCGGCGATCGCGCGCACCATGAAGTTGGGCCCGTTGCCGATGTACGTGTTGGCGCCCATGAACACCGCGCCGGTGCTGATCGCGGCCAGGACCTCGTGGCTCACGCCCACCACCTGGGCGGGAAGCCCCAGCGACTGCGCGACGGCGAGGAACGTCAGGTAGGTCGGCGCGTTGTCGAGGAAGGACGACAGGAAGCCGGTGGCCCAGAAGAAGTGCCACGGCGCGGTCAGGCCCAGCGAAGCGCCGCGGGCGTGCAGGATGTCGAGGGCGGGCAGCATCGTCAGGAAGATGCCGGCGAACAGCGCCGCCACCTCGGCGATCGCGTGGAACGTGAACCGGTTCGCCTCCCGCACGGCCTTCGGCGTCGCGGCCAGCGAGACGGCGGAGACCGCCAGCATCACGGCCTCGCGGTACGGGGAGTGGAGGCCGGCGACGCCGGCCACGACGACCAGCAGCAGCGCGAGGTTGCGCTTGCCGCTCACCTGGATCGGGCGGATGTAGGCCCGGTCGCGGGCCAGGGCCTTCACCGGCTCTCGCGCATGCGCCCGGACGTCCCAGAAATAGTAGACCGCGATGAGGAGGCCGTTCACGAGCAGCCAGTGCGGCAGCAGCCGCAGCGTCCAGGTGAACGGCACGCCGAGGAGGTAGCCGAGGAAGAGCGGCGGGTCGCCGAGGGGAGTCAGGCAGCCCCCGCTGTTCGACACGACGAAGATGAAGAACACGACGGTGTGCACGACGTGGCGGCGCTCCTGGTTCGTCGAGAGCAGCGGCCGGATGAGGAGCACCGACGCGCCGGTGGTGCCGATGAGCGAAGCCAGCACCGATCCGATGGCCAGGAAGGCGGTGTTCACGATCGGCCGGGCCTCGATGTCGCCCGTCACCAGGACGCCGCCCGAGACCACGAAGAGGCTGCCGAGGAGGATGATGAACGACAGGTAGTCCCCGCCGGTGTGGAAGAGGGCGGCCGGATCGCTTCGCGCATAGAGCACGAGCACGGGCAGGCCGAGCAGCGCCGACATGCCGAGCTTGCGGGCGTTCGACTCCCAGAACTTCGGCGCGGCGAGGGGCAGCGCCGCGATCGCGAGCAGCATCATCGCGAACGGCGCGATCCAGCCCAGCGCGGGAACGAATTGGGGGTCGATCATGGCGCGAGGCAGTATAGCCGCCGGGATGGCTCGGCAGGTGCAGCTCGTCCGCCCGCCGGCCCGAGTCCGTGGTAAGGATGTGGGTAGAGGCAAGAAGTGACACGGGGAAAGGAGACAACCAATGACCATCACTAACAGAGCAGCGGCGGAGTTCATCGGCACGGCCTGGCTCGTGCTGGGCGGATGCGGCAGCGCGGTCCTGGCCGCGGCCTTTCCCCACGTCGGCATCGGCCTGCTCGGCGTCGCGCTGGCGTTCGGCCTCACGGTCCTCACCATGGCGTACGCCATCGGCCACGTGTCCGGCTGCCACCTCAACCCGGCGGTGTCCGTGGGGCTGCTGGTGGGAAAGCGCTTTCCGGCGCGCGACCTGATCCCTTACCTGATCGGCCAGGTGGCGGGCGCCATCGCGGGGGCGGGAATCCTCTACCTCATCGCGAGTGGCGTCTCCGGCTTCAGCACGGCCGCCGGCTTCGCCTCGAACGGCTTCGGCGAGCACTCCCCCGGCGGCTATTCGCTCACGGCCGGGTTCGTGTGCGAGGTGGTGATGACGTTCTTCTTCCTCGTCGTCATCCTCGGGGCCACCGATCGACGGGCCCCGGCAGGCTTCGCGCCGATCGCCATCGGCCTCGGCCTCACCCTGATCCACTTAATCTCGATCCCCGTGACCAACACCTCGGTCAACCCCGCGCGGAGCACGGGCCCCGCCCTGTTCGTGGGAGGTTGGGCCCTCCAGCAGCTCTGGTTGTTCTGGGTGGCGCCGATCCTGGGCGCCGTCGTGGCCGGGATCGTGTATCCGCTCGTCGCGAAGGAGTAGCGGCTCACTTCTCCGCGAAGAGCTGGAGCATCAAGACCCCGTGCGGCCGGACCTCGGCCGAGAACTCGCCCTCGAAGACGCCCAGGTCCTTCTGCCGCCAGAGGTCGCGCACCCGCCGCCGACCCTGGACCTTCAGGTCCGCCCAGCGCACCGTCACCCTGGCGGGCTTCGTACTCCGGTTGAAGAGACCGGCGGCGACCGAGCCGTCCTCCATGGGTCGGGCCAGCACCTCCAGGACCTTGGGCATCTCGACCTTCGGGCGGCCTTCGAACGCCTCGCGGCCCGGATCGTCCGGGTTGGGCGCCTGCACGACCGTCGCCGCCGGCTGCCCCAGCGGGTCCTGGTTCACCGCCAGCACCTCGTCGTTGCTGAGCAGGCTGAGCGTGAAGTCGTCGAGCTTCGCCATGTCGCAGCCGATCAACATCGGCGAAGCGAGCAGGCTCCACAGGCTGATGTGGACGTACTGCTCGTCGGGGGTGAGCTGGGTGAAATGGAGCTTGCCTTCCCAGCCGACGAGGCCGAGGACCAGCATGTCGGGATCGTTCCAATGTCCGGGACCGGCGAAGGGGCCCCACTTGCCCTGGCCGAACCCCTTGCTGGCCATGCTCGGCCACGTGTCGCGGATGTCGCCGGTGGTGCGCCAGGCGTTCGCGTAGGCCGCCCACTCTCCGGCGTGCTCGAAGGGAGCGGAGTTCGAGAGGCTGTACACGACGTCGCGGCCGCTGTAGCGCAGCGCGTCGGCCATCTCCCGGACGTGCTCGAGGTCGTTCGGGTTCCAGTCGTACTTCAGGTAGTCGAATCCCCACTCGGCCCACTGTCGCGCGTCGGCCCAGGCGAAGGGATGCTTGCCGTGGCGGTGGCCGATCCGTCCCTTGTCCACCTCCCCGTTCCAGCTCCCTTCCGGGTTGTCGGCCGAGCCTCCGACGTAGCCGGCGTACGAGGTGACCCACGGGGTGGAGTAGATCCCGATCTTCAGGCCCATGGCGTGGACCTCGTCGGCCAGGGCCCTGATGTCGGGGAACTTCTCGTTCGGCTGGATCGCGCCGTACCGGCCGCCGCGCCGGCCCTGCCAGGCGTCGTCGATGTTGACGTAGGTCCAGCCGTGCTGGACGAGGCCCTTGTCCACCATCGCCCGCGCAGCCGCGCGCACCTTGTCGGTGTCGACGAAGGGGCCGCCCGCGTTCCAGCTGTTCCAGCCCAGAGGCGGGGTCAGGGCCAGCCGATCGCCGCAGACGATGCGCAGCTCCCGTTGCGCCTTGCCCAGCGCGTTCTCGGCGGTGAGGGTGGCGACGTAGTGGCCCCGCGTCCACCTTCAGACCGGCGGGCAGGCTCGAAGCGCCGTAGGTCATCGGACGCCGGCCGGTGGCGGGGATCGTGAACAGGAAGGGATGGCCGGGCCGCACGCCGAAGACCTTCGCCCCGTTGATGCGGGGCGTGTCCGGCGCCTTTGGCGTCAGGATGAAGGACGAGTAGTCGGGGACGGTTCCCCCCGCCCCCGGGTGTTCTTGCGTGCTGGCCCCGGCCCCGCCGACCAGGAGCGCACCGGCCAAGACCAAGATGCCGCCGATATCCCGCGTCATGATCCGGCCTCCACTCGCCGTTCGATGGGGTCCGCGCCTTGCGCCTTCCGGGCGAGATTCAAGGGGTCAGACGGCTGCGAGTCCATTATTCCGAAAACGGCGATCATATTCGCGCGAGATGCGCGTCAGGATAGCACCGTAGTCCAGCACGGTAGCTGGCAGGTCCACCCACTCGAAGTCATAGGGTTCGGCATTGGTGGCGCGATAGCGCAGGATCAGGAACTCATCGAAGCTGGGCTTTGCTTGGGCCACCAGACGAACCTCCGCTTCCGTTGCTTCCTGACAAGGATGCTTGTGCTTCTTGCCGTTTGTCATGAAGACGCGGTCGCCCTCATAGCTGCTGCAGACTAGGGCACTGTTTATGCCTACGACGCCCACACAGATCGGCGTACCGGCACCCCGCTTGAAGTGAGCGACCTGCTTGACGAGGTCGCCGATGACGCGGTCGATCTGCTTGATCATGGCCTTCGCTAGAATCTTCACCTCGACGCCGATTTCGACGGTGGCGATGGGTCCCCGTGCCACCTGAAAACCGGACTCCTCGATCGCCTGCTGTCCATGGATCAGCTCACCAAAGGTCGCGTCGCCACGGCGGGCGGCGATGCCGCGGCGACGGTTCTGGATGTTCAAGATACGCTCCTTCTCCTCGACACGGCGGAGATAGAGCTTTGACTTGCCTACCGTGTAGAGATCCTCGTAAAGATGGATCGCGACGAAGTCTCCGCGGCTCGAGTCGCGATGGATATAGCGCTTGCCTCTGAAGGTTGCCTGGAAAGTCTCGAGAAGCCGGTAGGCCAAGCCGCCCTCACTCACGCAGCAGCGAGAGTCCCTCCGCTACTGCTTCAGTGCGGTGAGCGCTCGAATCTTACCGTAGCTTTCTCAAAGAGCGACTGCGAGCCAAGGCGGGACTTCGCTGCCTTCCAGTATTGCTCCTCGATCTCGAAACCGATGCTGCTCCGGTGGGTGTCTATCGCGGCAAGGGTGGTAGACCCGGAGCCCAGGAAGGGATCGAGCACGACGTCCTCGACGTAGGACGAAATCCGGATGAGACGAGCGGCCAAAGCCACCG
>QHVM01000013.1 GCA_003223555.1 Acidobacteriota bacterium | reverse complement strand
ACTACGCGTCCCTCTTCGCTGCGGCGCACCGCGTAGAGCGGCCGGTCCTCGCGGAAGGCCACCGTCTTCTCGCGGTACCCGTACGCGAGGGGATGGTCCGGGCGGCGGAAGCGGGCGCGCAGCTCGCTGCCGGGGTTGTAGACGCTCTTGACGGTCGCGTGGCGCACCTCCCGGGCGATGCCGCCGTCGAGGGGCACCGCGGAGGCGCCGCCGAGCGTCACCAGCACGCCGCCCTGGCGCACGAACTCGTCGAGGTTCTGCAGCCCCCGCCACGTGAAGCCGCCCGTGATGTCGGGTGAAGAGGACGGAGAGCCGTGGCTCGGGAACTCGGGCGTCTTCGTATAGGCCAGCGGGCGGAACTTCGGGTCGATGCCGGTGGCGATGTCCTTGAGGCTGCGGCCCGTGTCGGGATAGAGGATGAGGTCGAAGCGCTCCCTGAGCCCGCCGCGGCGGACGTCCTCGTCCTGGATCAGCGCGTACGGCACCTTCTCGTCGTCCAGGATCATCCGTACCCAGCCCGGCGCCTGGGTGTCGATCCAGGCCTGCAGCACGGCCAGCCGGGGCAGGTCCAGGGCGTGGCGAGGGACCTCGGGGGCCGCCGGCGCCGAGACGACCGCCAGATCCAGCTCCGCCGCGGCGTCTTCGAGCGCCCGGCGCAGCCCTGTTTGATCCGCGAGGATCCAGGTGCCTGGCGGGTAGTCCACGCCGCCGGAGGAGAACGGCTTCTCGGCCGCCTCGACCTTGAACCGCGCCAGGCGGACGCGGGCGGCGAGGAGCGACTCCTGACCGCTGTCCTTCACCAGGAAGAGGGGCCCATTGCCCGCGACCGTTCCCCGATAGGCGACCGGCTCGGTGACGAGCGAGAGCGGCACCCCGCGCACGGTCTCGTCCTCGACGACGGTGGTCGCGACGTCCATCGCCACGGGCAGCGACCACGCCACGTCGTCGTAGGCCGGGTAGGGCGCCTTGTCCGCCGGGTAGCTCTGGGGCAGGAGCAGGTCGAGGGCGTAGCCGCGGTAGGGCTGGTCCATGCGGACGAGGTACGTGCCGGCCGGGAACTCGCCCTCCCTGACCTTGAACGCCTCGGCCGCCCGCGACACCTCGATGCCGTGGGCGCGGAGCAGGTTCACCATCGCGGCCAGGCGCCCCCGGTCGTCCTGCCTTTCCGGAACGGCGACCGCATACGGCTTCCCGGCCTCTCCCCGCCGGACCGCGTTGCGGCCGCGCCGCCAGAAGTTGCGGAGCATGTCGGGTCCGTTGTGGGCGGTGTACTGGAGCGCGGCCAGCACGCCCGTCTCCATGTAGTTGGTGTTGTCGCGCAGCGACCAGCGCAGGCGCTTGGGCGGCGGCACCACGCGGTACCAGTCGGCCTCGGTGACCGGCTTGCCGGTATAGCGGTTGCGCTCGGGGTCCAGCCAGCGCTCGACCGTCTCGGCCGTCCCGTTGCCGAAGGTCTCGTAGCCGCGCCCGATCGCGTTGTGGTTGATGGCCACCGAGTCGGCGTAGAGGTGGGCGAAGCCCTCGCCGAACCCGTAGGTCCACACCCCCGGCATCCCGAAGGCGGTCAGGGTGGTCACCTCGTGGAACGCGATCGCGTGCCACTCGGTGGTGGTGATGGGGTCGACGTTGGCGTTGTAGGGGCCGGTGCCGGTCCAGATCGACAGCAGCGGGATCGACTCGTGGAGGTCGTGCACGACCACCGGGTGCCACCTCAGGAAGGCGTCCTGGGTGGCCCGGGTGAGGGCGAGCTTGCGCTGGACGCCGTCGCGGTTGTTGTCGTGGCGGACGTACCTGCCCCAGTACGGCGGGGAGATGGGGGGCAGGTTCTCGTAGTCGGTCTTGCCCTTGAGGTGCCGGTAGAACCAGTCCACCGCCCGGTCGCGGCCGTCGGGCTCGGCGACGGGGTTGATGAGGACGATCACGCGGTCGCGGATGAGCTTCGGCAGGGGCGCGTTCGAGACGGCCAGCCGGTAGGCCAGCTCCATGAGCATCTCCGGCGGCCCGGTCTCGGTCGAGTGCAGCCCGCCGTGCAGGAGGTAGAAGGGCCGGGTGCGGGGATCGGAGACGATCCGCTCCGCAGCCGGCTCGTCCGTCCGCCGGGGGTCGGCCAGGGCCGTCATGTCGGCCCGCCGCCGGTCGAGGTCGCCCAGCGCCTCCTCGTCGCCGACGATCACGAGGAGGATGTCCCGGCCTTCCTCCGTCTTCCCGATCACGTCGACCTTCACCCGCGGCGTGGCCGCGGCCAGCGCGCGGTAGTAGGCGTAGATCTTCTCCGTGCGCGTCAGCTCGCCCGGTGCGCCGGCGACGTGGCCGAGGAACTTCGCGGGCGAGGGCACGGTCGCCGAAGCGGGCAGGTCGGCCACCCAGGGCGAGAGGAAACGCGGCTCCGTGGTGGCGGCGGCAATCGCCTCGCGCGTGCCCGGCTCCGGGTCGTCCGCCGCATCGTCGCCGCCGGCGGCCGCGGCGAGGAGCAGCGGGAGCACGAGCGCGGGCGCTCTCATGGGCCGGCCATCATAGCGCCTTACCTTACCTTTGCCGACGCTCTTGTTCTAGACTGCGGATGAAGGTGAAGGAGGACGGATGGCCCTGACCAACGGCAGCGTGAAGGCGGCCCTCGACCACCTCGAGAAACGGTTCGACGATTTCAAGGGCGTGCTCATCGCGCTGTCGCGGGTGCCCAGCGTCTCCGCGGAGGGATTCCCTCCCTCCGAGGTCCGCCGCTCGGCGGAGGCGGTGGCGGAGGCCATGCGGGGGGCGCGGATCGAGAACGTCGGGGTGCTGGAGATTCCCGGCGTCCATCCCTACGTATACGGCGACTGGCTGCATCGCCCCGGCGCGCCCACCATCCTCCTCTACGGCCACCACGACGTGCAGCCGCCGGGGCGCCCCGAGAAGTGGGTGAGCCCCGCCTTCGAGCCCACCGAGCGCAAGGGCCGGCTCTACGGCCGCGGCACCGCCGACGACAAGGCGGGGGTGATGGCCCACGTCGCCGCCGTCGCTTCCTACCTGCAATCCTCCGGCGCCCTGCCCTGCAACGTGAAGTTCCTCATCGAGGGCGAAGAGGAGATCGGCTCCGAGAACCTCGGCAAGTTCCTCGAGAAGTACCAGGACAAGATGAGCGCCGACTTCATCGTGCTGTCCGATACCGCCAACTTCGACACCGGCGTGCCCGCCCTCACCTACCAGCTCCGCGGGATCTGCCAGGTCGACGTCGAGGTGCAGTGCCTGGACCACCCGCTCCACAGCGGGATGTGGGGCGGTCCGGTGCCCGACCCGGTGCAGGTCCTGAGCAAGCTCATCGCCGACCTGCAGAACAAGGACGGGTCGCTCGACGTGCCCGGGCTCTACAAGGACGTGGCCAAGCCCTCCCAGAAGCAGCTCAAGCGGATCCGCAAGCTCCCCTTCGACGAGAAGAAGTTCAAGAAGGAGGCGGGCCTGGTGGACGGCCTGCGGCTCGCCGGAGAGAAGGGCTACTCCGTGTACGAGAAGCTCTGGACGCGGCCCTCGCTGACCGTGATCGCGATGGAGTCGCATCCCATCCAGGGCTCGTCCAACCAGATCGTCGACTCGGCGCGGGCCCGGCTCTCCCTGCGCACGGTGCCCAACATGGACGGGCGCAAGGCGGGCTGGCTCCTCATCAAGAAGCTCACCGGGAGCGCGCCCCACGGGGCCAGGGTCACCGCGAGGCTCAACGGGACGACGCCCTGGTGGACGACCGACCCCGAGGGCCCCGCCTTCGAGGCGGCCCGCCGGGCGCTGAAGGCGGGCTTCGGCAAGGAGACGGCCATGATCGGCGCCGGCGGCTCGATCGGCTTCGTGCAGCCGTTCGCCGACCTGCTGGGCGGCGCGCCCTGCCTGCTGATGGGGGTCGAGGACCCGCCGTGCAACGCGCACTCCGAGAACGAGAGCCTCCACCTGGGGGACTGGCGCAAGTGCATGCGGTCGGCCATCCACCTCTACGACGAGCTGTCGCGGGTGGAGGTAAAGCGCGGTTAGCCCCGCGGTGAGCAGGGGCCGGGCCGCGATCGGAGCTGTCCTCGTCGCACTCCCCGCGCTGGCGGCGGCCCCGCCTTCGCGGAGCTCCTCTCCGTCGCCGATCCCGGAGGTCCGGCTCGCGTTCATGGGCGACTCGGGCACCGGCGACGCGCGCCAGGGCCGCGTCCGCGACCAGCTCTTGCGCTATCCGCTGCGATTCGTGGTCCTGCTCGGCGACAACGTCTACAGCGCGGGGCAGAAGGCCGGCCTGGCCACGCGCTTCGACCGGGTCTACGAGCCGCTCATGGAGCGGGGAGTGGACTTCCACGCCGCCCTCGGCAACCACGACGTCCTCCTTTGCGGGCTGGCCCCCACCAGGGGGCCGCTCTCGCCGAAGGCCGACGCATACCGGATCCGCGACCTCGGCTGCGACGTGGAGCACCAGATCGCGGACGCCAACTTCGGCTACCGCGACCGCCGCCGGTACTACTCATTCCTCTCCGACCCCGGCCCCGCGCCGCTGGTGGAGGTGTTCCTGCTCGACTCCAACACCCTCGGCATCGCCGACACGAAGCTGTGGCCGGCCGGGAACGACTGGGCCCAGGTGATCTGGCTCGACGCGGCCCTCGCGGCGTCGAAGGCGCGCTGGAAGGTGGTGGCGATGCACCACCCGCCCCACTCGCCCCAGGCCGCGCGCCACGTGTTCACGTTCCGCAACTGGGAGTGGACCTTCGGCGGCCGCATGCGGGAGACGCGGCTGGCCAACCAGCTCGAGCCGATCCTGCGCAAGCACGCCGTCGACGTCGTCTTCGCCGGCCACAACCATTTCTACGCGCGCATGACGCCCCAGGACGGCATCCGCTACTTCGTCTCGGGCGGCGGCGGCCGGCCGGCCTACGGCTTCGAGCCCTCGCCGGGCTACGTCGCCACCGGGGGCGCCTTCAACCACTTCGTGTACGTGCGGGTCACCGGGAGCGCCTTCGAGTACTACGTGATCGACGACCAGGGGCGCTCCCGCGACGCGGGCTGGTTCGCCAAGGGGGACAAGGCGGACCACCTGTTCCCGGCCGGCGCGCTGCCGCCCCCGCTCCCCGGGGCCGCCGAGAGCAGCGACGCTATAATCCGGCGCGTGAAGCCCGGCCCGGGAGGCGTTCCATGACCGGCCGCGCGGGCGCCGTGACGTGGGCGCTGCTTCTCGGCGCGGCCGGCGCCTCCGCACAGGTGCGGGAGACGCAGCGCCTGGCCGCGTGCCGGCAGGTGCTCGAGGACGTCGCCAACATGCCGGAAGGCATTCCCCGCGACCTGCTGAACAAAGCGGAGTGCGTGGCGGTGGTCCCGGGGGTGAAGAAGGCGGCCCTCGGCATCGGCGGCCGTTTCGGCAAGGGCGCGGTCACCTGCCGGAAGGACGGCGGGCGGGGTCCGTGGGGACCACCGTCGATGATCGAGGTCGGAGGGGCGAGCCTGGGGCTGCAGATCGGCGGCCAGTCGGCCGATTACGTGTTCCTGATCATGAACCAGAAGGGGATCGACCACCTGCTGCGCAGCAGGTTCACCCTGGGCGCCGACGCCTCGGTGGCCGCCGGGCCCAAGGGACGCAGCGCCGAAGCGGCGACGGACCTGCAGATGCACGCCGAGATCCTCACGTATTCCCGCACCCGCGGGCTCTTCGCCGGCGTCTCGCTGGAGGGCGCGGTGGTGAAGCAGGACCGCTCCGCCAACATGCAGGTCTACGGCGAGGCGGTCGACGCCCGCGACCTTCTGCTCAAGCCCGATCGCCGGGTCCCCCCCGCGGCCCGTGAGTTCGTGGACCTCCTGCGCGAGCTGTCGCCCCGGGGACAGGGATCCTGGTAGGCGCGCGGCGCACGCCGGCCTGGCTGCTCGCCGCGGCGGCGGCCGCCTTCGGCCGGGTGGCTTCGGCCCAGCCCGCCTCTTCGTCTTCCTTCACCGGGCGGGGGCCGCTCGAGACACGCGAGGAGTGGCTGCTCGCCCAGCCCCACCTGACCCTGCCCGCGCTGTCGCCCGACCCGCTGCCGGCCGGCACCACCCGCCTGCGGCTGGACGACGATTGGGGCAGCGACTTCGCGTGGAGATCGAGGGTCCCGGGAGATCTCCAGGATCTCGAGTTCGTCGTCGACGGCGAGCACCACACGGCGGGGATGGAGGTCCGGCGGGGTGTGGCGCGCTCGCTGACGCTCGGCGCGCGGCTGCCGGTGCAGTGGCGGGGAGGAGGGATCCTGGACGGGGTGATCGACACCTGGCACTCGATCGTCCACCTGCCCGGCAACGCCCGGACGCTGTTTCCCGCCGGGCAGTTCCGCGTCGAAGCCGAGCACCACGGCGAGCCGGTGGCCAATTGGGACTCGCGGGCCGGGGCCGGCCTCGGGCGCGCGGAGCTGAGCGCGCTGTGGTCGCCGTCGCGCGGAATGGACGGTTGGCGGACGGCGGCGGTGGCGCGCGTCGCGCTGCCGACCGGGACGAGACCCTTTGCCGCGGGCGGCGTCGACGGCGGGCTCCAGGCGCTCGCCGCCCATCGCCTGGGGTCGTCTTTCGACGCGTACTTCGGCCTCGGCGGGACGCTCTTCGGCGGACGGGCCATCGACGGCGTCGAGTACGTGCGGTGGCGGCCGCACGGCTTCGTGGTCGTGGAGTGGCGCCCGGGCTGGCGCTGGAGCCTGCTCGCCGAGGCGAGCGGGGCGGGACGCCTGGCCCGCAACCTGGACGGCTATCCGTCGATGCATGCCTATTTCAAGATGGGGGCGAAGGTCGACCTCGGCCGGGCCTGGCGGATCGAAGGCGGGTTCCTGGAGGGGATCAAGAACCTGCAGGCGACGACGGACTTCGGAGTCTTCGCGGCCGTGAGCCTGGCGTTTCCGTCGCGCTGAACCCTACAATAGCCCCTCGACAAGGAGGCCACATGTCGAGAGGGCTGCTGGTCCTGGTGAGCTTCGTGATGCTGGCCGCCACCGCGGCCGCGGATGACATGCGGCTGTCGCTGGGCTACGCGTACCTCCACTACCTCGAAGAGGGTGGCGGCAACACCCCGGCCGGCGCGTTCCTGTCCTTCGCCGGCGGCGGCGCGACCACGCTGGAGCTGGACGCCGGGTACCACCGCAAGTCCGACGGCGCGACCCTCAACACGTTCACCGTGACCGCCGGCCCGCGCTTCGCCTTCGCCGGACGGCGCGAAACGGCGCCGTTCATCCACGTGCTGGGCGGGCTGCGCCACGACCGGATCGCCGGCTCGTCGAACACGGCGTGGGGGGGCATGGCCGGCGCCGGCATCGACGTCATGACGTCGGGAGGAGGAGTGGCCCTGCGTCTCGGCGCCGACTTCCAGATCTTCTTCCACGAAGGTGAGAACGTGAAGACCCTCCGGCTCGGCGTCGGTCTCACGTTTTGATCCCGCCCGCGCCGGTCAAGCCCCTCGTTTCGCTTGCCGAGCTGCAGAAGCTGGACGTGCGGGTCGGCACCATCCGCCGGGTCGAGGACGTGACCGGATCGGCGAAGCTCGTGCGGCTCGTGGTGGATTTCGGCGATCACGAGCGGCGGGTCCTGGCCGGCCTGAAGAAGGAGCGGCCGGATCCGCGGGAGATCGAGGGCCGGCAGGCGCTCTTCGTGGTGAACCTGGAGCCGCGCCGGATGGCGGGCGACGTGTCGGAAGGAATGCTCTTCGACATCGGCTCCGCGGACGGCATCGTGCCGGCGCTCGCGGTGCCGGAGCGGCCGGTTCCCGATGGGTCGAGAGCGGGCTGACAGAGGCCGATCTTCCCGGTGAGCATCCGCATCCGCGAGGCCACGCCCGCCGATCTCGACGTGGTCATGCACCACCGCCGCGCCATGTTCGCCGACATGGGCACCACGCCGACGAACGAGATGCGTTTGCGTCTCTGAGGAGGTCCTCGATGCGACTCGGCGCTCCCGCCCCCGCGATCCTCGCCGGCCTCACCCTCGCCGGGTCGTCGCTCGTCTCCGCCCCGCCCGTCGACCTGCGCACGGCGCGCGCCGTCGACCTCACCCATCCCTTCGACGAGAAGACGATCTACTGGCCGACCGCGCCCTCCGCCTTCGAGCTGAAACGCCTGCACTATGGGCCGACCGACGCCGGGTACTTCTACTCGGCCAACAGCTTCTGCACGCCCGAGCACGGCGGCACGCATCTCGACGCGCCGATCCACTTCGCGGAGGGCAAGCCGGCCGTCGACCAGGTCGCGCTCGATAGGCTGATCGGTCCCGCGGTGGTCATCGACGTCTCCCGCCAGGCCGCCGCCGATCCCGACTACCGGCTGGGCCTCGAGGACGTGAAGGCCTGGGAGCGAAGAGAGGGAGCGATCCCGGCCGGCTCGCTCGTCCTGCTGAGGACGGGTTGGAGCGCGCGCTGGCCCGACAAGAAGCGCTACCTCGGAGACGACACGCCGGGCGACGCCGCGCACCTCCATTTCCCCTCCTACGGGGAGGAGGCCGCGCGGTTGCTGGTCGAGACGCGCAAGGTGGCCGCGCTCGGCGTGGACACCGCCAGCATCGACTACGGGCCGTCGAAGGACTTCATCGTCCACCGTGTCGCCCTGGGCGCGGGCCTCCCCGGGCTGGAGAACCTCGCCCATCTCGAGGCCCTGCCGGAGCGGGGCGCCTGGGTGATCGCCCTGCCCATGAAGATCGCCGGCGGGTCGGGGGCGCCGCTGCGGGTGGTGGCGTTCCTGCCGCGGTAACGCAGGCCAAACTGTGCTACAGACGGGGACGGGCACGTTCACGGTCACGTGCACGTGCACGTGACCGTTGCCGTGCCCCGTCCGTTGTTGAGTGAGGCGTGAGCTAGATGCCGGGCTTGGCCGCTGGACGGCCTGTCCGGCGTCGGAGCACGGGCTGCAGAACAATGCGCTGAAGCTGACGGCGCCGGCAAGCGGGAGCGCCGCAGCGCAACGCGGTGTTGGGCGGACCTCAAGAGGCGGGAGACTTGGATGAGGAGTGACGAGGTTGACCGCGTCCTTGGACTCGAAGCCAGCGTCGTTCCCCTGCTGGAGCGCTGCTTCGCGGAG
>QHVM01000012.1:9087-22098 GCA_003223555.1 Acidobacteriota bacterium | reverse complement strand
GATGCACGCGACCAAGGCGGCCGTGGAGGAGGGGATCGTCGCGGGGGGCGGGGTGGCTCTCCTGCGGTGCGTGAAGGCCGTGGAGACGCTGAAGGCCGAGGGCGACGAGGCGGTGGGCGTGAGCATCGTCAAGAGAGCTCTGGAGGAGCCTGTTCGGCAGATCGCGGGCAACGCCGGTCACGAGGGCGCAGTCGTGGTGGGCAAGGTCCGGGAGATGAAGGCGGACGAGGGCTTCAACGCCCTCACCGAGAAGTACGAGAACCTGGTAGACGCTGGCGTCATCGATCCGACCAAAGTCGTCCGGTCCGCCTTGCAGAACGCGGCGTCCATCGCGTCTCTGCTCCTCACGACGGAGGCCATCGTCAGCGAGATCCCCGAGGACGGCGGGAAGGCCCCGGCCGGGATGCCCGGGAGCGGTGGCATGTACTGATGCCGTTGCGATCGGTGCCGAGATCCCGCTCCGGTTCGTTGCGTCGTAGACACGAGGGTCCTCGTCTGGCTACGAAGTGTGGTTGACCGTAGAGCTTCATAGCGCCGCGGGTGCCAAGAGGAGAACGTAGATGAGAAGAAAGACCTTGTTGCTGGTTGCCACCGGGGCCGCCGGCGTCCTCCTCGGCTTGTCCTGGCAAGCGGCATCGGCCGAGACCCGGTACGGGACCCGCGACCGGCCCCTCGAGGGTCAGCGCTACGAGACACTGCGCGCCCTGGCGTACCGTCTGGGCGAGACGGCCAGCGGCGCGCTCGAAGGCGCCTCTGATGACGCCCGGCGCGGAGCGTCAGCGTCCGAAGAAGACAGGTTCCTGTCGTCGATCCGATCCTTCGCGCGAGGCGCCGAGGACTTTCGCCGGCTGGTGGACGGCTACCGAACGACGCCTTTCGACGTGCCCGCGTGGCTGCGCGACCTCACGACACGGGCACGGCAGGTGAACGACCGCATCCGCGCTGCGCGCGCCCTCGAGAATACCTACGAGGATTGGGACGCCATTCTCGACGTGCTGGAGCGGACGAGACTGCTCCTGGCGGGACGCGAGGTCGAGGTGCCCGCCGTACACGTGGTCGCTGCGCTGTCGGGTTCGTGCCTCCAGGAGTTCCGCCAGCTCGCGCATGACCTGGATGTCAGCGCCACCCAGGCCCACGTCCAGGCGAAGCGTGACGTGGGCGAATACCGGGCCCGCGGCCGGCAGTTCCTGGGAGAGCTCTACTACTTCCAGGTGCAGAGCCGTGACCTCCACACCCGGGCGGACGCCACCCAGGTCAACCCGCAGCAGATCGGTCCCCTCGTGGACCGCCTGCTGGAGGAGGCCCGTCAGGCGGATCGCAGCATGCGGGACGCTCGGGTGTTCACGTCCGTCTGGGACGACTCGGGTCGGACGATCGCCATCCTGCGCCGGATGGCCAATCTGGTGCGGTCCTGACCTCCCCCGCCGCCGCGGTGACGCCGTCGCCAGGTCTCATCGCCAGCGCGCGCAACGGTCTCCCCCTGGGCCCGTTTCACGTGGCGGTCCTGGCGTTCCAACGAGCGAAGCAGCTCAAGAGCGGCGCCCAGCCTCGCGTGGATTCTGCTTCCCGTAGTCCGACGCGCCTCGCCCTGCTGGAGGTATTGGCGGATACCATCTCGTGGACGGTGGTGTAGAGCGGTTCGGAGCCGGCAGGTCGAGGGGGTGTAAAGCCCGACGTCCGTTCCCGTGAGGGCGAACTCGATGGTCGCCCGGCCCCCTTCAGCGAGGCGTCCAGCCCAACGAGATTCTAGCTCAGGCGCGCCTCACGGCTGGCCATCACCCGCAGCGCGTCGCGCACCTCACCGCGGTCGACGTCGTCGTGGACGGCGACGCGGCCGATGTCGACCGGCAGGACGAAGCTCAGTCGGCCGTTCCTGACCTTCTTGTCGCGGCCGACGGCGTCGAGGATGGACGGCCCGGGGAGGTCCGACACCCGCGGCCGAGGTCCGAGGTGGTCGACGGCGGAGGCGACGAGGTCGAAGCCTTCGTCGGGCAGGATGCCGCGCCGGCGCGCGATCCAGGCCGCGCCCACCAGCCCCCAGCCCACCGCTTCCCCATGCGTGAACCGGCGGTAGCCGGTCACCGTCTCCAGGGCGTGGCCCAGCGTGTGGCCGAGGTTCAAGACGCGGCGCAGGCCGTCCTCCCGCTCGTCCTTCTCCACGATGCCGACCTTCACCCCGCACGCCGACGCCACCGCGTTCTCGATCTCCACCCGGCTCCAGCCCTTCAACCCCGCCGGGGCCTTGCGCATGGCCTGGAAGAGCCCGCGGTCGGCGATGAGGCCGCACTTCAGCGCTTCGTAGGCCCCGCTGCGGAGCTGCCGGACCGGCAGCGTGTCGAGGAACGCGCAATCGGCGATGACCGCCTTGGGCTGGTGGAAGGCGCCGATCAGGTTCTTGGCCCGGGGGTGGTTGATGCCGGTCTTGCCGCCCACGGAGCTGTCGACCATGGCCAGCAGCGTCGTGGGGAGCTGGACCCAGATGACGCCGCGCATGTACGTGGCGGCGGCGAATCCCGCCAGGTCCCCGACCACCCCGCCGCCGAAGGCGAGGACCAGCCCGTCCCGGCCCAGCCCCGCCTTGACGAACGCGTCGTGGACCTTGTCGAGGGTCCGCCGGCCCTTGTGGCGCTCGCCGTCGGGGATGAGCACGCGCGCGAAGTCCCCCAGGTGCCGCAGCGCCTTCTCGACCCGCCGTCCGTGAAGCGACCACACCAGCCGGTTCGAGACCACGACCGTGCGTCGCCCGGCCAGCGGCGCCAGCAGACGGGGCAGAGAGGCAGCGAGGCCGTGGCCGATCGCGATGGGATAGCTGTCGGGGCCCAGGTCGACGCTGATCTCTATCATTCAGGCCAGGATAGCACCTCCTCTGCGCGCTCTGCGGGGAATCGTCACCTCATCCAGCCGGGCATCGCCCCCTCGCGGCGGGCCCGCTCTTCCAGTCGCGACTCGGCTTCGCGGATGCGGTCGTCGAGCATCCGGAGCCGCCGCTCCCAGGCCACGATGTGGGGATCGCTGTAGGGATGGACGCGGGGCTTGCGGCGTCGCTCGTCGATCGCCAGCCGCAGATCCTCCGCCCGCTCCCGCAGCGGCCGCAAGCGGTCCCGGAGACGGTCCGCTTCGCGCCGCCAGTACTCCTCGCCCTGGACCCGGCCCTTCGCCGCCGTTCCCGCCGGCGCCGGAGCGGGCGGCACGGCGGCGGCCGGCCGCGAGTTCACCCCGGTCTCGTCTCGGTGGGGCGACACCCGGCGCAGGTCGTCGTTGGTGTAGAGCGGAACCGGCTTCTTGTCCGTGTCCTCCGAGCCTGCACCGGCGGCCAGCCCCGCCCACAGGGCGGCCAGGAGACACCCCAGCGTCGTTTTCTTCACGGCTTCTGATCCTTTCCGGGAGAGACGATGGGAGAAGGGGCCGGCGCGGCCCGCGAGGCCAGCGGCGACGGTACCACCGCGCCGCACGCGGCGTCAAGGCCGATGCTAGAATCGCGCCTTTGGTCTTCTCCCGCGTGAGCGACACCATCGACACCCTCCATACCGACTTCCTCGTCCTCGGCTCAGGCATCGCCGGCTTGCGGGCGGCGCTCGGCCTGGCCCGCCACGGCCAGGTCCTGGTCGTGACCAAGGACCAGCCGAGCGAGAGCAACACCGGCTATGCGCAGGGAGGCGTGGCGGTCGCGATGGGCGCCGACGACGACACGGCCCTCCACCTGGAGGACACGCTGCGGGCGGGGGCCGGCATCGTGTCGCGGCCGGCCGCGCAGGTGCTGGTGGAGGAAGGGCCGGAGCGCATCCGCGAGCTGGCGTCGTGGGGCGCCCGCTTCGACCGCGAGGAGGGCCGCTACCACTTCACCCGCGAGGGGGCCCATTCCCGCAACCGCGTCCTCCACGCGCTCGGCGACGCCACCGGGTGGGAGATGGTGCGGGCGCTGCTCGACAAGGCCCATCGCACCAGCGCGGTCGCGGTGCGCTCGTTCGCCTGCTCCACCGACCTCCTGGTCGAGGCACGGCGGGTCGCCGGCTGCCGCTTCCTCGGCGAGGAGGGTCGCGAGACGGCGGTCCTCGCCCGGGCCACGCTCCTCGCCACGGGCGGCGCCGGCCGCGTGTTCGCCGAGACCACCAACCCGCCGGTCGCCACCGGCGACGGGGTGGCCATGGCCCTGCGGGCGGGAGCGGCGCTGCTGGACATGGAGTTCGTGCAGTTCCACCCGACCGCCCTGGCGGTGCCGGGAGCCCCGCGCTTCCTGGTCTCGGAGGCGGTGCGGGGAGAGGGCGCCTTCCTGCGCAACCGCGCCGGCGACCGCTTCACCGACGAGCTGGCGGCGCGCGACCAGGTCGCCCGGGCCATCGCCCGCGAGAACCGCGAGGGACGGGGGCCGGTCGCGCTCGACCTGCGCCATCTCGATCCCGAGCGCGTGCGCGCCCGCTTCCCGCGCATCGTGGCCACCTGCCTGCGGTACGGGATAGACGCGACGCGTCTCCCGGTGCCCGTCACTCCGGCCGCGCACTACGTCATGGGCGGGGTGGCGTCCGACCTCCACGGCCGATCCACGATGCGGGGGCTGTACGCGGCAGGAGAGGCGGCCGGCAACGGTGTGCACGGAGCCAACCGGCTGGCCAGCAACTCGCTGCTCGAAGGCCTCGTCTTCGGCGCCCGCGCCGCCGAAGCGATGGTCGCCGACGACGCTGGGCCCCCCGTCTCCCCTCTCCCGGAAAGGGAGAAGGGCAGGGGGGAGGGTCCCGCGGCCTCTTCGGCGGCGTCGGCGGAGAACGCGCCGGACTCGCTCCGTGAGCAGCTTCAGCGCCGCTGCTGGGACGCATTGGGCCTGGAGCGCGACGGCGCCGCGCTGGCTGACCTCCAGCGCTGGCTCGAGGGCCGCCGCGCGAGCGCGCCGACGCGTCCGGCCGGCCGGGCCGCTGCCGAGGACCGTAACCTGCTGGACGTCGCGTGGGCGATGGCGACGAGCGCGCGGTTCCGGGAGGAGAGCCGGGGAAGCCACTTCCGCACCGACTTCCCGCACCCGGAAGACCGCTTCCGCGGCCACACGCTGCTGGAGGCTGGAGCCGCGCGCCTCGTCGACGTGGAGGCGCCGGTCCGGGAAGGCGCCCGGTGCTGAGCCGCCTTCGGCCGGCGCTGCTCCTGGCCGGTCCGGACACCGCTGGATGGCTGGGCGGGGCCGGGGCCGCGCTGTGGACGTTCCCCTGCATGCTCGCCTCGGCCTTCATCATCGCCTGGGGCGCCGAGGTCGCGCAGTTCTTCATGAGCCAGGGGCTCGCCCTGGCCATCCTGGCCTGGCTGCAGATCCTGCCCGAGTTCGCGGTGGAGGCCGACATCGCCTGGCGGCAGAACGTCGTCAACATGACCGCCAACTTCACGGGCAGCATCCGGCTGCTGGTCGGCCTCGGCTGGCCGATGATCTTCCTCGTCTCCTCCTTCGCCCACCGGCGGCAGACCGGGCGGTGGCTGCAGGAGATCGTCCTCGAGCCCGACCACTGCATCGAAGTGGTCGGGCTGCTGGTCCCCATCCTGTACTTCGCGTTCGTGTGGTGGAAGGCGTCGCTCGGCGTCCTCGACGGCGTGGTCCTGTCGCTCCTCTACCTGTCCTACCTCTTCGTGGTGAACCGGATGCCGCCCAAGGACCACGAGGAGGCGGAAGAGCTGGAGGCCGTGCCGCGGGCGATCATGGGCCTCCGGCCGGGTCTGCGGGGGGTCTACCTCATCGCCCACCCGTTCGTGGACAGCCTGCTGTCGCTGGCGGTGGCGGCGGGGATCAGCGAGTACGTCTTCATCCAGTGGGTGGCGCCTTTTCTCTCTGAGTTCCCGGAGTTCCTGTCTGCCTACCGCTGGGCGCGCACGGTCCGCCACGCCCCGATGGCGCTGATGAACGTCGTCTCCTCCAACATCAACCAGTGGACGGTACTGGCCGGCATGATCCCGGTCGTCTACAGCCTCAGCCTCGGCCGCCTGGCCGCCGTGCCTTTCGACGGCATGCACCGGCACGAGATCCTGCTCACCATCCTGCAGTCGCTGCTCGGCATGATCCTGCTCATGAACATGCGTTATTCCTGGTGGGAGGCGGTGGTGCTCTTCGTCCCCTGGTTCGTCCAGTTCTGCGTTCCCTCGCTGCGGGTGGCGGTCATCGAGGCCTACGCCGTCCTCATCGGCCTCGGCATCGTGCAGGCGCTCTTCGGCCGCCGCAGCTTCGAGGCCTTCACCGTCTTCGGCGAGCGGTGGCGGAGCCGCGTCTTCCCGGTCGCCCCCGCCTCCTGAGAGACCGGGAGTCTCCGCCATGACCGAGCCGATCTTGTTCCCATTCGCCGATTACTGGTGGCTCTACGGCGCGTTCGCCGTGTTCGTGGGCGTGATGCTGGTCCTGGACCTGGGCGTCTTCCACCGCCAGGACCACGCGGTCTCGTTCAAGGAGGCGGGGACGTGGACGGTCGTGTGGGTCGCCCTCGCCCTGGCCTTCGACCTCGGGCTCTACCTGTACCTGCGCCACCGTTTGCCCCACGACGCGCGGCTGCTCGCCGCGGAGGGCTTCGAGCCGCTGGCGGCGGCGCGGACGGCGGCCCTCGAGTTCCTGGCCGGGTACCTCGTCGAGTATTCGCTCTCGGTCGACAACATCTTCGTCTTCGTCGTGGTCCTGGCCTACTTCAGGGTTCCGGCGGAGCTGCAGCACCGGGTGCTGTTCTTCGGCATCCTGGGCGCGCTCGTCTTCCGGGCCGTATTCATCGGCCTCGGGGCGGCCCTGCTGCGCTACTCCTGGGTGACGTGGATCTTCGGCGCGTTCCTCGTCATGACCGGCGTGCGGATGATGTTCGCCTCCGAGAAGGGCGCCGCGCCGGGCGACAACGCCCTCGTCCGCCTCTTCCGCCGCGTGGTCCCCGTCGCGGCCGGCAGCCATGGACGCAGCTTCTTCGTGAAGCAGGGCGGCCGGCGGCAGGCCACCCCGCTCTTCGTGAGCCTGCTCGTCCTCGAGACGACCGACGTCGTCTTCGCCGTCGATTCGGTCCCGGCCATCTTCGCCCTCACCGACGAGCCCTTCATCGTCTTCTCCTCGAACATGTTCGCCGTGCTCGGCCTGCGCAGCCTCTACTTCCTGCTCAAGGGCGCCGTCGACAAGTTCCACCTCCTGAAGTACGGTCTGGGGGTGGTGCTGGTGTTCGTGGGGCTGAAGATGGCGTGGTTGAACCGGGCCTGGGGCGGGCACTTCCCGATCCTGCCCTCGCTGGCCATCATCGTGGGCGTCATCGGCGCCTCGATCGTGCTGTCGCTGCTGTTCCCCAAGCCTCCGGAGGGGGCCCGTTGACAATGGAGAGAGAGCGCACCTCGAAGGAGATCACGCCCCGGAGCGAGGACTTCTCGCAGTGGTACCTGGACGTCGTGCTGAAGACGGAGATGGCCGACTACGGGCCCGTCCGGGGATGCATGGTCATCCGCCCGTACGGCTTCGCGGTGTGGGAGGCGATGCAGACCGACCTCGACCGCCGCATCAAGGCCACCGGCCACGTCAACGCGTACTTCCCCCTCTTCATCCCCCGGAGCTTCCTCGAGAAGGAGAAGGAGCACGTGGAAGGCTTCTCCCCCGAATGCGCGTGGGTGACGGTGGGTGGGGGCGAGGAGCTGGAAGAGCCGCTGGCCATCCGGCCCACCTCCGAAGCCATGATCTGCTCGATGTACGCCCGGTGGGTCCGGTCCTGGCGCGACCTGCCCGTCCTCATCAACCAATGGTGCACGCTACCGAGGAGGAAGCGGAAGAGGAGACGATGCGGATGCTCGGGGTGTACCGCAGCTTCTACGAAGAGGTCCTGGCCGTGCCGGTGGTGCCGGGCCGCAAGTCGGAGAGCGAGAAGTTCGCGGGCGCGCTGCGGACCTACGCCGTCGAGGCCCTGATGGGCGACGGCAAGGCGCTGCAAGGGGCGACCAGCCACAACCTCGGCCAGAACTTCGCCACCGCCTACGGCATCGAGTACCTCGACCGGAACCAGGAGCGGGCCAAACCCTGGTCCACGTCGTGGGGAGCCTCGACCCGGATGATCGGAGGGCTCATCATGACCCACGGCGACGAGTCCGGCCTCGTCCTGCCACCCAAGGTCGCCCCCTACCAGGTCGTGATCGTGCCCATCCCTCCCCGCAAGGGAGACTGGAGCGAGGCCGTGCTGCCGAAGGCGCGCGAAGTCCTGGCCGTCCTGCGGGAGGCGGGCGTCCGCGCCCACCTCGACGACCGGGACACGCGGCGTGCCCCTGCGGCTCGAGCTGGGTCCCCGGGACATCGAGAAGGACCAGTGCGTCCTCGTGCGCCGCGACAACCGTGAGAAAGCTTCCACGCCGCTGGCCGGGCTGGCCGGCCGGGTGCGGGTGCTCCTCGACGCGGTCCAGGCAGACCTGCTCGGGCGGGCCCGGAAGTTCCTGGCCGACAACACGACCCGCGTCGCGAGCTGGGCGGAGTTCAAGCAGGTGATGGCCGACAAGCGGGGGTTCCTCGTCGCCGGCTGGTGCGGCGAGCCCGACTGCGAGGCGAAGATCAAGGAGGAGACGAAGGCCACCGTGCGTGTGATCCCCCTCGAGGGTCATGCGCGCCCAGGCGCCTGTGTCCGCTGCGGCCGGCCCTCGCCGCAGGAGGTCTACTTCGCCCAGGCGTATTAGACCCTCACCCCATCCCGGCCGGGAACGGGTAAGGACTAGACTGAAGCCGATCGGACATGCCATGACGAGCGCTGCCGCGCTGGCGGTCCTGGCCCTGGCCGCGTGCACGACGGCCCCGCCGCCCGCGGAAGGGCCCGATGCCGGCCGGGAGAGGATGGTGAAGGAGCAGATCGAGGGCCGCGGTGTCAAGGATCCGCTCACCCTGGCCGCGCTGCGCAAGGTCCCCCGCCACCATTTCGTGCCCGAGGCCGCGGCGAGCGAGGCCTACGGCGACTTTCCCCTGCCGATCGGCCATGGCCAGACGATCTCCCAGCCGTACATCGTGGCCTTCATGACCGAGACCCTCGGCCTGCGCGGCGGTGAGAAGGTCCTCGAGGTGGGCACCGGCTCCGGGTATCAATCCGCCGTGCTGTCCGAGATCGCCTCCAGGGTCTACACCATCGAGATCGTGCCCGAGCTGGCCGAAGAGGCGCGGGCGCGTCTGGCCCGGCTGGGCTACCGCAACGTCGAGGTGCGTTCCGGCGACGGCTACCTGGGCTGGCCCGAGGCGGCCCCCTTCGACTCCATCATCGTCACCGCCGCCGCTCCCCGCATCCCCGAGCCGCTGAAGCAGCAGCTCAAGGACGGCGGACGGCTGGTCCTGCCGGTGGGGGACGAGTACCAGGAGCTGATCCTCGTCACCCGGCACGGTTCCCTGTACGATGAGCGCCGCGTGCTGCCCGTCCGCTTCGTGCCCATGACCGGCGCGGTCCGCAAGGATTGACACTTCCCGGACTGTCATAGCCGGGCGCGGGCCGGCCGGCCAGGCGTGGCCTGATGGCGGAGAGCGCGCGGAGCGGCTATGGAGCTGATTCCCCTGCTGGTCGTTTTCCTGGCCGGAGTGCTGTTCGTGGTCCCGGCGCTCGCCCTGGCGGCCTTCGTACGCAGCACCACGCTTCGCTCGGAAGTCCGCGCCTTGCGCGCCGACGTGGACCGGCTCCGCCGGCTCGTGGAAGGCGAGCGAGGACCCGCGGCCGCGCCCGCTCCCCCGGAAACGCCGCCGGCGGTCGCTGTCCCGGCCCTCGCCGTCCCGCGGCCGGCGCTCAGCGTGCCGCCGCCCGCCCCTCCGGCACCCGTCGCTCCTCCATCAAGGCCCGCTCCCGACATCCGCGGGCCGGACTTCGCGACGACCCTCGGACCGAAGCTGCTCGTGGGCACCGGCGCGCTGGCCTTCGTCGTCTTCCTCGGCCTGTTCGTGAAGTACGCCTGGGAGAGCGACTGGATCGGTCCCGCGGGGCGCGTGCTGTGCGGCGCGGTGTTCGGGCTCGGCCTGGTGGCGCTGGGGATCCGGCGGCTGGGCCGGCAGTACCGTCCCCTCGGGCAGGGGCTGGCCGGCGCCGGGTTGGCCAGCCTGTACCTGTCGGCCTACGCCGCCCACGGCTTCTATGCCCTCGTCTCCCGCGAGATGGCGGGCGCGCTCACGGTGGCGATCACCGTCAACGCCGTGCTCCTCGCCGCCCGTCTCGAGACCCGTTTGCTGGCCGCGCTGGCCTGGACGGGCGCCTACCTGACGCCGGTCCTCCTCTCCAGCGGCGAGGACCGGGCGGGCGCCCTCTTCCTGTACCTCCTCCTGCTCGACCTCGGTGCTCTCGCCCTCGACCGCTGGCGGCCGTGGCCCGAGACCCTCCCCTTGGCGATGCTGGGGACCCTGGTGCTTTACATGGGCTGGTTCGGCAGCTTCTTCCGGCCCGAGCGCTTCGAGGTGGCGGCGGCCGGCATGGTGCTCTTCACCGCGGTCTTCGTCATCGGCCCTCGGCGGGAGGCGGATCGCCCCTCATGGCCCGCCTTCGCGCTCGTCATGGGCGGCCTTGGCGTGGCGGTCCTGGCCGGGGGCGCCGGCCGTCCCGAGGCGCGCTCGGCCACCCTCGTCGCCTTCTCGGCCCTCGCGCTCTACGCGCGGACGTGGTGGCGAGGTGCGGAGGTGGTAGGCCTCGGCGCCTCGACGGTCGCCGTCCTGGTGTGGATGAATTCCTTCGGGCAGGAAGGCCGGTTCAGCGATGCGTGCCTCATCGCCCTGCCCGTCGCCGCCCTGTACCTGTTGTCGCTGGTGGTGCGCGGGCTGGTGCGCGGGCAGGCCCTCGGGAGCCCCGACCTCGCCGTGCACCTCCTGGATGCCGCCCTCGTCTGGACGGTCCTCTACCGGGCGCTCCATGCGCACCATCCCGGCGAGCTGGGGCTCGTGTCGCTGGCGCTGGCGCTCGGGTACCTGGCGCTCGGCCTGGCCGCGCTCAAGGAGCGGCGGGATGACCGGCTACAGGTCCGGGCGCTGCTCGGCCTGGCCGCGGTCTTCGTCACCCTGGCCATCCCGGTGCAGCTCGGCCTGCATGGGATCACGCTGGCCTGGGCGGCCGAGGGCGTGCTGCTCCTGGCCCTCGGGCTCCGCTTCGACTCGGCGCTGGCCCGGGCCGGCGGATACGCCGTGCTGGCCGTGGACGTGGCGCGGCTGTTCGTCCGCCATCTGCCGCTCCATCCGGGGCCTCGCTTCGTCCCCGGTCTCAATGCCTCCTTCGGCACCTGGCTCGGAGTGGTCGTCGCTCTCGCCATCGCCCTCGGCCTCTTGCGCCGCGCGCGTCCCCCGCGGCGGCTGGACCGCGCGATGGTCCCCACCCTGGCCATCATGGCCCTGGCCGCGCTCTTCGCGCTGCTCACGGCGGAGACGGGTGAGACGTTCGACGCCCGCGCGCGCCTGGCCCGGGCCGCGGCCGACTTCGCGGCGGCCGACCAGGCGCGCCGGGCGGGGCAGCTCGCCCTGTCCGTGTTGTGGACCCTCTTCGCGACCGGGATGCTGGCCGGCGGGCTCGCCATGCGCAGCCGCCCGCTCTTCTACTCGGCCTACGTCCTCTTCGCGCTCACCGCCTTCAAGGTCGTCGCCGTCGACCTCGCCACGCTCGGCGCGGTGTATCGGATGATGTCGTTCCTCGCCCTCGCGCTCCTGCTGATGGCCGGCGCCTACCTGAACCTGCGCTTCCGGGCCCGGCTGCAGCCGCGGGAAGCCGGGCCGTGAGGGGGACCAGGGCCGCCCTGGAGGCGGCCGCGGTGCTGGCGGCGGGGGTCCTGGTCGCGGCCCCGCCCGGCCCCACCACGTTCGAGCGCGACATCGAGGCGCGGCGGTCCGGCAAGGTGGTCCTCACCCTGGACCGCGAGGTCTACGAGAGGGCGCGACCGGACCTGGGCGACCTGCGCGTCGTCGACGAGACGGGGGCGGCGGTCCCCTACATGCTCGACCGCGTCGCAAGCGAGCCCGAGCCGGCCTTCCGCGAGCCGGTGGCGCTCAACCGCGGCTTCCTGCGCGGCAAGAGCGCCACCGTCACGCTCGACCTGCGGGAGCCCGTGCTCAAGAGCGAGCTGGTGCTGTCGCTGTCCGGCGACAACTTCCGGCGCCGGGTGAAGGTCGAGGGCCGGAACAAGCACGAGCGGCAATGGACGACGCTCACCGACGGCGCGTACGTGTTCGCGGTGCCGGAGCCGCACGCCGCGCGTTACGAGACCGTGCGGCTGCCCCAGAACAACCATCAGTTCCTGAAGGTCACGGTGTTCAACGGTCCCGACGACCCGCCCCGGCTGGAGATCCTGGACGCCTGGGTGCGCCCGCAGGAGAGGCGCAAGCCGCGGGAGCTCCCGCTCGCGCCCCGGACGACGCGGGCCGAGGACCCGGCCGACCGCGAGACGCGCTTCGTCCTCGACCTCGGCGCCCGCTATCAGCCGTTCCGCGCGGTGGTCCTCGACGTGGCGGACCCCGGGTTCTTCCGCGGCGTTCTCGTCGAGCGGCGACGGGAGCCGTTCCCGGCGGGCGCGGGCGAGGGCCTGGCTCCGCTCTCCTGGGCGCCGCTGCCCGGGCCGGCCAGCGTGTACCGCTACGCGGAAGAGGGAGAGACGCGGGAGAGCCTGCGGCTGGAGGCCGCGGGGCGGGCGCGGGTGCTGCGCGTGCGCATCCGCAACCGCGACGATCGGCCGCTCGACATCCGGAGCGTCACGGTCATGGTTCCCCAGGAGCGCCTGGTGTTCGAGGCCGTGGCCCCGCACCGCTACCGGCTCACCTACGGCGACCCCGGGCTGGGGCCGCCCGTCTACGACGTCGAGCGCACGGTCGGGGATGCCGCCCTGTGGATCGCCCAGTCCACCGAAGGCCGCTGGGGAGGCCCGGTCGCACGGGTACCCGAAGCCCCGAAGGCACCCTGGACCGACCGCCATCCGGCGGCGCTGTGGCTCGGCCTCGTGGCCGCAGTCGGCGCGCTGGCGGGCGTCACCTGGCGCGCATTGCATCCAAAAAACGCGCCCCATCCGCGTAACGGCGCGCTCCTCTGATCCCTCTCCCATCTGGGGAGAGGGCCTCGG
>QHVM01000012.1:0-9055 GCA_003223555.1 Acidobacteriota bacterium | reverse complement strand
CAGCGAGGACGCTTCCTGCCCTGCACCGCCCTGGGCCTCACGCTGGCCGCGTCCGCCTCCGCCGCTCCGGCCGTCATCCCGCTGAGGCTCCCGTCGGGCAAGGTGCTCCAGACCGAGGTCATGGCGAGCGACGACGACCGTCAGATGGGCCTCATGTTCCGGCCGTCGCTGCCTCTCGATCACGCGCTGCTCTTCGTGTTCGCGGAGCCGGACTTCCATGCCTTCTGGATGAAGAACTGCAAGTTCCCGATCGACATGGTCTGGCTCGACGAGCAGGGCACCGTCGTCCACGTGGCGGAAAAGGTCCCCCCGTGCACCAAGGACCCGTGCCCCACCTACCAGCCGCTTCGCCGCGCTGCCTACGTCGTGGAGCTCAACGCCGGCCAGGCCCGGCGGGAGAAGGCCGTCGTGGGGAGCAGGATCGACTTCACCCTCCCGCAGCATCCGTCAGCTACTCGCTCACCTCGGTGCTGACGGCGCTCGTGACCTCGCGCCGGCGGGGCCGGCCGAACAGCCATGCGACGCCGACTCCCAACAGGTAGAGCCCGCACATGGGCAGGGCGAGCATCGTCTGGTTCACGACGTCCGGCGTGGGCGTGATGACCGCGGCGATGATGAAGGACCCGAGCACCGCGAACTTGAACTGGCGGAGCAGGAACATCGGGGTCACGAGACCGATCCGCGCCAGCACGAAGATGACCACCGGGAGCTGGAAGACGAGGCCAAGGCCGAGCAGGAACCACGAGTAGAACGTGTAGTACTCGTCGACCTTGGGCAGGAACTGCATGTCCGTGCCCCCGTAGCTGCCCAGGAAGCGGAACGTGATCGGGAACATGTAGAAGTGGCCGAAGGCCCCCCCGGCGATGAAGAAGAACGAGCCGAACAGGATGAAGGGCAGCGCATAGGCCTTCTCGTGCGCGTAGAGGCCGGGCGCGATGAAGGCCCACACCTGGTAGAGGATGTAGGGGGCAGCGATGAAGATCCCCACGAAAAAGGACATCTTCATGTAGAGGACGAGAGCCTCCTGCGGGCTGGTGAAGATGAACTTGATGTCGGGATAGGCCTTGCGCAGGGGCTGGGTGAGGAAGTGGAAGATCTGCTCGTGCCAGTTCCAGCACAAGGCGAAGGTCACGCAGAGCGACACGAGGCTGTGGATGAGCCGCACCCGCAGCTCCTCGAGGTGCTCGAGGAAGGACATCCGGTCCGGGTGAGGCCGTGGCATCGCCGGCGCGGGCCCTACTTCGGCTCGATCGGGGGCGGCGGCGCGTCCGCCCGGCTTATCGCCGGGGGCACCGGCTCCTCCACGCGGGGGCTCTCGGCGGCCGGGGGCGGGGCGACCGGCGCGCGCGGCGCCTCCAGCTCCCGCAGGCGCTCGGCCTCCACCTCGTCTTCGATGGTCTTCTTGAAGTCGTTGGAGGCCTTGCGGAACTCGGCCAGCATCTTGCCCACGCTCTTGCCGATCTCGGGTAGCCGCCGCGGTCCGAACACGATCAGGGCCACGACGAGGATGAGGAAGATCTCGGGTCCGCCGAGTGTGCCAAACATGAGGAGTCGATGTTACCACGGGGGTCTGGGGGGTGCGCGCGAGGGAAAGCCGCGGGCGGTGCTACACTCGGCCGTGTCCGCCCGCACCTGCCTGCTCGCGCTGGCGGCCGCGCTCGTCGGCGTCGCGGCCCGCGCCGACGTCCCGGTCGTCGACCTCGAGGGACCGATCCATCCCGTCAGCGCGGGGTACGTCGTCACGGCGCTGGACCGGGCGGAGGCGGCGGGCGCCCCGCTCGTCGTCATCCGCATGGACACCCCCGGCGGCCTCGACTCGTCGATGCGGCAGATCGTCGACCGCATCCTGCGTGCCCGCATGCCGGTGGCAGTCTGGGTCGGCCCTTCCGGGGCGCGAGCCGCCTCGGCCGGGTTCGTGATCGCCGTCTCCGCGGATGTGGTCGCCATGGCCCCCGGGACCAACCTCGGCGCCGCCCATCCGGTCTCCGGCCTCGGACAGATGGACGAGGTGATGTCGCAGAAGGCGGCCTCCGACGCCGCCGCCTACATCCGCGGCAAGGCCGAGCGCCGCGGGCGCAACGTGGACCTGGCGGAGAAGGCGGTGCTGGAGAGCCGGTCGTTCACCGAGCGCGAGGCGCTGGAGGGCAAGCTCATCGACCTCGTGGCCGCCGACGTGCCCGCGCTGCTGCGCGCGCTCGACGGGAGGGACGTGAAGCGCTTCGACGGCAGCGAGGTGAGCCTCCACCTGAAGGGTCAGGTGACCGTTCCGGTCGCGATGAACTGGCGGCAGAGGGTGCTCTCGGTCATCGCCCGTCCCGACCTCATCTTCCTGCTCCTGCTCGGCGCGCTGGCCGGCATCGGGGCCGAGCTGACCCACCCGGGTCTCGTCTTTCCCGCCGTGCTCGGCACGCTGTGCCTGGTGCTGTTCCTGTTCGCCAGCCAGGCCATCCCCGTCAGCGGGACCGGCGTGCTGCTGATCGCGCTCGCCCTCGTGCTCTTCGGGGCGGAGGTGAAGGTGCACTCCTTCGGCCTCTTGACCGCGGGGGGCATCGCCTCCATGATCCTCGGGGCCATGATGCTCGTCGACGCCCCCGAGGCGGAGATGCGCGTCTCGCTCCCGACGCTGCTGCCGGCGGCGGCGGTGGTGGCGCTGGGCACGATCCTGCTCGTGCGACTGGTCGTCGCCGCACATCGCCGGCGGCCGCTCACCGGCGCGTCGGCGATGGTGGGGGAGGCGGGCGTGGCCGAGACCGCGCTGGAGCCGGCGGGCTGGGTGCGGATCCACGGCGAGCGCTGGCGGGGTGTCGCCGACGGCCCGGTGGCGGCCGGCCAGACCGTGACCGTGGCCGCGGTGGAGGGCCTGACGCTCAAGGTCCGGAAGGAGGCGTGACTTGGGTCCCGGCATCATCGTCTTCCTCGTCGTCTTCTGGGTCCTGCTGTCGGTCAAGATCCTCAACGAGTACGAGCGGGGAGTGATCTTCCGCCTCGGCAAGCTGCTGCCCGCGGCCAAGGGGCCGGGGCTGACCCTGGTCGCGTGGCCCATCGACCGCATGGTCCGGGTGAGCCTGCGGACGGTGGTGCTCGACGTCCCGCCCCAGGACATCATCACCCGGGACAACGTCAGCCTGAAGGTCGACGCGGTCGTGTACTTCCGCGTCGTGGACTCGGTGAAGGCGGTCGTGGACGTGGAGAACTACCTCTACGCGACCCGCCTCATGGCCCAGACCACGCTGCGCAGCATCCTCGGCCAGGCCCACCTCGACGAGTTGCTCGCCGAGCGCGACCGCCTGGGCGCGATGCTCCAGGAGGTCATCGACCAGCACACCGAGCCCTGGGGGGTCAAGGTGACCCAGGTGGCGGTGAAAGCGGTCGACCTGCCCCACGAGATGCAGCGGGCGATGGCCAAGCAGGCCGAGTCGGAGCGGGAGAAGCGGGCCAAGATCATCCACGCCTCGGGCGAGTTCGAGGCCAGCAAGCAGCTCACCGAGGCCGCCCACACCCTGCAGTCCGAGCCGATGGCCCTGCACCTGCGCTACCTCCAGACGCTCACCGAGATCGCCGCGGAGAAGAACTCCACCATCCTCTTCCCCGTGCCCATCGACTGGATGCGGGCGTTCCTGGAGCGCAAGTAGGAGGGACATGGCCGATCTCGACCCGCTGGGCGGCGACGCCGAAGACCTCAGCATCAAGGGAGAGATCGAGACCTCCAGCGTGCCCGAGCTGTTGCGCTCGCTGCTGGCCAGCGGCGAGACCGGCGTGCTCACCGTCCGCCGCGGGGACGTGACCAAGAGCATCTACATCCAGCACGGCCGGGTCGTGTACGCGGCCAGCAACAACGCCGACGAGCGGCTGGGGGAGAGCCTGGTCATCCGGGGCAAGATCACCGCCCGCCAGTTCCTCGAGGCGAGCAAGATGATCCGGCCCGGCCGCCGGCTGGGCGGGATCCTGGTCGAGATGGAGGCGCTCGACCCCGAGGACCTCATCCCCGCCGTCGAGCAGCAGGTCCACGACATCCTCATGGAGCTGTTCGACTGGACGCACGGCGAGTACGAGCTGGTCATCAAGGACATGGACCCCGACCAGGTCCTGAGCCTGAACATCTCCACCGAGAACCTCATCCTGCAGGGCATCCGCCGTTCCCGGTCGTTCAGCCAGGTCATCCGCGGCATCGGCGACATCGACGCCATCCTCGTGCCCACCGGGGTCACCGACGTCCTCTACCGGCTCGACCTCACGGCCGAGGAGCAGGAGATCCTGTCCCACGTCAACGGCCGGGCCACGGTGGAGCAGATCTGCGACGTCTCGTACCTCTCGAACTTCGAGACGTGCCGGATCCTGTGGGCGCTGAAGGTGCTGGGCGTCATCCGCCGCAGCGGGGCCGACGACGCGGCGGCCCAGGGCGACCGGGCGCTGAAGCAGGAGAAGGAGCTGGACCTCGAGGCCATCGTGGAGAAGTTCAACCAGATGTTCAGTCGCATCTACCATTTCCTGCGCGGCCGGCTGGGCGACGGGGCGGATGGCTTCATGGACGCCTGCCTGGAGGAGGTGTCGCGCCAGTACGGCGCGCTCTTCGGCGGCGTGGACCTGAAGCACTACGGCCGGGCCGACTACGAGCAGATGCTCGCCAACGTGGCCGACCTGCCTCCCGAGCAGCGCAAGAGCCTCATGGTCGCCGCCCTCAACGAGCTGGTCTTCGTGATGCAGCTCGCGGTGCGGACGCGATACGGAGCGCAGGAGGAGGCGGTCGTCTCCGGGATCATCAAGGACGGGCTGCGGCGGCTCGGCGCGTGAGAGGCGACGCCCCGGCGCGGGTTTAAGATAGCAGCGGGAGGGCCCATTGGCGCAGGACGACTACTATTACGAGATCCAGCTCAGCAACAAGCAGCTCGTCTTCTACTTCATGGCCGGGGCCACCGGGCTCATCTTGAGCTTCCTGGCCGGCGTGATGGTGGGCCGGGGCGTCGACGCCGGGGCCGGAGAGGTCCAGGCTGCGCGTACGGTGCCCGTGCAGGAGGAGAAGGTCGTGGCCGAGGAGCCGCCCGCCCATCCCGCGCCCCCCACGGCGGAGCAGCTCACCTATGCCCAGCGCCTCGAGGGCGAGAAGCAGGACGACACGCTCGAGAAGCCGAGGCCGGCCGGGGCCCCCGCCAGGGCCGTCCTGGCCGGGAAGCCGGCCGCCGTTCCTCCGGCGGGCGCCAAGAAGATCGAGCCGGCCCGGACGGCCGCGGCCGCCCCGCATGCCGCGCCGGCGCCGCCGACCACGGTCCCCAAGGCGGCGGCCTCACCGCCGGCCCCGGTCGCCGGCTCGCCGGCCAGGCCGGCCGCACCCAAAGCGGTCTCGCCGAGCGCGGGCACCTTCACGATCCAGGTCGGCGCGTTCAAGGACAAGGCCAGCGCCGACTCGGTCGTGTCCCGTCTCAAGGGCAAGGGGTTCGCCGCCTACGTGATGAACCCGGGCGCCGCCGAGGGCCTCTTCAACGTACGAGTGGGCGCCTACGCCAACCGGGCCGACGCCGAGCACGTGCAGGTCCGCCTCCGCGACGACGAGAAATTCAAACCGTTCATCGTCAAGAATTGAGCAAGGGGGTGCTGCGTCGCACCCCCTTGAACCCCCGCGCGCTGCGCGGGAATGAATCCCGCTCCGCGCGCAGCTTGTGGCTCACTGCCTGGGGGGTGCTAGCGGCGCACCCCCCAGACCCCCCGCTCGCTACGCGCGAATGAATCGCGCTTCGCTCGCGGCTTTTGCCATGGCCTCCACTTCTCCTCAGCGCCTTCCCGAGTGGGCCAGGAAGGGCAGCCCGCTCGATCCGTCCGCGCGCGCGCTGCGGGTGCTGTTCCGCGAGAAGGCTCTCAATACCGTCTGCGAGGAGGCGCGCTGCCCCAACCTCGGTGAGTGCTTCTCTCGGGGCACGGCCACCTTCATGCTGCTGGGCGACCGCTGCACGCGCCGCTGCGGCTACTGCGCGGTCGCGACCGCCCGGCCGCAGCCGGTCGACCCGGAAGAGCCGGCCCGCGTGGCCGAGGCGGCCGCCCGGCTCGGCCTGCGCTACGTCGTCCTCACCGCGGTGGCGCGCGACGACCTGGCCGACGGTGGTGCTTCCCATTTCGCCGCCGCCGTCCGGGCCGTGCGCCGCCGGCTGCCGGCGGCGCGGGTCGAGGTGCTGACTCCCGATTTCAAGGGCGAGCCCTCGGCGCTGGCTGCCGTGCTGGGCGCGGCGCCCGATGTCTTCAACCACAACATCGAGACCGTGCCGCGGCTGTTCGCCCGCGTGCGCCCGCAGGGGGGCTACCGGCGCAGCCTGGAGCTGCTGGCGGCGGCGAAAGGCTGGCCGAGAAGTCAGGTCACCAAGAGCGGCCTCATGGTCGGGCTGGGAGAGACCGACGGGGAGGTGGGCGCAGTGCTCGCCGATCTGCGCTCGGCCGGGGTCGACATCGTCACGATCGGGCAGTACCTGCGCCCCACCCGCGCCCACCTCCCCGTGGAGCAATACGTGAGCCCCGACGGCTTCCGCGCGCTCGAAGGGAGGGCGCGGGCGCTGGGGTTCCCCACGGTCCACGCCGGCGTCTTCGTCCGCTCCTCGTACAACGCCGAGGAGGTGTTCGCCGCCGCGCCTTCCGTTTCCGGTCGGCATTGATCCGGCTCCGGGGCGACGGCCTGGCTCTCTTGTCGGGAGTCCTCCTCGCCCTCTCGTTCCCGAAGTTCGGCCGCGCTCCGGTGGCGTGGATCGCGCTGGCGCCGCTCCTCGTCGCCCTGGCCCGCGCGCCCGGGCCGGCGCACGGCTTCCGCCTCGGCTATCTCACGGGCGCGGTCTCGTCGCTGGGCATCGTCTACTGGACGGCCACGGTCGTCGTCCAGTACGGCGGCCTCCGTCTGGGGGTGGGGATCGTCGTGATGGCGATGCTGTGCCTCGCCCTGGCCCTGTTCCCGTCGATCTTCGGCCTCCTGGTCACGGCCTGGGTCCGCGCCCTCGGCCCCCGGGGGCTGCTGCTCTCGCCCCTGGCCTGGGTGGCGAGCGAGATCCTGCGGGCGAACACGCTGTGCAACTTCTCGTGGTGCCTGCTCGGATACAGCCAGCAGCCGCACCCGGGGTTCATCCAGCTCGCGCGCTACACGGCCGTGTACGGCGTGTCGTTCCTGCTCGCCGGCGTCTCGGCCGTCCTCGCCTACCTTGCGGTCGAGAAGCGGGCCGGTCCCCGGTGGACGGCGGCCCTGGCCGCGGCGGTGGTGGTGAGCGCGGTATGGATCCACGGCGTGTGGCTGCTCGGCCAGCCGTGGCCCGAAGCGGGCCGGATCAGCGTCGGCCTCGTGCAGGCTTCGATCCTCCAGGAGAACAAGTGGGACCCCGGTCACGCCCTCGAGAATGTCCAGCGCCACGTCGAGCTGACGCGGCGGGCGGCCGCGCGGGGCGCCCGGCTCGTCGTCTGGCCGGAGTCCGCGGTCCCCTTTTCCTTCGACGACACGCCGGCGGTGGCCGAGGAGCTGCGCGGCCTCGCCCGCGACAGCTCGGCCTACCTGCTCTTCGGCAACGACGACCGCCAGGACCTGCCGTACGGTCCCTACCGCGTGTGGGTGGCGGCCAAGATGCTGACGCCGCGGGGCGACCTCCCCTTGCGCTATCACAAGATCCGGCTGGTGCCTTTCGGGGAGTACGTGCCCCTGCAGCCCGTCCTCACCCTGGGCGGCCGCTTCACGGCCCGGCTCGTCCAGCAGGTGGCCGACTTCACGCCCGGCGAGGAGTACGGCGTGGCCGAGGTCGACGGCCACCCGCTGGCGGCCTTCATCTGCTACGAGGCCATCTTCCCCGACCTCGTGCGGCAGTTCACCCGCCGCGGGGCCGAGCTGCTGGTCAACATCACCAACGACGCCTGGTATGGCTACAGCTCGGCGCCGTACCAGCACATGGCAATGGCGGCCTTCCGCGCCGTGGAGAACGAGAAGTACCTCGTGCGGGCCGCCAACACCGGCATCACGGCCGTGGTGGACCCGCGCGGCCGGATCGTCGAGCGCACGGAGCTGTTCCGGCCCGCCGTGCTCGTGCGCGAGGTGGCCTTCGTGCCGGGGAACACGTTCTACGCGCGTCACGGAGACGTGTTCGCCTGGGGCTGCCTGGCCGCCGCCGCCGCCATCACCGCCGCGACGTTGCGGCGCCGCCGCCGCTAGCATTGCTTTTTTAACGCAGAGGACGCAGAGGGGAAACGGAGAGGACGCGGAGACAGACAGTAACGGAAGGCGCGCGGGTCGCCCGGAGCGCGGGGCGTCGGTCGGTGCACTAACGCCGCGGAGGGCCCGACCGTCGAGCGAGCGAGAGAAGATACGCGCTCCTTTTGAAGCCCGAGCGAGCGTCCCCGCGCGGAGGGCGCACCCGCGCGCCAGGAAACTGATCGCCCACTGATCCGGTAGAATTCGCTAGGAGGCACTTTGGCTTCGGACCTGGTCCAGCGTTTCGATCAACTGGTGGCGAGGGCCGCGGACGTCCGCGGCTATCTTTGAGGCCGACAAGCTGCGGTCCGAGATGGACAAGATCGAGGCCCGCAGCGGGTCCGAGGACTTCTGGAAGGACCCCGAGGCGGCCCAGAAGCTCCTTCAGCGCCGAAAGCGGCTGGAATCCGACCTCGACCTCCTGAAGCGCCTCCAACGTCAGGAGGACGACACCCGCGTCCTGGTCGAGTGGCTCGAGGGCGGCGAGGACGTCGAGAAGGACCTGAAGGCCGCCCTCGACGCCCTCGATCAGACCCTGGAGGGGGCCGAGTTCCAGAAGATGCTCGGCGGCGAGCACGACCGGGCGAGCGCGATCCTGACCATCAACTCGGGGGCGGGGGGCACCGAGAGCCAGGACTGGGCGGAGATGCTCCTGCGCATGTACCTGCGCTGGTGCGACCGCCATGGGTACAAGCGCGACCTCATCGATCTCCAGCCGGGGGAAGAGGCCGGGATCAAGAGCGCGACCGTGCTCGTGCAGGGCGAGTACGCGTATGGGTACCTCTCGGCGGAGGTCGGCGTCCACCGGCTGGTGCGTATCAGCCCCTTCGACTCCGCCGCCCGCCGACATACCTC
>QHVM01000066.1:44186-71815 GCA_003223555.1 Acidobacteriota bacterium | reverse complement strand
GGCTTCAGCTCCACGGCCTTGATCGCCGATGACCCGATGTCGACGCCCACGAGCCCCTTTTTCTTGCCGAAGAGCGCCAAGCCAGCCTCTCTCTTTACAGACGGCGGTTATCCTCGATCACTCGTCCCCGATGCCGAAACCCCCGAAAACGGTCCCCGAAAACGGAACGTACGAGGCGATACTGACTTACAAAAAATAGTTAAAGTGCTGGTTGAAGCTAGCAGAGCGGTCCCCTTATGTCAAGCAAAAAATGAGGCTCCGTCGAGTAAGTCGTGGAGGACACTACACTCCACGGCAGGGGCGGCACCGGTCGGAGGGTCACCGCGCGGGCCATCGGAGAGCAGAGGACAGCGGGCTTCCTGTAGGCGTTCCATGGTAACCGATGAGCCTTTCCTGTCTGTGGGGCCTCTCACAAGATTGCCGCCCCGCGGGCAGGTCCCGGGAGTTTTCGGGGAAGGTTACGAGCGTGTCGGCAGGTCAGAACCGGATCTTGACGTCCGGATCGTCCTTGGCATGGATGGTGTCGATGAACCGGACCTGATGGGGCACGGTCGTCATGACCAGAGTATGGGTCCGCACGCCGTCGCCGAAGAACCGGACTCCTTTCAGGAGAGCGCCCTCGGTGACGCCCGCCGCGGCGAAGATCACGCTGGGCCCCGGGGCCAGCTCCTCGGTGCGGTAGACCTTCTCCAGGTCGGCGATTCCCATTTTCTTGAGACGCTCCCGGTCCGCGGCCTTGGTGAGGACGAGCCGGCCCTGGATCTCGCCGTTGAGGCACCTCATGGCGGCGGCCGTGAGCACGCCTTCGGGCGCTCCTCCCGTACCCATCACGGCGTGAACGCCCGTGCCCACTACGGCGGCCGAGATGCCGGCCGAGAGGTCGCCGTCGCCGATGAGGCGGATGCGGGCCCCCGCCTTCCGGATGTCGGCGATGAGCCGCTCATGGCGCGGGCGGTCGAGCACGATGATGACGAGGTCGTGGACCTCGCGGTCCAGGGCCTGGGCGATGGCCTTGAGGTTGTCCTCGACCGGCGCGTTGAGGTCGACCTTCCCCCGGGCCGACGGCCCGACGACGATCTTGTCCATGTAGATGTCGGGCGCGTTCAGCAGGCCGCCCTTCTCGGCGGCCGCGATGACGGCGATGGCGTTGGAAGCGCCGGTGGCGCACAGGTTGGTGCCCTCGAGGGGGTCGACCGCGATGTCGACCGGCGACCCGCCCTTGCCCACCTTCTCCCCGATGTAGAGCATGGGCGCCTGGTCTCGCTCGCCTTCCCCGATCACGATGGTGCCGTCGATGTCGACGCTCTCCATCTCCTTGCGCATCGATTCGACCGCCACCTGGTCCGAGTACTTCCGGTCGCCCTGGCCCATGGTGCGGGCGGCCGCGATGGCCGCCCTCTCCACCACCCTCACGAACTCCAGGAACAGGTCGTCGCGGTGCATTGCCTCTTTCCTCTTAACGCAGAGGCCGCAGAGGGAACGGAGAGGACGCAGAGGATGAAATCAACGGCGCGTGGAGCCTCATCGTCATTAGTCCTTTCTCTGCGTCCTTTCCGTTCGTTCTCCGCGACCTCTGGTTGATCCGTTTCGTTCGGTCATCGTTTGTAGGGGGGAAGCTCCACCCGGCGCGGCTTGTCCTGGCGGAAGCCCAGGGCGTAGTCGGCCTGCATGAGCTTGTGGATCTCGCGGGTGCCCTCGTAGATCACCGCGGCCTTCGAGTTGCGGTAGAAGCGGCCGGCCGGGTACTCGTCCGAGTAGCCGTTGCCGCCGTGGATCTGCACGCAGTCCGAGGCGGCCCGCTCGCTCTTCACGGTGGCGAACCACTTGGCGAGCGAGGTCTCGCGGGTGTTGCGCCGGCCCTCGTTCTTCAGCCAGCCGGCCCGCAGCCAGAGCAGCCGGGCGGCGTCGTAGTCGGAGACCATCTCGGCGATCATCTCCTTCACGAGCTGGTGCTCGCCGATGGGCTGCCCGAAGGTCTTGCGCTCCCGGGCGTAGCGGACCGACGCGTCGAGGCAGGCCCGGATGAGACCGGTGGCCCCGGCCGCCACCGTGTAACGGCCGTTCTCGAGCGCGAACATGGCGATCCGGAATCCCTCGCCCTCCTGCCCGAGGCGGTTCTCGGCCGGGACCTCGACGCCGTCCATCGAGAAGCCGCCCGTGTTGCCGGCCAGGATCCCCCACTTCTCCTTGATCGTGTAGGAGCTGAAGCCCTTGAAGCCCCGCTCCACGATGAAGGCGCTGAGGCCGCCGTGGTCGCGCCTCTTCTTCTTCTCCTGGTCGGTCCAGGCGAAGACGACGAAATGGTCGGCCACGTCGGCGAGGCTGATCCAGACCTTCTCGCCGTTCAGCACGTACCGGTCGCCCTGGCGGACCGCGGTCGACTGGATGCCCACCGCGTCGCTTCCCGCGTTGGGCTCGGTGAGGCCGTAGGTGGCTATCTTCTCCCCCCGCGCCTGGGGGGCGAGGTATCTCTTCTTCTGCTCGTCGGTGCCCCAGCACCACAGCGTCATCGAGTTGAGGCCGACGTGGACGGACATGATCACCCGCAGATGGGTGTCGACGTATTCCAGCTCCTCGCACACGAGGCCGAGGCTCAGGTAGTCCATGCCGGCCCCGCCCCATTCCTCCGGGATGCAGATGCCCAGCAGGTGCAGGTCGGCCATCCCCTTCAAGAAGCCGCGCTCGAAGCGGTGCTCCCGGTCGAGGTCGTGGATCCTCGGCGCCACCTCGCGGCCTGCCCAGTCGCGGACGGTCTGCCCGACCGCCTGGTGCTCCTCCGACAGCTCGAATGAGATCATGAGGGTTCCTCTTCGGGCGCGTCGGTGGCGTCGGCGGGCAGCTCCACCGGCTGGCCCAGCGCCCGGCGCGCCTCCTCGATCCGGTCCGCCGGCACCACCACGCGCACGACCGAGAAGGAGCGCACGTTCGGCAGGGGCTCCTGCCGGAAGCTCTGGTCCACCACCCGCGCCTCGATCCCGGCGTCGCGCAGGCGCAGGGCGATCAGCTCCGCTTCGTAGGCCTGGGTCACTTCGGCCACCTGCTCCCAGGCGTCGGAGCGCCAGGCGCCCATCAGCGGTCCTTCCAGACGGGCTTGCGCTTCTCCATGATGGCCTTGAGGCCCTCTTCGGCGTCCTCGGTGGACATGAGCTGGTTGAGGTAGACGTCCTCGGCGTGGCGGACGGCGTCGGCGAGCGGCTGGTCGAGGCCCCCGACGAGGGCCCGGCGCGTGAGCTGCAGGACGGTCGCGCTGCCCTCCTGGAAGCGCTGGACGAGGGCGGCCGCCTCGGCTTCCAGCTTGTCGTCGGGGACGGCGCGGCTGACGAGGCCGATGCGCTCGGCCTCCGCCGCCGCCACCGCCATTCCGCCGACGATCATGTCGAAGGCCCGCTTGCGGCCGATGAGCCGCGGCAGCAGCGCGGCCGCCATGGGGTTGAACACGCCGCCCTTGATCTCCGGGTGGCCGAACTTGGTGCTGGCGCCGGCCAGCACGATGTCGCAGGCCGCGGCGAGGATGCTGCCCGCGCCGAGGGCAGGCCCGGCCACCACCGCCAGCACCGGCTTGTCGAGCTTGGCCAGGTTCTCGAACAGCCGCTTGAAGGACTCCATCATCAGGTACGCCCGGTCCCCCAGGTGGTCGCCCAGCTCGAAGCCGGCCGAGAAGTACTTGCCGGCCGCCGCGAGCACGACGAGCTTCACGTCGCGCTGGTACTCCAGGGACTCCAGCGTGGAGTTCAGCTCTTCCATGAGGTCGACCGAGAGCACGTTGGCGGGCGGCCGGTTGAGGGTGATGCGGACGACGCCCTGGCCGCTCGCCACCTGCATGAACCGAGCGGCCGTGGACGCCCGCGGGGCGTAGCTGTCGAGGTCCTGCGTGTTCTCGGCGTCGTCGGCCATGTTCCGTCTCCTCTCGTCCCGACGGGCCGCTCAGGCGGCCTCGAAGGCGGCCGCCATGCCCATCCCTCCGCTCACGCACAGCGTCGCCAGGCCCCGCCCCGCCGGGCGGCGGGCCATCTCGTGGAGCAGGCTCACGCAGAGGCGGGCCCCGGTCGCGCCGATGGGATGGCCGAGCGCGATGGCGCCCCCGTTCACGTTCAGGCGCTCGGGATCGAGGTGCAGCTCGCGGTCGCAGGCGACGACCTGGGCGGCGAAGGCCTCGTTCAGCTCCACCAGGCCGAAGTCCTCCAGGCGCAGGGAGAGCTTCTCGCTCAACCGCCGCACGGCGGGCACCACCCCGATCCCCATCACGCAGGGATCGACTCCCGCCGAGGAGAGGCCGAGCAGCCGGGCCATCGGCTTCACGCCCAGCTCGTCCGCCCGCTGCGCGGATAGCACCACCATCGCCGCCGCGCCGTCGGTGATGCCGGACGAGTTGCCGGCGGTGACGGTGCCTCCATCGGGCTTGAAGACGGGAGGAAGCCTCGCCAGCGTGGCCGCGGTCGTATCCGGCCGCGGATGCTCGTCGCGATTCACGATGTCCTCGCCTTTCTTCCCCGGCACGCGCAGCGGCACGATCTCGGCGTCGAAGCGGCCCTCGGCCTGCGCGCGGGCCGTTCGCTGCTGGCTGCGCAGGGCGAAGGCATCCTGCTCCTCGCGGCCGATCCGGTACTGTTCGGCCAGGCGCTCGGCCGTTTCTCCCATCACCATCTCCGACAGCGGGCACAGGAACCCGTCCTGGACCATGGCGTCCACGAGCGGCTGGTCGCCCATGCGGTAGCCCCAGCGCGCCCCGGGCAGCAGATAGGGCACGCGGCTCATGGACTCGACACCTCCGGCCAGCACCACGTGCGCGTCACCGTCCCGGACGGCCCGGTACGCGAGATCGATCGCCTTGAGGCTGCTGGCGCAGGCCATGTTGACGGTGGCGGCCGGGACCTCCTGGGGGATGCCCGCGCGCCAGGCGACCTGACGGGCCACGTTGGGACCGGCGCCGGCCTGTCGCGCGCAGCCGAAGAGGACGTCGTCCACCTGGCTCGGCGCGACGCCCGCGCGGCGCAGGGCTTCTTGCGCGGACGCGGCGCCGAGCTGGGCCGGGGTGATCGTGGAAAGCGCGCCCCCGAAGCGCCCGATCGGCGTCCGCACCGCTCCCGCCACGACGACGTCCCGCATGGACCCCCTCGCGCGCCCGCCCGGAGCAGGGCTGGTGATGATAGCACGGCCTGATAGCACGGCCTCCGGCTATCCTCCGGCCCTGGAGGCCTTTCGCACGCGAACCGGTGCTCCGCGCGCGGCCCCGAGCTGCCGGGCGGCGCTGCCGAGGTTGACCGAGACCTCGAGCCGTCCGCTGCTGCCGAGGACGGCGCACGCCTCTCCCTCGCCAACGTCGGAGTAGGTGCGCACGAGGGGAAGAACGGCGCCTTCCACGACGACCACCAGCTCGGTCGGGTCCCCCTGGACCGTGGACAGCATGGCGTCGACGTCGTCGTGGCCGAAGGTGGTGATGAGGTTGCCGAAGCGATCCACGTGCAGCACGGTCGCTTCCCACTGGTCCGGTCCGACCGGCCGCGGGCCGTCCAGGGCCAGCCTCATCGGGTCGGCGAGCGGCGGCCCCACCTCCTCGAGCGCCATGCCTGCGGCCAGCCGTCCGGCGACCGGTCCGAAGATGTCGCGGGCGTGGAACGTGGCCGAGACGCGAGCGCGGAACAGGCCCGCATTGGTGATCTCGTGGATGCGCGCGGGGGCGTGCTCGTCCAGCACGAAGGTGAAGATGCCGTTGTCGGGCCCGACGAAGCGCTGGCCGGCCACCTCCAGGGCCAGGGCCCGCCGGTCCGAGCCCACGCCGGGATCCACGACGGCCAGGAACGTGGTGCCCTCCGGAAAGGCTCCGCGGGCCGCGGCCAGCGCGAAGGCCGCCTCGATCACGTCGTGCGGGGCCACGTCGTGCGTCAGGTCCACGACCGTCGCCTCCCGGCACGCGGCCAGGACCGCGCCCCGCACCGCTCCCGCGTAATGATCCTGGCTCCCGAAGTCGGTGAGCAGCGCGACGATGGGGCGCATCCGCGTCAGGGATCTTAACGCCGAGACGGCCACTCCAGACTCTTTCCCCTCAGCTTCGTGGCCGGCCGATACGGGAAAGGCGGTTACAATCGGGACGTGAGCCGCATCTACCTCGACCACAACGCGACCACGCCGCTCGATCCGCGGGTGCTGGAAGCGATGCTGCCCGTGCTGAGGGAGGGCTTCGGCAACCCGTCCAGCCTGCATTGGTTCGGCCAGCAGGCCCGGGCGGCGGTCGACATCGCGCGGGAGCAGGTCGCCTCCCTCATCGGCGCCTCCCCCGGTGAGATCGTCTTCACCGCCAGCGGCACCGAGGCGGACAACACGGCCCTGCGCGGATCGGCCGCCGCCGCCCGCGAGCCCCGGCGCAAGATCGTCACCACGACGATCGAGCACCACGCGGTGATGAACACCGCCAAGGCCCTGGCCGAAGAAGGCGTGCCCGTGGAATCGGTGCGGGCGGGCGCGGGCGGGGTCGTGGACCTCGACGACCTGCGGGCCAAGGCCGACGCCCGCACCGCCCTCGTCGCGATGATGCTCGCCAACAACGAGACCGGGATCGTCGAGCCGGTCGCCGAGGCGGTGCGGGTGGCTCGCGAGCACGGCGCCCTCGTGCACTGCGACGCGGTGCAGGCGGTGGGCAAGATCACCGTCGACGTGCGGGCCCTCGACGTCGACACCCTGGCCCTGTCCGCGCACAAGATCTACGGGCCCAAGGGCGTGGGCGCGCTCTACGTCAAGCGGGGCACGCGGCTGAAGGCCTTCGTCCGGGGCGGGTCGCAGGAGCGCAACCGCCGGGCGGGTACCGAGAACGTGGCCGGCATCGTCGGCCTGGGACGGGCGGCGGAGCTGGCGCGGGAGGAGATGGCGGGCGAGGCGGCCCGCCTGGCCGGCCTGCGCGACCGTCTCGAGGCGCGGCTGCTCGCCCTCCCGGGCGCGCTCCGCAACGGCGAAGGGCCGCGAGTGCCGAACACCACGAACCTCTCCTTCGCGGAAGTGGAAGCCGAGAGCCTGGTGATGGCCCTCGACATGGCCGGGTTGGCGGTTTCGACGGGAGCCGCCTGCGCCGCGGGAGCCGTCGAGCCCTCCCACGTCCTCCGGGCCATGGGCCTCCCCCTGGAGCGCGTCCAGGCCTCGCTGCGCTTCTCGCTGGGCCGGACCACCACTGCCGAGCAGGTCGACCGGGCCGCGGAGATCGTCGCCGAGGCGGTGGACAGGCAGCGCCGGATGGCCAGGGTCTACGCGAAGAAGGCCTAGCGGCCTACTTGATCTTCGGCGTGGTACGACGAGCGCACGAGGGGTCCCGACTCCACGTGGCGGTAGCCGAGGCCGATGGCGTAGACCTTGATCTCGGCGAACTCGGCCGGCGTGTAGTAGCGCACGATCGGCAGGTGGTCGGCGCTCGGGCGCAGGTACTGCCCGACGGTCAGGATGTCGGTCCCCGCCTCGCGGATGCGGCGGACCGTCTCCCGCACCTCCTCCACCTCCTCTCCGAGCCCGACCATGACCCCGCTCTTGGTGACGAGGCCGGCCGCCCGGGCCCGGCCGAGCAGCTCGAGCGAGCGCTCGAAGCGGGCGCCGGGACGGACCCGACGGTAGAGGCGGGGCACGGTCTCGGTGTTGTGGTTGAGGATGTCCGGCGCGGCATCGATCACCGTCTGTAGCGCCGCCGCGTCCCCCTTGAAATCCGGGACGAGGACCTCGACGGTGCAGCCGGGGATGCGCTCGCGGACCTTGCGGATGCACTCGGCGAACACGCCGGCGCCTCCGTCCCGCTGGTCGTCGCGGTTCACGGAGGTGATCACCGCGTGGCGCAGGCCCATCCGGGCCGCGGCCTCCGCGACCCGCTCGGCCTCCCGGGGATCGGGGGGCAGGCGGGGCAGGCCGGTCTTCACCGCGCAGAAACCGCAGGCCCGGGTGCAGACGTCGCCCAGGATCATGAACGTCGCGGTGCCCCGGTTCCAGCAGTCCCCGATGTTGGGACAGCGCGCCTCTTCGCACACCGTGTGCAGGGCCAGGTCACGCATGACTCCCCGCAGGCGCTCGTAGCGCTCGCCCAGGGGGGCGCGCGCCTTGATCCACTCCGGCCGGGGCGGGACGGGCAGGGCGCTCATGGCTTCACCATTCGCGGCGGCTACTTCTCTTCCTCCTCTTCGTCCTCTTCGTCGTCCTCTTCTTCGTCCCCGTCGTCGTCGTCTTCGTCCTCCTCCTCGTCCTCGTCGTCCTCCTCGTCCTCGTCCCAGTCTTCGTCCTCGTCGCCGTCCTCTTCCTCCTCGTCCTCTTCGTCCTCGTCCTCGTCCTCGTCGTCGTCGTCGTCGACCTCGTCCTCCTTCTCGAGGGCGTCTTCGTCGTCCTTACCCCAGAGAGCGTCCTGTCGGTCCACGCGACCTCCTTTGCCTCGTCGAGGATCCAAGATAACCCATCGCGTCCGTCATTCGTATTATGCTGTGCGTCGGTCGGCGACGAGAGGAGCGGCCGCATGATCATCGTTTGCCCCGCCTGCCAGTCTCGCTACAAGTTCGACGAGTCGAAGCTCGGCGACCGGCCCAAGGCCAAGACCCGCTGCGCGAAGTGCGGGGCCACGATCGAGATCGAGAACCCGCTCCTGGCGGCCATGACGCTGCCCCCGGGCACCCGGCCTCCGGTCGTCCCGCCTCCCGCGCCGCCCGCGCCCGGCACCGATACCGCCAAGCGCGCCACCGTGCCGGGGGACGAGCCCGTGGGCGGCCAGACGATCACCGGCAAGGACCTGCACAAGATGGGTCTCCTGGAGCTGCCCAAGGACAAGCGATATTCCCTGGCCGTCATCCAGGGGGCGGGGACGGGACAGATCCACCAGATCACCAAGACCCGCACGATCATCGGCCGCACGGGAGCCGACCTGAACCTGGACGACGCCGAAGCGTCGCGTCAGCACGCGGCGGTGGAGATCCTGGGCGAGAACGCGGCCCTGCGCGACCTGGGGTCCACCAACGGGACCTTCATCGAGCTGGACCGCATCCAGCAGCACGTCCTCAACAACCACATGGAGTTCCGCATCGGCAGCCACGTCTTGATGTTCATCGTCACCGACGTCGAGTAACACGCGGGGGGCGCAGACAAGGGCGTGGGCAGGCTCGAGGACACCGGGAAGCGCGACGAGCTGAAGAGGCTGGGTGACGTCGACCCCGGGGTATTCCAGGCCGAAGGGCACCGGGTGGTCGACTGGATCGCCCGCTACCTCGACGGCGCGGAGCGGTACCCCGTTCTCTCCCGCGTCCGCCCGGGCGAGATCCGGCAGGCGTTGCCCGCGACCCCGCCCTCCCGGAGCGAGCCCCTGGAGACGATCCTGGCCGACGTCGAGCGGGTCGTCGTGCCCGGCCTCACCCACTGGAACCATCCCGGTTTCTTCGCCTACTTCGCGAACTCCTCTCCCGGCCCGGCGGTGCTGGCCGAAGCCTTGGCGGCGGCCTTCAACGCGAACGCGATGCTGTGGAAGACGGCTCCCGCCGCCACCGAGCTGGAGCTGGTCGTCCTGGACTGGCTGCGCCAGATGCTGGGGCTGCCGGAGGGCCTCTTCGGCGTCATCCAGGACACGGCGTCCACGTCGACCCTGGTGGCCCTGGCCGCGGCGCGGGAGGCGGTCCGCGGGCTCGACGTGCGCCGGCGCGGCCTCGTGGGTCAGGCCCGCCTGCGCATGTACGCGTCGGAGCAGGCCCATTCGTCCGTGGAGAAGGCGGGTATCGTGCTCGGCATCGGCCAGGACGGCTACCGGAGCGTCCCCGTCGACGCCGAGTACCGGATGGATCCGCTCGCGCTGGCCCGTATCGTGGCCGAGGACCGGGCCGCGGGATGGACACCCTTCGCGGTGACCGCCACCGTGGGGACGACCTCCACCACCAGCGTCGATCCGGTGCCCGCCATCGCCGAGATATGCGAGCAGGAGCGCCTCTGGCTCCATGTGGACACCGCCTACGCCGGCAGCGCGGCGGTGGTGCCGGAGCTGCGGTGGATCCTCGCCGGATGCGAGCGGGCCGACTCGCTCGTGGTGAACCCGCACAAATGGATGTTCGTGCCCGTGGACCTGAGCGTGCTGTACACCCGGCGGCCGGAGGTCGTGCGGGAAGCCTTCAGCCTCCTGCCCGAATACCTGCGCACCCCCGAGGAGTCGGTGGCGCCGAACCTCATGGACTACGGCGTGAGCCTGGGCCGACGCTTCCGGGCCCTGAAGCTATGGATGGTGATCCGCGCGTTCGGCACGGAGGGAATCGCGGCCCGCTTGCGCGAGCACGTCCGGCTGGCCCGGGTCTTCCGCTCCCTGGTGGAAGCGGACCCGCACTTCGAGGTCAGCGCCCCGTCCCCGCTGTCGGTGGTGTGCTTCCGCGCCCGCTTTCCCGGAACAGGCGCCGAAGAGGAGGACCGGCGCAACGCCGAGACGATGGAGGACGTGAACGCCAGCGGGGACGCCTACCTCTCCCACACCAGGCTCGGCGGACGCATGGTCCTGCGCCTGGCGGTCGGCAACCTGCGCACCGAGGAGCGTCACGTCCGGCACGCCTGGGACCTGCTGCAGCGGGCGGCCGCGAAGCGGCGTTAGGGCCCCGAGAGGTCCGTAGCTTTCAGCCATAGCTGCGAGCGAAGCGCGATTCATTCGCGCGTAGCGAGGGGGGGTCTGGGGGGCGCGCCGCTAGCGCCCCCCAGCTCAACGACGACGCGCGATTCATTCGCGCGTAGCGAGGGGGGGTCTGGGGGGCGCGCCGCTAGCGCCCCCCCAGCTATACTCTGGCGATGCGAGTGGTGGTGGCGATGTCAGGGGGTGTCGACTCGTCCCTGGCCGCGGCGCTTCTCAAGGAGCAGGGCCATGAGGTCGTGGGGGTGTCGATGCAGCTCCACGATCAGAGCCAGGGGACGGGAACGTCCTTCGGGCGCTGCTGCGCGCTCGAAGACCTGTACGACGCCCGGGCGGTGGCCGGCCGCCTCGGCATCCCCCACTACGTCCTGAACCTGGAGCGCTCGTTCCACGACGGCGTGGTGTCGCCTTTCGTGAGGGACTACCTCGCCGGTCGCACGCCCATCCCCTGCGCGCGGTGCAACACCGAGGTGAAGTTCGCCAGCCTCGTCGACAAGACGCGGGCCCTCGGCGTGGACCAGCTCGCGACCGGCCACTACGCCCGCAAGGACCTCGACTCCGTCACGGGCCGCTGGCGACTCCTCAAGGGCCGCGACCCGGGCAAGGACCAGTCCTACTTCCTCTTCGGCCTGTCCCAGGCTCAGCTCGCCATGGCCCTGTTTCCCGTCGGCGATCTCGAGAAGGCCGAGGTACGCCGGATGGCCGCCGAGCGCGGCCTGCCGACCGCCGGCAAGGCCGAGAGCCAGGAGATCTGCTTCGTGCCCGACGGGGACTATGCGGCCTTCGTCGATCGCCACGCCCCGACCGAGGACCGCTCGGGGCCGGTGGTGGACGGCTCCGGGCGCGTCCTGGGCGGCCACCACGGGGTCCACCGCTTCACGGTCGGCCAGCGGCGGGGGCTGGGCGTCTCGGGCTCCCGTCCTCTTTATGTATTGGCCCTGCGGCCGGAGTCCCGCACGGTGGTCGCCGGCGAGGCCAGGGAGCTGGAGTCCAGGCGACTGACCGCGCGCGACGTCAACTGGATCGCCGGCCCGCCCGCCGGCTCCGACCTCCAAGCCCGCGTCAAGATCCGCTATCGCCACGCCGAAGCGGCGGCCACGCTCCGGCCGCTGCCCGAGCGGCGCGTCGCGGTCGAGTTCGACCAGCCCCAGCGCGCGGTCACGCCCGGGCAGGCCGCCGTGTTCTACGACGCCGGCGTCTGCCTGGGCGGCGGGTGGATAGAGTAGGACGCCCCGCCGCGGAGCCGCCCCCGCCACGGCCGCATCCGTGGTCGGTCCTGTTCTACCGGCTGCTGCTGGAGCTGAGCTACCGGCGCCAGCGGGCCCATTTCCGCGCCCGCTTCCTCAAGAAGCTGATTCCGATCCTCCTCCTGGTCTTCCTCATCGACTTCAACGCCCGCCACTTCCGCGACATCGTGGGCCGGCTCAACGCCTGGTGGGGAACGGCGAGGACCCAGATGGAGATGGGCGAGATCGCGGCCGCCGTGGACGCCGAGTATGCCTCCACCGCCCGCTACCCCGAAGCCGACGAGTTCAAGGAGTTCATCCGGCGCTGGATCCGGCCCCGGGACCGCAACCCGGCGTTCGACCGCTGGGGCCAGCCTTTCCTGTTCCGGGTCGAGGGACCGCGCTACGAGATCCTCTCCTGCGGGCCCGACTCCGTGTGCGGCACTGCCGACGACATCCACCGCCAGGGAGGCGAGCTGCACGTCGGGCATTAGGCAGGTCCGCCGGCCAGGGAAACGTCGTCAGCCACGCGCACGCCAGCCATGAGCGTCTTGTGGACCGGGCAACGCCGAGCGATCTCGGCCAGCCGCGCGACCTGGGTGGCGTCGAGCCGGCCCCGCAGGCGGATGCGGCGCTCGATGCGGTCGATGAGCGCCGTCGGCTCCTGGCAATCGGCGCAGTCCCGGGCATGGACCTTGGCATGGTCCAGCTCGACGGTCACCTCTTCGAGGGGCCAGCCCTTGCGCTGGGCGTAAAGGCGCAGCGTCATCGACGTGCAGGCGCCGAGCGCGGCCAGCAGCAGCGCGTAGGGATCGGGGCCCGCGTCCGAGCCGCCCGCTCCGGAGGGCTCGTCGGACACGAGCCGGTGGCGTCCCGCCGTGATCTCCTGCCGCAGCCCTTCCTGCGACCGCACGACCACGTTGGGCATTTCCTCCCCCTCAGCCCGCCAGCCGGGCGAGCGCGTTCCGGGCCGCTTCCTGCTGGGCCTGCTTCTTCGAGAAGCCCTCCCCTTCCGCCAGCGCCTCCCCGCGCACCAGGCAGCGCACGCGGAAGCGGCGGCGATGGTCGGGGCCCTCCTCGGCCACCAGCTCGTACTCCGGCACCGGGTCCCCGCGCGCCTGCAGGATCTCCTGCAGCGTGCTCTTGTGGTCCTCGGTCGGCATGGCCGGCCGCTCGAGGTCGGCGGCGAACTCGGCGCTCACGAATCGATGGGCGGCTTCCAGACCGCCGTCGAGGTAGAGCGCAGCGATGACCGCCTCGTAGGCGTCGGCCCAGAGCGCCGTCTTCTTCCGCCCGCCCGTCTTCTCCTCCCCGCGGCCGAGCAGCAGGAGGTCGGGCAGCCCCAGCTCGGCTGCCCGCCGGGCCAGGCTCCGGGCCGAGACCAGCTGGCCCCGGAGCTTGCTCTTCGCGCCCTCGCGCCCGTCGGGGTCCCGGCGGTGGAGCAGGTCGGCCATGACGAAGCCGATGACGGAATCGCCGAGGAACTCGAGGGGCTCGTTGTGGCGGCCGGCCGCCGCCGGCTCCTCGTTGGCCCGGCTGCTGTGGGTGAGGGCGCGGTCGAGCACCGACAGGTCCTCGAAGCGATGGCCGAGCCGGTCCTCGAGGGCACGGAGCTGGGCCTCGCGCGCGGGCGTCATGCCCGCTCCCGCTCGAACACGACGCGCCCCCCGACCACGGTCATGTCCACGGGCGTGGTGAGGATGTCGCGCGGGGGTCCCGACATCAGGTCGGCCGCGAAGACGACCAGGTCGGCCAGCTTGCCGGCCTCCAGGGTGCCCTTCTCCCGCTCGGCGAACTCGGCATAGGCCGAGCCGCGGGTGTAGAGGTCGAGGGCGTCCTCGAGCCCGATCCTCTCCTCGGGCAGCCAGCCTCCCGGAGGACCGCCTTCGGGTCGCTCGCGGGCCACCGCGGCATAGAGCCCGACACGGGGATCCAGCGGCTCGACGTACCAGTCGGTGCCGAACGCGACCGGGATGCCCGCCTGCAGGAACGAGCGGACGTTGTAGCAGAGCCGGGCGCGCTCCCTTCCCACGCGCGCTTCCGCGAAGCGAAGGTCGTCGATGGCGTGCGAGGGCTGCACGGAGGCGATGACGCCGAGGGCGCGGTACCGGGACAGGTCCGGGCGGCTCACCATCTGGGCGTGCTCGATACGGAAGCGGCGGTCCCGCGGGCCATGGACGCGGGCCGCGCTCTCGTAGGCGTCAAGCACGAGCCGGCTGGCCCGGTCCCCGATCGCGTGCACGGCGAGCTGGAAGCCGGCTGCGTCCGCGGCCCGGATCATCTCCCTCAGCTCCGCTTCCGGATGGAGAAGCAACCCGGCGCTCTCGGGATGGTCGTCGTAGGGCGCCTCGAGGGCGGCGGTGCCGGCGCCGAAAGACCCGTCGGCCATGATCTTGAGCGCGCCCAGGCGTATCCATTCGTCGCCCAGGCCCGTCCGGACGCCGGCCTCCTCCAGGGCCGACCGGACCGCGATCGGCCGCCACACGTCGATCCGGGCGGTCAGCTCGCCCGCCGCGCGCAGGTCCTGGTAGGTCGGCAGCGCGTCGATCGGCGAGTTGTCCTGGACCGTGGTGACCCCCAGGCGGGCCGCTTCGCGGAGCGCCGCGCGGGCGGCGGCCTTGTTCGCCTCCCGGGAGGGCGGAGGCATCGCGCGCTCCGCGAGCTCGAGCGCGTTGTCCTTGAGGATGCCGGTGGGCTCCCCCTCCCGGTTGCGCTCGATCACCCCCCCGGCCGGATCGGGGGTCTGGCGACCGATGCCGGCCCGGCGGAGGGCCAGCGAGTTGACGAGCGCCATGTGGCCGTCGAGGCGCTTGACGAACACCGGATGGTCGGGGGTCACCCCGTCGATGGGCCACCGGGTGGGCAGGGAGCGGGAAGGCCAGGCCTCGTGGTCCCAGCTTCCGTTGGTGATCCACGCTCCCGGGGGAAGCCTCCGGGCCTGCGCGCCCAGGCGTGCGGCCAGCTCCGCCTCGTCGCACGCGCCGCGCAGGTCGACCGAGAGCAGGCCGAAGCCGCCTTCCAGGAAATGGACGTGGGCGTCGTTGAAGCCCGGCACCACCAGGCGGCCGCGCAGCTCGACGGTCCGCGTCCCCTCGCCGGCGAAGCCCGAGACGGCGTCGTCGCCGCCAATGGCCGCCACCCGGCCGTCCCGCACGGCCAGGGCAGTGGCCGCGGGCAGTCCTTTCCCGGCCCAGATCCGCCCGCCGCGCAAGACCAGGCTCATACGACCTTGAGTATGACGAGGGTCAGGTCGTCCTGGGGGGCCACGTCGCCGACGAAGCCGCGGATCTCGGACAGGATGCGATCCTTCAGCTCGGCCACCGGCGCTCCGTCGCCGGCCGCGCCGCGCTCCAGGATCTCGCGCAGCCGGGACTCGCCGAACAGCTCCGATTCCTCGTTCATCGCCTCGGTGAGGCCGTCGGTGAAGAACAGGAAGACGTCGCCGCTGCAGAGGGGCACCACCGCCTCCTCCAGGATCTCCTCGAACCGCCCCCCGGCGTCCATCCCCAGGCCGAGACCGGCCGGGGCCAGCACGCGGGTGCGGCCGGTGGCGGCCTCGAGATGGAGGATCGGGTTGTGCCCGGCCCGCGCGTAGCGCATGGTGCGCTCGGCGGTGTCCACGATCGCGTAGGTCATCGTCACGAAGGAGCGCGGGTCCATGTTGGCGGCCAGGATGCGGTTGGCCTCGATCAGCAGCCGGGCCGGTGACTCGTGGATGCGCGACAGCGACAGCGCGAGGCCCTTCAGCTCCGCCATGTAGAGGGCGGCGGAGGTGCCCTTGCCGGACACGTCGGCGACGATCACGGCCAGCCGGCTCTCCGAGAGCGGCAGCAGGTCGTAGTAGTCGCCCCCCACCTCGGTGGCGGGCAGGCACAATGCGGCGATGCGCAGCCCGGGATGGCTGACCGCCTCCTGCGGGAGCAGGCTCATCTGGATCTGGCGGGCGATCCGCAGCTCCTCTTCCAGCCGCTGCTTCTCGGCCTGTTCGCGCAGCAGGTCCTCCATCCCGCGGGCCATCATGTTGAACGACTCGGCCAGCTCGCCGAGCTGGTCGCGGGTCCGGATCGGGATGGAGGCGGTGAAGTCGCCCTGGCGGAGGCGATCCGTCCCCACGGAGAGCGCATGGACGCTGCGGGTGATGGAGCGGGCCAGCAGCACGCCGACGAGCAGGGCTCCGCCGTACACGACCAGGAACGCGCCGCCCACGATCGCCATCGCCTTCACGAACACGTCGCCCATGTCGAGCGAGCCGGGAGACAGCCGGCGGAGCAGCTCGGCGGGCTGGTAGCGGATGAAGAGGCCCATGAAGTCCTTCTGGCCCGTGTCCCACCGCGTGCGCTCGACCGCGGAAACGTTCGGCACGCCGCCCGAGCGGCCCAGCCGGGCCTCGATCGCCCGCTCGGCCTCGGGTGAGACTTCGACATTCCGGTCCGCTCCCCGCCTCTTCCTGAAGTCCTTGCCGGAAGCGATGACCGCGATTCCGGTGCTCGCCTCGAGACGGGAGAAGAACGCGTCGTCCAGCGGCACGTCGAGGACCAGGAACGATCCCCCCTGGGCCCACAACCCCCGAAGAACCTCCCGCTGCTCGTCCTCGACCACGCCCGCGAAGCCGGGACCCGGCAGCCATCCGGGCAGCGTCTTCGGCGCCGCGCCCTGCGTGACGAGCGGCCGGCCGTCGCGCACGAGCGCCCACTCCAGGCTCGGGTGCAGGCTGCGCGCCGGCGAAAGCCGGTCGGCCAGCGCCTGGCTGAGTCGCGGGTCCTCGGGATGCAGGCCGGCCAGCGTCGCCCGGGCCAGGGTGCGCAGGTCCTGCGCCGAGCGCTCCACCTGCGAGGAGACCATGTACGAGGCGACCAGCGACAGGCCCAGGAAGCCGGCGAGCAGGAAGAAGCCGGTCAGGAGGACGAGGGGGACGACGGCGATGAACAGGTACGACACGAGCATCTTCGTCCGGATGCGCCACATGAGGCGCCGGACCGCCCAGCGGGCGAGCCGGGCCAGGCCCACGAGGCCGAAGAGCACGAGGACGACGACGGCGCAGAGCGGCAGCAACTCGGGCAGGCGAACGCCCGCCTGGTCGAGGGCGAAGACCGCGACGGCGGCGAGCAGGATGCGGCCGCGCCAGGTGTGGAGAAGGAAGCCGCGGACGCGGTCGGCGTGGCGCGCCGCCGGGGGAGTCGCCTGCGGCAGGACGAGGCGGCGAGGGGAGTTCAACGGGGCGGCCTGACCGGCCGGACTATAGCACGCGCTTCCGGCCCGTCGTTGACACGATGGGGGTGCTGGGTTTCAAATCGACGACATGGGACCGCTTCTCCTGCTGGCCATGCTCGCCGCGCCCGCCGACCTCGCCGCGGTCGGGATCATCGTCGGCCGACGGCCCGACGCGTGCGTGGCCATCCTGCACGCGGGAGGGCGGGAGCGCGTGGTCGGCCTCGGCGAGGCCGCTTTCGGAGGCCGGGTGACGGCGATCGTCCCCGGACTCGTCTCGCTCGACTTCGACGGCGAACGGGTGGAGGTCCGGCTGTCCGGCGTCACGCCCCCGCCCGCTCCGGCCGCGCCGACCGCGGCGGCTTCCGCTGCGGTGCCGGAAGACCCCACGACGCCGGCCCGCTCGATGGAGCGCCGCGAGATGGAGCGGAGGCTCGGGCAGGAGGTGCCCCGGATCCTGGCCGAGACGACGCTGATGCCGGTGACGGAGTCGGGCCAGGTCGCGGGCTTCACGCTGACCCGCCTGCCGGAAGGAACGCTGCTCACCGACGCGGGGCTGCGCCCCGGCGACGTCCTCACCAGCATCAACGACGTGCCCATCGACAGCCTGGCCACCCTCATCGGGCTCTGGCCGCGGCTGCAGTCCGAGAGCGACATCCACGCCGTCGTCGTGCGCAACGGCCGCCCGGTCGCCCTGACCGTCCACCTCCGCTAGCGCTTGCCTTCCCGCCGCCGCCCCGCCCCCGGCGCCGGCCGCGCCCCGCGCTCGCTGGCGTGCGCGGCGCTGCTGCTCTTCCCGCTCAGCGCCCGTCCCGCCGCCGCCTGGGGCTTCACCGCCCACCGCATGGTCACGGCCAAGGCCATTCCGCTCTTGCCGCCAGCTCTGCGGCCGCTCTTCGAGGCCAACGCCGCTTTCGTCGTCGAGCACGCCATCGATCCGGACCTGTGGCGGGCCGCGGGCCAGCCGGGGGAGGGCCCCAACCACTTCCTGGATATGGACGCCTTCGGGGCCTTCCCCTTCCCCGACATCCCGCGGAGCGAGGCCGAGCACCTGGCCCGGCACGGCGCCGAGGCCATGGAGAAGGGCCGGCTGCCGTGGCGGGTCGGCGAGGCCTACCGCGACCTGGTGGCCGCGTTCCGGGCCGCCGATCCCGCGAGGACCCTGACCATGGCCGCCGTCCTCAGCCACTACACGGGAGACGCGCACGTGCCACTGCACGCGGTGGTGAACTACGACGGCCAGCTCACCGGCCAGGCCGGCTTCCACAACCGCTGGGAGAGCGACATGGTGGAGCGCTACGAGCGCCAGCTGGAAGCCGACGTGCGACCGGCCGCCGCGCATCGCGTCGCCGACCCGGTGGCATTCATCTTCGACGCCCTGCTCGACTCGTTCTCGCGCGCGGAGGGCGCCTTCGCCGCCGACCGCGAGTCGGCCGGGCCGCAGGACCTGGCCGAGACGCCCTACGACGACCGTTACGGTAACCTCTATTATTCCAAGCTCTACGAGCGCCACGGCCGCACCCTGCGGGCCCGGCTGGCCGCCTCCGCCACCGACATCGCCTCGCTGTGGCTCTCGGCCTGGGACGAGGCGGGCCGGCCCGCCGTCGACGCCTCCTTCCGCTTCCCCTATGTCCGCCGGCAGTCGCGGGCGATCCTGATCAGCCTCGACGGCTCCGCGGCCGACGTGCTCGACGACGCGGTGAGGCGCGGCATCATGCCGAGCGTGGCCCGGCTGCGCGAGCGGGGGGCGGCCGCCACCGGGGTCCTCTCCACCCTGCCGGCCAAGACGGCCCCCGGGCACGCGGCCCTCTTCACCGGCGCCTGGAGCGACCGCAACGGCATCGGCGGCAACGACGTGGCCGTCACGCTGGGCTCGGTCCTGGACGCCGAGGACGGCTACACGTCGACGCACCTCCTGGCCGAGCCGATCTGGGTGACCGCGGCCCGCCAGGGGCTGGACGCGAGCGTCGTCTCGGCCACCCAGAGCTTCCCGTTCGCTCCGTTCCTCGAGGAGCGCCGCTTCGGCGGCAACTATGGACACGCCCTGACGCTCGTGAACGGCTACGAGGGATTGCGGGCGCCCGGCCGCGTGTACACCGAGTCGGACCTGCCGCTGCGTCCGGCCGGTGAGTGGCTCGGGGAGCTGCCGGCCCACGACGGAGAGGTCCGTGAGCTGGGCCTGGACGTGGGCGGAACGCACATCGACGGCATCGTCTACGACGATCCCGCCGATCCGGCGCACGGGTTCGACACGCTCTACCTCGGCCTCGACCGCGACCCGAAGGGTGGAGTGACGCTCAAGCCCGCGCCGGCGCGGGGGCCCGATCCTTCGGCCTTTGCGGGTCTGACCGTGCGCGTGGCGGGGGGGGAGGGCGCCGCGTACTTCCGCCTCTTCGAGCTGTCGCCGGAGGGATCCCGCATCCTCCTCTACCGCGCCGGCCTCCACCTCCTTCGCTCGAGCAAGCCGCGCGTGGAGGCCGCCGCCTACGAGGCGACGGGCGGCTTCGTGGGCAACGGCGCCGAGCGCGCCTACGAGCGGGGCGAGCTGGGACCGCCGCTCTGGAAGGGCGGAGACGGAGCCGCCGAGCGCCGCTACCTGGAGACGGTCGGCCTCGTCGCCCGCCAGTTCGCGCGGCTGGCCGACTTCGCCCTCGACCACACCGCGCGGGACCTGCTCGTCACCTACCTGCCGTATCCGGACGAGGCGCTCCATCTCTGGCGTGGCTACCTCGACCGTTCCCGGCCGGGCCACGACGCAGCGGTCGCGGCGCGCCTGCGCGGCTTCCTCGACGAGGTGCTGAAGGTGGCGGACGACTACGTCGGTCGCCTCGTGTCCCGAGCGGACGAGCGGACGGTCGTGGCGGTCGCCGGCGACCACGGCATGGCCAGCGCGTCCCGCCTGCTCCGCCCCAACGTCGCGCTCGCCCAGGCCGGCCTCCTCGCCGTCGACGGCCGCGGCGCCGTCGATCTCACCCGGACGAAGGCGATCTACTTTCCGGGCAACTCCGGCTTCATCCTGCTGAACCGGAAGTCCCGCCCGGGAGGCACCGTGAGCCCGGAAGAAGAAGAGGGCGTCCGGGCCGCGGTCGCGGCCGCGCTGCGCGCCGTGCACGATCCGGCGAGCGGAGATCCGGTCGTGCTCGAGCTGCTCGATGCGCGCGCGCCCGGACGAGAGCCCTCCTTCGGAGGGGCGGGCGGCGGGGACCTCTACCTGTCCGTCCGGCCTGGCTACGACCTTTCCGCCTCCCCCGCCGGCCCGGCCATCGAAGACGTTCCCCCGCGGGGCGTGCACGGCCTGGACCCCCAGCGAAGCGAGATGCAGGCCGGCTTCGTGGTCGCAGGCGCCGGCGTGGCGGCCGGCGTCGACCTCGGCCCGATCCGCGAGATCGATGTGGCCCCGACCCTGGCCGCGCTGCTCGGCCTGGATCCCCCGGCCCAGGCCACGGGGTCCGTCCTCAATAAAGCGCTCGCGCCTACTCGCAGCGCAACGCGACGGTAGCGTCGACCCGTGCGGCACGGGATCAGGACGATGGCCATCGTCAGGCCGGATCGATGGACCCGCCAGCGGAGCGAATAGCGAAGGTCTTCCGCGAAGCTGCCCACGGTCATTTCACCAGTATCTCCGCCTCGTCGCGGCGGCCGCGCCCGTCCCGGACGGAGACCACGTGGCGTCCCGGGGTGAGCGGCCACCGCACCGCCGACTCCGCCGGCACGCTGCCCACCGCGCGACCGTCCACCTCCCACTCCAGGCGGGATCTCGCCGCGGTGACGGCGCGCAGAGGCAGCGTCTGGAACGCGTCACGCAGCGTGGGATCTCGCAGATAGGTGGCGCCGGCGGGAGGGTTCACGATGCGCAAGCCTTCACGGGTGTCCTCGTTGCGGGCGGGCTCGCGCGGGTCGCCCGATGATCCCCTGCACCTCCGCCTGCAGCGCGGCGTCGAGGGTCGTCTCGACCCGCCTCGGCAACGGCCGCGGCAACGAGGCCCGGACCCGCTCGACGAAGTGAGGGGCGGTGAAGGCGACGGGGTCGCGGACGAGCCGCAGGCGCTCCGCCCGGGCGCGGGCCAGCTCATCACGCGTGAGGTAGCCCTCCTCGGCCATCCGGGCCAGGACCCACCCCTGCCGGCTCCGTGCGGCTTCGAAGTTGCGGTAGGGTCGAGAACCGACGGGCGCTGCGGCAGGCCAGCCAGGAACGCGGCCTGGGCGGCGGTCAGGCTGTCCGCCGGGCCGCCGAAGTACGCACGGCTGGCCGCCTCCGCGCCCACCCGCTGGTTGCCGTAAGGTGCGACGCTCAGGTAGAGGGCGAGGATCTGCCGCTTGCCCAGACGGTGCTCGAGCCGCAGCGCCAGGACCATCTCGCGCAGCTTGCCGGCGATGCTGCGCGGGCGGTCCATGAGCACCTTTGCCGTCTGCTGGGTGAGCGTCGAGCCGCCTTCGATCATCCGCCCCGCCCGCAGGTCGTGCCAGCCGGCGCGCAGCAGGGCGAGCGGGTCCACTCCGGGGTGATGGAAGAAGCGCCGGTCCTCGGCCGCCAGGCAGTCTACCGTCGTCGCGCGTGACAGCAAGACGACTGCCAGCGGCCCCCAGCCCGTGATCGTTGGAGATGGGACCTCCCGCGGCGGGGCCGACGTGCCGCCGGGAGACGGATGATGTGGGCGGCTCGACACGGAAAGCGCGCCGGAGGAGGCCGAGCCGTATTGGCGTACACTTGAGGGCCTTGGCGGAGGTTCGGGGCGTGAGAGGCTTCAGCGGGCGGCCGGTCGCGCCCCCGCAGGGCGTTGCTGCGGGAGACGACCTCTACCGCCAGATCTTCGAGCGCAATCACACCGTCCAGCTCCTCATCGATCCGGCCAGCGGCCGCATCGTCGATGCCAATCCGGCCGCTTGCCGCTTTTACGGATACTCCCGCGACGAGCTGACCGCCCGCCGGATCTCCGAGATCAACGCTCTCTCCCCCGCGGAGGTGACGGACGCGCTGGCCCGCGCGGCCAGCGGGGCCCAGACCCGCTTCCGCTTCCCGCAGCGCCTGGCCTCGGGGCAGATCCGCAACGTGGAGGTCGAGACGGGCCCGGTCGAGATGGAGGGCCGGATCCTGCTGTACTCGGTCGTCCACGACGTCAGCGAGCGGCACGAGGCGGAGACGGAGCTGAACCGGACCATCTCGCTGCTCCAATCCACCTTCGAGTCCACTGCCGATGGGATCCTGGTCATGAACGCCCAGGGCCGGATCCTCTCCGCGAACCAGCGCTTCGCGCAGATGTGGCGCATCCCGCCCGAGGTGATGGAGAGCAAGGACGACGCTCGGGCCCTGCAACACATCCTCGACCAGCTGAAGGACCCCTATCACTTCATGGGCCGGCTCAAGGACCTCGACGCCGATCCGGACGCCCAGAGCTTCGACATCCTCGAGTTCAAGGACGGCCGGATGCTCGAGCGCTACTCCATGCCCCAGCGGCTCGACGGGGCGCCGGTGGGACGGGTGTGGAGCTTCCGGGACGTCACCGAGCGGCGCCAGGCGGAGGAGGCGCTCCGGCAGAGCGAGGAGAAGTACCGGGAGATCCTGGCCGGGATCGCCGAGGGCTACTACGAGGTGGACCTGGGGGGTCGGCTGACCTTCTTCAACGAGGCCCTGGGCCGGATCCTGGGCTACCGCGCGGAGGAGATCCACGGCATGAACGCCCGCCGGTTCATCGACCGCAAGAGCGTGCGGGAGATCTACCGGCTCTTCAAGGGCGTCCACGTCACCGGCCAGCCGGTCGGCTACGTGGACTGGAAGATCCGGCGCAAGGGCGGCGCGCCCCGCTACGTGAGCGCGTCGGTGTCCCTCGTGCGGGACGGCCGGAACGTGCCGGCCGGCTTCCGGGGCGTGGTCATCGACGTCAGCGAGCGCCGCCAGGCCGAAGAGGCGCTACGCGAGAGCGAGGAGCGGTACCGCCACCTGGTCGAGCTGTCGCCGGACGGCATCGCCATCCACCGCGAGGGCCGGCTCGTCTTCTGCAACCCGGCCGGGGCCCGGATGCTCGGCTACCAGGTGGAGGAGGTCCTGGGCAAGCTCGCCATCGAGTTCGTGCATCCGGCCAGCCGGCCCTTCGCCGCGGATCGGATGAAGACCATCCTGGTCGGCAAGGCGGTGCCCTTCATCGAGGAGAAGTTCGTCCGCAAGGACGGCTCGCCCCTGGAGGTGGAGGTGGGGACCATGCCCTTCACCTTCCAGAACGCGCCCGCCATCCAGGTCATCATCCGCGACATCACCGAGCGCAAGCGGTCCGAGAAGCTCCAGGCCGTCCTGTACCGCATCGCCCAGACCGCCAGCGCGGTGGAGGACGTGGACGCCTTCTACGAGCAGATCCACGGCATCGTGGGCGAGCTGATGTACGCGCGGAACTTCTACATCGCCCTCTACGACGAGGCCGCCGACAGCCTCAGCTTCCCGTACTTCGTGGACGAGATGGACCCCACGCCTCTCCCCAAGCGACCGGGAAAGGGCCTCACCGAGTACGTGCTGCGAACCGGGGAGCCGCTGCTGGCCAGCCCCCAGGCCTTCGCCGAGCTGGTGGCCAAGGGAGAGACCGACCTCATCGGCGGTCCCTCCGTGGACTGGCTGGGAGTGCCCCTGAAGCGGGGCGAAAAGACATTCGGCGTGCTCGCGGTCCAGAGCTATACCGAGAGCTTGCGTTACGGGGAGACCGACCGCGACCTGCTCACCTTCGTCTCCCAGCACGTGGCGGCCGCCATCGACCGCAAGCGGGCGGCCGAAGCGCTCCGCGAGAGCGAGACGCGTTTCCGCACCCTGGCCGAGACCGCGCCGAGCGCCATCTTCATCTATCAGGGGGCCGGCTTCATCTACGCCAACGCCTCCATGGCCGCCCTCACCGGGTACGCCCGGGAGGAGCTGGAGTCCATGAACCTGTGGGACATGGTCCATCCCGACTACAAGGACCTCATCCGGGGCCGCGGCCTCGCCCGCCTGCGCGGGGACGAGGCCCCGATGGGATACCAGTTCAAGATCATCCGCAAGGACGGCGAGGAGCGCTGGGTCGACTTCTCGGCGGCGGTGATCGACGTGGCCGGGCGGCCCGCCGTGCTCGGGACCGCCTTCGACATCACCAAGCGCAAGGAGGCCGAGGAACAGATCAAGAACCTCGCCTACCACGATGCGCTGACCGGCCTGCCCAACCGGCTGCTCTTCAACGACCGGCTGTCGGTGGCGGTCGCCCAGGCCCACCGCCAGGCCTACCGGCTGGCCATCTTCTTCCTCGACGTCGACCGGTTCAAGGTCATCAACGACTCGCTCGGCCACAGCCTGGGCGACCGGCTGCTGCAGGGGGTGGCCCGACGGCTGCAGTCCTCGGTGCGCGAGGGAGACACCGTGGCCCGGCTGGGGGGGGACGAGTTCATCCTGCTCCTGCCCGCCCTGAACCGCACCGAGGACGTGGCCAAGGTGGCGGAGAAGATCCTCGACTCGCTGAAGCTGCCCTTCCGTCTCGAGGGGCGCGAGCTGTACGTGACGGCCAGCATGGGCATCAGCCTGTACCCGGACGACGGCGCCGACGCCGAGACGCTCATCAAGAACGCCGACACCGCCATGTATCGCGCCAAGGAGCAGGGCCGCGACAACTACCAGCTCTACACCTCGGCCATGAACGCCACCGCGGTCGAGCGCCTGGCCCTCGAGAACAGCCTGCGCAAGGCCCTGGCCCGCGACGAGCTGGAGCTCTACTACCAGCCCCTGCTCGACCTCGGCACCGGGCGGGTCCACGGGGTGGAGGCCCTCCTGCGCTGGCGCCATCCCGAGCGAGGTATCCTGCTCCCATCGGAGTTCATCCCGCTGGCCGAGGTCACCGGCCTCATCCTGCCCATCGGGCCCTGGGTGCTGCGCACGGCCTGCGGGTGGGCCCGGGCATGGCAGGAGCTGGGCCATCCCCATCTCTCGATCGCCATCAACCTGTCGGCCCGCCAGTTCCAGCAGCCCGACCTGGTGGCCCAGGTCAAGCGCGCGCTGGAAGAGACGGGCCTGGCGCCGCGCTGCCTCGACCTGGAGATCACCGAGACCAACGCGATGCAGAACGCCGAGGGCACGATCCACACGCTGCGCGAGCTGAAGGCGCTGGGGGTGCGGATCTCGATCGACGACTTCGGCATCGGCTACTCCTCGCTCAACTACCTGAAGCGGCTGCCGATCGACACCCTGAAGATCGACCAGTCCTTCGTCCGCGACATCACGAGCGACCCCGACGACGCCGCCATCGCCACCGCCGTCATCGCCCTCGCCCACACCCTCAAGCTCCGGGTGGTGGCGGAGGGCGTCGAGACGCAGGAGCAGCTCGCCTTCCTGGCCGCCCGGCACTGCGACCGGATGCAGGGCTATCTCTTCAGCCGGCCGCTGCAGTCGCAGGAGTGCGGCGAGTTCCTGAGCCGCACCGGCCGCTCGGCCTGAGCCGACCTCGCTTGGCGTACCGCAAGCCAGCCGCGCCGGGCCCCGCCCCGACCGCCGCCCCGCCCCTCGTCCAGAACGTCCTCGAGCTGGTGGGGGCGACGCCGCTGCTGCGGCTGAACCGCTACGGCTCGCGGGACGGGCCGGGGATCTACGCCAAGCTCGAGTTCTTGAACCCGGGGGGCAGCGTCAAGGACCGGGCCGCGCTCGGGATGGTGGACGCCGCCGAGGCCGAGGGCCGTCTCCGGCCGGGGGCGACGATCGTCGAGCCGACCGCCGGCAACACCGGCGTGGGGCTCGCGCTCATCGGCATCAGCCGGGGCTACCGGGTGATCCTGGTCGTCCCCGAGAAGTTCGTGGGCCCCAAGACGGCGGTCATGAAGGTGCTGGGCGCCGAGGTGATCCTGACCTCCACCGAGGCGGGGATCCAGGGCGCGATCGCGAAGGCGACCGAGATCGCGGCATCCTTGCCCAACGCGTTCGTGCCCCAGCAGTTCGAGAACCCGGCCAACCCCGAGTTCCACTACCGCACGACGGCGGTCGAGGTCGAGGAGCAGCTCGGCCGGTGCCCGGAGGCGGTCGTCATCGGGGCCGGTACCGGGGGAACCTTCACCGGCCTGGCCCGCTATTTCAAGGAGCGCGCGCCGGCCACGCGGGCCGTGCTCGTGGAGCCGCAGGGATCCATCTGGGGCGGCGGGCCGCCCGGACCGCACAAGGTCGAGGGGATCGGAAACTCCTTCTGGCCGGGCGCCCTCGACCGATCGCTCGTCGACGAGGTGCGCACGGTGAGCGACGATGACTCCTTCACCGCCGTGCGGGAGCTGGCTCGAAGCGAGGGCCTGCTCGTCGGTGGCTCTTCCGGCGCCGCCGCGCACGCCGCCCGGGACGTGGCCCGCACGCTTCCCCCGTCGGCGGCGGTGGTGACGGTCTTCGCCGACGGCTTCGAGCGATACCTCGGCAAGGGCGTGTTCGAGAATCTCTGATTCGAAATCACTGATTTCTGACTCAGGCCTGACATAGCCCTTGATTGCTTTCTGAAAAGCGTGTAATAAGGGCGCACAGCAATCAGGGGCCGCTTCCATCCGATCGCGACTGGCGGCGACGGTGGCGCGGCCAGAGGATCTGAGGTGAGCGGTCCGTCGTTCATCGCGGGCTCCGGCTCGTTCGTCTGCAAGCCACTCGTGCGCAACGACGAGGTGCTCGCGTGGCTCCGGCCCACCAAGCCCAACGGCAGGCCCGTCCAATCGGATTGGCTGGAGCGGAACCTGGGGATCTCGACCCGCTCCTTCGATCTCGACATGAGGACCGCGCTCAAGCGGCCGCGCGCCGAGGGCGGGATCTACGACGGCGACCTCGCGGTGCGGGCGGCGCGGCGGGCGCTGGAGGACGCGGGGCTGGAGGCCCTGGACGTCGACGGCCTCGTGCACGTCTCGTGCACGCCCGACACCCTCTACTTCAACGACCACCTGCGTTTCATGACCCGCGAGCTGGGGCTGCGCCGCGACGCCCACCTCATGTACCACAACCTCGGCTGCGCGGGACTGGCCCCCGCCTTCCACTCCGCCCGCAGCGAGCTGGCCGCCTGCGGAGAGGACGGCATCGTCCTCCTCGTGGCCAGCAACTGCTCCAGCAGCTACCTGACCCGCGACACCATCCCCTTCTACATGCAGGGCCGCTACCCCTGGGCGTGGCTGAGCCCGGCCCTCTTCGGGGACGGCGCCGGCGCGCTCGTGCTGCGCTCGAGCACGAAGAGGGGGGACCGGGGCCTGGTCCACACCTGGTACGAGACGCAGCCCGACCTCGCCATCGTCCGCTACGACGTGGGGGGCGGATTCCATCCGACCTGCGCCGACAACCTCACCGACCACCTCTTCCTCATGGAGGCCCAGACGGTGGGCCGCTCCTTCACCCCCATCCTCTGCCGGACCTTCGAAAAGATGGTCGAAGACTGGCCGACCCGGATCCAGCCCGTCGTCGGCGAGGCCTTCGACGTCGACAAGATCAAGCGCTGGTACTTCCACCAGGCCAACCGGATCGCCGTCGAGCGCACCGCGCGCCAGATGCGCCTGCCCGTGGAGCGTGTCCCCACCAACGTCGGCCACTACGGAAACACCTCCGCCGCCAGCACCCTGTTGCTCTTCGACGAGGACCGCCGCTC
>QHVM01000066.1:23131-44153 GCA_003223555.1 Acidobacteriota bacterium | reverse complement strand
ACGCCCTCGTCGTCGCCTAGTCGACGACCGGCCTTTTAACGCGGAGAACGCAGAGGAGAACGGAGAGGACGCAGAGAAGAAAAGAAAGGTAGGCGAGCGTTCCCTCCGCGCCCGACCATCCTTTTCGTTTTGTTCCTATGCCCCCTCCGCGTCCTCTCCGTTCGTTCTCCGCGTCCTCTGCGTTAAGAGCCCCTCGCTCCGGCCGACTACAATGGTCCTTCCCCAGGAGGGCACATGGGCTTCGCGACGGACTGCATCCATGCCGGGCAGGAGCCGGATCCCACCACGGGGGCGATCGTGACGCCCATCTACCAGACGGCGACCTACGTCCAGGAGGGGATCGGCAAGCACAAGGGCTACGAGTACGCCCGGACCCAGAACCCGACCCGGCGGGCCCTCGAGAAGAACCTGGCCGCCCTCGAGGGCGGCGCCGACGCCTACTGTTACGCGTCGGGCATGGCCGCCACCCACGCCGTGCTGTCGCTCCTGAAGACCGGCCAGCGGGTGGTGGTCTCCGACAACGTCTACGGCGGCACGCACCGTCTCTTCACCAAGGTCCTCGCCCGCTACGGCGTCGACTTCACCTTCCTCGACGCGAGCGACCCCGGGCGGCTCGAGGCGCGCGGCGGCCGCTTCGACATGCTATGGATCGAGACCCCGACCAACCCGTTGATGAAGGTCTGCGACATCGCCGCCCTGGCCGCGATCGCCCGCCGGCAGGGCGCGTTGCTGGTGGTGGACAACACGTTCATGAGCCCCTTCTTCCAGCGGCCGCTGGCCCTCGGTGCGAACGTGGTGGTCCACTCCACGACGAAGTTCCTGAACGGGCACTCCGACAGCGTGGGCGGGGTGGCGGTGGTCAGGGATCCCCACCACGCCGAGTGGCTGCAGTACTACCAGAACGCGGCGGGCGCCATCCTGTCTCCCTTCGATGCGTGGCTGGTCCTCCGCGGCACCAAGACGCTCGCCCTGCGCATGCCCCGGCACGAGGAGAACGGCAAGGTGGTGGCCGAGTTCTTGCGCGGCCAGCCCGGGGTGAAGAAGGTCTACTGGCCCGGCTTTCCCGACCACCCCGGCCACGAGGTCCATCGGCGGCAGGCGACCGGCTTCGGAGCCATGATCTCCTTCGACCTCGGCACACGGGAGGCGGCGGGACGGTTTCTCCCGGCCTTGCGCCTCTGCTCGCTCGGCGAGAGCCTGGGCGGGATCGAGACGCTCATCTCGCATCCGGCCACCATGACCCACGCCGGCTACTCGCCGGCCGAGCGCGAAGCGCTCGGCATCGGCGACGGCCTGGTGCGGATCAGCGTCGGATGCGAGGACGCGGATGACTTGATCGCCGACCTGCAACGCGGCCTGACGAAGGTCTAGCCTTGCGCCTCTAAACGCGGAGGACGCAGAGAGAAACGGAGAGGTCGCGGAGAAGGATCCAAGTAGGCCCTCCTTCCGTTCCGCTGATTTCCTCCGTCTCTGCGTCCTCTCTGTTTCTTCCTCTGCGACCTCTGCGTTGAAAGGCAACGTCTAGGTCGTCACCGACTCGTCGAGCCAGGCCAGGTAGGGCGCGTGACCGGCCTCGATCGTCAGGACGATCGCCTCGGGAAGCTCGTAGGGATGGAGCGCGAGGAGCGCTTCCTTCACCGCCTCGAACCGGTCGCGGCGGGTCTTGATGACCAGCAGGCGCTCGTCCTCCGTCTCGACGCGTCCCTTCCAGCGGTAGATCGACCTCACCCCGGCAACGACGTTGACGCAGGCAGCCAGGCGGCGCTCCACCAGCGCGGCCGCGATGCGCTCCGCGTCGTCGGCCGAGCCCACCGTCGAGAGCACGACCACCCGCTCGCTCACGCCTCTCCCCGCGCGGTGAGGGCCTTCCACTGGCCCGCGGTCAGGGGCACCACGGAGAGACGGCCCTGCCGCACGAGGGGGCTGTCGTTGAAGAGGGCGAGCGACTTGATCTCGTCGAGCGTGACCGCCCGCTTGAAGCGGCCCCGGGGCACGAGGTCCACCACCACCAGCTTCGGGTCGCCCCGCTTCGGGTCGGCGTAGGCCGAGCGCACCACCTCGGCCAGCCCCACCGCGGAGCGTTCGTCCCCGGTGTGGTAGATGACCGCCCGGTCCCCCTCCTTCATGCTGCGGAGGTTCTTGAGGGCGGCGGGGTTGCTGACGCCGTCCCACGTCGTGCGGCCCTCCCGCTCCAGGTCGTCGTACCCGTAGGCGCTGGGCTCGGTCTTGAGCAGCCACATCCCGCACCCCCGTGCCGATCATACCGCGCGGCGCGGGGGTGCAAGCCCCTTGACTCTCGGTCCGCGCTCGCGTACTCTTACAGTGTTTTTCATTAATAGTGCTGTAGGAAATGACCGAGCCCGACACGATCCGCCGGCAGGTGCGTTCCCGGCTGCACGAGCAGGGCGCCCTGGTGCGGCAGCTCCTGCGGCAGCGCGAGCAGCTCCGGGGCTCGCTCTTCCTGCGCTACGGCACGTGCGGCAAGGCCAACTGCGTTTGCCGCACGGGGCGCAAGCACGGGCCGTATTCCGTGCTCTCCAGCCGCAGCGCCGGCCGGGGGACCTTCGCCTATCTCGACGGCGACGAATTGACGCGGGCGCGCGAGCTGCTCGGACGCCACCGCGAGTTCCGCCGGGGGCTGGCCCGATTGCGGCGGCTCAACGCCGAGGTCGTGGTCCTGCTGCGGCGCTACGGGCAGGCGGTGGTGAGACGGGGCGGGGAGAGGCTCGGCATCGCGCCTGGCGCATAGTCAAAATCTACAGCTTTTGTTATGATTTCGAACAAGAGAGCTTAAGTAGAGGTTGATGTCTGGCGGACGAGCGTAGCCGGTCGGAAGTCGGCCTCCGCAAGAAGGCGGCGATCCTCGCCTCGATCATCGTCGTGGTCGGCCTCGTGGTCGGCTCGCTTTTCGGCGACCGCGGGCTGTTCCAGCTCGTGAACCAGCGCGAGCGCGCGGAGGCCCTCGCTCGCGAGATCGATCAGCTTCGCGTCGACAACTCGCGGCTCGCGGCCGAGATCTCCGCTCTGCGCCGCGACCCCGCCGCCATCGAGCGCCTCGCCCGGGAGGAGCTCGGCCTCGCGCGAGCGGACGAGACGGTGTTCGTCATTCGGGAAGAGCCGTAAACACGGCCCTTCCGGGCCCAATCCGCCGCGGATTCATGTTGACATCGGGCCGCGGGCCCCATGTAGAATGGCCCGCCTTTTCCGACGCGAATCCCCGCCAACACGGGCTGAGGAGGATTGACTCGATGGCAAAGCCGATGACCAAGTCGAAGATCGTGGCGGCCTTGGCCGAGAAGTGCGACGTCCCCAAGAAGACATCGGCCGCCTACCTTGAGGCCCTGGCCAGCCTCGCGCACAGGGAAGCCAAGAACGGCTTCACGATCCCGGGGGTCGGGAAGCTCGTCGTGCGAAGCTACAAGGCTCGCATGGGGCGCAATCCGCAGACCGGGGAGGAGATCAAGATCCCCGCCCGGCGGCGCCTGAAGTTCGTGGTTGCCAAGGCCGCCAAGGACGCGGCCCTCGGCAGCGGCAAGTAGCCCGGCCTGGGCGCGAGCGGGTCGAAAGAGGTCCCTCTCGCGCCTTCGCTCCTTCCCGCCGTGCCTTCCGCAGGACAGGCGACCGGGCCGGCCCGGAACTTCGGTCCCCGCCGCCTCGAGCTCATCCGCGGCGACCTGACCGGCCAGCAGGTGGACGCCATCGTCAACGCCGCCAACTCCTCGCTCATGGGCGGCGGGGGCGTGGACGGCGCCATCCACCGCGCGGGCGGGCCGGCGATCCTCCAGGCATGCCGCCGGATCGTGGAGGCGAAGGGCCCCTTGCCGGCGGGACAGGCCGTGATCACGGTCGCCGGGCGCCTGCCCGCCCGCCACGTGATCCACACCGTGGGTCCTCGCTGGCGCGGCGGGGACGGGGGCGAAGCGGAGACGCTGGACCGTTGCTACCGCAGCAGCCTCGCGCTGGCGGCCGAGAAAGGGCTCTCCTCGGTGGCCTTTCCCAGCATCTCCACCGGCGCCTACGGCTATCCGGTCGAGCAGGCGGCGCTCGTCGCGGTCAGAGCGGTGGCCGACATGCTGCGGGCCGGCTCGCCGCTCCGCCTCGTCCGCTTCGTGCTATTCAGCGAGGCCGACTTCGACGCCTACCGCCGCGCGCTGGCGAGCCTGCCGGACTGATCCCGTCCTCGCATCGTCGTCCGTCGGAGGCCGTCATCCGCGCCGTCATCAGGGGACGATCCTCCGCAGCTCTGCCTCCAGCGCCGCCACCCAGTCCTCGAAGCTCCCTTCCGATTCCACGACGATCTCGATCTTGCCGTCGGGTCTCCGTCGCACCCGCCCGGGGTGGCGCGCGCCGAGCGGGATGACGACCTGCTCGCGGTGGAGCCCCAGCCGGTCGGTCACCTCGAAGATCCGCTGGATCTCCCGCATCGTCACGACTTCGACCACGCCTTGCCTCCCCGGTCAAGGCTGAGGCCGCCGCCCCCACCGCGTCAAGCGACCGCGGGAATCGGTTCCGGACATTGCGTCCGGGGCCCGGCCGCGGCTACAGTGAAAGCTTCATGCCCGAGGCCGCGGCTCCTCCCGTCGCGCCCGACATCATCGAGGCGGCCCAGCAGCGCGTGCTCGAGGTGGTGAGGGAGCTGCTCACCGAGCTAGGGGGCGCTCGCGCGCTGCGCGCCGCGGCGCCCGAAGCGTCGCTGGAGCGCGACCTGGGCCTGGGAAGCCTGGAGCGGGTCGAGCTGCTCCTCCGGCTCGAGAGCGCGTTCGGCCGCCCGCTCGACGAGAGCTGCCTGCAGATCGACACCCCGGCCGGCCTCGCCCGCGCGCTGGTGAAGGCCGGGACGCCCGAGCGGCCGGGGCGGTCCGCTCCCCGCGCGCCGTTGCCCCCCGCGGCGGCGCTCGCCGCCGCGGCCACTCTCCACGAGGCCCTGTGGCGCCGGGCCCAGGCCGAGCCGGACCGGCCGCACGTCTACCTGCGAGCCGACGAGGGGCGGGAGAGCACGATCACCTACGGGGATCTGCTCTCCGAGGCGGCCGCGATCGCCGGCGGGCTGCGCGAGCGAGGCGTCGGCCGCCGGGAGGCGGTCGCCCTGATGCTGCCGACGGGCCTGGACTTCCTGGCCTGCTTCCAGGGGATCCTGGTGGCGGGGGCGGTCCCGGTCCCCATCTACCCCCCGCTGCGGCTCGACCGGCTGCAGGAGTACGCGCAGCGGCAGTCGGCGATCCTCGCCGACGCCGAGGTCCGCATGCTGGTCACGCTCGAGAAGGCCCGGCCGATCGCGGCGCTGCTCCGCCCCGCGGTCCCCACTCTCGGCGAGGTCACGACCGCCGCCGAGCTGAAGGCCAGGGGAGCGAGCTGGGCCGAGCCGGAGGGGACGGGCGCCGATCCGGCCTTCATCCAGTACACGTCGGGCAGCACGGGCAGCCCGAAGGGCGTCCTCCTCAGCCACGACAACCTTCTCGCCAACATCCGCGCGATCGCGGCGGCGATCGACGTGCGGCCGACCGACGTCGGCGCGAGCTGGCTGCCCCTCTACCACGACATGGGGCTCATCGGCTCCTGGCTGTTCTGTCTGCACCAGGGGATCCCCATCGCGATCATGCCGCCCCCCGCGTTCCTCTCCCGCCCCGAGCGCTGGCTGTGGACGATCCACGAGCGGCGGGCCACGCTCTCCGCCGCGCCGAACTTCGCCTACGAGCTGTGCGCGCGCCGGATCCCCGACGCGGCCCTCGAGGGGCTCGACCTCTCCTCGTGGCGATGCGCCTTCAACGGCGCCGAGCCCGTCAGTCCCGACACGCTCGATCGCTTCGCCCGGCGATTCGCCCCCTACGGCTTCCGCCGCGAGGCCCTCATGCCCGTCTACGGGCTGGCCGAGAACTCGGTGGCGTTGTGCATTCCGCCGCCCGGCCGGGGGCCGAAGGTCACCCGCGTGGCCCGGGCGACCTTCGAGCGGGGCCGCGCGGCCCCGGCCGCGGAGGAGGACGCGGGCGCGCTCCGCTTCCCCTCGGTTGGCTCGCCGGTCCCCGGGCACGAGGTGCGGATCCTCGACGAGGCGGGCGCCGACCTTGCGGAGGGAGACGTGGGCCGGCTCGTCTTCCGCGGCCCGTCGATGATGGAGGGCTACTTCCGCCAGCCCCAGGCCACCGCGGCGATCCGCGTCGAAGGCGGCTGGCTCGACAGCGGCGACCTCGCGTTCCTCGCCGACGGCGAGGTGCACATCGCCGGCCGTCGCAAGGACCTCATCATCAAGGCGGGCCGGAACCTGGTGCCGCAGGAGATCGAAGAGGTGGCTTCGACGGTGGAGGGGATCCGCAAGGGATGCGTGGCCGCGTTCGGGGTGGACCATCCGCATCTCGGCACCGAGAGCCTGGTGGTGGCGGCGGAGACGCGGGAGGTCGATCCCGCCCGGCGCGAAGCGCTCACCGCCGCGGTCACCGACCGCGTGGCCGCCGCGGTGGCGGTACCGCCCGACGCGGTCGTGCTGTTGCCGCCCGGGGCGGTCCCGAAGACCTCGAGCGGCAAGGTCCGCCGCTCCGACGCGAAGCGGATGTACGAGCAGGGCGCCCTCGGCCGGCCGCGGCGGGAGCCGCCCGGGCGGCGGATGCGGGTCGCCGCGGGCGCGGCGTGGAGCGAGTTGCACCCGCGGCTGGCCCGGCTCCCCCGCGCGCTCTACACGGCCTATCTGGCCGCGGTGATCGCGGTGCTGGCCGTCATCTTCTGGGTCCCCGCCGTCGTGCTGCCCGGACGGCGGAGGGCGGCCGGGCTCGGCCGCGCGGCCGCCCGGGCCCTGCTGCGCCTGGGCGCGGTGCGGGCCGCGGCCGAAGGCCTGGAGAACCTGGCCGGGCCCGGCCCCTACATCCTGGCCTCGAATCACTGCTCCTACGCCGACGTCGTCGTGCTGATGGCCCGGCTGCCGGTGGATTTCCTGTTCGTGGCCAAGAAGGAGGTCCTCGGTTATCCGCTCGTGGGCGCGTTCGTGCGCAAGGCGGGTCATCTCACGGTGGACCGCGGCGACGCGCAGCAGAGTCTGGCCGACGCAGGGGAGGTCGCGCGGGCGCTGGAGTCGGGCCGGTCGGTGCTCTTCTTCCCCGAGGGTACGTTCAGCGCCGCGGCCGGCCTCCGGCCCTTCCGGCTCGGCGCGTTCAAGGTGGCGGTCGACACCGGGGCTCGCGTCGTCCCGGTGGCCCTGCAGGGGACGCGCCGGGTGCTGCGCGGCGCGCACGTCGTCCCCCGGCCGGGACGGGTACGCTTGTGGGTAGGCGCGCCGATCTCCCCCGAGGGAGAAGGGTGGCGCGCGGTGGTCGCGCTGCGGGACCGGGTGGCCGACGCGGTGGCGGCTCAGTGCGGAGAGCCCCGGCTGGACCTGGTGGCGGCGGTGCCGGCCCGCTCGTGACGTCGCGCCTTACCCTGGATGACGTCGAGCGGGCGCGGAGGGCGATCGCCCCCTACCTGCCTCCGACGCCTCTGCGGCGCTCGTTCGCCCTGCGCTCCTCTGGCGAGGCGTACCTGAAGCTCGAGTGCTGGCAGCCCACCGGTTCCTTCAAGGTGCGCGGTGCGACGAGCGTGCTCGCCGGCCTCCGGCCCGAAGAGCAGCGGCGGGGTGTGGTGGCCGCTTCCGCCGGCAACCATGCCCTTGGCGTGGCGTTCGCGGCCCAGGCCCTGGGGGGCCGGGCGGCGGCCACGTTGTTCGTGCCCGAGTCCGCGCCGGCGGCCAAGGTCGACAAGCTGCGCGCCTTCCCGGTGACGGTGCGGCAGGCGGGCGCGACCTACGACGACGCGTTCGCCCTCGCGATGGCCCACGTCGAGCAGACCGGGGCCGCGTACGTCCATGCCTTCGACGACCCGGGCACGGCCGCCGGCCAGGGGACCGTGGGGCTGGAGATCCTCGACGAGCTGCCGGGCCTGGGGGCCATCCTCGTTCCCGTGGGCGGAGGCGGGCTCATCACGGGAGTGGCGGCGGCGGTCAAGTCCCGCGCGCCCCACGTCCAGATCGTCGCGGTCCAGCCCCAAGCGTCGCCGGCCCTGCCGGAATCTCTCCGGCAGGGGCGGCCGCTGCTCGAGTACCCCGCCCGGCCGACCCTGGCCGACGGCCTGGCCGGTGGCATCGGCCACCTCGTCTTCGCCCATCGCGACCTCATCGACGACGTGGTGCTCGTCTCGGAGGCCGAGATCGAGGACGCGATCGTGGCCCTGCTCGCCGAGGACCAGGTCGTGGCGGAGGCGTCGGGCGCGGTGGGTGTGGCGGCGCTGCGATCCGGACGATGGCGGGGCGACGGGCGGCCGGTGGCGGCGATCGTCACCGGCGGCAACATCGACGCCCGGGTGCTCGGCCGGCTGCTCTCCGCGCGGGCGTGAGGGTCGAGCGCGGCTCGGACCGCTGGTTCGCGCCGGCGGTGGGCCTGGTGCTGGTGGGGGCGGGAGTGGTGGTGGGCGCGCTCCTGGCCGGCACGGCCGGCGCCGCCGGCGGCGGCCTGGCCGGCGTCGCCGGCGGACTCGCCCTCTGGCGGGGTCTGGGTGGCCGCTCGGCGCGCCGGCGGTCGCTCCTGGCCGTCCCGTTTCCGGCGCGCTGGCGGGCCTTCCTGCTCGACAAGTACGACCACTACGACCGCCTGCCCCGCGACCTGCGCCGCCGCTTCGAGGACGACGTGCGGATCTTCATGGCCGAGACCCGCATCACCGGCATCGAGGCGCGGGTCACCGACGAGCTGCGGCTGCTGGTGGCCGCCTCCGCGGTGACGCTCAGCGTCGCCTGGCCCGACTACGAGTGGGACCAGCTCGCCGAGGTGCTCCTCTATCGGCGGAACTTCGACCGCGACTACTCCTTCGAGTCGGAGGAGCTGTCCGGCCAGGCCCACGCGTGGGGCACGGTCATCCTGTCCATCCCGGCGCTCGAGGAGAGCTTCGCCGACCCCGACGACGCGTACCACGTCGGGATCCACGAGTTCGCCCACCTGCTCGAGGTGGACCAGACGCGGTTCAGCGGCATCCCGCCCGGGCTGCCGGCCGCGCGCCGGCAGGAGTGGGTGGAGCTGATGGACAGGGAGATGGAGCGCCTGCGCCGCGGCAAGTCGGTGATCGACGACTACGGCGCCCGCGACCCGGCCGAGTTCCTGGCCGTGGCCGTCGAGGCCTTCTTCGAGTCGGCCCTCGCGCTGCGGCGGCGGCACCGCGAGGTCTACGCCATCCTCTCCGAGTACTTCCGGCAGGACCCGGCGGCCTGGGACGACGCGCGCGGCCTGAAGCTGTGAGCCGGGGAGGGAAGACGTGGATCTCCGTCGTGACGGGGCTCGTCGTGGCGGCGCCCTTGTCGCGGGAGGCCTCCGCCGGGAATTGACGCGGTGGGCGGCCGTGCGTACAATCGCGCTGTTTCCCTCCTCAGACAGAACCTTCGCCGCGGCGGCAAGGGCCCCGAGAGGCGAGCCATGCCTCCAGTCCGGATCGCCGTCCTCAGTGACGACCAGCTCTATTGTGAGGGCCTCCGGCGGATCGTCGGGGGCCAAGTCTCGTTCATCGTCGTCGGCCACGATGACAAGGCCGCCTGGCGTCCATCCCTGCGGCAGGCCCGTCCGGACGTGTTGCTCGTCGACAGCCGCATGGAAGGGGCGCTCGCCCTGTGCGCGGCGGTGGAGCGAGGCGACCGCCCCGCAATCGTCTTCATCTCCGCCGCCGCCGACGACGACTGGGCCCGCGGCGCGCTGGAGGCGGGCGCGCGCGGCATCCTGGCCAAGAGCGCGGGGGCCGAGGAGCTGGTCAAGGCGATTCGCGTCGTCCACGAGGGCCAGATCTGGGCCCGCCGGCACGTGATCGCGGCCTGCATGGACCGGGCGGCCGGGGCGTCGGGTGGCCGTCCCGAAGGCGAGAGAGTGCTGGAGCAGCGCCTGAGCCAACGGGAGCGGGAGATCTTCCGACAGGCTGCGACCGGCTTGAGCAACAAGGAACTGGCCGACCGCCTGGCCATCAGCGAGGCGACGGTCAAGGCGCACCTGACCCGCATCTTCCAGAAGCTCGGCCTGCGCGGGCGCGCCGAGCTGGCCGCGGCGTACCACGGCATCATTTCCTCCACCCCCAGCCAGGACGTGATGCGCAACCTGCCGCGTCGAGCCTGAACGCCTTCCGTATCGGATCGGAGCCATTCATCGATAGTCGTACGACTAATGGATTATTTGTCAGCCCGTGTCCTCCGGGAATTAGCCATGTCGCCAATTGACGGCTCGCCATTGGCTGGACAGAGAGTGAGCAAGATCACTCAACGCGCAACCCTTCCGTGGCGGCGACGAGTGGGAAAAGGAGAGCGGCATGGATATCAGAGGCGGGCTTGGCGCGCCACGAGGAAAGGCACGCCGGCGGCATCCGAGGAACACGGCCATGAGCGCGCTGCGCCTGGCCGGCGCGCTGGCGGTGCTCGCCGGCGGCCTGGCCCTGGCCCAACAGGTCGCGCTGGCCGTTCACGATATCGGCGTCTTCGAGCTGGAAGGGGACGCCGTCAATGATCCGGCCGTGGCCGGCGACGACTGGGACACCGTCAACGTCTATGGGGGCGGAGCCTCCATCGCGCGGACGGGCGTCCTGGCCGATCCGGGGAACGCGACGATCTTCACCGGCGGCGGCTCCAAGGACAACATCGACATCTCGTCCTGGAACTGGAAGGACAACACGGGCGGGCTGCCGGACAAGGACAACATCACCAACGCGTACGCCGCCGCCTACTCCTACAACGGCCAGCTCCTGATCTACTTCGGCGCCGACCGCTTCGCCAACGACGGTGACGCCCAGCTGGGGTTCTGGTTCTTCCAGCAGAACATCACGGTGAACCCCAACGGCTCGTTCAACGGAGTCCACCAGGTCGGCGACCTCCTGGTGCTGGCGAACTTCTCGAACGGGGGAGCCGTCACCACGATCCAGGTGCTCGAATGGGTGGGCTCCGGAGGCAACCAGAAGGGCGGCACGATGCAGCTCGTCCTGAGCGAGAACGCGGCCAAGTGCGGGCCGGCCCTGACCGGAGACGAAGCCTGCGCGATCAGCAACGCGGTGCCGACGCAGGCGCCCTGGCCGTACACGCCGAAGTCGGGAGCGCCGGGCACCTTCCCGCAGTTCAGCTTCTTCGAGGGCGGCATCAACATCACCGCGGTCTTCAACGGCGCGACGCCGCCGTGCTTCTCCAGCTTCCTGGCCGAGACCCGCTCCTCGACGTCCCTGACCGCGGTGCTCAAGGACTTCGTGGTCGGGGCCTTCCCGGTCTGCGGGATCGAGATCACGAAGACCTGCCCGTCGTCGCGGTTCAACGCCGACCAGACGGCGTTCATCTACAGCTACAACGGCACCGTCACCAACACCGGCTTCGCGGCGCTCTACGACGTGACGGTCGTCGACGATGCCGGGACCCCCGGCGTGCCGGGCGACGACCAGACGATCAACCTCGGCACGGTGGCCGCCCACGCCAGCGCCACGTTCAGCGGCGAGTTCCAGTCGACGCAGAACCCGGCCACCAACCGCGCGAGCGTGACGGCGTCGACGACTCCCGGAGGCCCGGTCGACGTCACCGACACGTCGGACCCGGCCCAGTGTCCGCCGGTCCCGATCAACCCGCTCATGCACGTCGAGAAGAGCTGCCAGGTCCGGGTGGTCGTCGACAACAACCAGGTCGTCGTCCGGGTCGACATCGCCGGCCAGGTCTGCAACGACGGCGACATCATCCTGGACAACGTCACGGTGACCGACGACAGCGGGACGCCGAACAATCCGGCCGACGATCAGCAGGTCTTGAGCCTGGCGTCGCTGGCCGCGCACACCTGCGCGCCGTACAGCGGCTCCTACTTCCCGAGCGGCGTCAACGGCAGCGACCCGTCGTCCGCGACCTTCAGCGACACGGTGACCGCCCACGCTACGCCGCGTCCGGGCGGGTCGCCCCTGACGGACATGCACACGGCGACGTGTCCGCTGTGCCCGTGCCCGAGGACTCCGTAGCGACGGCCGGTCCGGACGGCGGCTAGCCCGTCGTCGGGCCCGAGAGCCCGCGATCATTGCCGATGGTCGCGGGCTCTCCTCTTCATTCAGGCTCTCTTCTTTCATTCGCGACCACGGGGCAACCCGTTCCCCGGCTCTCGGGCTAGGGCGAACGCCTTATGCCCGCCCGCTGTACGGGCGCTCACCGACTTCGCTCGAGCCCGCGCGTAGGCTTCCGGGCCGAGGGCTGATCGTTCCCGTCCCACCTTTCCGCCGGGACGCGTAGCGAGGCGGCGGACCCCGAGGCAGACAGCGAGGGCGACGTACGCGCCCTCTCCAGGAGGTGGGGAATGAAGCGGTCGGCAAGCTTCCTGACTCTCGTGCTGGGTGCGGCGGTGGCCATGCAGCACATCGCTTGTGGTCTCGACGCCGCGTCCCCTTCCGATCTGCCCGACGTGGCGGGAGGCGACCGACACGCGATCGTCGCTTCTTCGCAGAGCAGCGCCTTTGACTTCTGCGCCGCCTATCCCACCGGCTCCGCCGGATGCCAGCTCTGCGGGCACGAGGACCTCTCCCTCGATCCAGGCCAGGAGCACGTCACCTTCGTGGACCTCAGCGGGTGCGCGGGCGAGGTCACGTTCGGCCATTTCTCGGTCGTCGAGTACATCCGGGGCGGGAGCCAGGTCCAGAGCCTCAGCCTGCGGCAGGGCGGCGACGATTATCAGATGGACGTACGCAACGCGACGACCGGCGAGGCGGCAGCGGGAGCCCTGGTCGTGGACCCGACCTACACCTACTTCGCCAACGTCCCCGATCCGGTCGTCCTCAAGCTGGCGCTCCGTCGCAGCCCCGCCTCCCGGGGAGGCCGCAAGAACCTGGCGGTCGTGTTCTCGAGCTGGCTCTCGCACTGAGGAATCGGATGCCGGCGGGGCAGGCGCTGGTAGACTCGCGCCATGCCCTTCCTCGACCTGCCCACCGGCATCCGGATGTACTGCGAGGTCCACGGCGAGGGAGGCGAGCCGTTCCTGCTCCTCGGCGGTACCGGCAGCGACCATGGCCTCTGGCACGAGCACGTCCGCCCGCTCGCCGCCCGCTTCCGGGTGGTCGTCCCCGACCCGCGGGGGACCGGCCGCACCACCCGGCCGGCGGACCCTTCCACCTGTACGATGCGGGCGATGGCCGAGGACGCGGCCGCGCTTCTCGACGGCCTCGCCCTCGGGCCCGCCCACGTGGCGGGCCTGTCGCTGGGCTCGGCGGTGGCGATGGAGCTGGGCGCGGCTCGGCCCGACCTCGTGCGCAGCCTCCACCTCCACGGCGCGTGGGCGCGCAGCGACCGATGGTTCAACGAGATGATGGAGATCATGGAGTACCCGGCGCGGCTCGGCGACTTGCGCGGCTTCCTGCGCCTGGCCCTGCCCTGCATCCTCTCCCGCGACTTCCTGGCCGACGAGGCCGCCGGCCGGGCCCTCGAGCGCGGCTTCTTCGACGAGAACCCGTTCCCGCCGAGCCGCGAGGGCGTCCTCGGCCACCTGCACGCGGACAAGACCCACGACGCCTCGCCACGGCTGGCGCGCATCACGGCTCCGGCGCTGGTGGCCACCGGGGAGAACGACGTCCAGGTCCGGCCCGACTACGGCCGCGAGGCGGCGGCGCTCATCCCCGGGGCCCGCTTCCACCTCTTCCGCGGCCGGCGCGCCAGCCACTGCGCCTGCCTCGAGATGCGGGACGAGTTCCTGCGCGAGACCTTCTCCTTCGTCGATTCGATCGACCGTCAGTAGCCGTCCGCGCTCCGATGACACGTTTGGACGTCGCGCTCGTCGGGGCCTACCCCGGGCTGTCCCGGCGCAAGGCGCGGGAGGTGATCGAGAAAGGACAGGTCACCGTGGACGGCGCGATCGTCCTCGAGGCCGGCCACGCGGTCGGCGCCGCGGCCCGGATCCAGTGGGATCCCAACCGCCCGGCCCGCCGCCGGGCGCGTTCGTCGCTGGGCCTGCTCCACGAAGACGATGCGGTCCTCGTCGTCGACAAGCCGGCCGGGCTGCTCTCGGTGCCGTCTGCGCCGGAGGCGCAAGCGGAGGACACCGCGCTCGCGCGCGTGCGCCAGTACGTGCGGCACCTCCGGCCGCGGCGGCCCTACGTGGGCGTGGTCCATCGGCTCGACCGCGATACGTCCGGCGCCCTCGCGTTCGCTCTCGACCCCGAGGCGCGCGATGCGCTCCGGGCGCTCTTCCGCGAGCACCGCATCGAGCGGCGCTACCTGGCCCTCGTGGCCGGCGCTCCCCGGGGCGACCGGGGCGAGATCGACCTGGCGCTGCGGGAGGACTACGAAGCGGGCCGCCGCGGCGTGGCCCGGCCGGGCGAATCCTCCCGCCCGGCCTTGACGCGCTGGAGGGTGGTGGAACGCTTCGCGGGCGCTGCCCTGCTGGAGGTGGAGCTGGGGACGGGGCGGCAGCACCAGATCCGCGTCCACCTCGCCCACGTCGGCCTGCCCGTCCTCGGCGACGCCGTCTACGGCCGTGACGCGCGCCGGCCCGCGCCGGTGGACCGGCAGATGCTCCACGCGCGCCTGCTCGCGTTCAGCCACCCGCGCACGAGAGAGATGGTGCGTGCCGAGAGTCCCCTGCCCCTCGACTTCGAGCGCGCCATCACCGCTCTGCGGGTGGGGCGGCGCCGCAGACGTTAGCGCCTGCTCTTCCCCCTCCTCGGCGGCCTCTGCGCGCTCTCGGCCGAGCTTGTCCGTTGAGCGGCTCCGGCCGGCCCGAACTCTTCCAGCTTGGCCTGGATGCGGTCGTGGATCCAGTGGGGGTCCCACCACTCCCGCGCGTCCACCTGCGTGCCTTGCAGGACCATGCTGAAGTGCAGGTGATCGCCGCCGGCCAGCCCCGTCTCCCCCGATTGGGCGATCGTCTGGCCGCGCTGCACGTGGTCGCCCTGCTTGACGTTGAAGGCGCTCAGGTGGCCGTAGAGGGAGAGCAGCCCATAGCCGTGATCGACGACGATCGTGTTCCCGTAGATGCCGAAGTACTCGGCCATCAGCACGACACCGTCGTTGGCGGCGGCCACCGGCGCGCGGGCGACGGTCGCCAGGTCGTAGCCGAGGTGGTCCTGCCGGTCCACCTCCTTGCCCTGGTACTTGTAGATCCGGTGGTCGGCGAAAGAGGCCTCCACCTGCGAGTTGCTGAGCTGCCGGAACGGCTCCTTCCACAAGAACTCGCGCCTGGACTTCGCGGCCAGCTCGCTGATGGCCTGGTTGTTCGCCTGGCGGAGGTCGCGGTTGATGGCGATGAAGTTCTTGAGCAGGTCGCCCTGGTCGGTCACGGAGGGGCTCTGGCTCATGATCTCGGGCACCACCTTGTTCATGAAGGCGTCCTCCAGGTCGATCTCGCGGGTCCGGAACGTCTTCGGGAAGACCTTGAGCCAGAAGCCGACGAGGCTCTCGTTCTGCGCCTCGTCGCGCGCGCGCAGCCGGATCGTCGTGCCGGGATCGGCATCGTAGGGAAGCGCGAAGAGGGCGAAGTGCACGGCGGGATCCAGCGCCCCCGGCAGCGGGTACCCCTTGAAGAAGGCCTGGCCCGCGACGACGCCGCTCTCGGCGCTGGGAGGGGTCACCTTGTAGACGACCATGTCGCAGCCACCCTGGTTGACGTAGTGCTGCCGGGTCAGCACCTCGAGCCGGGGCGGCACGAGGCGGGCCGTGAAGTCCTTGGTGAGCGTCGAGGTCCGGCCCCGGAAGAAGTTCCCCCACGAGACGTTGTGCGCGGTCACGGTGAGCCGGCCGGGTCCTTCCTTGAGCCGGATCCGGGGATCGTGGGCGGGAGCCCACTTGACCTGGACCTCCTTGCGCGGGGGGTCGTAGCTCTCGTCGACGACCACCTGCTCGCCGCCGCCCTGGGCCACGGTGGCCCGGAGCGACTTGAGCCCGGCGCGGTCCTTGACGTTCACGATCAGCGGCGCGTTGCGGCCGACGAGATCGAAGGGTGCTCCGAGCGAGACCTGCGGCCGGGGGGCGAAGAGCATCCGGAAGCCCACGAAGATCGCGCCCGCCGCCAGCAGGGCGAGCATGGTCATGAACAGGATCGGGATCAGGCTGAGCCGGGGAGCCGCCCGGGCCCGGCTACGGTATTGCATGGGCCTCCTCGAGCCGCGGCGCGCTCACCCGCGCGCGGCCGCACCCATCTTACCGGACGGGTCGCGCTCCCGTCCGACGTGGCGGTGATTCAGGGAATCGCGGTGAGGATGGCTTCGAGGGCGGCCGGGGCGGCGGCGAAATGAATCCCGGCCTGGTAGGAGAGGCCCTCCCGCCGGCACCAGATGACCTGGCCGGGCACCTCGACCGGCGGCGCGCCCTCGCCTTCGAACGCGACGCTCACCGCGCCGCCGCGGGCCAGGTCCTCCCCCACCCGCAGCCGGCAGCCGCGGGTGGAAAGGTCCATCGCCGTCGCGCCACGCCAGTCCGTTCCGGCGCGATAGCGCACGGTGAGGCGGCACGCCCGCCGCGAGGTGAGCCGGCGGTTCGTGCGGGTCGGAACCGGGTCGTCGCTCATGGGCTGGAGTCCGAGAGTCGACAGTATACTGCGGCTCCGCAAGACGGACCAGGGAATTGGCGCCTCCTCGCCGACCGCCGGCCGCCTGTGGTACCGTGCGGCCCCGTGCGTTCCCCGTCGCCGGCCGCGCTTGCGCTCGCCGCCCTCGGCCTGTCCGGCTGCGGTGGCGGCTCCCCCGCCTCGCCCGACCGGCCGGCCCAGACCTATCCAGTGACGGCGGTCGTCTTCTACGACGAGAACGACAACGGGACCCTCGACGCCGGCGAGGAGGTCCGCCTGCCCGAGGTGGACGTCGAGGTGGCCGGGCGGGTCGGCCGGTCGGAGAAGCTCACCGGCCGGGCCGTGGTCAACGGCGTCCCGGCCGGCAGCTATCCCGCCGCGGTACGAACCGCCTCGCTGCCCCCGTTCTTCGCCACCGCAGCCAGCCCCGCCGTCACGGTGCCCCAGGCCGCCGGCTCGGAAGCGGCGATCCCGGTCACCCTGCCCATCGGCAACAACGTCCCCGATACCTATCTCGCCTTCGGCGACAGCATCACGGCCGGGGAGGGCGCCTTCAGCACCCACGGCTACCTCGACGTGGTCGAGGCACTGCTCCAGCAGAACCTGGGCGGGCGCCCCCGGGTGATCGGGGACGGCGTGTCGGGCACGACGAGCGCCGTAGGCAGCGACCGCATCGAGAGCAGCCTGCGCAGCGTGCACCCGGCCTATACGCTCATCCTGTACGGCACCAACGACTGGAACAAGTCGGCCTGCAAGACGGCCCAGCCGCCGTGCTTCACCATCGACAGCCTGCGCTTCATGATCCAGGCCGCCCGGGCCGCGCGCAGCCTGCCCGTGATCTCGACGATCATCCCCGCCCACCCGGTGCTCACCCCGCCCGAGCGCAACGAGTGGGTGGCGGCCATGAACGACCTCATCAAGGCGCTCGCCCGGCAGGAGGGAGCCGCTCTCGCCGACTCCTACGGCGCGTTCATCAAGGCCGGCGACCTGACCCGGCTCTTCTCCGACGACAAGCACCCCAACGACGCCGGCTACCAGCTCATCGGGGGCGCCTTCTTCCTGGCCATCGCGCGCTCGCCGGCCGCCACCTGTTCGTGTTCCCGGCCGGGCCGTCCGGGCGTTGAAGACCGGATGAAGGCCACCGACCGCTTCGTCATCGAGGGCGTGACGTGCGAGCTGGACGGACGCCGGCTCAAGGTGGCCAACCTCAGCATCAGCGGCCTGTTCGCGATCACCGATCTCGCCTTGATGCCCGGCCAGCACGTGGAGATGGTCCTCCGGCTGCCCGACCGCGAGCCCTTCGAGGTCCTGGGCGTCGTGAGCTGGACCAACGACCCCGCGTCTCCTCGCGCTCCCGACCTGCCCCAGGGGCTGGGAATCCGCCTGACCCGCATCGCCCTGCCCGACAAGGTCACGCTGCTCGACCTGCTGAAGCGCACCTCGCCCGGTGCGGTGCGCCATCGCTCGAGCCGTCCCTCGGAAGGCTAGGCCTCCGGCTCTTTTAACGCAGAGACCGCAGAGGGAAAACGGAGAGGACGCAGAGATAGAAGGAAACAGACAACAGCTGCGAGCGGAGCGCGATTCACTCGCCCCGGAGCCGCGAAGCGGACCCGCTCGATGAGCGGCGGCGAATTCACTTCGCCGCCGCGGAAGATGCGAGCGGGGGGGGGGTCTGGGGGGTGCGCCGCTAGCACCCCCCAGCTTGATGAGGTCCTCTGCGTTGAAAGGCCTGTTAGCGGGCGGACTCGGCGGCGGCGATCGACTCCTCCAGGATCACGGCCGCGGTCGTCGCATCCTCCTCGTCCACGACGAGCGGGGGGGCGAGGCGGATCGTGCTCCGCCCGCAGCCGAGGACGAGCAGGCCGCGCCGGAAGGCCTCCTCGAGGATGCGCTGCCGGCACGCGGGGTCGGGCTCGCGCCCGAAGCGGTCCCGGACGATCTCCACCCCGACCATGAGGCCCAGGCCGCGCACGTCGCCGACCGACGTGTGGGCGGACAGCCGCGCGCGCAGCTCTTCCATCAGCCGGCGGCCGACCCGGGCCGCGTTGTCGACGAGGCCGCCTTCGAGCAGCTTCAGGGTGGCCAGCGCCGCCGCGGCCGAGACAGGGTTGCCGCCGAAGGTCGACCCGTGCCCGCCGCTCGACCACTGCATCACTTCGTCGCGGGCGAGGAGCGCGCCGAGGGGCATGCCGGAGGCGATGCCCTTGGCCAGCGTCACCATGTCCGGCTCGAGGCCGAAGTGCTCGCTGGCGAACAGGCGCCCGGTGCGGCCCATGCCGCACTGGACCTCGTCGGCGACGAGCAGGATGCCGTGGCGCCGGGTCAGGTCCCGCAGGCGGGGCAGGAAGTCGGGGTGAGGCACGACGTAGCCTCCCTCGCCCTGCACCGGCTCGACGATGACGGCCGCCACCTCGTCCGGATCGAGGGTGGTGCCGAACATCGTGTCCGTGAGCAGGTCGAGGCACTGCACGCGGCACGTCCGCGGGTCGCGGTTCACCGGGCAGCGGTAGCAGTAGGCGTAGTGCGTGTGGACGACCTCCGGCAGCAGCGGCGCATAACCCCGGCGCTGGACCGGCTTGCTCGCGGTCAGGCTCAGGGCGCCGTAGGTCCGGCCATGGAAGCCGCCGTAGAAGGCGACGATCTTCTGCCGGCCGGTGCGCAGGCGAGCCAGCTTGACCGCGGCCTCCACCACCTCGGCCCCGGAATTGGCGAACAAGACGCGCCAGGGCCCGGGCCCCGGCGCCCGCCGGGCCAGGCCTTCGGCCAGGGCGACCACGTTCTCGTAGTAGAAGTCGGTGGCGCAGATGTGCAGGAGGCGCTCGGACTGGGCGCGGATGGCGGCCACGACCTCGGGATGGCAGTGGCCCGTGGCCACGACCGCTATGCCGGCCGCGAAGTCCAGGTAGCGGTTGCCGTCGGCGTCCTCGACCATCGCTCCGAAGGCCCGCTCCACGACGAGCGGGTAGTCCTTGCGGTAGCTCTGGGACATCACCCGCGCGTCGCGCTCGATGACGGCCCTGGCGCGCGGCCCGGGCGGCGGGGTCGTGATGCGGGGGTAGTCCTTGGCCAAGCGGTCCTCCTCAGAGTCCCAGCGCGTCGAGGCTGCGGTCGAGCACCTCCACCATCTCTCCGAGCTGCGCCTCCGTCACCACGAAGGGGGGGGCCAGCATCACTGCGTCGCCGTCGGTGCCGGTGGCGACCCCGCCGCTCGGGTAGGTCACGAGGCCGTTCGCGAAGCAGCGCTCGGCCAGCGCCTCCGCCCGGCGCTCGGCGCGCGGGAACGGCCGGCGGGCGGCCTTGTCCGCCACCAGCTCCAACCCGAGCATCAGCCCGCGCCCGCGCGCGTCGCCGACGTGCGGGTGGCGGCCCAGCTCCTGGAGGAGGCCGAGGGCGGTCTCCCCCAGCCTTCGTGCACGCTCCACGAGCGCCTCGCGCTCGAGGATGTCGAGCACGGCGAGGCAGGCGGCGGCGGTCACGGGATGATGGGAGAAGGTATAGCCGTGGACGAAGCCGCCGGCGCCCCCCACCGCCTTCGCCACCTTCTCGCTCGCCAGGACCGCGCCCACCGGCATGTAGCCGCCGCTCATCCCCTTCCCGCAGGTGACGATGTCGGGAGCGACGCCGCTCCACTCGATGCCGAACCACCTCCCGGTGCGGCCGAAGCCCGTCATGACCTCGTCATCCACGTAGAGGATGCCGTACCGGCGGCAGGTCTCCGCCGCGCGGGCCGCATACTCCTCCGGCGGGACGGCCGCTCCCGCGGAGGCGCCCAGGAGCGGCTCGGCGATGTAGGCCGACACCGTCTCCGGGCCCTCGCGCCGCACGACCCTCTCGAGGTCCTCCGCACAGGCGACCCCGCACGCGGGATAGCTGCGCTCGAGCGGGCAGTGATAGCAGAAAGGAGCCAACGCCCGCGGGGTAGAGGTGAGCATCGGCCGGTAGGGAGATTGCAGCGTCGGGCGGCCGGAGAGCGACAGCGTGCCCAGCGTGCTGCCGTGGTAGGAGACGGTGCCGGCGATGACCTTGTGGCGCGACGGCTCGCCGCGCGCCACGTGGTAGGCCCGGGCCAGCTTCACCGCGGTCTCGTTGGCTTCCGATCCTCCCGAGACGAGATAGAGCTGGCGGCAGTCGCCGGGCGCATGGGGCGCGAGACGGCGCGCGTACTCCTCGACCGCGTCGCTCGTGAACTGGGTCCCGTGCACGTAGGCGGCGGATGCGGCCTGGCGGGCCATCGCCCGGACGACCTCCTCGCGGCCGTGGCCGACGTTGACCACTACCGCGCCACCCGACCCGTCGAGGTAACGCCGGCCGGCCTGGTCCCAGAGCACCGCGCCCTCGCCCCTCTCGACGGCCGGGCGCCGCGGCCCGAGCGCGCGGGGGAAGACGAAGGACGGCGGCTCGCGGGGGGCGCTCACGAGGCGAGGTGCTCCCGTACGCGCACCTGCCGGAGCACCGAGCCCCGCGTGAGCAGAGCCACCAGCCGTCCGGCGCCAACCACCAGCAACCCGCCTCCCCCGGTCCGCGACATCTTGGCCATC
>QHVM01000066.1:0-23034 GCA_003223555.1 Acidobacteriota bacterium | reverse complement strand
GCCGTCCGTCGCGCACGACCGGATAGGCCCCGTAGCCCGAGCGCATGAAGTGCTCCCGCGCCGCCTCGGCCAGCGAGATGTCGGGCGGCAGGGTGGCCGGCTCGGTGAGCATGGCGTCGGCGACGGTCACGCCCCGCAGCGTCTCGTCGAGCCGCACCCGCTGGTACGTGCCGGCCGAGGCGTCCTTGAGGAACCAGCCGATGAGCACGTACCACATGCCCCCGATGCCGTCGCCGCCGAAGAAGCGCAGCGCGCCGGCGGCCATGAGCAGGTAGGCGAAGAACGTCCCCGCCCCCGCCGCCACCTGCGTGGCCCGCGCCTTCCCGTAGGAGCGCCAGAGCAGCCCGCGCAGCACGCGGCCCCCGTCGAGGGGGAAGGCGGGCAGGAGGTTGAAGAGGGCCAGCACGAGGTTGATGAGGGCCAGGTAACGGGCGATCCCCCGCGCGCCGGAGCCGGGTGCGCCGGCGGCGGACCCCAGGTAGAAGAGCGCAGCCAGGACGAGGCTCACCACCGGCCCGATCACGGCGACGTGATGGAGCGGATGGCGATGCCGTGACGGAGGGCGACGAGGGCGTGGCCCATCTCGTGGATGAGGATCGACAGGAAGAGCAGGAGGGCGGCCACGAGCGCCTTGGCCCAGTACGACGCGGCGGGCAGGTCCGGGTGGTAGGCCGGGAAGTAACCGGTGGCGAGAGTCCAGGTGACGAGGGCGAACACGATCAGCCAGCTGAAATGGACGCGGAGCTCGACGCCGAAGACACGTCCGATCCGCAGGCTGCCGGAGTGGGCCGAAGGCGGGGCGGACGCCACTACCGCACGACGGTCCGGCTCTGCTCGCGCAGGAACTGCTGCACGTAGTAGAGCCCGCCCGCGCTCTTGCCCGACGACCCGCTGCCCTTCCAGCCCCCGAACGGCTGCACGCCCGGCCAGGCGCCGGTGGTCGCCCCCGCCCGGCGGTTCACGTAGACGACGCCCGCTGCGACCTGGTCCAGGAACGCCGTGATCTCGTCCTGATCGTGTGAGTACAGCCCGGCGGTCAAGCCGTAGTCGGTGCGGTTCGACCGAACAGCTCCTTGCCGAACAGGTCGTGGTCCTGGCCCAGCCCGTCCACCACCGTGGGGGACACGAAGTAGCCGTAGGCCAGCTCGCCCTCCTTGCGCACGTCGCCTCCGGCCAGGACCTGACCGTCGCGCCGGGCCGCCTCCGAGGCCGCCTGGAACGCCCGGTAGGCGCGCTCGTGGATCACCGGACCGAGGAAGACGCCGTGGCGGGTGGGGTCGCCGACGACGAGGCCAGCCGTCTTGTCGAGGAGCAGCTCGAGGAAGCCGGCCTTTACGTCGCGGTGGACGTAGGCCCGCGAGCAGGCGCTGCACTTCTGCCCCTGCAGGCCGAAAGCCGAGCGCATCACGCCTTCGGCGGCCACGTCGAGGTCGGCCGACGGCATGACCACCGCCGGGTTCTTGCCGCCCATCTCGGCGATGCAGGGCTTGGGATGGCGGCGGCCGAAGCGCCGCAGGATGCCCATGCCCACCTCCCGCGAGCCGGTGAAGAGCAGCCCGTCGACGTCCGGATGGTCGACCAGGGCGGCGCCGGTCGGCTCGCCGGGACCATAGACGAGGTGCAGCGCCTCGGCGGACACGCCCGCCTCACGCAGCGCCGCATAGAGGGCGAGGGCGGTGAGGGGCGCCTCGGGGCTCGGCTTGAGGACCACGGTGTTGCCGGCGAGGAGCGCGGCCGAGACGGGGCCGCCGGCCAGGGCGGCCGGGAAGTTGAAGGGGCTGATGACGGCCCACACCCCATGGGGCCGCAGCAGCGAGCGCGTCTCCTCGTGGGGCGACAGGCGCGCCATCGGCCGGTCGAAGCCGGCATGGCGCTCCATCTGCTCGCAGTAGTAGCGGACGAGGTCGGCGGTCTCGGTGACGTCGCCCATCGCCTCCAGGCGGCTCTTGCCCACCTCGAGCCCGACCAGGGCGGACAGGTCGAAGCCCCGCTGCTCGATCAGCTCGGCCGCTTGGCGCAGGATCGCCGCGCGCTCCGACCAGTGGCGGCGGCTCCAGGCGGGAAAGCCGCGCCGGGCGGCGGCCACCGCGCGGTCCACGTCGTCCGTCCTCCCGACCGGGAACCTCCCCAGCAGGCCCCGGCGATCGATCGGGCTGCGGTCCTCGAGCCCCTCCCGCTCGCCCTCGCCCGCGCACAGCTCCTGGCCGTCGATGAGGTGCCCGTGCCGCCCGCCGAGGGCCGGCCGGAGCCGGTCGAGGGCGACGTCCCAGCGGCGCTGGAACTCCTCGCTCTGGACGCCGGCGAGGGTGGCATAGGTGACCCGCTCGGGCGTCTCGCCCATCCGCGTATTCTAGTGCCAAGCTCCGCGGCCGTGCCCGGGCCCGCCTCCTGCGCTATCCTGGCTTGATGCTCGGCCGGCGCGCGGGCGAGATGGTGAGTCGGGGAGCGCGCCTCCTGACGCCGCGCCGCGTGCGGGAGTCGGTGCGCCTGCGTGAGTTCCTGGTCGCCCTCTTCGTCCCGGTCATCCTGATGACGCTCGGCACCGCCGGGTACATGGAGATCGAGGGCTGGCGCCCCCTCGAGTCGCTCTACATGACCGTCATCACGATCAGCACCGTGGGTTTCAACGAGGTCCACCCGCTCTCGGGAGCGGGACGGGTCTTCACGATCGCCTTGATCTTGATCGGCGTATTCACATTGCTGTACGCGGCGACCTCCGCCATCCGGGCCATCGTCAGCGGCGAGGTGCGCGGCGACATCGGGAGGCAGCGCATGGAGCGCACGCTCGCGGAGCTGAAGGAGCACGTCATCGTGTGCGGCTACGGGCGCATGGGCCGGTTCGTGTGCGCGGAGTTCTCCGCCTCCCGGCAGGCGTTCGTGGTCGTCGACAAGCTGGCCCCCGTGCTCGACGGGTTCCAGATGCCCCACGGCATCGCGCTGGCCGGCGACGCCACCTCGGACGGCGTCCTGCGGCGGGCGGGCATCGAGCACGCGCGGGCGCTGGTGACGCTGGCCGCTTCCGACGCCGACAACCTGTACATCACGATGAGCGCGCGGCTGTTGAACGAGAAGCTCGTGATCGTGGCCCGGGCCGAGGACGAGGGCACGGAGAAGAAGCTGCGGAGGGCGGGGGCCAACCGCGTGGTCTCGCCCTACGTCATCGGCGGCCAGACGGTCGTCCAGGCCGTCGTGCGCCCGGACGCGCTCAGCTTCCTGGAGATGGCCACCCGCCGGGACTACTCGGAGCTGCAGGCGACGGCCGCCTGCGCCGGGAGATGGGGATCACGATCGTGGCCATCAAGCGACCCGACGGCAAGATGGTCTTCAACCCCGCCCCGGAGGCGGTGCTGGAGCAGGGTGACGTCATCATCTGCCTGGGCCACCGCGACCAGCTCCGGCGGCTCTCCGCCCTGGCCGGCGAGCACGACCTCAAGCGGTGAGGCGAGGCCGGTCGACCGGCACCATGAGCGCCCCCAGCACGAGGACGAGGCTGGAGACGTAGGCCCACAGCATCAGCGAGACAGCGAAGGCCAGCGGCCCGTAGACCGCCTGCAGGTTGGCCCGGGCGAGGTTGATCACGAAGAGGTACTTGACGGCCTCCCAGGCCACGCCGGCCCACAGCGCGGCCCGCACCGCGACCCGGTTGCCCACCGGCGGCTCCGGAATCACCCGGTAGATCAGGTAGAAGAGCAGGCAGGTCAGCACGAGCGCGCTGGCCTTGGCTCCGTAGCGCGCCCCGGTGGGCCACTCGCGGCTGTAGGCCCGGGCGGCCACGGTCATCGAGACCGACAGGATCGCCAGCAGCCCGCCGGCCACCGTCATGAGGAAGGCCACCAGCCGGCTGCGCAGGAAGACGCGCGTCCGGCCGCCCCAGGCCCGCTGGAGGGCCATCTCCACGGGGATGAAGATGCCCGACGAGCCCCACACGATCAGCAGCAGCGAGACGACCTCCAGCCCTCGCGCGACCTTCCGCAGTCCCTGGAGCGAAGCGGCGAGCGCCTCGTGCTCGAACGGGATGATCTCGTTGAGGACGAGGAGAAGCGCGGAGGCGGCGCGCCGCCCCGGGAGCTGCTGGGACACCGCCACCAGCACCAGCACCAGCGGGAAGAGGCAGAGGAGGAAGTTGAAGGCGATGGCGTTGGTGATCACCATCGTGTCGCGCGCCAGGAGCTCGCGGGCCAGCCACCACGACCGGGAACAGACCGAGCGCCGTCCTCCTCCGCGGAGGCGCGGGCTCACGGCGGCGTCGCCCCCAGCGTCCGCGCCGCGCGCTCGAGCGCCTCGGCCAGCCGGGTGGCCTGATCCCGGGCCCGGGCGGCATCGCCGGAGAGGACGGCTTCGCGCACGCCGGGCAGCGTCTCGGCCTCGTAGGAGGGAAGCGGCGCGTACACGAGGTGGCGGAACCACGGGCGGTCGGGGATGCCCTCGGGGGCGAGCAGGTCGCGCTCGGCCTGCAGGAGGGCGCGGTTGCGCTCGGTGTCGGCGGCGGCGTCCCCGGTCGGCTCCGGCCCGCCCAGCCGCGCCAGCGCCTGGGCGGCGCGGCGCGCGTGGTCGAGCCCGGGCTCGATGCCGCGCGACCGGGCGAGGGCGGCCACGTCGTCGAGGTAGGCGACGAGGTCGCGGCCGTACACCCCGTAGTCGAAGGGCAGCACGTCCGCGTCGGCGAGCCGGAGAGCGAGCAGGCCCCACAGCCGGGCCATGGCCGCGTGGTAGCGGAAGCCGGGGTCGCCGATCCGGCGCATCCACTCGTGCGTGTCGTAGATGGAGTGGTAGACGCCGTAGGGGCCGTCGAATACGAGGTCGGCCGAGGGCACGCCGATATGGTTGAAGAACACCGTGTAGTCGCTGCCGCTGCCCAGGATCTGCACCGGCGGATCCGCGGTGCGCGCCCCGGCCACGACACCGTACCCGCGCACGTTCCCTTCCCCGGCGCCGCGCCACACGTCGTACAAGGTGCCCCGCCCCCTGGGATCGGGCAGGCTCCGCGCCGCCTCGTAGAGCAGCGGCCGGAGCGAGGGGACCGCGCTGGCCGAGAGCTGGTCGCCGGAAGTCGAGGCGTCGACGTTCAGGCAGGCGACCGCCCGGCGCGCCAGCTCCGCGGCATGCTCCTCTCCCCACTCCGTGGAGCCGGTCAGCGTGAACTCCTCCGCGTCCCAGATCCCGAGCACGATCGTGCGGCGGGGCCGCCGGCCGCGCCGGGCCAGCTCGCCCAGCGAGCGGGCCACCTCGAGCGCGGTGGCGGTGCCGGAGGAAGGGTCGACCCCTCCGAAGACCCAGGCGTCGTGATGGTTCGAGAGCAGGACGATCTGGCCGGCGACCTCCGGGTCGGGATCGGCTCCGCGCACGCGTCCGATCACGTCGCGGATCGTCCCGATCTCGCGCGGGACGTCGACACGCAGATGCAGCCGCGCCGGCCCGGGGCCCACGTGGTAGGCGAAGGGGCCGCCCCCCTGCCACTCGCGGCGGGGACGCACCGGTCCTTCCAGCGCTTCGAGGACCACTCGGGCGTCGCGGAAGGAGAGGGGCAGGCTGGGGATCCGGGGCAGGATGCGGGACTCCGTCTCCGGGATGCGCCGGGCCCCCGCCACCGACGGCCAGCCAGGGGTGAGCGGGTCGCCGGGCACGATGAAGTCGTAGACGTTGGCGCCGCGCTGCACGTGGCTGTCGTTGCCCCACGGCCCGCGCGGATAGACGTCGCCCTGGACGTAGCCGTCTTCCTCGGGGTCGGAGTAGGTGACGAGGGCGGCCGCGCCTCGCCGCTCGGCTTCCAGGCTCTTTCCGCCCCGGTAGCCCTTGAAGTGGCGCGCGAGGGCGATCTTGCCGCGCACGTCGATCCCCAGGCGCGCGAGCAGGTCGTAGTCCTCCGGCCGGCCGTGGTTCACGTACACGACGTCCGCGGTGAGCTCGCCGCTCTTCGCATAGGCGTGCCACGGACCGGACGCGTCAGCGTCGGCGCTCGACGGGTCTTCGGCGATCGGCTCCTCCCGCCGGGCCAGCGTTTCCCGGCGCGGCGCCACCATCTCCACCTCGACCGCCCGGGCATGGGAGAGCAGCACGTCGTAGCTCGGGACCTCGGTCTGGAGGCCGTACTCGCGGAACCGCGCGGCCACGTACTCGGCCACCCGCCGCGCCCCGTCCGTGCCGGCGGTGTGCGGCGCGTGGGTCAGCTCGCGGTGGTGGGCTTCGCACCGCGCGGGGTCCGGCAGGGCGAGGAAGGCCGCCTCCAGCTCACGCTCGCGCCGGGCGTGCTCGGGCGTGAAGCCGAGGAGACCCGGGGCTACCACCGGGGACGACGCCGTGGCCAGGAGAAGCAGCGCCGCGAGGCGCCTCAAGCGGCCCCCCTCCGCCAGAGGAAGTACGCGGGCAGGCCGAGGAGGAGGAGGACCAGCCCCCAGAGCGATTCGGTGGGCCGCTCCAGCAGCGTGTTCGCGACGAAGGCCATGGCGGTGAGGATGAAGACGCAGGGGACGACCGGGTATCCCCACGCCCGGTACGGCCGCGGGAGGCCGGGCCGGGTCCGGCGAAGCACGATGACGGCCGCCCCGGTCGCGGCGTGGAAGAGGAACATCGCGAAGACGACGTAGGTGTAGAGCTGCTCGTAGGTGCCGGAGAAGGTGAGGGCGATGGCCCACCCGCCCTGGACGACGATGCTCGTCGCCGGCGTGCGGTAGCGCGGATGGACGCGGGCCAGGGAGCGGAAGAAGAGGCCGTCCTGGGCCATGGCCAGGTAGATGCGCGTGCAGTACAGGATCGTGGCCGACAGGCAGCCGAAGGTCGAGAAGACGACCGCCAGCGACACCAGCCGGGCGCCGGTCGGGCCGAACAAGACCGAGGCCGCCGCCTCCCCGATGCGCGAGGTGGCGACCATCGCCTCCACCGGCAGCGCCCGCACGTAGACGAGGTTCATCAGCGTGTAGAGCACGGTCACGGCGATCGTGCCCGCCACGAGCCCCCACGGCAGGTCGCGGGCCGGGCGCCGCATCTCCGCGGCCAGCGACGCCGCGCCGTACCAGCCGTCGTAACCCCACAGGACCGCGATCATCGCCACCCCGAAGGCCGAGGCGCTGGCCGCCGCCGGCAGCGGGGCGGCGAAGCGCGGCGAGACCGGAGCGGCCACCATCAGGCCGAACACCGCGAGGCCGACGATGGAGGCCACCTTCACCACCGTCACCGCGTTCTGCACCCCGGCCCCCTGCCGCAGTCCCCGGCAGTTGATCACCGTCAGGACGGCGATGGCGAGGGCTCCCGCGAGCTGCCCGCCGTTCACGCTCCAGGTCCAGCCGAAGATCGGGCGGGCGAAGAGCACGTGAGCGGTCGAGAAGAACGGGACGAACGAGCCGAGGTACTCGCCGAAGCCGACCGCCATGGCCGCGATGCCTCCGCTCATGATGATGAGGAAGCAGGCCCAGCCGAACAGGAAGCCCCACAGCGGGCCGTAGGCCTCCTTCAAATAGGTGTAGATGCCGCCGGCGTCGGGGAACATCGCCCCCAGCTCGCCGTAGGTGAGGGCGCCCGCCAGCGTGAGCGCGCCGCCCGCCACCCACACCGCGACCACGAGCCCCGGGTGGGGCAGGGAGCGGGCCACGTCGGCGCTGGTGATGAAGATCGCCGTGCCGAGCACGGAGCCGATGGTGACGAGGGCGGCGTCCCAGGGGCCGAGGCCGCGGACGAGCCCTCTCTCCCCCGCCGCGGGCGCGGTCAGCTCCATCAAGGCGCGATTCTAGCGCGTGGTAGACTGCGCGCGCGATGGACGACGTCCGCATCCGGCGCGCCCGCGGCCGCGCCGACTTCGACGCGTGCGTGCAGCTCCAGCGCGACGCGTGGCGCCTGGCCGACGTCGAGATCACCTCCGCCATCCAGCTCATCGCCACCACCTGGGCCGGCGGTCTCGTCCACCTGGCCGAGACGGCGGCCGGAGAGCCGGTCGGCTTCGCCTACGCCTTCCCCGCGCTGCGGGACGGCGCGCCGCACCTGCACTCCGACATGCTGGCGGTGCGCCCGGAGTACCAGCGGCGCGGCGTAGGCGCGCGTCTCAAGTGGGCGCAACGCGCCGACGCGCTCGAGGCCGGCCTCTCGCTCATCACCTGGACCTTCGATCCGCTCCAGGCGCTCAACGCGAACCTCAACCTGCGCCGGCTGGCCGCGGTGGGCACCGAGTTCCTGGAGGACTTCTACGGCGTGACCACCTCCGCCCTGCACCACGGCCTGCCCACCGACCGCCTCCTCGTCCGCTGGGACCTCGGTGCGCCGCGGGTGCAGCAGCGGTCGCAGCAGGTCGAGCTGCCGCGGGCCGGGCCGGCGCCCGCGCTGCCCCGCATCAACGACGTGAAGTGGTATGCCGGCTGGCCGGTCTCGTCCGAGCCGCGCCTGGACCTGGAGGCCCCCGAGCTGCTGCTGGAGGTCCCGCCCGAGTGGGACGTGCTGTGCCAGGCGGCGCCGCGGGTGGCCGACGGATGGCAGTCCCGGGTCCGGCGCGCCTTCCAGGCCTACTTCGCCCGGGGCTACGTGGCGGCCGACTTCGCGCCGAGCGAGGAAGGCGGCCGCCGGCGCCCGCTGTACGTCTTGAGCCTCACTCCTCCGGTCGCCGGATGACCATCAGCGTCATGTCGTCCTCCCACGGCCGACCCTGGCCATGGTCGATCGCCGCGTGGAGAATGCGCTCCAGGAGGTGAGCGGCCGGCGCGCCGTGGCTCTCCTGGACCAGCCGCTTCACCCGCTCTTCCCCGAAGAACTCCTGGCCCGATCCCCTGCGCTCGACGATCCCGTCCGTGAGCAGGACCAGCACCGCGCCGGGATCGAGCCGCACCAGCCCCCGGCGGAAGGAGACCTGCGGGAAGGGTCCGATGACGGTTCCCCCCGTCCGCAGCTCGAGGACCCGATCCCTCCGGAACAGCAGCGGCGGCTGGTGGCCGGCGTTGACGTAGGACAGGTTGCCGTTCGACTCCAGCTCCCCGTAGAAGACGGATACGTACCGGCTCGAGACGTTGCTGCGGTGGATCACCCGGTTGAGCTTCGAGAACACGTACTCCATGCGAAGGTGCTTCTCGAGACCCATGCGCAGCCCGGTGACGATGTCGCGGACGAGAAGCGCCGCCGGCAGCCCGTGGCCGCTGGCGTCGCCGAGGGCGAACCCGACCAGGTCCTCCGCCACGTGGACGAAGTCGCAGAAGTCACCCCCGACCTCTTCGGCCGGAATGGACCGGTACGCGATCTCGAAACCGGGGAGCCGGGGTGCGGCCTCCCGCAGGAGGTTGTCCTGGATCTCGGCCACCTGCCGGAAGTTGAGCCGCACCCGCTCCTCGAGGAGCTGCAGGCCGAGGGCGGCCCGCAGGACATTGAGGGCGAAGTCGACCCGCTCGCGCTCCCAGCCGCCGTCGAGCGCGAAGAACAGGAGGTGGCGGTGGGGCCGCCTTCCCACCACCACCCCGGCCGAGGCCCCGTAGGGAAGGATGCCGCAGGACGGGGGTGAATCGGGCTCGTTCGGGTCCGCGAAGATGTACACGCGATGCCGCAGGACGAGCGTGACCGGCGGGCAAGTCGCCTCCAGCTGCTCGAGCGGGGCGTCCGGATGCCCGCCGACCTGCTTCCGGAACTCCAGCCCGTCCCGGCGCTCCGCGTAGACGAGCACGCACTGGAGGCCGAGATCATCCTTCAGGGCATGGAACAGCTCCTCGATGAAGGCGTCCGGCGGCTCGCCGTCGGGTCGAGGCCGCTCCAGCCCGTTGAACAGGGCATGCAGGCCCTGGGGAATCGGACTCGATTCCAGCCGAACGAGATCCTCGTCGATTTCCATCCCGGCGGTCTCCACGGCGAAGGGCGCGATCCCGCCGCGATCCCCGAGCGAGCGGAGCCTGGCCATGACCGCCAGGATCCCGGCCGAGAACGCCCGGCCACGCGACGCCAGCCCGCTTATGGATGAGTGCGGTGCCCGAAGATCACGACCTCGACAAACACATGATCAGGCGCGAGCCAAAATCAAGCGCGCCCGGGTAACTCGCGTACCCTACCCTGGCCTTCCGGCCTGCGAAGGTGAGCTAGATCACAAACAGTGCATGCGGGCGATCAGGCCCTCCAGCTCCCGGCGCATGGCGGCCGCCGAGGCAGCGCGGTAACGGCCGCCGTGACCGGGCAGCACCCACTCGAAACGCAGGTCGAGCAGCTTCTCCATCGAGCGGACCTGCTCCGGCCACGAGTACCAGCACACGTCCCGGGCGGCCTCGAGCCGCCGGCCGTCCTCGGTCGCCATCAGGTGGTCGCCGGTGAAGAGGAATCGCTCGCGGTAGAGGAGCACCGCGCTGCCGGCGGTGTGGCCGGGAACGGGCACGACGAGCAGGTCGTCGTCGAGCCGTTGCGGCTCGTCCCCTTCGACCTTCCGTTCCACGTCGCGCGTGCCGGAGGTGACGTCCCGGGCGTGCAGGATCCGCTCGCACCCGAAGCGATCGCGGAAGCGCCGGTGATCGGCCACGTCGTCGCGGTGGCTCAGGAACATCCACCGCACGCCGCCCAGCTCCTCGAGGCGCCGGACGAGCGGGGCCGCCGCGCGCGGTGAATCGACGAGCACGTTGCCTTCGCTCCGGCGCACGAGGTAGCTCGTGGCCCCGAAGGAGCGCTCGGCCGTGAAGCCGCAGAAGTAGACCTCGCCTTCCGCGTCGAGCCGCTCGGGAAACGCGGCCACGCCGGGCGCGGCGTCCTGCTTGGGCTCGGTGCCGATCGAGCTGGTGGGACAGGCGACGAGGGCCATCAGCGCGCGGACCCGCTCGGCTTCCGTCCGTGGCTGCCGGTGGACGATCGACAGGCTGCGCGGCCCGGCCCGGAAGTGATCGGGGTCGACCACCCGGCAGGCCCCGCAATCGATGCAGGAGGAATCGACGAAGAACGAGCCGGGCACGTTCTCGGGCAGCCGCTCCGCGACGCGAGCCATGCCCCATTGTCCCACTCGTTTCCGCGAGCGCTGGGGACCCGCCTCAGACCTTCCCGGCGGGGACGCCGGAAGCCACGGTTATGCTATGACGTGCCCCTCGAGCGGGACGCGTTGAAGCGCCGGGCCGCTCTTTTTTCCGGCCCGGCCGTCCTCCTCCTGCCCGCGGTCCTGCGGGCCCAGGCGGCCACCGGCTCACTCGATCTCGACGTGCACCGGGCCGACGGCGGGCCCATCGCGGGGGCCGAGGCGCGTCTCGAGGCCGGGCGGCTGGACCGCGCCGGCGAGACCGACGAGCGCGGCCGCCTCTTCCTGGCCCACCTGCGGCCCGGAGCCTACCGTCTCCGCGTATCGGCCCCCGGGTTCACGACCACCGGCCAGCGGCTCGATCTCGGTCCGGCCGCCTACTCCCTGGAGGTCGCCCTGTGCGCCGTTCCGTGCGAGAGCGCGGCACCGCTCTTCGAGCCGCGGGTCGTCTCGCTCGAACACTCCACCACGTTCGGGGAAGAAGACCTGCGGCAGGTCCCGCGGCCCGCCGATCCGTGGTCGATCGCGCGCGACGTGCCGGGGGTCGTCGCCGACCGCGTCAACGTCGGCGGATCGGAGACGGCGCTGCAATCCACGCTGGTGACCGCCGGCGACGCGGGCCCGGGCGCCTCGTGGACCCTCGACGGCGTCGACGTCACCGACCCAGCCGCCATCGGGTCCACGCTCCTCTTCCCGGACGTGGACGCCATGTCGGAAGTCGTCGTGCGGACGAGCGCCGTCGACGTCCGGGTGCGGACGCCGGGTGTGCAGATGGGACTCTTCCTGCGCGCGCCGGACGATCGCTGGCACGGCCGGGCGCACCTGCGCGACGCTCCCGCGGCGCTGCAGTCGGACAACCTGCCCGCGGCCCTCGCCGGCCGTCCCTTTCTCCGCAACCGCACGCGCCACGTCCGGGAGGCGGGCGCGGAGGCGGGAGGACCGATGGGAGCAGGCTCGTGGCTCTGGGGATCCGTGGCCCGCAGTGCGTTGCGTCAGGACACGTTCACCGAGCACGGCGAGAGCTTGCAGACGACGAGCGCCGCCGCCAAGGCCCGGCTCGGTTTCGCGGGCGGTGCCCTGACGCTCCTCGGCCTGCGCGCCGAGAAGGTCCACCGCGACCGCGACACGGGCTTCAGCTCCGCCCCCGAGGCGCGCTGGAGGCAATCGGGGCCGACCTGGCTCGTCTCGGCCGAAGACGAGCACCGGGCGCGCGGCGTCTCTTTGCTCACCCGCCTGTCCTACGTCGATGCCGGCTTCCGGCTCGATCCGCAGGGCGGCTCCGCCCAGGACGCCTACGAGGATTTCCGGGGGATCTTCCGCGGCTCGTACCAGACGTTCGTCACCCGGCGGCCGCGGCTGCAGGCCGGCATCGAAGCCGCGTCGGCCCGGCGCCTGCTCGGCCTGGACCACGCGCTGCTCGCCGGCGCCGGCTACGCCCGCAGCCAGGTCAGCACCGCCGCCTCCTGGCCGGGCAACCGCGTCCTGGGGCTCGAGCGCCAGGCCGTGTTCTTCCGCACGTTCCAGCTCACCGGCTTCGCGCTGCCCACCCGGGACGAGTACGCGCGGACCGTGCAGGATCGCGTCGAGGCCTACGCGCAAGACGCGATGCGCCGGGGACGGTGGTCGCTCACCGCCGGGTTGCGCCTCGACGAGCAGCGGGGCCACGGCCTCGCCTCGTCGGTGGCGGAGAATCCCGTCTTCCCGGAGCTGCTGCCGGCGGTCAGCTATCCCGGCTCCTCCGCCCGGATCCGTTGGCGGGACGTGCTGCCGCGGGCGGGGCTGGCCTGGGACGTGAAGGGCGACGGCGCTGTCCGCCTGGCCCTCTCCTACGCCGAATACGGCGCCGCCCTCGGCGCCGCCGACGTGGCCTTCGACGATCCGATCGGCCAGCCGCCGGCCTCGCTCACCTACTACTGGATCGACCGCAACGGCGACCACATCGTCGAGAGGGGCGAGCTGGACACGCTGCGGGGACCGGTGGGATCCGGCGGCATCGACCCCGGCGATCCCGGGTCGGTGCGCAGCCCGAACCTCATCGACGCCGGCCTCCGATCGCCGCGCACGCGTGAGGTCGCCGGAGTGTCGGAGGTAGCACTCGGCCCGGCCCGGGCGGGCCTGCACGTGGCCTGGCGCCGGAACGTGCGGGCCCTGTGGCGGCCGCTCCGCGGGTTGACGCTCGCCGACTACGTCGTGCGCGGCGCCGTCACGGGCGATCTCTTCGGACAGCCGTTCGAGGTCGGTTACTTCGCGCCCGCCTCTCCGTCACGCATCGTGCCGGGCAACGGCCGCATCCTCACCAACCGCGACGGGTATCGTCAGGACGCGATCGTGGCCGACGTCACCTTCGAGGGCCGGAGCCTGGGCCGCCGCCTGCGCTGGCGCGGCTTCGCCTCCTTCACCGACTGGCGGGAATATTTCACCGATCCCCGCCTCGCCATCCAGGACCCGACGCCCACCGACCTGGGTCCGCTCCAGGACGCCGGCCCGGTCGCGGCACACCCGGGCGGGCTCGGCCGCGACGACGTGTTCGCGAACGCGCGCTGGATGGCCGGGGCGACCTTGTCCGCCGCGCTCCCCGCGCGGCTGGAGGCGGCGGCGAACCTGCACGCCCGCGAGGGCTTCCCGATCCCGTATTTCGAGGTCGGCGATTCCGGCGATCCGACCGGTGGCGCCAAGAACGTCCTCATCGCGCCTCACCTCGACAGCCGTCGTCTGCCCGCTCTCGTGCTGCTCGACGCCCGTCTCGGCCGCCGCTTCGCCCGCGGGCGGACCACCCTCACCGCCGCCGTCGACGCCTTCAACCTGCTCAACCGGTCGACCACCCTCCAAGTGACGCGCGACTTCGAGCTGCCGTCCTTCGCCCGGGCCCGTGAGATCCTGCGGCCGCGCATCGTCCGCCTGGGGCTGGAACTGCGTTTCTAGGGAGCGAATGCGGCGCGCTCCGCTCCGCGCTCACAGTCATCAAGCGCACGCGGCCGGGGTGAACCCGTCCGCGTGCGACGAGGGAAACGCTCCGGCTCCGCGCGCCGAACACTCGCGCCGGAGGAATGACGCTCCGCTCCGCGCGCCGGACGCTCACGCCGGAGGAATGGCGCTCCGCTGCGCGCGCCGAACACTCACGCCGGAGAAGGTCTTCAGCGACCTGCTCGGGCCCTTCTAGCGCAGCTCGAACACGACGGAGACGGTGAACGTCAGCTCCTCGGTCCCGGACTCGACCGGGACTTCCGCCGCACGTGCCTGGGCCATTCCGGCCATCATCGGCACGGGCGGCCGGAACGCGCCGCCTTCCGTGATGCTGATCGCGCGCCCGAGGCCCCGTCCGGCCGCGCGGGCCAGCACCTCCGCCTTCGTGCGCGCGTCGGCGAAGGCGGCCTGCAGGCCGGCGTCGCGCCCGCGCGCGGGATCGGAGACGGCGAAGCTGACCCCGGACACCGTGTTGGCCCCGGCGTCGACGGCGGCCTGCAGCAGCGCTCCCACCGCGGCCGGATCGTCGCGCGTGACCGTGATCGCGTTCGACACCTGATAACCGGTGACCCTGGGCGGCCGGCTGCCCTGGACTTCCTGCTGCGGATAGACCGACACGTGCGAGGTGCGGATCTGCCGATCCTCGGCGCCCAGCCGCTTGAGGGCGGCGACGATGGCCGACGTGCGCGCGTTGTTCTCCTGCAGCGCTCCGGCCACGGTCGTCCCCACCGTCTGCACGCCCACCGTGAAGACGGCCCGGTCGGGCGTCAGCTCGACGCGGCCGGTGCCGCTGACGCTGACCGTCTCGGGCGCCGGCTCCCGGGCCGCCGGCGCCTGGGCAGCGGCGGACGCGGCGAGCAGCATCGTCCCCAGGACGGCCGGGGGGCTGGTTCTCATCGCGGTGGCTCCTTTCGCTCCGGGCGCGGACGCGGCCTTCATCGAGCATACGCCGGGCATGGTAATGTTCAGCGCGAGTGAAAGGGATCATCCTCGCCGGCGGGTCCGGCACGCGCCTCTACCCCCTGACGTTGGCGGTCAGCAAGCAGCTCGTGCCGATCTACGACAAGCCGATGATCTACTACCCGCTCTCCACGCTGATGCTGGCCGGCATCCGCGACATCCTGGTCATCACGACGCCCCACGACCAGGAGAGCTTCCGGCGGCTGCTCGGCGACGGCCGCCCGCTCGGGATCCGCCTCGCCTATGCCGTGCAGCCGCGGCCGGAGGGCCTCGCCCAGGCGTTCGTCATCGGCCGTCGCTTCGTGGGCGCGGACGCGGTGGCCCTGGCCCTGGGCGACAACGTCTTCTACGGCAACGAGCTCACCGAGTCGCTGCGCCGGGCGGCGGCCAAGGGCCGGGGCGCGACCGTCTTCGCCTACCGCGTCCGCGACCCGGAGCGCTACGGGGTCGTGGAGTTCGACGCCAGCGGCCGCGCCATCAGCATCGAGGAGAAGCCGGCCCACCCGCGCTCCTCCTACGCCGTCACCGGTCTCTACTTCTACGACAACAAGGTCCTCGACTTCGCCGCTTCCCTCGAGCCCTCCGCGCGGGGCGAGCTGGAGATCAGCGACGTGAACCGCCTGTACCTCGACCGCGGCGAGCTGCAGGTGGAGACGCTCGGCCGCGGCATGGCCTGGCTCGACACCGGCACGCAGGAGGCGCTGCTCCAGGCCTCCAACTTCATCCAGGCCATCGAGCAGCGGCAGGGGCTGAAGGTCGCCTGTCCGGAGGAGGTGGCCTTCAAGATGGGCTTCATCGGGGCCGAGGACGTCCTGCGCATCGCCGCCTCCATGCGCGGCAACGACTACGGGCACTATCTCGAGAGGATGATCGAGGAAGAGACCTCGCCGCGGTGAGGTTCACCCGGCTCGAGCTGCCCGAGGTGATCCTGGTCGAGCCGGACGTGCACCGAGATCCCCGGGGCTTCTTCCTCGAGACCTACCACCTCGACAAGTACCGGGCCGGCGGCGTGCCTGGCCCGTTCGTCCAGGACAACCATTCGCGCTCCGTCCAGGGAACGCTGCGCGGCCTCCACGCCCAGCGCCGTCGACCCCAGGGCAAGCTGGTGCGCGCGGTGGAGGGCGAGATGTTCGACGTGGCGGTGGACATCCGCCGAGACTCGGCGACGTTCGGGCGCTGGGTGGCGGTGCGTCTGTCCGGCGAGAACTTCCATCAGCTCTACGTCCCCCCCGGCTTCGCCCACGGGTTCTGCGTCCTCAGCCGGGTGGTGCACGTCGAGTACAAGTGCACCGAGCTGTACGATCCCGCCGACGAGATCGGCGTGGCCTGGAACGATCCCGACGTCGCGATCGGCTGGCCGGTGCGCGACCCCATCGTCTCCGAGAAGGACCGCCGGCTGCCCCGCCTGCAAGACCTACAGGCGTTGCCTTGAAACGCAGAGGACGCAGAGAAAAACGGAGAGGACGCAGAGACCATGAATTCCAACTCTGCGTCCTCGGACTATTCGGGCCCTTCTCTGCGACCTCTGCGTTTAAGAGCCTTTCTCTCGCCCGTTTCGGCCGGCAGCGAGTCGTCGGCGCTCCATTCGCTCCACGAGCCGGCATAGAGCGAGCCGGAGAGCCCGGCCAGGTGCAGGGCCAGCAGATCGTGGCAGGCGGTCACGCCCGAGCCGCAATAGACGATGGGCGGGGCGGCCTCCGCGCCCAGATCGGCGTAGCGCTGCCGCAGCTCCGCGGGAGGGCGGAAGATCGGCGGCGGGCCGGCGGTGAGGTTGCCGGCGAAGGGCGCGCTCCGGGCGCCGGGGATGTGGCCGGCGCGAGGATCGATCGGCTCGTGGTCACCGCGGTAGCGCTCGGCCGCGCGGGCGTCGAGGAGAGGACGGGCCGCGTCGCGGGAGAGCACGTCGGCCTTGCCCAGGACGAAGCCGGCCCGGAGGCGCGCCGGGAAGGACGCGGGAGCGACGGAGGGGACGTCCGCCGTGAGCGGGCGGCCTTCGGCGATCCACTTGACGATGCCGCCGTCGAGCACCGCGACGTCGTCGTGCCCGTGGGCGCGGAGGAGGTACCACAGCCGCGCGGCCACCGCTCCCGCCTGGTCGTCATAGGCGACCACGCGCGTTCCGGGACCGATCCCGGCGCCACCCATGACGCGGCTCACCTGCTCCGGCGAGGGCCAGGGGTGGCGGCCCAGCGGGCGGCCGCGCCCGCCGCCGGGTCCGGACAGGTCGGCATCCACGTCGAGGAACACGGCCCCGGGGATGTGGCCGGCGGCGTGGGCTTCGCGCCCCTTCCGCGCCGGGTCGAGATACCAGCGGACGTCGACGACGCGCAGATCAGGCGCGTGCAGGTGGCGCGCCAGCCACTGCGTCGTCACCAGGTCGCGCACGGACTAGAATCTAACCATGCCCAGGCCCGAGCGGCACGTGCTGGTGTGCCTCAACGTGCGGCCGCCGGGCAACCCCAAGGGCTGCTGCGGCGAGAAGGGCTCCGAGGCGGTCTTCGACACGTTGAAGGCGATGGTGAAGGAGCGGGGGCTGGGCGATCGCATCATCGTCAGCCGCACGAACTGCCTCAAGCACTGCAGCCGCGGCGTCACCCTCGCCGTCTACCCCGAGAACGTCTGGTATGCGGGCGTGCGGACCGCGGACCTGGAGGAGATCTTCCAGGCCCACTTGCGTGAGGGGCAGCCGGTCCAGCGCCTTCTGATGCCGGACATACCGTGGGAGTGAGCGGCTCACGGCACGGTCGCCGGTGCTAGAGCGGTGGTAGACGGCTGCCCAGGCTCGCTACGACGGCGATCAGCTCGGCGGGCTGGATGGGCTTGGCGAGGTGGCTCTGGAAGCCGGCGACGAGCGAGTGCACGCGGTCTTCCGTGCGTGAGAAGGAGCTGAGGGCCACCGCGGGCGTCACGCCGCCGGCGTCGGGCGGAAGGGCGCGCACCTTCGACAGCAGGGCGTAGCCGCTCTCGTCGGCCAGCTCCAGGTCGATGACGAGGACGGCCGGACGCTCCCGGGCCACGGTGTCGAGCGCCTCCCGCGCGCTGCAGGCCACCCGCACGTCCGCCCCGGCCTGGCCCAGGATCCCGGCGATGACGTCCCGTACCTCGGCCCCGTGATCGGCGACCAGCACGAGGAGGCCGTCGAGGCGGGGCTCCGCCGCGGAGGCGGAGACGGCCGCCGCCGGCGCGGGCTCGAGGGCCGCCTCCTCCCGAGCCAGGGGGAGGCGCACGGTGAAGACGGCTCCGGTTCCCGCGCTGGCGCTGGACGCCCGCACGGTGCCGCCGTGCAGCTCCACCAGGTGGCGGACGACGGCCAGGCCCAGTCCCAGGCCGCCGTAGGCGCGCGTGTTGGAGGAATCGCCCTGGCGGAACAGCTCGAAGACGTGGGGCAGCACCTCCGGCCGGATGCCGGGACCGGTGTCTTCCACCGTGATCTCGGCGTGCCCGTCCGCCCGGGACAGGCGGACCTGGACGCGCCCGCCCTCGGGCGTGAACTTGATCGCGTTGGAGAGCAGGTTCCACACCACCTGCTGCAGGCGGTCGGCGTCGCCGCTGACGATGCCCGTGGAGGGGTCGAGGACCGGCTGCAGCCGGATGCTCTTGGCGCTCGCCGCCGGGACCAGGCTGTCGATGGCCGCCGCCACCACCGGCGCCAGCTCCACCGGGCGGACGTTGAGACGGAAGCGGGCGGCCATGATCCGCGACATGTCCAGGATGTCGGACACGAGCTGGGCCTGGAGCATCGCGTTGCGGTCGATCGTCTCCAGCCCCCGGGCCACGCTGGCCGGATCGAGCCGGCCCGAGCGGAGCAGGTACACCCAGCCGACGATGGAGGTGAGCGGCGTCCGCAGCTCGTGGGAGAGGGTGGCCAGGAACTCGTCCTTGGCCCGACTGGCCGCCTCCCGCTTGCGCTCCGTGATGTCCCGCACGAACGCGCTGAACGTGTGATAGTCGCCCTCCTTGACCGCCACCACCGCCAGCTCGACCGGGACCTGGCTGCCGTCGCGGCGCACCGCCGTGACCTCGACCCGGCGGCCGATGAGCCGGCCCGCGCCGGTCCGGAGGTAGCGCGCCAGGCCCGCCGTGTGGGCGGGCCTCAGGGCGGGAGGGATGATGAGGTCGGCCAGCGGGCGCCCCATCGCCTCCTCGCGCGACCAGCCGAAGATCTGCTCGGCGCGGGGGTTCCAGAACGTGACGCGGCCGGTGGCGTCCATGCTGATGACCGCGTCGAGGGCAGTGTCGAGCACGGCCCGGATGTGGGAGGCGGTCCCGCGCCGGCGGTCGCGCGGCGCCTTCACGTCACCGACGCTCAAGCCGTCTTCGAGCGTCGGGCCGAGGCGGGGCGGCGGAGGCTCACGCGCTGCCCCACCGCCGCGTTGAGACGGCCCAGCTCCCGCAGGAAGGACCCCACGTCGATCTTGCCGTCGCGGAGGAATTGGTTCACCTCGCGCGCGAACTCGGTGACGACCTCCGGCCGGTTGGAAGCCTCGCGGTGGACGACCGTCCGCTTGTGGAGGCGCCCCTCCCCGATCATCTTCTTGACCAGGCTGACCCGCGACGAGCTCCACAGCCGGTAGCCCTTGCGGTTCCGAGGGGGTTCGGGGATCTTGCTCGCGTACAGCCAGTTGAGCAGCGTTTGCTTGCTGACCTTCAGCTCGTGGGCAACCTCGAGGGTCGTGAGGTACTTCATGGATCGTGGGGAGGCACCCGATGACGTGAATGCGACCTCATTTCGATTCTCGCCCACTGTCGGGGGGCCGTCAATGAAGGGTGGAAGAAAGGCCCCGTCCCATTCCCGGCCCCGGAAATGGCAGAATCCGTGAGGAATAGGAGACGGAGCGGCGGCGTTTCCCTGAGAGGGAGGGCGTGCTGATCCGCGGGGTTGACGCGCGAGCAGAGGTTTGAGGCCGAGGCGCTGCCGCACCTGAAAGCGATCTACGGGACCGCCTACCGCATGAGCGGCAACCCCCATGACGCCGAGGACCTGGTGCAGGAGACCTTCCTCCGGGCCTACCGCGCCTTCGACCGCTACACGCCGGGGACGAACATCCGGGCCTGGCTGCACACGATCCTCTACCGCGTCCGCACCGATGCCTTCCGGCGCTCGCGCCGATCGCCGCAGACCGTGGAGCTGGCGGGCGACGGGCCGGCGGTGCCGCCGCCCCAGGACGCGCTGGCCGCCGGCGGCGAGGACCTCGCGCGAGCCGTCGACGCGCTGCCCGAAGCCTTCCGCGCCGCCGTCGTGCTGCGGGACCTGCAGGACCTCACCTACGAGGAGATCGCGGGCGTCCTCGGCGTGCCCATCGGCACCGTCATGTCGCGCATCCATCGCGGCCGCGCCCTCCTGCGGGCGGCCCTCGGCGGGCGGAAGCGATGAGCTGCGACGCCGAGCGCGTGACCGCCTACGTCGATGAGGCGCTCGCGCCCGCCGAACGCGCGGAGGTGGAGGCCCATCTCGCCGGGTGCCGGGAGTGCCGGGACCAGGCGGACGAGGAGCGCGATCTGCGCGGCCGCCTGCGCGCGCTCGCGGCACCGCCGCCCTCGCCGCAGCTCGAGGCCCGGGTGCGCCGCTCGCTCCGCCCGCGGCCGGGTGCGGCGCGATGGCTGCTCCCCCTGGCCGCCGGCCTGGTGGTCCTCGTCGCGTGGGGCCGCGGAGCGTCGCCCTTCGTGGCGTGGGAGCTGTCACGCGACCACGACCACTGCTTCGGGCAGCGCCGCCTGCCGGCCAGGGTCTGGAGCAGCGACCCTTCGCGCATCAGCGCATGGCTCGAGGGGCAGGGCACCACGGTCCCCGTGATCCCCGACGGCGCCGCCGGCCTCGAGCTGGTCGGCGCGCGCTACTGCACGCTCCTCGACCGCACGGTGGCCCACCTCTACTACACCGGCGGGGACAAGCACCTGTCGCTCTTCGTGGTCCCCGGCCCGGTCCGCTCGACGTCGCGGGAGATGCGGCCGCGGGGCAACTTCGTGCGGCTGATGCGGGTGGGCGGAACCGAGGTGGGCCTCGTCAGCGAGGAGGAGGAAAGCGTGGACGCCTTCGAGCGGGCGCTGTCGACCACCGTCGCCCGGGAGGCCGGGACGTCCTTCGCAGCCGCCCGCTGAGGGTTGACGCTCCGCCGGCCTTCCTGCTACGATTCCGTTCCACCCGTGGGGCTGTGGCGCAGCTGGGAGCGCGCGTGAATGGCATTCACGAGGTCACGGGTTCGATCCCCGTCAGCTCCACCAAACCCAGCAACGACTGCCTATCCGCTGAACGGCGGATTTGTCTATTTCTTGTCTATTTTGGGCGGGAATGCTCTGAACCTGCGTGAACCCGTCTGGAACATGCGCGTTCCCCCGGAGCCCGACGTGGGTACGGTCGGTGCTGCCGCCGAGGTACTTGGCGTACTGTTCCACCGCTCGGACGAGCTCCACGGGAAGCCGGCGGCTCACCGTCTCGAGCTCGACCGCGGCCTTGGGCTGAATGCGACGTCGGGTTACCGGGCCTCCTTCCCCGAAGCCTTCTGCTTCGGCTGGCTGGCCAGGGAGGGGGCAAGCGCTATGCCGCGGCGGCGGCGGAAGTGCAGCTCTCTCCCCGGCGTCACTTGCGACTACGGGAGATCTGCTCCTCGACGCGCGCGCGGGTCTCTTCCCACGTCAGGCCGGGAACACCCGCGACCGCTGCTTGAGCGCGGCGTTCCACTTCGGCAACCCAGGCCTCACTGTCGCGGGTTTCGATGGGGTCGTAGCCCAGGATCTCGGTGAGCCTCAGCACCCACCGGGTGAGCGCGTCTCGCTTCTCCGGAATGTAGTGGTACATGTCGTAGTGCGCACGGGATTTCGGTGCCTCCTTGACAGCATGGTTGAGGACCATATCGGCCACGTGGGGCGCAACGCCCAGTTCGGCCATGTTGGTCTGGACGACGCGGCGCGTGTCGTGGTGCCTCCCGTGCTCGATGCCGGCCGCCTCCAGCACCTTGCTGCTGGCCTTCTGGATCCAGTTGAGCGGCTGGCCGTTTGGTCCGGGAAAGACATAGGGAGAGTTCGGCGCCAGGCCTTTGACCATCTCGAGGAGCTCGATCGCGGGCTGAACGAGCGGCACGAGGTGAGGACGCTTGTTCTTCGTGACGCTCGCCGGGAGGACCAGATACTTCTTCTCGAAGTCGATCCAGGCCCATTGCATCTTGAGCGTCTCGCGGAGGCGATTGGCGGTGTAGAACAGCATGAGCCAGATCGCAGCGATCTGCTGGCGACACTGGCCTGGCGCTGCACCTGGCCGAGGTGGAGGACCCCGGCGGACCGCATCTGGAGAATCTCGTGCTCCACGATCTGCTCGCCTGGCGGGACGCGCGCCTCGACCGCGCCGAGCCGCGCTATTGCCTTGACTATACATAGAAGTCCAATGTATAAAGCTCCTACGTATGGACCTCGGAAAAGATCTCGTCGCCGCGTCGGCGACGCCGCTCGTGCTCGCCATCCTCGCCGAGGGTGAGAGCTATGGCTACGCCATCATCAAGCGCGTCGGCGAGTTGTCGAAAGGGCATCTGCAGTGGACCGACGGCATGCTGTACCCGGTGCTGCACCGGCTGGAGCGGCACGGCCTCGTCGCGTCGCAGTGGAGATCGTCGGAGACCGGCCGCCGCCGGAAGTACTACCGCCTGACGAAGGAAGGACGCACGGAGCTCGAGGCCGAGCGGAAACGGTGGCAGATCGTCGACGCGACGCTGAACCGCATCTGGATGAGGGCCTGCCCCGCATGAGCGCCGCCGCCGACCACCCGCCGCTCGAAGAGCAGATCGGCCAGTGGCGCGCCTATCTGCGCCGGCGCCGCGCCATCACCGGGCCTGACGTCGAGGAGCTCGAAGCGCACTTGCGCGACCAGGTGGGTGCCCTCATCCAGGCGGGGCTGGCGGAGGACGAGGCGTTCCTGATCGCCGTCAAGCGCCTGGGCAGCCTGGACGCCCTCTCGCGCGAGTTCGCGCGGGAGCATTCCGAGCGGCTGTGGAAGCAGCTCGTCATGGCTCCCGACGGCGACGCCGCACCCGCGACGGCCACCCGCATCGAAACGCTCGTCGTGCTCGCCCTGGCCGCGGCGGCGGCCGTCGCGATCAAGATTCCCGGGCTCTTCGGCCTGGAGCTTGTCGACCGCAACGGGCCGTTCTATGCGCGCAACGCGAGCCTTTTCGTCC
>QHVM01000065.1 GCA_003223555.1 Acidobacteriota bacterium | reverse complement strand
ATGGCGCGCCTCGACGCGGCCGGCCGCACGGCCGTGGAGCAGGCGGTCCTGGCCGCCGGCTATCAGGCCTGCCTCATCGACCCGCACGGGTACCGCCGCGGCCGGTTGAACGAGCCGGTGCCCCTGCCCGTGATCGGTCCCGCTTGACTCTGCGGTATCATTCTGGCGTCCCTGACGCCGGCCGCTGAGGGTCCGGCGCCGCGGGGGCCGTCCCCTGGAGGAAATCATGTTCGGTCTCGGCTTTCCGGAGTTGCTCCTCATCCTGTTCATCGTCGTCCTGATCTTCGGCACCAGCCGCATCCCCGAGCTTGGCAAGGGGCTCGGAGAGGGAATCCGCAACTTCAAGAAGGGCATCAAGGGCGAGGAGAACGAGAAGAAGCCCTAGCCCGGCCTGCCCAGGAGGTACACCGATGAGACGGACGAGCCTGGCCCTGTTCCTGGCGATGTCGCTGGGTCTGACCGCCTGTCACCACAAGCCGAAGGGCGGCCCGCCGCCCGCCGCTCCCGCTCCGCCGCCCGCCGTGCCGGCCGCGCCGCCGCCGGCGCCGCCGCCCGCCACGCCCGGGGCCCCGATCGTCGACGACTACGAGCGACTGCGGCAGACGGCGAGCGACGAGATCGAGAAGATGGGCCTGCTCGCCGACATCCACTTCGATTACGACAAGGCCGAGCTGCGAGACGGCGACCGGCAGATCCTCGCCCGCAACGCCGAGACCCTCAAGAAGTTCGATTTCCTGAAGATCACCGTGGAAGGCCATTGCGACGAGCGGGGCTCGGTGGAGTACAACCTGGCCCTCGGCGAGCGGCGCACGAAGGCGGCGCACGACTACCTTGCGTCGCTCGGCGTGGCCCCCGACCGGATGAAGACTGTCTCCTACGGCAAGGAAGTCCCGATCTGCCAGGATTCGACCGAGGAGTGCTGGGCGCGCAACCGGCGGGACCACTTCGCGGTGACCGGCAAGACTCGGGGGCGCTAACCGGCAGAGGCTCTTCAGCGTCAAGCTCTTAGGCTGAAGCAGGGCGCCGGCAAGGCGCGTCCTTGACACCCCGGTGCCTTGTCTCTAATCTGTCTTTCGCCCGCCATGAGCTCCCCTCGTCGGTCCCCGCGCGCATGACCGAGCAGCCGGAGCCGAAGCCCGCCGCCCTCGTCAAGGAGCTGTCGGGGCGGGTCGGCAAGTACGAGATCGTCCGGCCGATCGGCAAGGGCGCGATGGGCATGGTGTACCTCGCCCACGACACCGTGCTCGAGCGCGACGTGGCCCTCAAGGTCATGGTGGCGCAGATCGCCGACGACCCCGAGCTGATCCAGCGCTTCTCGCGCGAGGCCAAGGCCGTGGCCAAGATGACCCATCCCAACGTGGTCACGGTCTTCGACCTCGGCACCCACACCGACGGCTCGCCCTACATCGCCATGGAGCTGCTCAAGGGGCAGGACCTCCAGAAGGCGATGCGTACGCCGCCGCCGATGACGCTGGAGCGCAAGGTCTCGATCATGGTGCAGGTCCTGGCCGGCCTGGCCCACGCCCACCAGGCGGGGATCGTGCACCGCGACATCAAGCCCGCCAACATCTTCATCAACCAGGACGGCACGGTGAAGATCATGGACTTCGGGGTGGCCCGCCTGACCACCGCCTCCATGACCGGCACCGGCAACATCGTGGGCACGGCCGACTACATGTCCCCCGAGCAGGTGAAGGGGGCCAAGGTCGACGGGCGCAGCGACATCTTCAGCGTGGGCTGCATGCTCTACGAGCTGCTGGCCGGCCGGCGGCCGTTCCACTCCGACAACCTGATGGCGATCTTCTACAAGATCACCCACGAGGAAGTGAACTACGACCTCCTGCCCCCGGGTCCGGAGCACGAAGCGCTGCTGCCCGTCCTCAAGAAGGCGCTCGCCAAGAGCCTGGACGACCGTTACCAGACCGCGTACGACTTCGCGGTCGCCTTGCGCGAGTACCTGAAGGCGTGGAGCACCTCGGCCTCCGCGCAGCACGTCCTGGAGGAGCTCATCGATCTCGAGCCGCCTCCCTCGTCGCCGCCCCAGCCTCTCACCGACGCTGCCGGGGCCACCCTCGTCCCGGCCGACGAGCGCGAGCTGCCCTCGGCCACCATGGACCTGGGACGTCCCGCGCGTCGGACGCAGGCCCCCACCGTCCGGCCGGGGACCGGGACCGTGAAGGGAGCGGGCCCGACCGTCGTGGCCGGGACGCAGACGCCGACGGTGCTCACTCCGACCGCTCGGCGCGGGCCGGCGACCCGGGTCGCGCCCACCGCCGTCCGGCGCGAGCCCGCTCCCTCCGGGGGCAGCCCCGTCCTCTACATCGTGCTCGGCGCGATGGGCGTGGCGCTTCTGGTAGCGGGCGGCTACATCTACCTCAACCGGCAAGGGGCGAAGACGGCCGAAGGCAGTCTTCCGGCGACCACGCTCATCAGCGCGCCCGCGACCACGGTGCCGCCGACCACCATCGCGGCCGCCACACCCGTTCCGCCGACGACCGCGCCGCCGCCGACCTTCGGCAAGGCCGTCGGCAAGGGCGCCTCGGCCATGAAGGCGGCCCAGGCGGCTTTCGCGCGCAACGACTACGGCCAGGCGATGGCCCAGGCCCAGAAGGCGCTCGCCGAGGACCCGGCCGACCGCCAGGCCAAGAGCCTGGTGGAGAACGCCCTGAACGGGCAGAAGGCGGAGGCTCGCTTCGCCTCCGCCGAGAGCGCGCTTCGCCAGGGCCAGTTCGAGCGGGCGATGAGCGAGGCCGAGGCCGGGCGTTCGCTTGCGGCCTGGGACCCGCGCGGCCCGAGCCTGGTCGCCCAGGTCCAGCGCCAGCAGCAGGCGGCGCAGCAGGCCCAAGTCGCCGACCAGCAGCGCAAGCAGGCGGCGGCGCTGCAGAACGAGGTCAACGGGCTCCTGGGCCAGGCCGACACCGCGCTGGCCGGGCAGAAGTACGACGCCGCCATCGGCCTCTACGACGAGGTGCTGAAGCGCGATCCCCAGAACCCGCGCGCGGCGCAGGGCCGGACCGGAGCCATCACCGCGCGGGCGGTGGCCCAGGCGGCCAGCGGCGCGGGCGGCCACGTATCGGCGGGAAAGAGCTTCGTCTCCGCGAAGACCAGCGCCCAGAGCGTGGAGACCCGCAGCGGGGGCGCCGTGCCGGAGGGCTTCGAGGAAACGCCGGGGGTGAACGCCCGGAAGGGCAGCCAGGCCGCCGAGCTGCCGGGGAAGATCCTCTTCGACATCGATCCCCAGGCGGTCAAGCCGGGCGAGAACTACACGGTCAAGGTCTACCTCCTGAACGAAGGCAACGCTCCCATCCAGGTCCGCGAGATGCTCGTGAACACGCGCATCAACGGCCGCGGCGTCACCGCTCCCGTGCCCGCCCAGGCCAAGGATGTCGCGCCCCAGCAGAAAGCGCTGCTCATGAGCAGCCGCGACATCTGGAAGGAGGACGTCACCGCCTGGTCGATGGAGGTGACGGTCCGGACCGTTCGCGGCGAGACGTACAAGAACCAGGTGAGCTGGAAGTGAGGTCCGGACGGCCATGAAGAAGGTGGCGCTCCTCGGGGCGGTGGCGTGGCTGGCCGCCCGGCTGGCCGGCGCGGACCCGCCGGCCGTGGACCACCAGCCGGTCCCCTGCACGCTGCCCGAGAAGGCCCTCACGCTCTGCGCCACGATCACCAGCGACAAGCAGGTGGCCAAGGCCCGGGTGTATTTCCGGTCGGCCGGGGAGAAGTTCTACAGCTTCGTGGACATGGTCTTCGGAGGCCTCAACTTCTGCGGGACGCTGCCGGCACCCCGGGAAGGCAAGGTCAAGACCCTCGAGTACTACGTCCAGGCCATCGACGACCAGTTCGAGTCCACCCGCACCAGCACCTTCCAGATGGCCGTGCAGCCCGAAGGCGCGTGCGAGTTCCCCCCGGTGGAGAAGGACCGGGCCAAGAGCGCGGCCATCACCGTCTACGCCACCCACAAGGACCAGGGCAGGAAGCTGCCCGACGGCTTCCAGGGCGCCGGGGTCTCGTTTGTCCCGGTGGTCCGCAAGTAGCCTCTTCGCCGCTCTGCTCTTCGTCCCCTCCGCCGCGGCCGACGTGCGGCTGGAGGTTTCGGGCGCGGTGCTGTCCGCGCCGCCGTTCGTCGAGGTGAGGGTCGACCTCACGAATCGCGGCGATGCGGTCGCCCACGCGGTCACGATCGAGGCCGAGCTGCTCGGCGGGCGGGAGCGGACGCGCCTCGAAGGCGACTTGCCGCCGGGCCAGACGCGTGGCGCGTACCTGCGCTTCGCGGTCGGTTTCCCGCCGGCCGGCGTCCACCCGCTGGCCCTCCACGTGCAGTACTCGCGGACCGGTGCCGGCGGCGACGCGGCCAGCCAGCGCGCCTATCTGCTCCTGGCCCTGGGGGCCACCCCGCCCGCGGCGGTGAGGCTCGCCGCGCCCGACGTCCGGCTCGACACGTCGGCCGCGGTCACGGCCAGGCTGGAGAGCGCGGACGGACGCGCTCACCGCGTGCGGCTGCGGCTGCTCACGCCGCTCGGGCTCCAGCCCTTCGGAACGGAGCCCGAGGTGGATGTGCCGGCCACGGGGGCCGTCCTGGGAGCGCTGAAGGTGCTTCGCGGGAGCGCGCCGCGGCCGTCGCGCCAGGGCGTGGTCGTCCTCGCCGAGACGGTGGGAGAGGAGGTCGCGAACGCGAGCGCGGCGACGGCCGTGGTCGAGGTTCAGCCCGACCCGGCCTGGCTGCCGCGCCTGCGCCGCCCGCTGGCCGCCGTGGTCATGGCGCTCCTCGCCGCGGCGATCTACGCGGAGCTGCGGGAGAAACGACGCCGAGATCGACGGTAACGAAAGGCGCGCCGGTCGCCCGGAGCGCCGGCGCCGGTCGCGGCATGGACAGTCGAGGCGGGCGCGACCTTCGAGCGGAGCGCGCGAAGCGAGTACCGCGCGCCCGAGCTTCCGGGCCTGGCGAGACGAAGACTGCTACACGGTCGTCTTCACCTTCCGGGAGACGGCGTACAACCCGTGGATGAGGCCGATGGCGAGGATCATGGCCACGATGAAGGTGCCCCAAGTCATGGGCCAGATGTTCACGTGGGAGCCGGCCACCATGCCCCACATCATCGGTCCCGAGAGGTAGGTGTTGACCTTCGAGGCCAGCGCGGCCTGCGGCGCGGCCGTCGGCGGGGCGGCCGGCCCGCCGAGCATCGCGCCGAGGATCTTCTTCTGCCGCGGCCAGATGACGAACCACACGTTGAACCACATGATCGTCCCCAGCAGGCCGCCGAGGAGGATCCACATCCCCCGTTCGCTCAGGTGGCCCTCGGCGTCCTTGATCGCCCCGCCGCGGATGTAGATCAGGTAGAAGAGGGCGAGGCCGAAGAGGAACGTCCACATCGCGCCCCAACGGAAGAAGTAGAGGGCGCGCAGGACGAGCGGGGGATTGACCTTCGGCTTCAGCTCCTTGTCGAGGCCGCCCTGGAAGGGCAGGTTGACGAAGTTGAAGAAGTACAGGTGGCCGATCCAGGTGATCCCCGCGATGATGTGGAACCACCGGAAGATCGCCTGGAGGGTGGAGTCGATGTCGGGAAACATGTCTGTCCGCTCCTTCCGTGGACGACAGGCGCTCTTGTGCGGAGGCTTTGGATCATACGTGAGGCGGGGGAGGGCATGTCAAGACTTGACAGCCGTTCGGGCCACGACCTATGGTGTATCAGGGATGGACAAGCCCAAGGATTACTACCTGATCCTCGGCGTCGCCCGTGATGCTTCGCTCGCCGCCATCCGGCGCGCCTACCGGCGCCTGGCGAAGAAGCTTCATCCGGACGTAGGAGGCCGCGGACCGGAAGCGTTCCAGGATCTCCAGGCCGCCTACGAGACGCTCGCCGATGCCGACCGTCGCCGGCGGTACGACGAGTCGCTGGACCACGCCCGGACCTTCGCGCCGCTGGCCTGGTCGTTCGTGCGCCGGCCAGCGCGGGGGGACCTGCGCCGGCCGATCCGGCCGGGCAGCCTCAGCGGCGAGATACTCCTGACCGCCAACGAGGCCCGCGAGGGCGGCATCCTCCCTCTCGACGTGCCGGTGACGGCGGCGTGCCCCTCCTGCGAGGGAACGGGGGGTTTCGTCTTCGACTGCGAGCGCTGCGCCGGAGAGGGGACGATCGAGCGGCGCCTGCCGGTGCCGCTGCGCATCCCGCCCGGAGTACCGGAGGGGACCGTCTTCCAGGTCAGCGTGGACGATCCCGCGGTCCAGTCCATCCTCCTCACCGTCCACATCCGTCACCTCTGAGGGCGGGAGCGATCATGCTCCTGCTCCCGCTCGGCATCGCGGCCGTCTTCATCGCGCTGTTCGTCCTCGGCCGCATGCGGAGCCGGCTGGAGGCCTCCTTCCTCGCCGACGAGCTGCGAGACATGGGCGAGGGCGCATGGGCGGCGGTGCCCCTGGACCCCACGCGGGGTCCGCTCTCGCGCCGGAAGCTGGCCGGAGAGGTGAACGGCCACCGGGTAGAGGTGGCCGGGTCGCTCCTGTTCCTGCCCTTCGAGCATCCCCGCGAGCTGGCCATCCTGCGGCAGGAGAACCCGGCCCACTCGTCGGAGGCGTTCGTGCCGTCGGGCCATGCGGACATCGATTGCGCCCTGGCCTTCCGCTCCGCCGACCGCGCGTGGCTGCGCGGCTTCCTGGCCCGCGAGGACGTGCGGCAGGCCCTGCGGCCCGTTTGCGCACGGGCGGACGATCCCTCCTTCGTGGCCGTGCGGGCCGGGCGGGGCGTGGGCGAGATCGCCTACCGCAAGCTCGTGGGGAGCCGCGCGGGCCTCTTCTACTTCCGCGATCCGGAGGCGGGACCGCTCGACGCCACGGACATCCGCGACCTCGTGCGGATCCTGGTCCCCCTGAAGCTCGCGCTGGCCTGACCACCGTCTATAATCGGCCCGCGATGGACGAGGAGGCCGTCCGGCTCGTGGTGGCCGAGAGCGTCGCCCTCAAGCAGCGGTTCTTCGCGGCGAGCGCCGGCCTGCTCGTCGAGGTGGGGCGCCGCATGGCCGAGTGCCTGCGTGGAGGAGGCAAGGTCCTGGCCTTCGGCAACGGCGGCTCCGCCGCCGACGCCCAGCACCTGGCCGGGGAGCTGGTGGGGCGCTTCCTGCGCGACCGGCCCGCCCTGTCGGCCCTCGCCCTCAGCTCCGACCCCTCGGTGGTGAGCGCCATCGCCAACGACATGGGCTACGAGTCGGTCTTCCGCCGGCAGGTCGAGGCCCACGGCCGGCGCGGGGACGTGGCCCTCGGCATCACCACCTCCGCCCGGTCCGCGAGCGTGGTGCAGGGCCTTCAGGCCGCGCGTGAGCGGGGCCTCGTGACCGTGGCCCTGACCGGGGGCGGCGGCGGGCGCCTGGCCGGCCTCGTCGACTACCTCGTCGCCGTGCCGGACGAGCAGACCGCGCGCGTGCAGGAAGTGCACGCGATGGTCGTCCACGTGCTGTGCCAGGTCGTCGAGGAGGCGATGCCGCGGGGATGAGCGCTCCGCCCGACCCTCTCGACCTCGGCGGAGTCCGCACCTACCCCCTCGCGAGCCGGAAGAGCAAGGTCAGCCGGGCCGACTTCGCCCGCCCGCTGCCGCGCGGGGCGAGGGTGAAGGACCTGCTCGACGCGCTGCCGCGAGTCCTGGGCGCGCAGGCGCTGCGGGATCTCGCGGCCGAGGTGCTGCGTGCGGGCGGGGCGGGCAAGCCGATCCTGTGGGGCCTCGGCGCCCACGTCATGAAGGTGGGCCTCTCGCCCGTCCTAGTGGACCTCATGGAGAAAGGCTTCGTGAGCGGCCTGGCCATGAACGGGGCGGGCGTGGTGCACGACTTCGAGCTGGCCGTGGCCGGCCATACCTCCGAGGACGTCTCGGCCGGTCTCGGCGCGGGTGAGTTCGGCATGGCCAGGGAAACCGGTGAGGACATCAACCGCGCGATCGCCGAGGGAGACCGCGACGGCCTCGGCCTCGGCGCCGCCGTCGGCCGCCACCTCCTCGCGCGCCGTCCACCGTACCTGGAGGTGAGCCTGCTCGCCGCGGCCCGCCGGCTCGGCCTTCCCGCGACCGTGCACGTCGCGGTGGGCACGGACATCGTCCACATGCACCCGGCCTGTGATCCCGCGGCCCTCGGGCGCGCCACCCACCTCGACTTCCGCCTCTTCGCGGCCGAGGTGGCGCAGCTGGGCGGCGGCGGCGTCTACCTGAACGTCGGCTCGGCGGTCCTGCTGCCGGAGGTCTTCCTCAAGGCGGTGACGCTCGCCCGCAACCTGGGCCACGACCTCCGCGACTTCGCCACCGCCAACCTGGACTTCATCCAGTCCTACCGGCCCAACGCCAACGTCGTCGAGCGGCCCACCCGCGGGGTCGGCCGCGGCTACAGCCTGACCGGCCACCACGAGATCCTCGTCCCCCTGCTGGCGGCGGCGCTCATAGAAGGCTCACCCGTCGCGCCGTGAGCCGCCGCGGCGTCCGCGGGCGGGGGGCGAACCTGCTCCTCGCCCTGGCCTCGCTGGCGGCGGTCGGTCTGGCTCTCGCCGCCGGCGAGCTGGTGATGCGGCGGCGGAACCCCCGCTACCTGGAGCGCCTCTCGCTCGACGACCTCGCCTACCTCCACACCTACTCGCCCGTCTACGGATGGACGCCGCGCCCGTCCTTCCGGTACACGCTGGCCGGGAGCGAGACGACAATCAACCGCCGCGGCTACCGCGGCCGGGAGTATCCGCTGGCCCGCGTCCCGGGCCGGACGCGGCTGGTCATGATCGGCGACTCCATCACGTTCGGCTACGGCGTGGGCGACGGCGAGACCTTCTCGGCGGTGATGGAGGCCCTCGTCCCGCGCCTCGAGGTCGTGAACCTGGGCGTGCAGGGCTACGGCACCGATCAGGAGCTGCTCAAGCTCGAGCGCGAGGGCCTCGCCTACCGGCCCGACGTGGTGGTCCTGAACGTCTGCCTGGCCAACGATCTCCTCGACAACGCGGCCGCGAGATCGATCTACGACGGCGTCTACCCGAAGCCGTACTTCCGGGTCCAGGACGGGAAGCTGGTCGAGGTCGCCGGCCACGTCGCCCTTTCCGCGCCGCGCCGGCTCGCGTTGCTGCTCAGCCAGCGCTCCGCCCTCTTCAACGCGCTGCTCGACCTGACCCGCGTCGACCGGGCCCGCTACCAGAAGGGCCTGGCCGGCCGGCTGGAGGCGGAGCCGGCCGAGCCCGCTTTCGCGGTGACCTTCGCCCTCGTCCGGCGCATGGACGAGGTCACCCGCCAGCACGGGGCCGCCTTCGTGGCCCTGCTCTACCCGAGCCTGCGCGACTTCATCCGGCCGTCGCGGCGGGCGGGGCGCTTCCGGGAGGCGCCGGAGCTGCGCGGGGTGAGGGTGGTGGACCTCCGGCCGCGGTTCGAGGCCAGAGGGCTCACCGCCGACACGTTCTCGCGCTACTCGCTCGACGGCAACCTGCACTTCACGGCCGAGGGCCACCGCCTGGCCGCGCGCGTGATCCTCGAGGTGCTGGCGGAGGAGGGGCTGCTGAGCGCGGCTACTCCACCCGCAGCTGGTCCTCCACCCCCATCACCCCGGGTATCGAGCGGGCCACCATCTCGGCCTTCGACTTCTCCACCGCCGAGCCCACCGCCCCGGTGAGCGTGACCTCCCCGTTCTCCACGACGATGTGGATGGGCGGCGCGGGATCGGTGGCATAGCGGAAGAAGAGGGGGTCGTTGTAGATCGCGCTGGCGAGGGCGTGGCGGAGCTGGTCGTCGAAGGTCGAGGAGGGCAGGGCCTCGACCTCGTCCCTCACGTCCTGCGCCCCCGGCACCCGGGCCGCCATCCGGGCCAGGTCCTCGGCCTTGAAGGGAGCGGTCACGCGGCCGGTCAGGGTCACCACTCCGTCCCTCACCTGGACGCTCACGTCATCGAAGATGCCGAAGTAGGCGTAGTGGCGCACCTGGGCCGCCACTTCCTCGGCCACGCCCGCGTCGCTGTCGGCCCGCGCCACCGCCAGCTCGTTCCGCACCGAGCCCACGCCGTGGACCTTCTGGACGAGGTCGGCCGCCCGCTGCCGGTCGTAGAGGGTCCGCACCGTCCCCCGCAGCGTGACGTTGCCGTCCTCGACGTCCACCTGCACGCCGGGGGCGTCCTCGCCCAGCTCGCGCTCGATCGTGGCCTGGAGCCGGGCGTCGGTACGGGGGGTGCGCTCCGCCGCCGGGATGGCGGGAGCGGACATGAAGAGGCTGAGCACCGGGAAGATCGTCTTGAAGCCATGGTGGGGCATGATTGAGCGCCTCCTGTCCCCTGGTGACATTCGCTCCGGCCTTCGAGTTTAGTTCCCGGCTTGCCGGCGGCGCTCGGTGACGAAGTTTGACGCTACCGCGCGGCGGAACCTGCGGCGAGCTTCCGCGCGCGGGAGAGTCCTTCGCGCGCATCGGGGTCCACGGGAACAAGAAGGAGCAGCGCATCGAAGGCCTGGGCGGCCAGGTCCGGCTCTCGATGCAGGGACGACCACGCCAGCTCCCGCAGGACGTCGGCCGGTCGGCGGTAGGTCCGGGAGAGCCGCGCCGCCTCGATGGCCGTCTCGACCGCCAGTCGCGTCTGCGTGCGCTCGTGGAGCAGCAGCGCGGCCAGCATCCGCCGCGCGGCGGCGACGTCGGCGGCGAGCGTCGGCGCGTCGGGAGGATCGAGCGCGCCCGTGAAGTCGACCGGCGCCGGTCCGGCGGGGAGCGCGAGCAGTCTTTCCTCGCCGTCGAAGCCGAACGCGCGGGCGAAGAACGTGCGCGGGGCCCGGAACTCGAGGCGGGCGGAGTCTTCGGTGTTGAGGGGACCGTCGCCGGCGAAGTCCCGCAGGGCCCGGGTGCCGCCGACGTAGCCGGCCAGCAGCTCCGCCGGCGCGTCGAGCCGCGCGTCATCCAGGCTGCGCCGGAGGGACGGTTCGCCGCGGGCGGCCTCCCACCCCCGCCACCACAGCGTCGCTTCCCGCTCCGAGCCCACGAGCCCCACGATGGGGACGTCGGTGCCCAGGTTGCCGAGCCACGCCTGCGCGGAAGGAAAGGCGCTCAAGAACGTACGGATGACCATCCGCAGGTCATCGGTCGAGAGCTGGAACAGCGGCAGCCACTGGCAGAAGGTGCCGCCCGGAAGCAGCGCGCGGCGGACGCGCGCGAAGTGCTCGCGGGTGTAGAGGGCGCCGACGCCCGCTTCCCATGGGTGGAACAGGTCGCCCACCACGACGTCGTAGCGTTCGGGCGTAGCCCGGACGAGCCGCCACGCGTCGGCGCAGAGGATCTCCGCCCGCGGGCTGGCGAGCACGCCGTAGTTGGTGGCGGCGAAGTGGATCCGAGCGAGATCGAGGGCTCCCTGCACGAGCTCGGCGCCGACGAGCCTGTCCGGACGGTGGAGCAGGATCGCTCCCGCCGTGTTGCCGGTGCCCACGCCCAGCAGAAGCACCCGGCGGGGGTCGGGGTGGAGCAGCATGGGCAGGTGGCCCTGCCGGTGCTCGGAGAAGACGCTGAAGCCCCCGCCGAGGATCCGGTCGTTCACCTTCAACAGGGGAGGGCCGCTTCCTGCCGTGACCACCGAAACGGTGGCGTCGGGATCTTCCCGGTAGTCGACCAGCCGCTCGGGAGGAGGCCCCCAGTATCGGATCTCCCGCGGAGCAGCGAGGGCGAGGACGAAGGCGAGCGACACTCCCGCGGGCGTCCAGCGCGGCGCGCCCTCCCGGCGGGTGAGGATCCACAGCGCGACGGAGATCGACGCGAGGAGGGCGGCCAGGAGCAGCAGCGAGTCCCGGAGGCCCAGCCGCGGGAGCAAGAACAGCCCGGCGGCCAGTGGACCGGCGACACAGCCCAGGCTGTTCACCGCGAGGAGGGAGCCGACGCGCGGACCCTGCGCCCTCCCCAGGTCCACCAGGAGCGGGAAGACGAAGCCGAGCCCCGTGCATGGCAGCAGGAGCACCGCCCCGCTGGCCAGGCTTTCGACGGCCACCGCCTGGCGCACGAAGCCGGAGCCGAGCGCCGCCGCGTCGGGTCCGGCCAGCCGCGGAACGAGACGGATGGCGTAGAGGCTGGCCACGACCGCGACGCACAGGATCGTCTCCACCGAGATGAGGAGCGGCAGCGGATCGAGCTTCGGACGGAGAGCGCGATAGGCGGCGCTGCCGCCGGCCAGCCCGACCAGGAAGACCGACAGGACCGTGGCGAAAGCGTAGACGGTGCCGGAGAGCCGCTGATCGAGGGCCCGGGTCCACACGACCTCGAGGGCGATGGCCTCGAGGCCGCCGAGGAAGAGCAGCAGGGGGGCCGCGCCGGCCGGCAGCGGGGAAACCGCGCGCCCGCGTGCCGCGGCCCGACCGGGACGATCGGTCGTCCACACCCGGGTCGGGCGCGCCAGGCCGACCGCGATCGCGGCCGCGACGGCGCTGGCCGCAGCGGCGGCGCGCAACGCGCCGGCGACACCAAGGCCGGGGACCAGGACGAAGGCGCTCGTCCATGCGCCGGCCGCCCCACCCAGCGTGTTGGCGGCGTAGAGGGAGCCGGTGGCGCCGTCTGCCCCCGCGGCCGCCGCCCACCGCAGGAGGAGCGGCAGGCTGGCCCCCATGAGCGCCGTCGGGACGGCCAGCAGGAGGGCGCCGGTCGCGAGGCGACAGAGGTGGGCCGGCCCCGTCTCCAGGGCGAGGGGCGCCACGCGGTCGTAGAGCGGGATCGCCCGCCCCACCATCCATGGGAACAGGAGGGCCGCCAGGCCCACGCCCAGCTCCACGGCCGCGTACGCGATCAGGAGGCGCCGCGGCGAGAGGAGCCAGCGGTCCGATGCCGCGCTGCCCGCGGCCACGCCCGCGAAGAAGACGGCGAGCACGACCTGCACGGCGTAAGCGGTGTGGCCGAAGACCTGCCCGAGCAGCCGCACCCAGACCATCTCGTCCACCAGGGCGGCCGCCCCCGAGAGCACGGTGGCCAGGACGAGCAGGCGGGGGAGCGGCGTGGTCGCGGCCACCGCGCCATCTTGCGCGAAGGCTCGATCACGGTCCAGGCCGGACCTACCGCGCGGCGCGGCGGGTGGAGGCCTTGGGCAGCAGGTCGGTGAGGAAGCGGCCGGTGTAGGAGCCGGGGACGGCGGCCACCTCCTCCGGCGTGCCGGTGGCCACGATGCGGCCCCCGGCGTCGCCGCCGTCGGGCCCGATGTCGATGATGTGGTCGGCGGTCTTGATCACGTCCAGGTTGTGCTCGATGACGACCACGGTGTTGCCGCCCTCGACCAGGCGGTCCAGCACGCGCAGCAGCTTCTTGATGTCGTCGAAGTGGAGGCCGGTGGTGGGCTCGTCCAGGATGTAGAGCGTGCGGCCGGTGGAGCGCTTGGAAAGCTCCCGGGAGAGCTTCACCCTCTGGGCCTCCCCGCCCGAGAGCGTAGGCGAGGACTGGCCGAGGGCGATGTAGCCCAGCCCCACGTCGGCCAGCGTCTCCAGGGCCCGCCGGACCTGGGGGTGGTTCTTGAAGAGCTGGAGCGCCTCGTCCACCGTCAGGTCGAGCACGTCGGCGATGGAGAGCCCGTTGTACTTCACCTGGAGGGTGGCCTCGTTGAAGCGCTTGCCGCGGCAGACCTCGCACGGCACGTACACGTCGGGCAGGAAGTGCATCTCGACCCGCTTGACGCCGTCGCCCTCGCAGGCCTCGCAGCGGCCGCCCTTGACGTTGAAGGAGAAGCGGCCCGGCGTGTAGCCGTGCATGCGGGCCTCGGGCAGCAGGGCGAAGAAGTCGCGGATGCTGTCGAAGAGCTTGGTGTAGGTGGCGGGGTTGCTGCGGGGAGTGCGCCCGATCGGACTCTGGTCGATGTCGATGACCTTGTCGATCTGCGGCAGGCCCACCACCTTCTCGTGGGCGCCCACCGCGCCGTCGCTGCCGTGCAGGGCCCGCGCCACCGCCGGGTAGAGGATCTGGTTGACGAGTGTGCTCTTGCCCGCTCCCGACACCCCGGTGACGCAGATGAAGAGGCCGAGGGGGAAGTCCACCGTGACGTCCTTGAGGTTGTTCTCCCGCGCGCCGACCACGGTCAGCTTCCGCCCGTCCGAGCCGCGCCGCTGGGCCGGGAGCGGGATCTCCAGGTCCCCGCGCAGGTAGCGCCCGGTGAGGCTGTCCCGGCTGTCGCGGATCTGCTCGGGCGTGCCCGCCGCCACCACCTCCCCCCCGTGGCGCCCGGCCCCGGGCCCGAAGTCGACGATCCAGTCCGCCTCCTCCATGGCCTCCCGGTCGTGCTCGACGACGACCACCGTGTTGCCGATGTCGCGCAGGTGCTTCAAGGCTGCGAGCAGCTTGCGGTTGTCCTTCTGGTGGAGGCCGATCGAGGGCTCGTCGAGGACGTAGATGACGCCGGTCAGCTCGCTGCCGATCTGGCTGGCCAGGCGGATGCGCTGGCCCTCGCCCCCCGAGAGCGAGGGGGCCGGCCGGTCGAGGGTGAGGTAGCCGAGCCCCACGTCGCGCAGGAAGCGCAGCCGGGAGCGGATCTCCTTCAGCAGCTCGGCGGCGATGGTGGCCTCGCTGCCTTTCAACCCGAGGTTCTCGAAGAAGTCGAGGGCCGCCTCCACGCTGAGCGCGGTGGCCTCGGCGATGTTCTTCTCCGCGATCCGGACCCCCAGCGCCTCGCTGCGGAGCCGGCGGCCGCCGCAGGCCGAGCAGGGGCGGTCGGAGAGGAAGCGCTGGTAGTACTCGCGCATGTCCTCCGACTGGGTCTCGCGCATGCGGCGCATCATCGAGTTGATCGCGCCCTCGTAGCGCATGCGGAAGGCGCCCGCCCCCCACGACCCGCGGATCGAGACCCGGACCCTCTCTCCGCCGGTACCGTAGAGGATGACCTTGCGGTGGGCAGCGGGCAGCAGCCGCCAGGGCCGGTTGAGGTCGATGCCTCGCTCGCGGGCCACCGCGCGCACGAGGTCGGTGCCCCAGCCCGTCCCCTCTCCCACCGCGCCCAGCGGCTTCACCGCGCCCTCGTTGATCGTCAGGTCCGGGTTGGGGACCACCAGCTCGGGGTCCATCTCCATGCGGGTGCCCAGGCCCGAGCACTCGGGACACATCCCCTGGGGCGAGTTGAACGAGAACAGCGGCGGGCTCGGCTCGGGGAAGGAGATGTTGCAGTAGTGGCAGGCCCGGTGCTGCGACATCACCTTCTCGACCTGGCCCTCGGGGCTCACGATCACGACGCCCTCGCCGTAGCGCAGCGCCGTCTCCACGGAGTCCTGCAGCCGCTGCTGGGTGCCGGGCTTGGCGACCAGGCGGTCGACCACGACCTCGATCGAGTGCTTCTTCTTCTTGTCCAGGCGGACCTCGTCCTCGTCGAGCGAGACGACGACGCCGTCCACCCGGACGCGGCTGAAGCCGGCCTTGCGCGCCTGCTCCACGATGTCGCGGTGCTCCCCCTTGCGGTCCTTGACCAGGGGGGCCAGGAGCACGAACTTCGTGCCCGGGGCCAGGTCCAGGATCTCGTGCACGATCTGCTGGCTCGACTGCTGCGAGACCGGCCGGCCGCAGTTGTGGCAGGTGAGCCGGCCCACCCGCGCCCACAGCACCCGCAGGTAGTCGTGGATCTCGGTGATGGTGCCCACCGTCGACCGCGGGTTCGCGCTGGCCGCCTTCTGCTCGATGGAGATGGTGGGGGCCAGGCCCCGGATCGAGTCGTAGAGGGGCTTGTCCATCTGGCCCAGGAACTGCCGGGCGTAGGCGTTGAGGCTCTCGATGTAGCGGCGCTGGCCCTCGGCGTAGAGCGTGTCGAAGGCGAGGGACGACTTGCCCGAGCCCGAGACCCCGGTCAGGATCACCAGCTTCTTCTTGGGGATCTCGACGGTGACGTTCTTCAGGTTGTGCTGGCGGGCGCCGGTGATGATGACGCGGTCGAGCTCCATCGCGAACCTTCGATCTTATCCGCGATCGGCCGCGGGGTCGAGCGCGGGGGAGCCGACTTCCCGAGCGAGCCCGGTCTGCGTCATGATGGAAGCGTGGGTCGGGGCGGAAGGCTGACAACCCGGATGACCGGGCGGGGCCTCGCCGCGGCCGCGCTGCTCGCCGCGCTCCTGGCCGTGCTCGTCATGCGCACCGGCGCCCAGGAAGCGGAGGTGCGCATGGCGTTCATCGGCGACGGCGGGACGGGCGACGCCAACCAGGCGGCGGTCCGCGACCAGATCCTGCGCTTCCTGCCGCGCACGCTCTTCCTGCTCGGCGACAACATCTACACCGACGGCCGGGCCGAGTACATCCGCCCCCGCTTCTACGACGTCTACCTGCCGCTACTGATGCGGGGGGTGGTGATCCACTCCGCGCTCGGCAACCACGACGTCCAGGACTGCGCGGCGGCCGAGGTCGACCCGCTGCCCCCCACCGCCGACGCGTATCGCTGGCGGGAGCGTCACTGCGACGTCGAGGAGCACCTCGGCCACGCCCCGTTCGGCTACGTGGGCCAGCGCCGCTACTACTCGTTCACCAGCGACCCTTCCCCGCGCCCGCTGGTGGAGGTCTTCGTCCTGGACTCCAACACCCTGGCCGGATCGCAGAGCAAGCTGCCGCGCGGCTCGGACCGCGCTCAGCTCGACTGGCTGGACGGCGTCCTGGGCGCGTCGCGCGCGCGCTGGCGGCTCCTGGCGTTCCATCACCCGACCGAGTCCCCGACCGCCAAGAACGGCTTCCTCGGCTTCGGCGACGGCCGCGTGCCGGAGGTCGCGCTCAAGAACCAGCTCGAGCCCATCCTGGCCCGCCATCCCGTGGTGGACGCGGTCTTCACGGCCCACAACCATTTCTACGCTCGGATGGTCCCCCGGGGCGGTGTCCGTTACTTCGTGAGCGGGGGCGGAGGGCGCCGCGTCTACGGCTTCCAGCCCGCTCCCGGGTACCTGGCGACGGGGGGCGCGTATTTGCACATGCTCTACGTCCGGATCACGCGCGACCGCTTCGAGTACTACGTCGTCGACTCGCGGGGCCGCTCTCGGGACGCGGGCTGGTTCGGCAAGGGGGACCGGGTGGATCACATGTTCCCGGCCGGCGCGCTGCCCCCGGAGCCTCTCCAGGCCGAGTCCGCGCCGCCATCCCCGGCCGCGCCGTGACCTAGACCCTCGGCGAGCTGGCGACCCGCGGCCGGGGGGTGGGCGGCACGTCGTCGTCGTCTTCGGGCGCGTCCGTGCCCGGCTCCGGCTCGGCGGCCGGATTGACGGTCAGCTCCCGCGAGACGGTCTGTTGCGAGCCGACCCCCACCCGGACCCGCGCCTGCTTCTGCTCTCCGGGATCGAGGGCCATGTCCGGCACCTCGATGAGCAGCCGCGTCCGTGCCGCCTCCAGGACGCGCGCCGCGTAGTCGCCCACGAACACGCTGTTCTCCTCGGGGCGCGGCGAGAAGCCGGCCCCGGCGAGGATCACGACCTCGCCGACGCGGGCCTGGGTCGGCATGACCAGGTCCAGCCGCGGCGGTTCCACCGAGCGCAGGCCCACGTAGGCGACGGCGCCCAGGCCGATGAGCCCGATCAGGCCGTAGAGGGCGCGGCGGGCCCGGTGCCACCGCCGGGGGAAATGCCGACGCTCGACGGGAGGAGCTGGAGGTGCCGCGGGCGCCGACATCGATCCGCCGATTATCCCACGCGCCCGGCCGTTTATCCCGCGCACCTCATGGCTGACGGGGGGCCGGCAACTGCGATTCGATCTGCGCGTTCCAGGCGCGGGCGCCCATCGACGCGAGCTGGTCGAGCTGGGTGGCGGCGAGGACGAGCTTGCGCACGCCGGGCACGACGGCCAGCTCCAGCTCCGAGGCGCTCGGCTTCTCGGCCACGGCGAGGTCGTGCCTGGCCTCTTCCCCCCACGCCGCGGGCGCCGAGTGGCCGGAGGCGAGGTGGTCGAGCGCCTCCAGCCCCCGAAGGCTGACGACGGTCAGGTCGCGCGAGTGCACCCGCGCCTCGGCCGCGCGCGGCGAGCGGTCGAGGATCGGCTCGAGCGCCGCGTGGTTGTCCCGCCAGCGCGCCAGCGTGGACCGGAGGTCGCCGGCCTGGGCGGCGTCGGGCCCGTTTTTCAGGAAGAAGTCGACCTGCCGGCGGAAGCGCCGCGCCGGCTCGCTTTCGGGCCGCGCCGCGTCGACCAGGCGATCGAGCGGGGTGTCGCTGCGGTAGTCGCGGACCTGTCCGCGCGCGTAATACTTCACCGGCTCGAGGACGTCGGCCAGCGTCTTCAACGGCTCCACGGGGGCGTCGCCGACGAGCCTCTGCAGCATGGGCACGTAGCCCGAGCGGTGGCTGAGGCCGAGCGCTTCCAGCCGCTGGCTCTCCGTCTCCAGCCGGCGGTGCATGTCGTCGACGTCCCGGACCGACGCCGGCGACCAGAGCCGCTCGGCCACCGCGGCCGCCCGCGGCCATATCCGGGAGTCGATCGTCTCCGGCGTCACCATCTCCGACCACATGCAGGCCTCTCCGCCCAGGACGTGGCGGCGGTCCGGCTCGGGCAGGTCCGAGCCGGCGGGCAAGGGGTCCGGCAGGTAGTGGCTGGCCGTCGACAGGTTCAGATCGAGGTAGTAACCGTTGGCCAGGATGCCGTCGTAGCCGAGCCGCGCGGCCTGCGCCAGCGCCTCCGGCCCGCGCCAGGACTCGACCACGATGTCCTTCGGGAGGTCCGGGTGCAGCACTTCGTCCCAGCCCACCATGCGCTTGCCGTGCCGGGTGACGATCTCGGAGAGCCGCTTGTTGAACGACGCCTGGAGGTCGTGATTGTCGCGCAGCTGATGGCGGTACATGTAGTCCTGGATGCGCGCGTTCTCGTTCCACGAGTTGCCGTTGACCTCGTCGCCGCCGATGTGCAGGTATGCATCGGGGAACAGGGCCGCCATCTCGCCGAGGAAGCCGTCGATGAACGCGTAGACCTCCTCCCGCGTGGGATCGAGGGCGTTGTCGAAGACGCCCCACGTGCGCGCGACCGGGAAGGGTCCCGGCGCGCTGGCCAGCTCCGGATGGCCGGCGAGCCACGCCGTGGTGTGGCCGGGCATGTCGAACTCCGGCATGACGCGGATGCCGCGGTCGCGGGCGTAGGCGATGACGTCCTTCACCTGCTCCTGCGGGTAGTACTTGCCGTCCGACCCCTGCTCGTGGAGCCTCGGGTAGCGCTTGCTCTCGACACGGAAGCCCTGGTCCTCGGTGAGGTGCCAGTGGAGGACGTTCATCTTCACCGACGACATCCCGTCCAGGGTTCGCTTGATGACCTCGACCGGCTGCCAGTGGCGGGCGGCGTCGATGAGCAGGCCCCGCCACGGGAAGCGCGGCCGGTCCTTGATCACTACCGCCGGCACCTGGACGGCGCCCCCCTCCGTCCGCGCGAGCTGGAGCAGGGTCTCCAGCCCCCACAGGATCCCCAGCGGCGTGGGCGCCTCGATCGTCGCCTGCCGGGGCGTGACCGTGAGCGTGTACGACTCGTCTTCGCCCGTGGCCTGCACGGCCAGGCCCGCGCTCTGCCATCGCAGCACCAGCGTGGCTTGCTGCGGCCGCCGTGAAGGCGCGCGCAGGCCGAGCGCGAACAGCCGCGCCATCGCGCGGTCCTTCGCCGCGTCCACGCGCGGGTCGGCGGGCCCGCTGGAGCCCACCGCTCCATTGAGCACGAGCCGGCCGCTCTGCCAGACGACCTCCGCCGGGAACGGCATCAGGTCGGCCGGGCCGGCCGCCGGGGCGGCCGGCGCCTGCGCCCGCGCGGCGGCGGCCAGCACCAGCAAAAGCGCGACGAGCAGCGTTCTCATGAGCAGCCTCCCGGTCTCCGCGCCGATGCGGCGCCCCGCCGATCGTCAGCGCCCCGTGGAGCCGAAGCCGCCTTCGCCGCGCGACGTGACGGCGAGGGCCTGGCTCCGGGAGAACCCGGCCCGCTCGACCCTCTGGACGAGGAGCTGGCCGATGCGGTCGCCCGGCTCGATGCGGAACTCGCTTTCCCCGTGGTTGACGAGCACGACCCGCACCTCGCCCCGGTAGTCGCTGTCGATCACCCCGGCCAGCGTGTCGATGCCGTTTCGCACCGCAAGGCCGCTGCGGGGCCACACGAGACCGACGTGGCCCGCCGGGATCTCCACGTGGATCCCGGTCGCGACGGCGGCCCGGCCGCCGGGGGGAAGCACGACCGACTCGCGGGCGCGAAGGTCGGCGCCGGCGGCGCCGTCCGAGGCGTACTCGGGCAGCTCTCCGGCGCCATCCACCCTCACGTCGACGGCCACCGCGGGATTATACCTGCCGGGCAGCTGCTACCATTCGAACGTGACCCGCAAGCGCAACCTCTTCGGGCTCGATCGCGCCGGCCTCGAGAGGGTGATGGCCGAGCTCGGCGAGCCCGCCTACCGCGCGCGCCAGCTCTACGTCTGGCTCTACCGCCGCCGCGCGCGGAGCCTCGAGGCCATGACCGACCTGGGCAAGGGCCTGCGCTCGCGCCTCGAGTCGCAGTTCGAGATCTGCTGGCCGGCGGTCGCCTCGCGCGAGCATTCCCGCGACGGCACGATCAAGTACCTCTTCCGCCTCGACGGCGAAGCGACCATCGAGTCGGTCTTCATCCCCGAGGAGCGGCGGCGGACGATCTGCATCTCCACCCAGGCCGGGTGCCCGTTGAGGTGCGCTTTCTGCCTCACCGGCATCGCCGGCTACAAGCGGAACCTAGAGCCGTGGGAGATCCTCGGGCAGGTGGCCGCGGTGATGGACGAGACCGCCCGGCTGGAGAAGCCCTGGAACGTCGTGGTCATGGGCATGGGAGAGCCGCTGCTCAACTACGAAGCCACCGTGCGCGCCCTCCGGATCCTCATGGACCCGGAGGGCTTCGCCATCGCCCCCAAGAAGCTCACGCTCTCCACGGTGGGGATCCTGCCCGCCCTCGAGAAGCTCATGGCGGAGCCGGTGCGCCCGAACCTGGCCATCAGCCTCCACGCGCCGGAGCCGGGCTTGCGGCGGCGGCTGATGCCCATCGAGGGGAAGTACCGCCTCGACGACGTCATCGCCGCCGCCCAGCGCTATCCGATCCCCCGCGGCGGCCGGGTGACGTACGAGTACGTGCTGCTCAAGGACGTGAACGATTCGCCCGCCCACGCCCGCCAGCTCGCGCGCCTGCTCGGAGGCTCGCGGGCCAAGGTGAACCTGATCCCGCTCAACCCGGCGGCCGAGATCCCGTTCGGGGCCCCGGCGCCGGAGGCCGTGGACGCCTTCGCCGGCGTCCTGGCCGCCGCGCACGTCACCGTCTCCGTCCGCCGCCCGCGGGGGCAGGACATCCTCGCCGCGTGCGGCCAGCTCCACCTCAGGGACGCGACAGGCGGCGCTTCAGGAAGTCGAGCGTCCGCGCGATGATCTCGCGCGAGCGGTCGTCGTCGTCGAGGATGTCGAACGCGTGCTGGCCGGCGGGATGGGTCATCAGCTCGAGGGAGGCGTTGCGAGCGAGCGCCTCCTGGACGAAGCGGTCGATGGTCGCGTTCAGCCACGGGCTGTCGCGGCCCGCCCGGGCGACGAGCAGCGGCGGCGTCTGCTCGCCCCCAGTGGCGAGGTGGTGGAGGGGCGAGAGCTCCCGCCTCGTCTCGTCGGTGATGCCGCTCTCGGCCCCCGGGGCTGGCACCTGCAGATCGAGCACCGCGTAGTAGGCGACGATCGCGCGCACGAACGGCCATCGCTCGCGTAGAGACTGGCTGAGGAACGGCCCCCCTCCGGAAAAGGCCCACAGCGCCACGCGGTCGCGATCGATCCCCAGCTCCTCCGCATGGCTGCGCACGTACGCGACCGCCGCCTCGACGTCGCCGGCCGCGTCGGCGAGCGCGCTGGCTCCGTAGAAGCGGTGGCTGAACGTCACCGCCCCGAGCCCCGCGGCGGCCAGCATCTCTCCATAGGAGAGGAAGACGCCCATGTTCTTGGCCGAGGCGCCGGGGGGTACCGGCCCGCCGTGGATGAGGATCACGACGGGACGGGACGCGCCGGGCGTCGCGTCGGCCGGCCGGTAGACGTCCATCTCGAGCCGCGAGCCGGCCGCCTCGCGGTAGACGCGGTCGCGCTCCACGCGCACCCGATCCATGCCGGGCACGGTGTAGACGACGCGGAGCCGGACGAAGTCGGGAAGCGGTGGCACCTGCCTCTAGGCCTGCGCGGCCACCTCCGCGAGCGCTTCGCCGGCGGCGCGCACGGTGGCCTCGAGGTCCGGGTCGGTGTGAGCGAAGCTCACGAAGGCGGACTCGAACTGCGCGGGCGGCAGGTACACCCCGCGGCGCAGCATCCCGTGGAAGAAGCGCGCGAAGCGCGCGGTGTCGGAGGCCTTCGCGCTCGCATAGTCCGTAACCGGTCCCCGGCCGAAGAAGACCGTGAACATCGAAGCGGCGCGGTTGATCGTGACGTCGACTCCCGCCGACTTCGCGGCGGCGGCGAGGCCGTCGGTGAGGCGCCGCGCGAGCGCGCCGAGCCGCTCGTAGACGCCGGGCCGCTGCAACGCGTCGAGCGCCGCGCAGCCGGCCGCCATCGCCAGCGGGTTCCCCGAGAGGGTGCCGGCCTGGTAAACGGGACCCTCGGGGGCCACCCGGCCCATGATCTGCCCTCGTCCTCCGTACGCGCCCACGGGCAGGCCGCCGCCGATGATCTTTCCCAGGCAGGTGAGGTCGGGCGTGATCCGGTATTGGGCCTGGGCGCCTCCGAGGCCGAGGCGGAAGCCGGTGATGACCTCGTCGAAGATCAGCAGCGCCCCGGCCCGGCGGGTGATCTCGCGCAGACCCCCGAGGTAGCCGGGGGAAGGCAGGACGCAGCCCATGTTCCCGGCCACCGGCTCCACGATCACCGCCGCGAGGTCGCGGCCGTGGACGGAGACGACCTCCTCCACCGCGCGCAGGTCGTTGTAGGGCGCGGTCACCGTATCGGCCACGGTGCCGGCCGGCACGCCCGGCGAGCCCGGGATACCCAGGGTCGCCACGCCGGAGCCGGCGACCACGAGCAGGCTGTCGGCGTGGCCGTGGTAGCAGCCCTCCAGCTTCAGGATCTTGTTGCGGCCGGTGAACCCGCGGGCCAGGCGCAGGGCGCTCATCGCGGCTTCGGTGCCCGAGGAGACGAACCGCACCTTCTCCATGGAGGGCATCAGCCGGACCACGCGCTCGGCCAGCTCCACCTCGCCCGGGCACGGCGCGCCGTAGGAGGTCCCGCGCAGGGCGGCCTCCCGCACCGCCTCGACCACGTCGGGATGGGCATGGCCGAGGATGAGCGGACCCCAGGAGCCCAGGTAGTCGATGTAGGAGTGCCCGTCAGCGTCGCTGACCCGGGACCCCTCGCCCCTGACGATGAAGGGCGGATGGCCTCCCACCGCCCTGAACGCCCGCACCGGGGAGCTGACCCCGCCCGGGATGACGCGCTGCGCGCGCGCGAACAGCTCTTCCGACCGGGTCATCTCCGGACCGGCCCCTCAACGCAGAGGACGCAGAGATGGCTCGACAGAGCTCGAGGGCGCGGAGTCATGAGAGGGATTCCTTCATTCCTCTGCGTTCTCTCCGTTTTCCTCCGCGTCCTCTGCGTTAAAAGGCGGGGGACGTTCAGCCGCTCCAGCGGGCGAAGTCCTTGGCGTGGTAGGTGAGAATGATGTCCGCGCCGGCGCGGGCGATGGCGGTGAGCGTTTCCTTGACCACCCGCTCCTCGTCGATCCATCCCCGCTGGGCGGCCGCCTTGACCATGGCGTACTCGCCGGAGACGTTGTAGGCCGCCACGGGGACATCGCAGGTCTCGCGCACCGCCCGGATCACGTCCAGGTAGGGAAGAGCGGGCTTCACCATCACGACATCGGCTCCCTCCTGCACGTCGAGCCTCACCTCGCGCAGCGCTTCCCGCACGTTGGCCGGGTCCATCTGGTAGCCGCGGCGGTCGCCGAACTGGGGGGCGGAATCGGCGGCCTCCCGGAACGGGCCGTAGAAGGCGGAGGCGTACTTGGCGGCGTAGGAGAGCACGGCCACGTCGCCGAGGCCCTGCGCGTCGAGGGCCCGGCGGATCGCCCCCACGCGACCGTCCATCATGTCCGAGGGCGCGACCACGTGCGCCCCCGCCCGCGCGTGGGCGAGGGCCATCTTGGCCAGCAGATCGAGGGTGGGGTCGTTCTTCACCTCGCCCCCCTCCACCACGCCGCAGTGTCCGTGCGAGGTGTACTCGCAGAGGCAGACGTCGGTGACGACCAGCAGCTCCTTGCATTCGTCGCGGATGGCCCGCACGGCGCGCGGCACCACGCCGTCCTCGGACCATCCCTGGCTCCCGGTCGCGTCCTTGCCCTCGGGCAGCCCGAAGAGCAGCACGCCGGCGATGCCGAGCCTCTCGACCTCGCGCGCCTCGCGCGCCGCCTCGTCGGGAGAGAGATGGAAGCAGGCGGGCAGGGAGGCGATCTCCCGGCGCAGGCCGCGGCCGGCCACGACGAAGATCGGATAGATCAGCCGCTCGGGACCGAGCCGCGTCTCGCGGACCAGCGAGCGGAGCCTCTCGCTCCGTCGCAACCGCCGCGGCCTCTCTTCAGGAAAGGGCAAATCAGCCTCTCGGCGGACTAGTCCTCGTCCTCATCCCCCCAGAAGAACACATCCGCGCACTTGCGCTGGCAGAACGCGCGTCCGAAGCTGCGCACGGCGCAGTTGTCGCACACCCACTTGAAGCAGATCGGGCACTTGTTGAGACGCACGTCCAGGTCAGTCACCTTGCAGGCCAGGCATTCCATTGCGGCGAGGGCGAGTATAGCACCGCGTCCGGAGACGCTCGTCGGCCGCCGTCGCATCCGTAGTACACTGGGTCGGATGAGTTTACTCCCCGGGGGCGGGGGGAAGGTCCTGGGGCGCGCGCTCGTCGATGGCGGTGTAGCTCAGTTGGTTAGAGCACGCGGCTCATATCCGCGGCGTCCGGGGTTCAAGTCCCTGCACCGCCACCATCCCTCGCTTTCGGAGGCGTCCTGAGTTGAGGCCGACGCTCCTGTCGACGCGGGTCGCGCGGGCCCTGTCCGGTCCCGGGGCGCCGTGCGCCGGGCAGACGCTCGTGGCGGGCCTCTCCGGGGGTCCCGACTCGGTGGCCCTCCTCGACGCGCTGGCCGCTCTCGGCCTCCGGCGCGGCTTCCGGGTGGTGGCGGCCCACCTCGACCACGGCCTGCGGCCTTCGGCGAAGGACGATGCGGCCTTCTGCCGGGAGCTGTGCCAGCGGCTCGGCGTCCCGCTGCGCGTGGGCTCGGCCGACGTGGCCGGCCGGGCGGCGCGCGATGGAGCCGGCCTCGAGGAAGCGGCGCGGAAGGAGCGCTACGCGTTCCTCCGCCGCGTCGGGGAAGAGGAGGGCGCGGCGGCCATCGTGGTGGCCCATACCCGCGACGACCAGGCCGAGACGTTGCTGCTGCGTCTGCTGCGCGGCGCCGGCCGGCGGGGGCTGGCCGCGATGCGCGAGCGCTCCGGCCGCCTGCGGCGTCCGCTGCTCTCGGTCGCGCGCTCCGAGGTGATGGACCACCTGCGCGCCCGGGGCTTGCCGTGGCGGGAGGACCCCACCAACGCCGACCCGTCGTTCGTCCGCAACCGCGTGCGCGCCGAGCTGCTGCCGTACCTCGAGTCGCGCTTCAACCCGGCCGCGCGCGAGACGCTCGCCCGGGCGGCGGCGGTGCTGGCCGAGGAGGACGACCTGCTCGCGGAGCTGGCCGGCGCGCTGTGGGCTCGCCTCGCCCGCCGCGAAGGGGAGGCCGTGCTCCTCTCCCGGGACGAGCTGCGCCGTGCCCCCCGCGCGCTCGGCCGCCGGGTCGTGCGTCGGGCGCTGGAGGAGACGGGAGGGCTTCGCGGCGTGGGCCATGTCCACGTGGAGAAGCTGCTCGCCCTCGCCGCCGCCGCCTCCGGGCGGCGCATGCCCCTGCCGGGCGGCCGCGAAGCCTTCGTCCGCTTCGGGGAGATCCTCATCGGTGACCGTCCGGCGCCGCACCGGCCCTTTGCCCTCGACCTGCCCGTGCCCGGCCGGGTCGAGCTGCCGGGAGGCCAGACCCTGCTGGCGCGTCCCGACTCCGGCCCCGCCGCGGCGGCGGAGCGCTCGGCGGTGGTGGCCGCCCCCGAAGGCCCGCTGGTGGTCCGCACGCGCCGGGCGGGAGACCGCGTGCGGTCGGCCAGCCGCGAGCTGAGCCTGAAGCGCTACCTCATCGACCGGCGGGTGCCCGCCGACCTGCGCTCCCGTCTACCGCTGGTGGCGGCGGGGAGCCAGGTGCTCTGGGTGCCCGGCCAGCCGGCCATCGAGCGGGAAGATGCGCCGCTCACCGATCCGCAGCGTTTCGTGCGGCTCGAGCTCGTGGGCGCGGAGGCGTCGGCGCCATGACGCTCGCCAAGCCCGACGTTCTGTTCATGGAGCGCCCGCAGGGGGGACTTCCTGTCCGCCCGAGCGCGATTGATTCGCGCGAGGGCGGAACGTGGATGAGGCGTCCCCCCGAGGACGCGGCTCTTCGTCGGGCGCAAGGGGCCCGGCCATGACACTGGCCAAGCCCGACGTTCTATTCGACGAAGGCCAGATCGCCCGGCGGGTCGGCGAGCTGGGCGCGGAGATCGGCCGGGCCTTCGCGGGCAGCGAGCTTTGCGTGGTCGGCCTCATGAAGAGCTGCCTCATCTTCATGGCCGACCTCGTGCGCAAGATCCCCCTCGACCTCACGTGCCACTTCGTCGAGGCCTCGTCCCTGCGCGAGCAGGGGGAGGGCGCGAGAGGCACCGCCATCGTGTACTCGACGGAGGTCCCCTACGAGGGTCGGAGCATCCTGCTCCTGGACGACATCATCGACACCGGCATCACCCTGAGCTTCCTCCTCGACCACATCCGCGAGCGCCGGCCTCGCCAGCTGAAGGTGTGCGCCCTCATCGACAAGCCCGGCGACCGCAAGATCGACGTGCATCCCGACTGGGCGGCCTTCACCCTGAAGGAGCCCCTCGAGGACGGCCGCTTCATCGTGGGCTACGGGCTGGATCACGCCGAGAGCTACCGGGGGCTGCCCTACCTGGGGACGATCCCCCGGCCGGGCCCGCCGGCCGAAGGCCGCAAGATCCCCATCTCCGGCGGCGGGAGCTAGTCGTGCGCCGCGAGCCCTGGAGGCCTGAACAGTGAACGCAACGTTCAAGACGATCATGCTGTGGATGTCGCTGCTGGTGGTCATCTTCCTGGCCTGGCACTTCGCCCAGATCCAGAAGAAGGAGACGCCGCTGAAGTTCAGCGAGTTCATGAACCATGTGGAGGCGGGCCAGATCCAGGACGTCACCATCAGCGGCACCGACATCCGCGGCCACACGTCGAGCCGCGAGCCCTTCAAGACCACCGTGCCCCCCGGCTACGAGAAGTACGTGGACGCGCTGCGGGCCAAGAAGGTGGCGATCAACATCGAGCGCGACACCACGCCCGCGTGGGCCAACATGCTCATCTCCTGGGCTCCCTTCCTGCTCCTCATCGGCTTCTGGGTGTTCTTCATGCGGCAGATGCAGAGCGGCGGGAACAAGGCGCTCTCCTTCGGCAAGTCCAAGGCGAAGCTGCTGGCCAGCCAGCAGAAGAAGGTCACCTTCAAGGACGTGGCGGGGGTCGACGAAGCCAAGGAGGAGCTGCAGGAGATCATCGAGTTCCTGCGCGAGCCCCAGAAGTTCCAGAAGCTGGGCGGCCGCATCCCCAAAGGCGTGCTCCTCATGGGGCCGCCGGGGACGGGCAAGACGCTGCTCGCCCGGGCCATCGCCGGCGAGGCCAACGTCCCCTTCTTCTCGATCTCGGGTTCCGACTTCGTGGAGATGTTC
>QHVM01000064.1 GCA_003223555.1 Acidobacteriota bacterium | reverse complement strand
CTGGCGACGAGCGTCCCCGACGAGTCGTACAGCTCGAGGAACGGATCGGACAGCGCAGCCAGGCCGGGGGTCCCGATGCCGAGCACCTCGAAGCGTGCGCGGACGCCTGCCGGCAGGAGGACCTGCCACGGCTCCCGCTCGCCGGCGAACCGGATGGCTCCGGGAAGCGCCGCGTCGATGACGGCCTCACTGCCGGCAGTCGTGACGGCTCCCCGCGCCTCCACCGGCGAGCCGCCGCGGGTGCGATCCGCGGCCAGCACGCGCACGGCAGCGACAGGCGCCGGCGTGTAGCGGTAACGTCCCACCCCGTCCGTCGTGACTTCGGCCAGCAGCGCGCCATCCTCGAGGAAGAGTTGAACCGTGGCGCCGGCTGCCGGCAGTCCGATCGCGTTGCGGATCGTCCCCGAGACCGTCCCGCTCACGGTCTCGACCGCGGGCAGGTCCACGGTGACAGCGACCTCGTCGCCCTCCTGGCCGATGTGGCCTTCGACCTCCCGGTAGAGCACCGTCGAGCCCGGGTAATAGGCGCGCAGCCGGAACGCCACGCCGGGAACGAAGTACACGACGCGTTGGCCGAGCACGTCGGTCGTGAAGGCGTCGACCCACTCCGGCCCGTGCCCGTAGGACTGCCACCTCAGGCTGGCGTTCTCCACGGGGCGGCCGGCCGAGCTGACGGTCACGTGCACGTTGCCAATGGGCGGCAGCGTGACGTCCTCGGTGGCCAGTGATCCCGCCGCGAGCGTGACGCCGCGCGTGATCACGCCGGTGCCGTAGACGCCATCCTGGACGCGAAGCGTGTACGCGCCGGGCGGCACGTCTGGCACGACGTAGCTCCCGAAGGGCGTCCCGCCATCCAGAGCCATGGCATGCACGCTCACGTCTCCGCCCGCGAGCGTGACCTGGGCGTACGCGGAGGCGCCCCCGGAGCGACGGAGCGTTCCCTGGACGCCGGCCAGCGGAGCGAAGGCCAGGTCGCGCGTCGTCTTCTCGTCGGCCGCGACCCCAACGCCGCTGGCGGGGGAGGTGAAAGCCCACTGAGCGGGCAGGTGGGCGATCAGGCTGTACGAGGCCGACGGCGCCACCACCTCGAAGCGATACGAGCCGGACGCGTCGGCGTGGGCATAGTCGGAGTCGGTTCCGTTGGTCAGCTCGACCGTGGACAACCCGAGCCCGCTGCCGTCGGCCCGGAGGACGTGGCCTTCGAGCAGGCCCCAGCCCCGGAAGACGACGTCGGCCTGCGACCGCCCGCTCGGCGCCGTGACGCCTTCGCCCAGGACGGCCAGGTCGGAGAACGCCGGGGAATCGGTCTCGTCTCCCACGTCCACTATGCGCACGCTGCGCGCGCCGGAGACGGCCGGCACGTCCACGTCCGCGTCTCTCGGCGGCGGGGGCAGGTCGACGAGCGCCGACCACGACACGGAGCCGTCGGCGGCGCGTACTTCGACCCGGATGCGATATGGATTGGGATCCGGGCTCCGCCCCCGTACGCCGCGGAAGCGGACCTGGTGGACGGTCACTTCGGAGGGGAAGGCCACCTCGAAGTAGGGCTCGCGGTAGTACGGCGGAGCGGCCGCATCGCCGGCCTGCCACTGCCAGTAGGTCGAGGTGTCGCCGTCCACCGCGTTCTCGGGCGGCGGCGGGAAGTCCTGGGTCCGGCTGCTGAAGCCGAGCGTCCGCCCCGGCATCGTCGTCAGGTCCACGATCCCGCTGGCGGGGAACGACCCGACCGCGCTCGCCGTCGTCGAGCGCGGGCCCCGCGCCACCGCATGGCTGGCCGAAACGTCGTAGGGCTCGCGAGGCACGCCGCGGACGACGAACGCGTCGCCGTCCCGCTGATAAACGTCGGTGGGCCGGCCGAAATAGGCGCTCCGGCTCCGGAAGCGGACCTGCGGCACCGTCACCGGTGTCGCGCCGTCTCCGGCCAGTACGCGGGCCCTCACCAGACCGTCGTTGGGCGGCAGCGGCGCCACGACGCTCGGGGCCGGCATCGCGAAGTTGAGGATCGACTGCGCTTCCCCGCCGAGGCCGGCGAGCGCCTCGGGCGGCAGCAGCTCCAGCCGCAGCGCCGAGGCGCGCGCGCGAGCTCCGTCGGTCTGCGGTGAAAGGAACTGAACCAGGCTCACTCGGCCGCCGGGAGCCACCACGACCTGGTTCCAGCGGCTGGACAGCCGAGGCACCGGATCCTCGTTCCACTCGACGACGTCGGGGGCCCGACCCAGGGGACCGGCGAGGACCACGGCCAGCGGCGGCTGGCCTCCCCCGCCGGCATAGCCGTTGAGGTAGTAGTCCTCGGTGTCCTGATCGTCGAGCACGAGCCAGGAGTCGTCCGCGCCCGCCACGCCGTCACCCGAGGCGCTCTCGAGGACGCGCTCGCTGCCGGTGGCTCCCTGCAGGCTCACTTCTTCGACGACGTCGAGCGTGACCGGCTCCGGGCCCGGGTTCTCGATCGTGTCGAGGTACCGGGCAAAGTAGCCGTCGGAGGGAACGTAGACCTTCCGCGTGACGCTCAACCCGGCCACACTCGATTGCCGGATGACGACCTCCCGGCGCTCCTGCTCCGTGGCCGCGATGTTCCCCGAGCCGGTGAGCTCGACCCGCTGCCCGTCGCGGATGAGAGCCAGGCGCGGCGCCTTGCCTCCCCAGGGTGAGGCGCTGTAACCGATGACGTCGGCCCCGTCCTCGCCGATCCGCCAGGTGAAGCCGTTCCAGTCGGTGAGGCTCAAGGGCAGGTATACAGCGCTCGCCCGGAGCGCGAGGTCGAGGCGGACGGTCTGGCCGTGGGCGCCGACCGTGTCCACCGCGGTGGCCTGGGCGCCCGCCCCGTCCGACACCGTCACGCGGAAGCGGCCCACCGGAACGCCAGGGATCGCATACACGCCGCCGGGCCCCGTCGTCGCTTCGAAGGCGCCACCGAAGGGACCGGCCTCGCTGGAGAGCACGACGCGAAGGCCGGGCGCGGGGTTGTCGGCCGTGTCGGTGACCGTGCCGGTGACCGTCCCCACGCCCACGAGGACGAGATCCTGCTCGCGCACCGGCATGTTGCGGTTCAGCAGGACGGAGGCGACCTGCCGCAGGCGGCCGTCGAAGGTCACGGTGACGGGCTGCGGCAGTTCCTGGAGAGGCACGATGGTGATCTCGTAGCGGCCGTCGGCCGTGGTCACTGCCGAACGCCCGCCGGCGGTCACGACCGCGCCCCCGACCGTCTCCACCCCGCCCGGCTCGAAGACGCGGCCCCGCAGCGTTCCCACCGGATCGAGGGAGACCGTCACGGCGGTCTCCACGTCCGGCGCGACGGTGGCAGACACATGGCCGGCGAGCAGGCCGGCGCTGGCGGTCACGGTGACGGGGCCGGCAGGTATGTTGAAGATCGTCGCCGAGCCGTCCGGGCCCGTCCGGCCGACCGAGCCGCCGGTGACCTGCACGAGGGCGTCCGGCACGAACGCGCCGCTCGTGTCGCGCACCTGGACGCGCAGATGGCCCACGCCGTGGAGCACCAGGTCGACAACCGCGGACTCGCCGTCCACGAGCAGGCGGCCACTGCCCGACGCGGTGTCGCTGTTGGCGGGGTCCAGCGCCCGGAGGCCGAAGTTGCCGAGCCGGACGCTCTCGAAGAGGAAGCCGCCGTCCGTGCGGGTCACCGTCGTGATGCCCGGAGTCGTATCGTCGCGGGCGAGGGTGACCTGGACGCCGGGCGCGGCCGCGCCGTCGTGGCGGCGGACGGTTCCGCTGACCCGGCCCGCGCCTTCCAGTCTGACCTCGAGCCGGGCGGTGGCGCCGTCTTCCAGGTTCCCGACGGCCTCGCCGGCCAGTCCCCGCGCCGCGTCTGCCGCGGAAACCTGGAACCGGCCCGCCCACACCTCGGGGAGCACGGCGAGGCCGGCTTCATCCGACCGGCCCACGAAGGGCGAGTAGGGATCGACGCCCGCGCTGAGCGTGACCTGGGCGCCGGAGACGACGCCGCCGGCCGCCGTCCTCACCGTCACCTCGACCCGTCCGACGCCGTTGAGGCGCAGGGGTGTGTCGATGGTCCCCCCTGGGGACACCTCGACGGTCGCGCTTCCGCGGTCGATGCCCTCCAGCGTCGCCGCGCTCAGGGTGGTCGTCCCCGCCGGGACGCGATCGAAGTGGAAGAGGCCCTCGGCATCGGTAGTCGTGGACTGCGCCCCTCCGCCGAGGCCGCCCGACGTGGCCGAGACGATCGCGAGCGGGCCCGGAGTGAGGCCGTCCGCCCGCACGACCCGGCCGGCGACGGTGCCCGAGCCGCGGAGGGCCACGTCGAGCTGGAGCGTCTGTCCATCGGCGAGGAGGCCCGACGCGGTACCGCTCAGCAGGCCCCCTGCGAGCCCGGCGGTCACGACCACCCGGCCTTCGGGCACGCCGGGCACGACGTATCGGCCCCCGCCGTCGGCGAACGTCGCGGCACGGAACGAGCCCGAGACGACGTCCACGTGGGCGGAGCCTTCCCCGAGCCCGTTGCGCGTGACGAGCCCCTGGACGGTTCCCAGCCCCTGCGCGACGAGGTCGAGGGTCAGGGACTGTGCTTCGTGGTCGATCGAGCCGACGGCCACCGCGGTGCGCGCGGTCAAGGGGTCCTGCCCGTCCAGACGCACCAGACCCGCGGGAACGTAGTCGAAGGCGAAGGCCCCCGGGTCGACCGCGCCCTGGGTGGTCGTCTGGCCGATGGTCCGGCCGCCGGCGACGAGCTTCACGACCCCGAACGGGACCGGCGTCGCCCGGTCGCGCTGGAAGAAGTGGCCGCTGACCCGGCCGGTGGTCGTGAGCCGGACCTTCACGTCGAGGACGTCGCCCGGCCGGGCCAGGGTGGCCGCGGTCCGGCCGCCCCGGGCGAAAACGTCGCGCGCCTCGATGCTGAGCGGCCCTTCGAACACGTTGGGCAGGGTGAGGACGCCCTGGTTGGCTGCCTCGAGCGCGCCCTCGTGGACGCCGTAGGGGAAGTCCGTCTCGGTCAGCCGGACGAAGGCACTCGTCACCGGCTGACCGGCTCCATCCACCACCCGGACCCGCACGGCGCCCCGGCCCTTCAGCCGGACGTCGTGAGCCACGTCCTGCCGCGAGCGCAGGTAGATCTGCTCGCGGGCCACCCCACCGGTCACCGGGTCGCGGACGGTCAGGGTGTAGGCGCCCTCCGGGAAGATGCGCGCGAAGCGGTAGGCGCCGCCGGCGTCGGTCGACACGACGACGTCGGGCAGCGCGCCGTTGGCCGTCACCTCGACCCCGGCTCCGGCGGGCGTGGTGCCGTCAGGCAGGACAACGGTGCCGGACAACACACCCGAGATCGTGTCCACCAGGCGCAAGTGGAAGTCGAGGGCCTGGCCGTTCGCCGTCAGGACTCCCTCGGCTCCGACCTGGGTGAGGAAGAACGATTGCGTCACGGTGAGGCTGACCGGTCCGACGCTGACGCCGGCGAACCGGAAGCGACCGTCGGGACCGGTTCGCGCGCGGTGGGAGACGTCGCTCACGAGCCCGCACTGGCTCACGCCGTCATAGCGGAAGACGCGGGAACGCAGCGCCACCTCCGCGCCCAGGGCCGGGCGCCCGTCGGGGTCGCTGACGAGCCCGGTGATCGTCCCGACTCCGCCGAAGCGCAGCCGCGCCCAGCCCACGTCGCCGTCGCGTACGATGGCCGCCGAGGCGGTGGCGACGTCGGTGGTGCCGGGGCCGGAGAAGATGGCTTGCGCGCTCGCGGTGCCCACCGGCAGCCCGTCGAAGCGGACCCGCCCGTCACTGCCGGCCTTCCTGGCGACGCAGCCGCAGGGGTTGCCGCACGCGCCGAGCAGCGCCACTTCCTGGGCCGGGATGGGCTGGCCCGAAGGATCGAGGGCGACGAACTCAACGGAGCCGAGACCGGAAAGGGTCAGGACGATCCCTTCCACCACCTGGCCCGGCTGGTTGGCGATGAACTGGGCGAAGGCGGTGCGCAGGCCGTCCCGGCTCCGGGCCGCGATCGCCTGGAGCTGATTGGGCAGGACTGCGATACCCGGGATCTCGAACGAGCCGTCGGCGGCGGTCAGGACGCCGCGGCCGCCGACGCTCACGATGACGTCGCTCGCCGGCGAGCCGTCGGGCAGCCGCACGAGCCCGCGGACCGTGGCGAAGCTCTCGCTCCGGACCTGGATCAGGAGGTCGAGGTCGTCTCGGCGGTCGCCCGCCGCGGCGGTCCCAGACATCACGGCGCGGTCGCGCGTGTTGAGCGCCGCTTCGATCGTGAATGGCCCGGTGGGAAGCGCGTCGAGCGTGTAGCGGCCGTCGGGACCGGTGGTGGCGACTGCCACCGGGGTGCCCCCTATGGAGTACACGACGGGCAGGCCGGGCAGGGTCGACAGCACGCCGGCCTCCAGCTTGCGCACCGTTCCTCCGGCGTGGACCGCGCCGCCGTTGAGCGTCACGTCCACGGAGGCGGTCGTCCCGGCGCGGTCGATCCGCCCCGCGCTGCTTCCGACGAGCGCGCCCGAGCCGGCGCTCACCGTGACGGGACCGACGGTGATGTCACCGATGAGGTAGCGACCCTCGCCATCGGTCCGGGTCGCGCCCCCGACCTGCGGATCGGTGACGCTGAGGGCGACGACGCGGGCGCCGGCAACCGGACGGCCCATGCCGTCACGCACGGCGCCCGCCACCGAGCCGCGCCCGAAGAGCACGAGGTCAAGGACGATCTGCTCCCCCGCCGTCCTCACGAACCCCGACAGGCCGTGGACCGCTCCCGAAACCGGATCACGCGTCGACATCGCCCAGGAGTAGCCGCACAGGTCCTGGCGGACGTAGCGGAACTCGTAACGGCCGTCGGGGCCGAGAGCAACCGCGGCCAGGCCGGTCGCACCTACGCTGGCGTCGCAGTCCAGCCAGCTCGGGTTGTTGGAATAGGTCACCGAGCCACCGGTTACCGGCGTCCCGTCGGCATTGAGGACGCGTCCCGACACCACCGCTCCGGGATCCTCGAGCCGGGAGCGCAACGGGACGGTATGCGGCGAGCCGGCCGCTCCCCGCGAGTCGGTGATGCCGCTGGCGCTCAGCTCGCTCGGGACGTAGGGGCCTTCCGGCTGGGCCAGCGACGCGAAGACCAGGCGCCCGGAGAGCTGCCGGCGCGCGACCTCCACGGCGTTGTTGGGCACCGCATAGCTCGTCTTCGCGGCCGCCGTCCCTGCGTCCACGACGCGGTCGAAGAGGATCGCGGCCTGGAAGCCGAAGGGGCTGGCTCCATCGAGCGTCTCCGGTCCGATGAGGGTGGCCGACAGCAGGCGCGGGCCTTGGGGCAGCAACACCTCCTGCACGAGCCCCTGGCGGCTCTCGTAGGTCCCGTCACCGTCGGCATCCCGCTCGAGCGCCAGGCGGTCAGGCCGAGCGAGGTCCAGCCCGACGCGCAGCTTCTCGCCGGGGGAGATCGCCACCGCTCCGAGATGGCCACGGAGGAAAGCGCCGTCGCCGCGGGGCAAGGTCACCGACAGGTCGAGATCGGCCGTCGCGTGGCCGGTGATCTCCAGTGAGTAGGGCGAGGAGGCCGGCGATGCGATCAGGCCGATCCGTGACGCGGCTCCGGTGGGAACGATCACCGCGCCCGGGACCTCTGCGCGCGGGACCGCGTCGCCGGCCAGCGATGCGTCCTGCTCGGTTCGCCGGCCGGCGCCGTCGGCGAGCGCCACGTCCACGGCGGACGGTGCCACACCATCCAGCGCGAAGCTGAGGAAGTCGGGTCCCGACGCGGCGAGCTGGGCCAGCTCCCGCTCGTAGCCGGGGGCGCCGCGCGACGCCACGGCCGCTGACAGCGCGGTGCCCAGGGCGCGCGCGAAGCCGGCGCCGGCATCCGTCTGCCGCAAGAGCTGGTCGAAGCCGGGGTCGAGCGGCGTGCCCCCGTAGAAGTCGAGGGCGACGTCCCTCACGGCGTCGGGGACCTCCTGGCCGAGGGTCACCCGCAGGCCGGCCTCGGCCAGGGCCAGCGCCTTCTGGGTGACGGCCGTGCGCGTCGTGCGCTTGACGCCGGCCGGCAGCGATCCCGAGGGCGCGCTGGCCACGCTCCAGGCCTGGCCGAGCACCCTCATCGCGGCTTCCACCACTGGTTCGGGCAGGGCGTCCACCGCCACCGGCAGCACCAGCGTGTCGGGCGACAGCGAGATGCCGCGCTCCCCCACGCCGAGCGTGAACTTCAAGTCGCCGCCCGCCGACTGGGTGTCGAAGTGGAGGTAGCTAGCCACCACCTGGCCGGTGCGCTGGCTCTCGAAGCCGAACGCGAGCGTCCGCGAGTCGCCCGCCCGCAGCGTGTCGATACGCTGGGTCGCCTCCCCCGCCAGCGAGACGCCGCTCATGCGCGCGGCATCCAGGCTCACGTGGACGTCGTTGGCCACTCCGTGGCCGATGTTCGTCACCGTGGCGAAGAGCCGGAAGAGCTCGCCCCGGCGCACCACCGCCGGGACCGTGAAGGTGACGTCGAAGAACGGGTTGCGCACGAGCACGCCGCCGCTCGCCTTTCCCGTGACGTGCACCGGGCCGATGGGCAGGCCGTCGAGCTGGGCCGCGATGTCGAAGCCGATCGTGTGGAAGCCCTCGCGCTCGCCGCGGATCAGGAACTCCGCCTGGCCCTGCTCGCCCGGCCGGAAGGACGCGCCGTCGTCGGCCGTGCCCGGCTCGCCGTCGGGCCCCACGCCGAGGACCGGCATGGCCAGCGGCTGGGTGATCGTCTGCCCGTTGCGGCTGATCTCCGGCAGGGCCAGCGGATCGTCCGCCGTGCCGGGCTCGAGGTCGGCGCCCGGCGGCAGCTCGAGCGTCCCCGTCACGTCGCGCACGACGAGGCCCGATCCGGCCGGCGCGCCGTTGGCGACGAAGAGCTGGGCGGAGAAGAACTGCTTCAGGTAGCCGACGTTGCCGGGGATCACGAGCACGCTCGGGATCTGGATGGGCTGGCCGCCCGGCAGCTCGAGCTTGACCCTCGGCGCCGTGGGACCCTCCCCAAGCTGACCCTCGAGGAGCACCGGCACGATGGTGGGCAGCGGAGGCAGGGCCACGCCGGAGCGCGGGGATTCCGCCGGCGGGCTGAGGGGCTGCGGCAACGGCACGCCCTGCCGGTCGAACACCACCGGGAAGGTGATGTTGACCGGCTTCGACTCGAGGCTGAGGCCGAGCGTGAACTCGAAGCCGAGATAGTCGTCGCGGTCGAGGACGATCCCCTTCTCGCGGATCTCGTCGAGGGTCAGGGGCCGCGTCTTGACCGAGGTGACGAGGACCTGGTCGATCACATCGATGGTCACCCGGCTGGCCACGTCGAGCACCGTGCGGCCACCGGCGACGATGCGAACGCTGCTGAGCGTGTAATCGCCGGCCGTGGCGAGGGGCGGCAGCGGAAGGAGCAGTGGATCGGCGGGTGCGGCCTCGCCCTCCGCGAGCGCGGGCAGGGTGAGCGTTTCGCTCAGCCCGGGCCCGGCCAGCTCGGCCTGGGCCGTGAAGCCCGCGCCCACGAAGCGGGCGACGTCGGCCACCGACAGCTCGCGGCTACCTGCCCGGACGATCACGCGCACGGCGGATGCAGTGTTCTTTGGAACGACGGGGCGAGCGGGGTCGATGCTGGCCGACACGCCCAGCACCGACAGCTCCATCTCTCCCATCTTGCGCAGCGGAGCCTGGGCCCGGACCGGCACCGCTCCCGCGAGCAAGACGAGACCGCAGAAAGAGATGGAGCGCCGGACTCGACGGCTCAAGGTCGACACCGGGAACCCGTATGAGGGCCGGCCCGGCGGCTGACCGAGCCACTGCTCGGAGGAAACGGCCTCCGCCAGTCAATCAGTTAATAAGGTGGCGGCAGCGTATAGGTGTTATGCGATCCGTGTCAATAGGCCTGATCCGACATTCGCGAGCGAGGACGGGAGAGCACTCGGCTTTTCTGTCAATCGACAACGCAGTGGGCGATGGCGTCGCGTCGGCGGGCTTTCGAGGTTGATTTTCAACAAGTTAAGTCAGGCCGTGATCGAGACCTGAGGCGATGAGCTGTAGGTCTTTCCTGCGAAACCCTCTTGACAGCGGAGCTAATGCACATTAGGTGTGGGAAAAGTCTAGAGGAAAACATTGCGGAAACCATCGGCTCGGCTGCCGCGTGGAAGGGCGCGATCACGCTCCCTCCGCCCCGGCGGCCGTCCGTCCGAAGGGGAGGAAGGGATGATGCGCAACGGACGGGTCGCTCGTGCGATCCCCCTGCTCGTGATCCTCGTCGCGGTCAGCCTTCTCCCTGGCGCCCGCGTAGGGGCGCAGGAGATCGCCGCCACCCTGGCGGGCCGGGTGACCGACACCCAGGGCGCGGCCATGCCCGGCGTCACCGTGACCGTGCAGAACGTCGAGACCAACGTGGCGACGGAGGTCGTCACGGACGCCCACGGCGGCTTCCGGGCCCAGAAGCTGCTGCCCGGCCGCTACCGCGTCACCGCCGCCCTCGCCAACTTCAAGACCTACGTGCGCGAGGGGATCGTGCTGCGCACGGCGGAGACGGCCACCATCGACATCCAGCTCCCGATCGGCGCCGTCGAGGAGACGGTCACCGTCACTGCGGGCCTGAGCGAGGTGGAGACGAACCAGTCCACCCTGGCCCAGACCATGGAGAACAAGCGCGTCTCGGAGCTGCCCCTGAACGGCCGCCAGGTGTACATGCTGCTCCAGCAGACGGCGGGCACCCTCTTCACCCAGATCCAGTTCGGGGCCCAGGGGTTCTCGGGCACGCGGGCCTGGGACGTGAACGGCTCCGTCTCGATCCACGGCAGCCGAACGGGCAACAACGAGTTCCTGATCGACGGAGCGGCGAACGGGGGCACCGGCGGGTGGTCGTACGCGCCGCCCGTGGACGCGATCGAGGAGTTCAAGGTCCAGACGGCCAGCACCGACGCCTCCTACGGCCACACGAGCGGGGGCGTCGTCAACCTGCGGCTGCGGTCGGGAACGAACGACTGGCACGGCTCCGCCACGGGGTTCTTCCGCGGCACCGCCCTCGACTCCAACACGATCCAGAACATCACGAACGGGATCTCGAACGAGGGCCACAAGTACTTCGACGCCGAAGCGACGATCAGCGGCCCCATCCGGCGGGACAGGACCTTCTTCATGCTCGGCTACCAGGGGTTCTACGAGGAGATCCCGTTCCCGGCCACGACCACCCTCCCCACGGACCTGCAGCGGGAGGGCGACTTCTCGCAGACCTTCAACAGCGCCGGCCGCCTCATCACGATCTATGACCCGCTCACCACGCATCTCGATGCCGCCACCGGCCGGCTCGTCCGCGATCCATTCCCCGGGAACAGGATTCCCGCCGGCCGGCTCGATCCGGTCGCGGCGGCCCTCATGGGCCAGATCCCGCACGCCAACGCCGCCGGCGATCCGCTCACGGCCCTGAACAACTTCATCAACTCACCCGGCCTGGGGCACTACCGCTACAACTCGTACCTGACGCGCATCGACCACGTCTTCACTCCCGGCCACAAGCTGGCCCTGAGCAACAGCGCCAACTGGGGAAGCGAGCGGCGCAGCGAGAACAGCCTTCCCCCGGGGCCGGCCCTGCGCAGCGACAACTGGCCGACGCAGCGGAAGAACTATCTGGTGTCGCTCGACGACGTCGTGACCCTCCGGTCGGCGCTCATCAACACGCGGGTGTCGTTCAACCGGTTCGACGAGCCTCACCCCAAGGACTTCGGGCCCCTCGAGGGCACCACCCTGCCCTTCCAGTCGAAGTTCCAGGTGACGGACGTTCCGTGGTACCCGCACGTGGCGACGCCCGGCCCCTACCCGGACCTCTTCGGACGGCCCTTCCGCCTCACCCGCAACGACATCTACGCCGGCCAGAGCTCGGTCTCGAAGTTGATGGGCAGGCACTTCGTGAAGGCGGGCGTCGAATACCGGTACACGAAGCTGACCCGCATCGACAGGAACGACGAGAACGGACGGTTCGAGTTCAACGGCGACTTCACGCGGCGCGACCCCCAACAGGGCGACGGGTCCGGCAACTGGATCGCGGACTTCCTGCTCGGCTACCCGCTCCAGGGCACGAACAACACGTACGTCGACATCACGGCCGCGAGCGTCCGGCAGTACGGGTCCTACAGCCTCTTCGTCCAGGACGAGTGGAAGCTCGGCTCCAGGGCCACGGTGAGCCTGGGCCTCCGCTGGGACTACCAACCTCCGGTGACGGAGCAGGACGACAAGCTGGTGGTGGGCTTCGACACCGTGTCCCCGAATCCGCTCCAGGCCCAGCTCGCTGCGGGCGTCCTCAACCCCGCCACTGGACAGCCCCTCCAGCTCAAGGGAGGCCTCCTCTACGCGGGCGTGAACGGGAACCCGCGGGGGGCCTACAAGAGCGACTGGAACAACCTGGCCCCGCGCGCGGGCCTCTCCTACAAGTTCAGCGAGAAGCTGATCGGCCGGGCGAACTACGGCCGCGCATACTTCTCGTCGAGCGGCGGCTGCTGCGGGTCGTTCATCCAGAACGGCTTCAGCCAGCGCACCAACATGCTCACGTCGGTGCGGACGGGCATCCCGTTCAACACCTTGTCGAACCCGTACCCCGACGGCTTCGTGACGCCGTTCGGCAACGCGCTCGGCCTCGCCACCGGCAACGGCACCAGCATCTCCTTCATCAACCCGGATTTCGTGATCCCGTACGCCGACCAGTGGATGGCCGGATTCAGCATGGAGCTGCCCTGGAACGTCGGCCTCGACGTGGCCTACGTCGGCAACAAGGTCCACAAGCTCCCCACGAACAACGGCACCCAGCTCGACGCGATCCCGCGCTCGGAGCAGGAGAAGGCGATCGTGGCCCTGGGCGGCAACACGCAGTACCTCAACACGCAGTTCCCGAACCCGTTCGCGGGGAGGCTCCCCGGGACCACGATCAACACCTCGACCGTCAGCCGCGCGCAGCTTCTGCGGCCGTACCCGCAGTTCACGGGGATCACGATGACCCTCGACAACCGTGGCTGGTCGAGCTACAACGGCCTGGAGGTCGTCCTCAACAAGCGCATCTCGCACGGGCTGACCGCCGCCCTGAACTACACCCTGTCGCGCCAGCGCGAGGCCACCGACTACCTGAACAACGGTTTCGAGGCCGTGCCTTTCGAGGACCGGGCGAGCATCGACCGCACGCACCACATCACGTCGAACTTCCTCTACGAGCTTCCTTTCCACGGCAACCGGCTCGTGGAGGGGTGGCAGGTCAACTTCGCCTACGAGTGGGCGTCCGGGACGCCGACCACCATGCCGAACGGGATCCTGCGCCAGAAGAGCGCCAAGCTGCCGAGCGGGCAGCAGACGCTCGACCATTGGTTCGACAACAGCACCCAGTCCAACCCGCGCGCCGACGGCGGCTGGGCGTGGGACACGAACTCCGCGAACGCGTTCCGGGTGGCGCCCTTCCGCTTCCTGGACATCCGTGACCCGTCGATCCAGACCGCCGCCGTCTCCGTGTTCAAGAACACGCGGCTCGCCGGCGACAAGACGCTCCAGCTCCGCTTCGAGCTGTTCAATCCATTCAATACCCGCTACTACGGGGGGCCCAACACGACCATCACCTCGACGCAGTTCGGCAAGATCACGCCGAACCAGTTCAACTTCCCGCGGCAGGGACAGCTCGGGGTCCGCTTCGTGTTCTGACACGAATGGCCGCCCGCACCTTCCGGGGCCAGGGTCGCCGACCATGGGTGGACGCTTCTACAGCGCTCAGCCGCCACCTGGAGTCGTTTCCGAAATAGAGAGCTACGATCGACTACCATGGGTCGAGCAGGTGGAGGCGAGACATGCGCGCAGGCGCCGCGATGGTGATCGGTCTTTTCACGCTCGGGCTGGCGGCTGAAGGCCACGACGGCGGCGCCGCGCCGCCACCGGAGAAGGTCATCGCGCTCGTGGCCTTCCCCGACCTGACGCTGCTCGACCTCGTCGGCCCGCTGCAGGTTCTGAAGTCCCTGCCGGCGCCGTATCGGGTGATCGTGGTCGGCGCGGGGCGCGAGGCGGTATCGACCGACTCCGGACTGGCCGTGACGCCCGAGCGGACCTTCGCCGACGTGCCGCGTCCCTTCGCCGTCATCGTGCCGGGTGGACCGGGCTCGGTCGCCGCGATGGGGAGCGATGCCGTGCAGGGCTACCTTCGCTCGGCCGCCCCGACGGCGGAGGTGGTGGGCTCCGTCTGCACCGGCGCCCTGGTCCTGGCCGCGACGGGGCTTCTCGACGGCCGCCGCGCGACCACGCACTGGGCCTATGCCCCCGAGCTGGAGAAGCTCGGGGCGCGCTACGTGCGCGAGCGGTGGGTCGAGGACGGGAAGTTCATCACCGCCGGCGGCGTCTCGGCCGGCATCGACATGGCCCTCGCTCTCACCGCGCGGCTGACCGACGGCGCCACCGCCCAGCGCATCCAACTCGCGATCGAGTACGACCCGCACCCGCCGCTGGGCGGCATCGACTGGAGCCGGGTCGGCGACGCCGAGCGGGAGCGCCAGCGGGAGGGCGGCACGGGCCGGCGCCTGAAGGACGCCCGGCGGCTCCTGGCCGGCCGGCCGGACCTGCTGCGCCGTCTGGGGATCGAGTAGTGGGGCTGGACATCTCGTGCTATAATCGGTCGTCCCTCCTAGAGACGGTCTGCTGGAGAGAATCCGTTTTAGCGCCCCGATCCCACCCGAAAAGAGAGCGGAGATAGCGGGGGCGCTCGTCCGCTTCGCTGACCATGGCTACACGGTCACCGTCGTAGCCCCGCAGGAAGAAGCTGACCTCGGCTGGCGCGTCTTGCTCGACGCGCCGGGCCGCCATAGCTCCTTCCGCGTTCCGACCGATGCCCCGCCGGCGCAATGGGTTGCGGCCGTCGCGCGGGCTCTCGGTCACTGAGCCCCGCTTTTTATACGCTTTCCGCTTGACTCGTAGCCGTTCGGCCGCTATCTTCGCCCCGACCCGCTTTCCCCGCGATCGTGAGCAGAGTCCTGCCGGCTCGCGCCATCCTTATTATTGCCTCGGCCGTGGCCTGCGGGCTTCCCGCTGCCTCGGCCCAGACGACGGATCCCATCTTCCGCTCGTGGCGCTGGACCGAGGAGGTCACGGCGCCGCGGGCCCTGGCCTTGGGCGGCGCGATCGTGGGCCTGGCCGACGACGGCTCGGCGGCCGCCTTCAATCCGGCCGGCATCGCCACCGTCCCCCGCGCCGGTGAGATCCAGTTCGCCTGGCGGTTCGGCAGCCAGACGACACTCGCCAGCGGCGACCGGCTGACGAGCCTCGGCAAGGCCGCCTCGCCCTCGAGCCTGGTCCTGCGCCTGGGCACGCACGTCGGCATCAGCTATCACTTCCTGACCCTGCGCTCCGCCTCCCGCATCGATTTCGACGACGGGCGCGAGGCGGGATCGTTGCGGACCTCGGTGAGCGGGCCGGGCGCGGGGCTCGGCGTCCGGGTCTCGCCCTTCGTCACGGTGGGCCTGAGCCTGAACGCGGTGCGGTTCTACATCGACGAAGGCGAGTACACGCGGGGCACGCCAACCGGCCCGCCCGACCTGAGGGTGCGCTTCAACTCCAACGGCGACACGCGCGTCACCGGCACGCTGGGCGCGCTGGCCAGGCTGCGCGAGCTTTCCTTCGGCACCGCCTTCCGCCTGGGCCGCCGGTGGAGCGGCCTCCGCACCGCGACCAGCCCTTCTTCCGGCCTCGTCATCGACGAGGGCACCCGCTTCGGTGTCCGCTCGCCGGACGTGTTCTCCGCCGGCGTCGCCTGGCAGCCGGAGAAGGTGCGCCGCGCCGGGACGTTCCTGCTGAGCGGCCAGGTCGACTACCTGCGGCTCGGCCAGATCGAGCCGGCCGCCGTGCCCGGCCTCCCCTTCCCCGCGAGCGACTACCGGGCCGGCGACTCACTCGAGCTTCGCGTGGGAGGCGAGATGACCTTCCCCTTCCTGACGACCTGGGCGGCGCGGGGCAGCCCGTGGCGGCCGAACCGCCTGCAGCTCCGCGCCGGCTGGCACCGCCAGGCCTCGGGCTCGCTCGTCTACGAGGGGACCGATCCCGGACAGCGCAGTCTCTTCCCGCAGAGCGACTCCCGGCAGCTCGTGAGCGCGGGCGTCTCGGTCGGCGCCACCACGATCTGGCGGGTGTCGAGCGGGTTCCGCTTCGGTGGGGACGACTGGCTCGCGGTGGCCGGCCTGACGATCCGCTATCCCGGCCTCTTCCCATGAGGGCCATGAGGGAGGTGGCGCTGGCTTGCGCGCTGGCCGGCGCGAGCCCCCTGGCCGCGGCCGTCAAGGCGCCTCCCGCGCCCGCCGCCATCCCATTGCACGCCTGCAGCGCGGCCGAGAGAGGAGAGTGGCGGTTCGTGCGCGAGGAGCAGCTCGGGATCCAGGCCCGCGCCCGCTCGGGCGGAGGATGGGTCGGGCTGACCGCGGCCACCGACGGCTTCCACGACTGGGCGCCCTTCGACGACTTCAAGACGACCGTCTGCGGCGACCTCATGGTCTTCGACACGTTCGAGCCCACCCGCGAGAAGAAGCTCCTGCGCTTCCTGCCCGAGATCCCCGAGCACGACTGGAACATCATCCTCATCCCCACCGGGGAGTCGGTCTTCGACGAGCGCTTCAAGCTGGCGACGCGGCTCATGGAGCGCGGCCACGAGGGCGACCTGGAGGTGTGCTTCGACCGCGACCACCCGTGCTTCGAGGCCGAGGTCACGCCCCCGGCCGAGCTGCTCAAGGCCAACACCGCGGGCCGCTGGCTGAGCGCGTGCCGGCTGGGGCAGACCGTGTGCGTCTTCGGACCCTGGGTCGGCGACGGCGGGCACGGCCACCGGCCCGAGATCCACCCGGCCGAGCGCATCTGGTGGCGCGACGGGGACCGGATGCGGCTGGTGTTCGTCCAGGACGCCTCCCAGCGCTTCGCGGACCGGCGGCAGTTCCAGTGGAAGTGGGGCCAGACCGAGCCCGGCTCCTGGCATCCGTGGGCGACGCCGGGCCTGGAGGGGGAGTTCCGCATCGCCTTCGAGGCCCGGAAGGGATCGCGGGTCCCGTTCCGGATCGACCAGCTCCTCGACGGCAACACGCGTCACGTGGAGCACCCGGTGCCGGCGGGCGACCTCAGCTTCCCGCTCGGCCCGGGCGGGGATGCCGGAACGGTGCGGGTGGCCCTCGGCCTCGGCGCCCGGTCCGACCGCCTCGAGCTGGACCCCTCCAAACTGGACGTCGCGCTGGTGGACGTCTGCGATCGCGGCGACGGGACGCTCCAGGGCTTCCTCGCCCTGGGCGACAAGGCGGGCTACCGGTATCAGGAAGGCGAGGGGTTCGATGCCTTCGAGGTGGCCTTGCCGCCGTTCCTCGAGTCGCGGACCCCGGGCGAGCCGGGACACGCCGAGTCGCGGGCGGACCGGCCGCGGGAGGCCCTGCACGCTTCGGTGCGGATCGTGGCCAGCGAACAGGCTACCCACGACGCGGAGGCCGAATCCGTGCCGCGCATCCTGGACGTCCTCTTGCAGGCGGTGATGGAGAAGCCTCAGGCCATGCCCACCGTCGAGAAGGAGACGGCCCAGCGGGAGATCGTCGAGAAGATGACGGCCCGGCCCGCGGGGGTCGACGTCGGCTACGCGCGGCGGTTCAAGCTCAGCGCGCGCCCGCACTACGACGGCCCGCGCGGAGAGCGGATGGAGCACGCCGTCGACGGCGCGAACCGGGAGGACCTCCAGCGGCTTCTCGCCGCCGCGCCGGCGCCGGTGCCGGAGAGGGTCGCGTGGACGGTGCGGGTGCGGGACCTCACCTCGCCCGGGCGGAGCCCGGGCCCGGTCCGCTTCCAATGCAAGCGGCGGCTGTTGATCGACGACGAATGCGTGCTCGAGCTGCCGGCGCCGGCTGAGGGGGGGCCGCCGGAGGAGGTCCTGGGCGTGACCGCGACCGCGTGGCTCCTCGACGGCGCCAGCAACCCCATCCCGGCGGTGACCTTCGTCGGCGCCGCCATCGCCCCCGGAGGCGACGTGGCCCAGCAGGAGGTTGGCCTGGCCAGCCATTTCCTTCGCGCCACCAAGAGCGACAGCGCGGAGAAGGTGTTCGCCTGGCTCAGCGACGCCTGCTCGGCCGGCTCCGAACTGTCCAGGCGGGCCCGCTCGCCGAACGAAGCGCGGCCCGATTCGAGCGACCTCGGTCCCTACCGGCGGGAGTACTACGCCCGGATGCTGCGCCACGGCGTGTCGCTCGCCACCGTGGACGGGCGCATCACGCTCGACGAGCTGCGCCAGTTCGTCGGCATGGCCGAGGCGTTCGGCGACCTGCCTCCGCTGAGCCGGCTGCCGCCGCCGCCGAGGGCGAAATAGCCGCGGTGTCTCGCGCCGCGGCGGCCGCGGTCCTCCTCGCCGGGGCCTTCGCGGCGGGGTGCGCGTCCACCACGACCTGCCGGACCTTCCGCGACCCGCCCGCGCCGGGTCCGGCCAAGGAGTCCGTGCAGGTCACCTTCCTCGGCGTGGGCGGCGTCCTGGTGCGGTGGGCCGGGGCGTCGGTGATGACCGGCCCTTTCTACTCGAACCCCACCGTGGCGGAGCTGGCCCTCAGCGAGATCCACTCCGACCGGGAACGGGTGGACGCGCTCCTGCACGAGGACGTCGCGGACGCGCGGGCGATCCTGGTCGGCCACTCCCACTACGACCACGCGATGGACGTTCCCTTCGTCGCGCTGCGGAAGGCGACGAAGGCCACCGTCCTCGGCAACGACGCGCTGGTGAAGCTGCTGGCGCCGATCGCGAGCGCGCTGCCGGCGGGCCTCGCCTCGCTCGAGCGCCGCGACGCGTGCGCCGATCCCGCCTACGTGGTGAGCGACAGCCGCTTCCGGGTCTGGGCGATCCGCTCGGAGCACTCGCCGCAGATCGGCAAGCGCCTGCTCGGGGACATCGTCAACGTCCCCAAGGTGACCCTCTGGCGCGGAGAGCCGCTCCAGCCGCTCGCCGCACTGCCGAGCCGCGTGGGCGAATGGCCGGCGGGGACGACGCTGGCCTTCGTCATCGACCTGCTGGAGGCGGGAACGGACGAGGTCGCCTTCCGCATCTACTACCAGGACTCGCCGACCCGGCAGCCGGTGGGCTACCCCCCGCCGTGCCTGCCCGGCCGGCCGGTGGACCTGGCCATCCTCTGCGTGGGCGGCGCGACCGAGCTTCCGCATTTCCCCGGCGACATCGTCCGCACCCTCCACCCGGGCTTCGTCCTCGGCATCCACTGGGAGGACTTCTTCGAGCCCCGGCCGCTCCCGCTGCCCGGAGCGAAGGACGTGCGGGAGAAGATCAAGCTGCTGCCCGGCGTCAGCCGCTCCGGATTCCTGCGCGCGGTGAGGAGGGCCCTGCCCCCGGGAGCCCGGGCCGCGTTCCCCTGCCCGGAGGCGGCGACCACCTTCTCGCGGACGGGGAGCGCGTGGTCGATCGCGGCGAGCGACGCCCGATGGTCGGCGCCGAAGTAGGGCTCAGGGGCGAGGTCCGGTCTCGTCGTAGAACACCAGGAAGTCCGTCGTCACGGCCGGCTTGCCGGATTGGCGCAGCAGCGTCACGACCTGGCCGCGGTGATAGGAGCCGTGGTTGACGACGTGGAGCAGCTCCTGCCACAGCGGGTACTCCCACCTCTCGCCCGCAACGTTGAGGTAGGCGAGCGGCTCCCGCAGGCGCTGCGGCGTCAGCGAGCCAAGGAACGCCGACTGCTCGGACCAGACCTCGTCCCACCGGCTCCGAACGCCGGCCACGCTCGGGTAGTCCGCGGCGTCGAACACGACTCGCGGGGACTCGCCCTTCCACCGCCGGAGCCAGATCCACTCCGACCACATCGCGTGGACGAGGGTGCCGGCGACCGAGCCGTGGCTGGTCCGCATGTCGCGGAGGAAGTCGTCCTGGCTGAGGCCCTCCGCCATGGCCAGCGCGCGCTCGTGCGCCCAGCGGTTGAAGCGGTACAGCTCTCGCATCGTCTCGAGGCTGACCGGCGCGTCCATCACTTCATCCTCTTCCCCGCGTCCTGCAGGATGGCGAGGAACATGACGGGAGTATAGGCCCGGGCGGCGCGCCGCAGCCACGGCGCGCCACCCGGTTCCGGGCCGCTACGTCACGTTGAGGCGCGCGGTCGCTCCGGCCGGGGCGGTGGCGGGGGCCGCCGCCGCGGGCGCCACCGGCTCGAAGCCGCCGATGCTCCCCGGCGAGAGCACGAACTCCGGATACGCGAGGGCCCCCACCTCGGGCAGGTCGAGGCCGGCCAGCTCCACCTCCGCCGAGACGCGGTTGCCGAGGATCACGTCCACGATCTTGAAGAACCCCCACATCATCGCGAACACGAAGGTGAAGCAGATGACGACGCCGATGCACTCGGCCAGGAACTGCTTGGGCGCGCCGTAGAAGAGGCCGGTGACCTTGCCCGGCACGCCGTTCCAGCCGTCGCCGTACACGCCGTCGGCGAAGAGGCCGAGCGACAGCACGCCCCAGGCGCCGTTCACGCCGTGGACCGAGATGGCGCCCACCGGATCGTCGACCTTGAGCGTGCCCTCCACGAAGAACACCGACCAGCACACCAGCACGCCCGAGATGAGCCCGATGAGGACGGCCACCGGCGCGGTGACGAACGCGCAGGGAGCCGTGATGGCCACCAGCCCGGCCAGCATGCCGTTGGCCATCATGCTGGGGTCGGGCTTCCCGTAGCGGGCCATCATGTAGATCATCGCGGCGAGCGCCCCGCCCGCCGAGGCGAGCATCGTGTTGACGGCCACGACCGCGATGCGCAGGTCGCCGCCGGCCAGCGTCGAGCCCGGGTTGAAGCCGAACCAGCCGAAGGCCAGGATGAACGTGCCGAGCAGCGCCATCGGGATGTGGTGGCCGGGCATGGCGACCGGCTTGCCGTCCTTCGTGTATTTCCCGATGCGCGGCCCCAGCACCATGGCGCCGGCCAGGGCGGCCACGCCGCCCACCATGTGCACGACCGACGAGCCGGCGAAGTCCACGTGGCCGTGGCCCAGCCCGAAGTTTGCCCCGAGCTGCGCGAGCCAGCCGCCGCCCCAGACCCAGTTGGCGTAGATCGGGTAGACCAGCGTCGAGATGAAGAACCCGTAGACGAGGAACGACGACCACTTCCATCTCTCGGCCATGGCCCCGGTCGGGATGGTGCACGTGGTGTCCATGAAGACCATCTGGAAGAGGAACAGGGCGAAGACCCCCACGTCGTAGACGTCCGAGCCCAGGAAGAAGCCCTTCATGCCGAAGAGGCCGAACGGGTGGCCGAACAGGTTGACCGTGAACTCGCTGGTGAGCGGCGGCGTGCCGCCGAGCACGGCCACCCCGCCCACTCCCCCCATCTGGAGGGCGAACCCGCAGACCCAGTAGCCCAGCATGCCGAGGGGGTAGATCATGAAGTTCATGGCCATGGTGTGGGCGGCGTTCTTGGCCCGGCAGAATCCGGTCTCCACCAGCGCGAACCCCGCCTGCATGAACATGACCAGGAAGCCCGTGACGAGCGTCCAGACGATGTTGATGGCGATCTTGCTGTGACCCGCGGCGGCCATGACCTCGGGCAGCGTCGGGTTCTTGGCGTCCTTGACCGGGACGTCGCCGGCCGTGCCCGTGTTGTCACCGGTGGGGTCGGGCACGGGGGCGGCGGGCGCGGCGGCGGCCGGCGCGGCGGCGGCCGGGGCGGCAGTGGCCGCCGGCTCCGGAGCCGCGGGCACCTGGGCGCGGGCGATGGAGCGCAGGGCCGAGACCCCGAGCATCAGCACCAGCCCGATCCCGAAGCTCACGAACAGACGTCGTCTCATGCTCATCTCTCTTCCCTCTCTTCGCTTCACAGCGCCTGTTCTCCGTGCTCGCCGGTCCGGATCCGGACCACGTCCACCAGGGACGCCACGAAGACCTTCCCGTCGCCGAACTTGCCGGTCTTGGCCGTCTTCAGGACGGCGTCGACGGCCAGCTCCACGAGCTGGTCCGGGAGCGCGACCTCGATCTTGACTTTCGGGACCAGCTCGACCTTGTACTCGCTTCCCCGGTAGGTCTCGGTGTGGCCCTTCTGGCGGCCGAACCCCTTGACCTCGCTGATCGTCATCCCGACCACGCCCACCTCCTGGAGGGCGTTCTTGACCGCCTCCAGCAGGTGCGGCCGCACGATGGCCTCGATCTTCTTCATCCGTCCTCCTTCGTGAGCGCGCCCACCCGCCGCGGGTCGAGGGCGACCAACAGCGCCGCCTCGAGGCGCGGCATGTCTTCCGCGTCCAGCTTTCCCCCCTCGGCGTCGGTCACGTAGAACACGTCCAGGGCGTGGCTCTTCTCGGTGGCGACCTTGGCGAAGTTGATGTCGAGCCCGTACGCGCTGAGCGCGCTGGTGATCCGGAAGACGAGGCCCGGCTCGTCCTCGGCCCGCACCTCGACGACGCTGCTGGTCTGCGAGGAGAGCGAGTCGAAGCGGACGGCGGGGGGCGCCAGCGGACGCTTCGGACGCCGCCGCGCGCCCGCGCGCCATCTCTCCACCGCCGCCGCCACGTCGTAGCGGCCTTCGACGGCCGCCCGCAGGGCCCTCTCGACGGCGGGCCAGCGCTCGGCCGGCACCGGGGCGTGGTCGCCCGCGTCGCGCACCTTGAAGACGTCGAGGGCCACGCCGTCCTCGCGCGTGTAGAGGTCCACGCTCAGGATGTCGAGGGACTGCGCGGTCATCGTCCCGGCGAGCCGGGCGAACAGGCCCGGATGGTCGGGCGCGGCGACCACCAGCTCCGTGCAGTGGTCGTGGGGACGCCATTCGGCGGCCAGCGCGTCCCCGCCCAGCCGCTGCAGGAGCCGGAAGTGGCCGACCATGTCCGCCGCGTCGGTGGCGCGCATGTACCGCTCGGGCATGAGCGCGAAATGGCGCTCCACCTCGCTGGCCCGGAACTCGCCCTCCAGTTCCCGGATGGCCCGCTCCCTCGCGCCGGCCCGGTGCCGGTCGCCCGCGGGTCCGGCGCCCTCGTGCAGGCACGCGCGCGTCCGGGTGTAGAGGTCCCACAGGAGCGCGCCCTTCCACTCGGTCCAGATCCCGGGCCCCACCCCGCAGTGGTCGGCGTAGGTGAGCAGGAGCAGCATGTTCAGGCGGTCGGCGGTCGAGACCCGGCGGGCGAAGGCCTCGATCAGCCCCGGCTCGGTCAGGTCGCGCCGCTGGGAGATCTGCGACATGTCCAGATGGGCCTCGACCAGGAACGAGACGTCGGCGGCCGTCCTCGGGTCGACCCCCAGCCGGGCGCAGACGCGCTCGGCGATGCGGGTGCCGCGGCGGACGTGCCCGCCGCCGTGGCCCTTGCCGATGTCGTGCAGGAAGAGGCCCAGGTAGAGCGAGGCTGCGCGCTCGACCTCGTCCAGGACCTTGCGGAAGCGGGCGAGGACGGGATCGGCCGAGGCGGCGACGCGGTCCAGGGCGTCGATCGCCGCCAGCGTGTGCTCGTCGACCGTGTAGCGGTGGTAGAAGTCGTGCTGGACGAGGAACGTCACGCGGGCGAACTCGGGCAACAGGCGGTCCAGGAGCCCGGTCTCGTGCATGACGCGGAGGGTCGACCCGACCCGTCCCGCGCGCCCGAAGAGCCGCACCAGCGCCCGGCCTGCCTCGGGGGACTCGCGGAAGGCGCGATCGACGAGGGGCAGGCCGCCCCGGACCTCGACCTTCAGCTCCTCGCCCAGCTCCACCCCTTCGGCCTGCGCGACGGCGAAGGCCTCCAGCAGGCGGCGCGGGCCGCCGATGCCGCCCGAATCGCGCGAGTGGAGCTTGCCGTCGCGGATCTCGAAGGTCCCCCGGGGCCGGCGGCGCCGGAGGCCGAAGGCGAAGCGCCGCCGCGAAGGAGCGGGGGCCTGGCGGAGCAGGAAGCCGCTCGCGAAGCGGTGCAGCTCGGAGGCGCGCCGGTAGTACTCGCGCATGAAGATCTCCGAGGCGAGCAGGCCGCCGCGCGGGCGATAGCCGAGCTTCTCGGCCAGCGCCGGCTGCAGGTCGAGGGTGAGGAGGTCCGTCTTCCGGCCGGTCGCGAAGTGGGCCTCGTTGCGGACCCGCCACAGGTGGTCGTAGGCGCGCAGCGCCGCGCGGTGCTCGCGGTCGCTGATGCCGCCGCAGCCGAGGAGGGCGGCCAGCCCGCGGGTGCCGAACCGCGCGTGGGCGACCCACAGCACGGCGTGGAGGTCGCGCAGGCCGCCGGCGCTCTCCTTGACGTGGGGCTCCTGCAGGCCGACCTGCGACCCGAACCGTGCATAGCGCTCGCCGAGGTCCGACCGCAGCGCTTCGAGGAACGCCTCCGTCACCCGCGCGCTCGTGAACACGAGGGCGTCCATCTGCTCCATGAGTCGCGCGAAGAGCCTCTCGCTGCCCGTCAGCAGCCGCGCCTCGGTGAGCGCGGTGCGGGAATGCAGGTCGGCCCGGGCCATGGCCACGCACTGGCCGACGGTCCGGAAGCTGTGGCCCACGGTCAGCCCGGCGTCCCACAGCAGGGCCAGGGCCTGCTCGACCACCGCCTGGGTGTCCTCGTCGGAGCGGTCGGCGTGGAGGAAGAGCAGGTCCACGTCGGAGCCGGGGGCCAGCTCGCGGCGGCCGTAGCCGCCGAGGGCCACCACCGCGATCCGTTCCTGATCGGCCGGGAGGGTGGGGGCCACGTTCGAGGCCGCGAGCCGACAGGCGCGCACCACCACCAGGTCGACCAGGTCGCACCGCGCGGTCGCGATCTCGCGCCCGCCCAGGCCGAGCCGGTGGCGGGTGCGCAGGCGCTCGGTCTCGACCTTCAGGCAGCGCCGGAGCGTCTCGACGCACTCCTCCGCGCCGGCGGCCGGGCCGGCGGGTTCCGGCGCTCCGGTCGCGGGGGCGAGCGGCTTGTCGGTCGCGAGGTCCATGGCTCGGGGCCGGGAATCAGCAATCGTCGTGCCTTCGTCTTCGCGGGCGCCCATCAGCAGCCGAGGAAAGGTCGCCTCAACGACTTGCGGCGGGAGGCGCGGGCGGGCGCGTTCCGGCGGCGATCCGCCGGATCCCACAATTCCGTCGGAAGGACGCATGGGGGATGTCCGATTCGTCGCTCGCGCGCGGGCAAGCGATCAGGACTCTTCGGGGACGGACGCGGGAAGCCGCGGGTGCGACTCGACCTTGAAGCGGTTGCAGTCGATGCCGTACTTCCGGATCTTGTAGCCGACGATGCGCTCGGTGGCGTCGAGCAGGCGGGCGGCCTTCGCGCGGTTGCCGCGCGCGGTCTTGAGCGCGTCGAGGATCAGGTCCCGCTCGAAGCTCTCGACCGCCCGCTCGAGCGCCAGCCGGGGCAGCGTGCCCGACACCTCCGCCGTCTGCAGCGTCGGCGGCAGGTGGTGGCCGTGGACCACCCCCCCGTCACAGACCAGGACCGCCCGCTCGATGCAGTTCTCGAGCTCGCGGACGTTGCCCGGCCAGTGATAGCTCATCAGCATGTCGATGGCCGTGGTCGCGATGCGGCGGACGTCTTTTCCGTGGGCGGCCGCGTACTTCTCGACGAAATGGTCGGCCAGGAGCAGGATGTCGGGCCGGCGCTCGCGCAGCGGCGGAAGGAAGATGCTGAACACGTTGAGCCGGTAGTAGAGGTCCTCGCGGAAGGCGCCCTGCCGCACGGCCGACTCGAGGTCCTTGTTGGTGGCCGCGATGAGCCGCACGTCGATCTTGACCGGCTGCACGCCGCCCACCCGCTCGAACTCCCGCTCCTGCAGCACGCGCAGGAGCTTGACCTGGGTGGAGAGGCTCACCTCGCCCACCTCGTCGAGGAAGAGCGTGCCCCCGTGGGCCAGCTCGAAGCGGCCCTTCTTCTGGGCGCGCGCGTCGGTGAAGGCCCCCGCCTCGTGGCCGAACAGCTCCGACTCGATGAGGCTCTCGGGCAGGGCCCCGCAGCTCACCTTGACGAAGGGCTTCTCCGCCCGCGGAGAGCTGTAGTGGATGGCGTGGGCGATCATCTCCTTGCCCGTGCCCGACTCGCCGCGGATGAGCACGGTGGTCGCGGTGGAGGCGACCTGGGCCACCTGCTCGTAGACGTTCTGCATGGGCCGGGAGTTGCCGATGATGTTGCGGAAGTCGTACCGCTCGCGCAGCTCCTGCCGCAGCTGCATGTTCTCCTGCAGCAGCCCCTGCCGCTCGGCCTCGATGAGGCGATGGACGCGGACGGCCTGGCCGACCATGGAGGCCACGATTCCGAAGAACTTGGCCTCGCGGTCGTAGCCGACCCCCGCCTCGTAGGGCAGGGCCACGCCGAGCGCCCCCACCGTACGGGCGTCGGCGGTGATGGGCACGCAGATGAAGGTCGCCTCGTCGCGCCCCGCCTTCTTGAGCACGCCGGTCCGGTTGAGGAAGAGCGGCTCGCGGCTCACCTGCGGCACCACCACCGGCTTGCCGCTCTCGACGACCCGGCCGGTGATGCCCTCCCCCACCCGGTAGCGGGCGCGGCGGGCGGTCTGGAGGTCGATGCCGCTGGCCGCCTCGATGCCGAGGTCTCCCGTCGTCTCGTCGAGGAGCATGATGCCGCCGCTCAGCGTGCGATGGTTCTCCTCGAGGATCTGGAGCACGCGGGCCAGGGCGGCCCGGAGGTTGAGCGTGGAGGACAGCGTCCGGCTGACCTCCAGCAGGTCGGAGAGCTTGCGGACCTCGGCGGTGTCGTCGCCGGTCCTCGCCTCCCGGGCGCCGATTCGAGCTACGGAATTGGTGCTCAACTCTGCTATTCCTCCAAAATTGTCTGCCACTGTTTTCGGCCAGCGCGGGCCAGGACCGGCTTTTCCGGTGCCCTGGCCGCCTGCACTCCAGCGCTGCCGTGATCTCGTCGATGCATGCAGCAAGAACCGGGCCCGGACAGCCCGATTCCGGTAAGTCGCGGAGCAGCCTTGAAATGGAAGCAGGCCGGCCTCCGGAGGACCACCGCCGGGATCCGACAGTTAAGAGCGACTGAGGGCCGATTCGGACAAAAACGTCGGGGGCGGATGCGATTCCGCCCCCGACGTCACCCCGCTCAAGCGTCGAAGTACAGGGCGAACTCCCAGGGGTGGGGACGGAGCCGGATGGCGTCGACCTCGTTCTTGCGCTTGTAGTCGATCCAGCTGTCGATCAGGTCCTGGGTGAAGACGTCGCCCTTGCGCAGGAACGCGTGGTCCTGCTCCAAGGCGTCGAGGACGACGTCGAGTGAGCCGGGAAGCTGCTTGATGTCCTTCGCCTCCTCCGGCGGCAGCTCGTAGAGGTCCTTGTCCATCGGCTTGCCGGGATCGATCTTGTTGGCGATGCCGTCCAGCCCGGCCATCAGGCAGGCCGAGAAGGACAGGTACGGGTTGCAGGTCGGATCGGGCGTCCGGAACTCGATGCGCTTGGCCTTCTCGGCGTTGGAGTACATCGGGATGCGCACGGCCGCCGAGCGGTTGCGCTGGCTGTAGGCCAGGTTGATGGGCGCCTCGTAACCCGGGACGAGGCGGCGGTAGGAGTTGGTCGAGGGGGCGATCAGCGCGCAGAGCGCCGGCGCGTGCTTGAGGATGCCGCCGATGTACCACTTGCAGATCTCGGAGATGTCGGCGTAGCCGCCCTTCTGGTAGAAGAGGTTCCTCTCGTTCTTCCACAACGACTGGTGGGTGTGCATGCCGGAGCCGTTGTCCTGGAAGAGCGGCTTGGGCATGAAGGTGGCCGTCTTGCCGTGCTTGCGGGCGGTGTTCTTCGCGCAGTACTTGTACCAGAGCACGCTGTCGGCCATCTTGGTGAGCGTGTTGAAGCGCATGTCGACTTCGGTCTGGCCGCCGGTGGCGACTTCGTGGTGGTGGACCTGGACTTTCACCCCCACGCTCTCCAGGGCCAGGACCATCTCGGAACGGATGTCCTGGAAGTGGTCCATGGGCGGGACCGGGAAG
>QHVM01000061.1:9183-14552 GCA_003223555.1 Acidobacteriota bacterium | reverse complement strand
GCGGCGCCTCGCTTCGCTCGCCGCCGCTCCGCTCCGGGCCCCCCATGGTCGTCCCCTGAACGTCCATTGCCAAGTCCTTGATCAAGCTGCCTTCGCCTCCCCGCCCTGCACACTAAACTCAAACGGGTCGACTGTCTCACCGATGTTGGCACGTAGGGAGGCGTGCTGGCTTTCGCGCCAAGCCTCCGAACTGCACGCCGGCATGGGAGGCCACTCTTCTTCCGGCGAGAGCTGCGCACGCTCGCCACGAAGCCGCCGAAGGACCAGGGTGTATCCGCCGCCCAGGTGGAGGACGATCTCCCAAATGCTGTGCGCTCCGGCTATCGGGTGAGCTGCGGCGTCTTCCGCCGAGACACCCGCCAGCACCTCGAGTACCGAGGGCCCATGCCAGGACTCGCCCCGGAAGGCCCTGCTAATCTGATCTGCGAGGATCTCCACATCTAGGGACATCGTCTCTTCCATGCCTCAACGTCGGCCTAACACTCAGTCAACTAAGAAGATAGCACGGGTAGTACTGCGAGTGAATCTGCAACTTCTTGATCTGACGGATGTTGGCTCGTAAGCCTGACGGGTCGGCGCCGAAAGGCCAGAGTTGGGGAAACAGCGTAACCTGATAATCAAACCAGGCGCCTTCCTTCCGCCGCGCCTGTGCGCCGAGCTCTCTAGGCGGCTCTCCTGGACGCTCGGAGCAGGCCCACACCCAGCGTGAGGACACCGGCGGCGAGGACCAGGGCGCCGAGGTAGGCGAGGACGATGAGGCCGTTGGGCTCCGTGGCCTGCGGCGAGAGGACCGACAGGAAGAACGCGGCCGGGACGAGGATCGCCGCCAGGGGAGCGGCGATCCGGGCGAACCGCTTCCAAGGCGCCGACAGCTCGGCCTCGTCGACGTATCTCAGCAACACCAGGGCCAGCACCAGATAGACGCCCGCGTGGGCGTGCCCCGCGCGCCAGAGGTTCTGACGGAGCGGGTTGTCCATGTAGCCGGGCTCGCGGGTGGCGAGGAACCGCAGGAGGGTGAGGCCGCCGAACATCACCGTCGGCAGGATGACCAGGAGCGTCCCGGCCAGGGCTCGCGATTCTCGGCTCACCGCTTCCTCCGTTTCGTGGCGCGCTCCTTCCGGGCCTTGGCCTTTCATCTCGCTCGGGCCCTCAACGGCTGCGCCTCGTAGATGAGGCCGGTGTCGTCGCTGAAGAGGGCGAAGCCGCACGGATCCCGAGTGTCCTTCGCGGCCAGCAGGTAGCTCTTGTTGTCGTTCACCAGCGAGAGCTTGAAGCCGGCGGGGGCCGGGATGGCGGTCAACTGGCCCAGCGGGACGTAGCGCTTGGCCTTCTCGAGGCCCATCGACTCCGCGGTGTTGATGTAGCGCACGGCCTGGGCCGCGTCCCGTCGGCGCTTCGCCTGCTCCGCGGTCTCGTCGGCTCCGTGGAGACAGGTCCCTCCGGCGGCCAGGGACAAAGCCAGCGCCAGGATGGTCGGCATGGCGACTCCCGCCCGGGAAGGATGAAACGAGCTACGCGGCGGGGTCCGCCGCCACGGGCCCCAGATCCGGCCGGTCGAGCCGGAAGCGCTCGGCTCCCTTGGGCAGGAGCTGCACGTCGGTGGCGAGGCCCACCGTGCGCAAGCCGCGGATGATCGCCCACGTAGCGTCGATCTCCCACCAGGCGTGACCGTGGCGGGCGGAACGCTGGAACGCGTGGTGGTTGTTGTGCCAGCCCTCGCCCCAGGCGATGAGGCCGACCCACCAGCAGTTGGTCGATCCCTCCGGCGTGTCGTACGTGCGATAACCGAAGGTGTGCGCCGCCGAGTTGACGAGCCACGTGCCGTGGAGGACGACCACCAGGCGCAGGAACGTCCCCCACACCACGAACGACCAGCCGCCCCAGGCGTAGAGCGCCAGGCCGACCAGGATGTTGGGCACGACGTGGATGCGGTTGAGGACGCGATGGACCGGATCGGCGACCAGCTCCGGGGCGTAGCGCGCCTCCATCTCGCGGCGGTCGAACTCGAACTTGCAGACGATCCAGCCCATGTGGCTCCACCAGAAGCCGTCCTTGGGGGTGTGCAGGTCCTTGCCCGGGCGGTCGGACAGCGTGTGGTGCATGCGGTGCATGCCTACCCAGCTGATCGCTCCCCCCTCGCTGGCGAGGTTGCCGCAGACCGTGAAGAAATACTCGAGCGGCTTGGGGATCCGGAACCCCCGGTGGGTGAGGAGCCGGTGGTAGGCCAGGCAGATGCCGACCGAGGCGGAGAGCCAATAAAGAAAGAAGAAGACGCCGAGCGCCGACCAGGAGAACGTCCAGGGAGCGAGGAGCGCGCCGGCGTGGATGCCGGCGAAGTACGCGACGTTCAGCCAGTCGAAGCGCTTGCCGTTCCAGGTCAGGGTCAAGTCTTCCTCCTTGGTCCCTTGCGCGACTGGTGGGATCGCGTAAGGCCGGAGACAGACTAGCACCCTGGCCCGGCCGGCAACGTCAGAGTTCTGTAATACTTACGCGGACAAGCGCAACGGCGGCCGGGGCGCGGAGGAGGAGCGCAGGAGGAGCCATAGCCCTATGCCGATCAAAAGGAAGGGCAGGAGCGGCACGAGGACGACGACAGCCAGGACAAACAGAAGGGCCAGGACGAGACCCACGCCGGAAAAGAGGATCCGAAAGACGAGGCCCAGGACACCGAACGTCACCCCGAAAATCACCCGGAAGATAAGGCCCAGGATGCGGAAGGGCAGAAGGATCAGGCCCAGGACGAGCTTCACGAGGATAAGGGGCAGGAGGACGAGGAAACCCAGCCCCACCAGCAACATGACCAGAAATGCCATGGGTGCCCTCTTTCGACACTTTATACGACGGCTGCCGTGACGAGGTTCCCCGCTAGTGGCTTCCGCGCAGCGTGAAGAGCGCGACGTCGGGCGGCGCATAGGTGCGGCACGGCACGATGCTGCCCCCGACGCCGCGCGAGACGAAGACCGTCAGGCCGTCCACCTCGTGCCGGCCGAACGGCCAGAGCCGCCCGTGGGGACCCGGGATCCACAGCGGACGGTAGCCGGGCAGGGCGATGTGGCCCCCGTGCGTATGGCCCGCGAGCAGCAGCCGCACGCCGCGTCCCTTCACCTCGGGATAACCATCGGGAGAATGGCAGACCGCGATCTTGATCGGCACGCCGGCCACCCGGGCCAGGGCGGCGTCGAGCCCCTCCTGCAGGGTGATCCGCTCCTCGACGCCCCACGATGTAAGAGGGTCGTCGAGGCCGATGACGGCCACGTCGTCGTGGGGTGGGGGAAGGCGGATGGAATCGTTCACGAGGACCCGCACGCCGGCTTTGGTCAGCGCGTCCTCCAGGTGCTCGGGCCGGGCCCAGAAGTCGTGGTTGCCGAGCACCGCCAGCTTGACGGTGGCCGGGACCTGTTGCACCCGGGCCTGCAGCTCGTGGACGCGCTCGGTCGTCGCTCCCAGGAAGACGTAGTCTCCCCCCAGGGCGAGGACGTCGGCCTGCGTCGAGCGTAACCGGGCGAAGGCTTCGTCCAGCACTTCGCGCGGGGTGGTTGGACCAAGGTGCAGGTCCGAGGCGAACGCGATCCGCAGGGGCGGCCGCCCCGCCTCGCGGCCCGGCACGAGCAGCTCGTGCTCGATGAGGCCCACGCGGCACGCGCCCGGCACCCGCGCCCAGAGCCAGGCCGCCCAGCCGCCGTGGTAGAGCACGCTCAGCGCGCGCTCCATGATGTGGTAGGCCCTGGTATGGGGCCGGCGGGACAGGCGCGAGCCGGGCACGCCCCCAGGTTAACCCGCGGTCCGGGCTTTCGTGGCAGAATGCCGGTTTCATGGCTCCCCAGTTCATCTTCACCATGAAGGACCTGCGGAAGGTGACCCCGCAGGGCAAGGAGATCCTCAAGGGCATCTGGCTGAGCTTCTATCCGGGAGCCAAGATCGGCGTCCTCGGCGCCAACGGCGCCGGCAAGAGCACGCTGCTCCGCATCATGGCCGGGGTGGACAAGGACTTCGCCGGAGAGGCCGTCCCCGCCGAGGGGACCTGTATCGGCTACCTGCCCCAGGAGCCCCGACTCGAACCGGGCAAGACCGTCCTGGAGCATGTCGAAGAGGCGGTGGCGCCGGTACGGGCGCTGCTCACGCGCTTCGAGGAGCTGTCCATGAAGCTCGGGGAAGACCTCCCCGAGACGGAGATGGACAAGGTGATGGCCGAGCAGGGGAGGGTCCAGGACCAGATCGAGGCCGCGGGGGCGTGGGAGCTCGACCGCACCGTCGAGGTGGCGATGGACGCGCTCCGCCTGCCGCCGGGCGAGGCCGACGTGAAGACGATCTCCGGCGGCGAGCGGCGCCGGGTGGCCCTCTGCCGGCTCCTCCTCCAGCCCAGCGACATGCTGCTGCTCGACGAGCCCACCAACCACCTGGACGCCGAGTCGGTGGCCTGGCTGGAGCAGTTCCTGAAGGAGTTCAAGGGCACGGTGGTGGCGGTGACCCACGACCGCTACTTCCTCGACAACGTCGCGGGCTGGATCCTGGAGCTGGACCGGGGAGCCGGCATCCCCTGGCAGGGCAACTACTCGTCGTGGCTCCAGCAGAAGGAGAACCGGCTGGCCCTGGAGGAAAAGGAGGCCGGGGCGCGGCGCCGCACGCTCCAGCGCGAGCTGGAATGGATCCGGATGGCGCCGCGGGCCCGGCAGGCCAAGGGCAAGGCGCGCCTGACTCATTACGAGGAGCTGCTGGCCGAGGAGCAGGCGGCCGAGAAGAAGGAGGGGCCGGCCGAGATCACGATCCCGCCCGGGCCGCGGCTGGGCGACCTGGTCATCGAGGCCCGGAGCCTGCGCAAGGGCTACGGCGACAACGTGCTCATGGACGACGTGAGCTTCCTGCTGCCGCGCGGCGGGCTGGTGGGCGTGATCGGCCCCAACGGTGCCGGCAAGACGACCCTGTTCCGCATGATCATCGGCGAGGAGAAGCCGGACGCCGGGACGCTGAAGGTCGGCGAGTCGGTCGTCCTCTCCTACGTCGACCAGAGCCGGGACAGCCTCATCGGCAACCGCACCCTGTGGGAAGAGATCTCGGACGGGGGCAAGGACCTCGTGATGGTCGGCAAGCGGGAGGTGAACTCCCGCGCCTACGCCGCCTCTTTCGGCTTCCGCGGCCCCGACCAGCAGAAGAAGGTGAAGGATCTCTCGGGCGGCGAGCGCAACCGCCTGCACCTGGCCACGCTGCTCAAGAGCGGGGGCAACCTGCTCCTCCTCGACGAGCCCACCAACGACCTCGACGTGGACACGCTGCGCGCCCTCGAAGAGGCGCTGGTCGGCTTCGCCGGCTGCGCGGCCGTGATCAGCCACGACCGCTGGTTCCTCGACCGCATCGCCACCCACATCCTGGCC
>QHVM01000061.1:0-9144 GCA_003223555.1 Acidobacteriota bacterium | reverse complement strand
GCCGACCGGCCCCACCGGATCCGGTACCGAAAACTCACCCGCTGAACCGCCGATCGTGCTACGGTCAGGGGGAGAGCCATGCAAGATCGGCGCCGACAGCTCCGCATGATCGAGCACGAGCGCCGGCGCCAACCGCGCATGAACCTCGCCCTCCCGGTGCGCGTGCAGGGACAGTACCCGGACGGGGTCACCTGGGAGGAGATGACGAATACCTCGGTCGCCTCCGCCGGGGGCACCTCCCTTCGCCTCGGCCGCGCCGTCCTGCTCGGCCAGGCTCTCCACCTCTCGCTGCCGCTGCCCCGGCGCTTCCGGGCGTTCGACCTCAGCACGCCCGCCTACCGCATCTACGCGGTGGTCTCCTCGGTGGGCGGGGACGGCGAGGTGGGGCTGCGCTTCCTCGGCAAGGACCCGCCGGCCGGATACGCGCGCAACGAAGCCGGCCTGTTCCTGAAACCGCCCACCACGCCGCCCGTCGCCGAGCGCCGCGCGGGGGTCCGCCGCGACGGCGTGTTCTTCTTCGTCCTGAAGCCGAAGAGCAATCGTGGTGAGCGCCAGGAGGAGGCGACGGTGGCCGACAACCTCGGCATCGGCGGCGCGCGGATGATGACCACCCAGTTCTTCGCCAAGGGCGAGGTGCTGGACGTGGAAGAGGCGGGCGGTCCCTTCCGCACGCGGGCGACCGTGCGCAACGCCTACGTCGGCGAGGACTCCGTGTGGCGCCTCAACCTGATGTTCCTCGACGCGGAGACGCCGGCCCGGCTGCTCGGCTCCTCCTAGCCTCGCCGGAACGGCGGCGTCCCCGCCACGAGAGGCCTATTGCGCCCGGCAGGCGGGATGGACCTGGATGTTGCCGCCGTCCAGCGTCCCGCTCGCCAGCGTCACTCCGTCGGGGGAGAACAGGTCGAACACGTCGGCTGATCCCGGCTCCCCGTTGTCGGTGATGTGGGCGGTGAAGCCCTGGCCCCCGGTCGTGGTTCCCGTGAGCGTACCGCCCCCCTCCTTACCCTCCGGGTAGACCTTGGCGCCCGTGAACGGCTTGGCCGCCCTCCACGTCGCGCCCGAGCCCTTGTCGCTGTACATCAGATGGCCCCAGTTGAGGTCGGTTTCGCGGAAGGCGATCACGAAGTGCTGCTTGCCGTTCGGGCCGTTCAAGAACCCGCCGCCGGTCACGAAGTGCGCCCCCGGACAGACCGGGTTGCCCTGGCAGATGATGTCGGCGTGCGCGCGGGCGAAGGAGACGTCCGCCAACCCGGGCACGACCACCCGCAAGGCGGTCATCGTGATGTCGCCGCGGTTGCCGTTGAAGCTCGTCTCCTGCTCGTCGATGATGAAGTACGCGTCGGTGCCCGGAATGGGCACCGGCTTGTTGCGGGGCGTGGGCAGGAGCGGGTCGGCGTCGACCGTGACCGGCCCGACCTGCGCCTCGAGCACGTGGGCCGTCCCGGCCAGGACGGGCGTGAGGACGCTGCACCGGGCGGAAGCGTCGGAGCGCAGCAGGGTGGCGCTGACCGGCACGCCGGCCACGTTGGCGTTCAGCGCGGCGACGTGAGCGTTCGACATGCTGTGGTCGCCCTTGCCGCGGGTGGACGCACATAGGATCTCGGCCTCCACCGACACCGGCGCGACGTCGAGGCCCTCCGCGGTGCATGGGGCCGGCGGCAGGAAGTCCGGGGCCTCGAAGTAGCCGGTGTCCGCCAGCGTCAACTGTTGGCCCAGGAGATTCGCGGTCACCGCGGTGGCCTGACCACTGAAGACCGGCCGATCCCCGGCGGCGCCTCTCGAGACCCCGCTGAGTCCCGCGACCAGGAGCAGCACGACTACGCACGCGACCCGCAGATGCGGACGCCAAGCATGGCTGGTCATGGCTTCGTCTCCTCGCTGGGGTCCGTGCGGTGACCCCTTTGGATACGCATTCCGGCAAATGTGGGGCCAGGCGCTCGGACTCCCGGCGGCGATCGAAGACGATGGGCTGTCAGTGCTTTCCCGGCACGCATCGCCGGGACAGTCGGCGTCAGCGGCGCGCCGCCACGGCACCGGACGCACCCGTGGCCCCAAGCGAAATGCGCTCACGGACTTGCGACTGCCGCACGGACGCGGCGTCGCGGGCGGCTAGGCGGCGGGGAGCTTCAGCCTCCGCATGAGGCGCTGCAGGGTCGAGCGATGGATGCCGAGAGCCTGGGCGGCCCGGGTCACGTTGCCCCCGTGCGTCTCGAGGGTCGATTCCAGGAACTCGCGCTCCATCCGCTCCAGCGTCTTCTCCTTCCATTCGTGGAAGCTCGCCCGCGGCTGGCGCTCGGCGCCGGCCAGCACGGCCGGAGGCAGGTCCTCGGGCGTGACGAAGTCCTCCCGGGCGTAAGCGACCGCCCGCTCCAGCGCGTTCTTCAGCTCGCGCACGTTCCCGGGCCAGTCGTACCGAGTGATCACGTCCATGGCGGCGGTGGTGATGCCGTCGACCTGCTTGCCGTAGCGAGCCGCGCAGGACTCGAGGAAGTGGGCGGCGAGCAGCGGGATGTCCTCCCGGCGCTCGCGTAGCGGCGAGACGGCGATCTCGATGACGGCGATCCGGAAGAAGAGGTCTTCCCGGAGGCGTTGCCGGCTCAGCTCTTCCCGCACGTCGCGGTTGGTGGCGGCCATGAAGCGCACGTCGAAGGGCACCGGCGTCCTCGCCCCCAGGCGGCGCACCGCGCCCTCCTCGAGCGCCCGCAGCAGCTTGGCCTGGATCGTCGCGCTCATCTCGCACACCTCGTCGAGCAGCAGCGTGCCGCCGTGGGCCGCCTCGAGCAGCCCCGGCTTCGGCCCCGCGGAGCCCGTGAAGGCGCCTCTCTCGTAGCCGAACAGCTCCGCCTCGAGCAGGTTCTCCGGGATGGCCGCGCAGTTGACGGCCACGAACGGCCGGCCCTGGCGCCGCCCGTTGTCGTGGACGGCCCGGGCCACCAGCTCCTTCCCGACCCCGCTCTCGCCGAGGATGAGGAGAGGCGCGTCGACCGCCGACGTCCGGCGGATGTCGTCGAACAGCCTCAGCGCGTTGCGGCCCTGGCCGATGAGGCCGCCTAGTGAGAAGGCGCGGCGCAGCCGGCTGCGCAGGAGGCCATGCGCTTCGCGGATCCGCCGCGCCTCGAGGCCGGCCCGGACCGCCTCCACGAGCTGCTGGGGCGAGAAGGGCTTCACCAGGTATTCGGCGGCGCCGAACTTCATGGCTTCCACCGCGGAGTCCACCGTCGGGAACGCGGTGATGAGGATGACCACCGTGTCGGCGTCCGCCTCCTTGGCCGCCCGCAGCACCTGCAGGCCTCCCATCCCGGGCATCTTCAGGTCGGTCACCGCGACATCCACCGCCGAGCTGCGGAGCACCGCTTCCGCGCTGCGGCCCGAGTCCTCGCCGGCGACGTCGTAGCCCTCGCGGCGCAGCGCCTCGACACAGACCTCGCGGGTGTCGGAGTCGTCGTCCACGACCAGGATGCGCTCCGACATCAGCGACGGGAGTGGAAGGAGAGTGGCCGTGAGGGGGCCTCCGGGGCCGATTGACCGTAATGCGTTTCGCCGGGAAACACCGTGACGATCGTCACTCTCCCGCGGGCCGCGGTGGCTGGGAACCGCAACGAGTAGAATCGGGCAGCCGCCCCTCGGCGGCCCACCGTGGCGAGGCTTTTTCGATGACCCTCCGGCAAACCGGCTTGTGCTTGCTGGCGGCGCTGGCGCCCCTCGCCATGGGAGCTCGAGACGAGCCCTTCGACGTGCTCATCCGCGGGGGCACCGTCTACGACGGAAGCGGGAGCCCGGGACGGCGGGCCGACGTCGGCATCCGGCGCGACACGATCGCCGCGGTCGGCGACCTGTCCTCGGCCTCCGGCCGCGCGGTGGTGGAGGCGAAGGGGCTGGCGGTGGCGCCCGGCTTCATCAACATGCTCTCGTGGTCGACCGAGTCGCTGATCGTGGATGGACGCTCGCAGGGCGAGATCCGCCAGGGCGTGACCACGGAGATCTTCGGCGAAGGCTCGTCGATGGGGCCGCTCACCGAAGAGATGAAGCGGCGGATGAAGGAGGAGCAGGGCGACCTGAAGTACGACGTCAAGTGGACGACCCTCGCGGAGTACCTGGCCTATCTCGAGAAGAAGGGGGTAGCCCCCAACGTCGCCTCCTTCATCGGCGCGGCCACCGTCCGCGAATACGTCGTCGGCCTCGACGACCGGCCGCCCACCGCGGCCGAGCTGGACCGCATGCGGGACCTGGTGCGGCAGGAGATGGAGGCCGGCGCCCTCGGTATCGGGTCCTCGCTCATCTACGCCCCCGGTACGTACGCGAAGACCGAGGAGCTCATCGAGCTGTGCAAGGTGGCCGGCCGATACCGGGGCAAGTACATCTCCCACCTGCGCAGCGAAGGCGACCGGCTTCTCGAGGGCGTCGACGAGCTCCTCCGCATCTCCCGGGAGGCCGGCGTCCCGGCCGAGATCTACCACCTGAAGGCGGCCGGGCAGTCCAACTGGGCGAAGGAGGACGAGGCGATCGCCCGCATCGAGAAGGCGCGCGCCGAGGGTCTGAAGATCACCGCCGATATGTACACGTACACCGCGGGGGCCACGGGCTTCGACGCCTGTATCCCGCCCTGGGCGCGCGACGGCGGCTACGAGGCCCTCTTCCGAAGGATCCAGGACCCCCCGACCCGGTCGCGCATCGTGGCCGACATGAGGCGGCCCGCGGAGGGTTGGGAGAACCTGTGCCGCGCGGCCGGCTCGCCCGACCGGCTGCTGATGGTCGAGTTCAAGACCGACGCGCTCAAGCCGCTCACCGGCAAGACGCTGGCCGAGGCGGCGAAGATGCGCGGCACCGATCCCGAGAGCACCATCCTCGACCTCGTCGTCGAGGACCGCACCCGCATCGGGGTCGTGTTCTTCCTCATGTCGGAGGACAACGTCCGCAAGCAGGTGCGCCTGCCGTGGGTCTCCTTCGGCTCCGACGCGGCGTCGATGGCGCCCGAGGACCCGTTCACGCGCTCCTCCACCCACCCCCGCGCCTACGGAAACTTCGCCCGGCTGCTCGGCCGTTACGTCCGGGAGGAGAAGCTGGTGAGCCTGGAAGAGGCGGTCCGGAGGCTGTCGGCGCTGCCGGCCGACAACCTCGGCCTCGACCGCCGCGGCCGGATCGGGCCGGGGATGTTCGCCGACGTCGTCGTCTTCGATCCCGGCGCGATCGCCGACCGCGCCACGTACGAGAAGCCCCACCAGTATGCCGTCGGCATGCGTCATGTATTCGTCAACGGCGTGGCGGCGCTGAGCAACGGCGAGCCCACCGGCGCCACGCCGGGCCGCGCGCTGCGCGGGCCGGGCGCGGCCGGCCCCGGCCACTGAGCATGGCCAGGCTGGCGATCACGGGCGCCAGCGGCTTCGTGGGCCGGCCGATGGCGGCCGAGGCCGTCCGCCGGCACACCGAGGTGCGGGGCATCGCCCGCTCGGACGAGGGCGGCCGCCGCATCGCCGACGTCGGCGGCCGGCCCGCGGTGGTGCCTCGGATGGAGCCGGGGCCGCTGGCCGAGGTGTTCGCTGGCGTGGATGCGGTGGTGCACCTGGCCATGATCGGCCGCGAGCGCGGAGGCGAGACCTACGAGGCGGTCAACGTGCTGGGCACACGCGCGGTCGTCGAGGCGGCGCGGCGGGCCCGGGTGCCGCGGGTGGTCCTCTTCAGCGGCCTGGGCGTCGCCCACTACGGCATGACGCGGCGCTGCACGAACTCCTACTTCCGGTCGAAGCTGGCCGCGGAGCTGGAGCTGTTCCGCTCGGACCGCGAGGCCGTCGTCTTCCGGCCGTCCTATGTCGTCGGGCCCGGCGACGGCCTCGTCACCGGGCTGCTCCGCGAGATGGCCGAGGGCCGGGTGGCGCGGGTCGGCGACGGAGGCTATCGCCTGCAGCCGATCGCGGTCGCCGATGCGGCAGCGGCGGCGCTGGCGGCCGCGCTGGCTCCGCCTCCGGGCCGGGACGCTCCGCCGCGCGTCATCGACCTGGTGGGGCCCGAGGCCGTGAGCTTCCAGTCGTTCATCGACCGGACCGCCAGCGCCGCGCGCGCCGCCGGACATCCGGCCGAGTTCCGAGTCGAGGAAGTGTCGGTGGAAGACGCGGACCGCGCAGCGGCCGCCGGCGGCTTCCGAGGCCTCGGACCGGATGAGCTGGATTGCCTGCTGTGCGACGAGGTCTCGGATCCGGGGCCGCTCCGCCACCTGCTCGGCCGTCCGCTCGCTTCCCTGGACGAGGCGCTCGCCCGCGCCGTCCGCGGCGCGCCCGGGCCCGGGCCGACGCGATGACCGGCCCCGGACGCTCCCCCCTGCACGGAGACCACCACACCGACGTCGTGGTCCTCGGCGCCGGCCTCACCGGCTGCCTGGCCGCGTGGGAGCTGGCCCGGCGCGGGCGGCGGCCCATCGTGCTGGAGGCGGCGAGCGTGGGCGCCGGCGCCACCGCGGCCGACCTCGGCCACGTGGCCACCGGGCCGCGTCTCCTGTACGTGGAGGCGATCCGGAGATGGGGTCGGGAGGCGGCGCGGGAGGCGTGGGAGGTCCAGCGCGAGAACCACGACCGGCTGCGGGAGCTGCTGGCCGCCCTCGACGACGACTGCGGCTATCGCGCCGACGGCGGGTTCCTCCTCGCCGAGGACCGCACCGAGGGCGAGGCCCTCGCCGAGAGCGAGGACACTCTGCGCGAGGACGGATTCTCGGGCGAGTTCCTCGACCACTACATGCTCGAGTCCCGGTTCGGGGTCCAGGGCTTCGCGGCCGCGTACTGGTGCGCGGAAGACGCCGGGCTCGATCCCCGGCGCCTGGTCGCGGCGCTGGCCGCGGCGGCCGAGCGGGAAGGGGCCCGCATCTGCGAGGGAAGCACGGTCCTCGCCCTGGAATCGTCCGACGCCGGGGTCTCGGCGGCGACCGAGCGAGGCCGGGTGGAGGCGGGGACGGCCTTCGTCGCCCTGGAAGCCGCGGCGGCCGGGCTGGTTCCTTTCCTGAAGGGCCGCGTGACGCCCCTGCCCGCGCAGTGGATCGACGTGCAGCGAGACGACGCCCTGCCCCTGCCCAGCCCGGCCCGGACCTGCGGCGGGGAAATCGCGTGGCGGGTGCTCCCCGGCGGCCTGCGCGTCGTCCGTTTCGGTGGCGGCGTCACGGGCCGGCCGGCCGACGAGCGGCTGGAGGACTTCACCCGGCGCCACTTCGCCCCCGCCTCTCCCCGGCCCGGCCCGCGCGGCGCGGCGGTGGCCGGCAAGTCCGGCGACGGCTTTCCGTTCGTGGGCGCGGTCCCCGGCCTGAACGGGGCGGTGGCCTGCGGCTACGGCACGTTCGGCCTGGGCTGGGTGGCCCTGTCCGTGCGCTGGGCCGTGGACGGGCTCGTCACGGGCCGCGATGCGGTGCCGGCGCGGTTCCGCGCCAGCCGCGGCGCCGCGCCGTGAGTGTCATGGCCATTGAGTCGTCTCGGCATCCGCAGTAGGCTGCACCAACCAGCGATTCTTCCGAATGAAATTGGGCATCACCGAGTTCATCGACTGCGCGCATTTCCTGCCCGGCCACTCCAAGTGCGGCCGGATCCACGGCCATACCTACAAGGTCGAGGTGATCATCGAGGGTCCGGCCAGCGGAGGGATGGTCATCGACTTCAACGACCTGAAGGCCCGCACGCGCGAGGTGCTGCACCGCTACGACCACCGGAACTGGAACGACGTGCTGGAGTTCCCGTCGGTGGAGAACATCTGCGAGCTGCTCTCGCGCCAGCTCCGCGAGCGGATCTCGTTCCCGATGGTCATCCGGGTCTGGGAGGGCCGCGGCAAGTGGGCGGAGCTGCAGCTCACCCGGTGAGCGGTTCGGCCTCCCGCCTCACCAGGTCGTCCAGGCGCAGCCGCAGCTCCCGCGTCACCGGTCCGGGGCGCCGGTCGCCGATCGCGGCGCCGTCGATGTCCACGACGGGCAGGACGCCGCGGGAAGCGCTGGTCAGGAAGGCCTCGCTCAGCTCGCCGATCTGATCGCGCCGCACGGCGCCGGGCCCGCGGGGAAGCAGGCCCCGCGCCAGCTCCAGGACGATTCCCCGCGTGATCCCGTGCAGGACGCGCTCGTCCTCGGTGTGGAGGATCCCGTCCCGCACCGCGAAGAAGTTGCTGGACAGGCCCTCGAGGATCGTCCCGTCCTCGGCGACCATCAGTCCTTCGTGGATCCCGGCCGGCAGGTCGTGATAGGCGGCCTGGGCGGCGGAGATGAAGCGCGTGTCCTTGCGGCGAGGCGCGTCCCGCCGCAGCGGCACGGTCAGGCACGACACCCCGTCCTGGTAGAGCGACTCCGGAAGGGGCTCGAGTGGCTCGATGGAGGCGAAGAGCTGCGGCCGGACCCAGGTGAGGCGCAGGCGAGAGTCGGCGTGGCCGCTCTTGCCGAGCGCGGCGGCCAGGCCAGCGCGCACGCTGCTCTCGTCGAGCCCCTCCCCAGTCCCTGGTGGCGCCGATTCATGCAGCCGCCTCAGGTGGTGCCCGAGGCGCAGGACGCGTCGGCCGGTCTCGTAGGTCCGCAGCGTCGTATAGGCGCCATGAGGCAGCAGCGCCGAGGCTTCGGCCATGGTGGGGGCGGAGGCGAAGAGCTTGGGACGGCCGCCCACGAGCTCGAAGATCGTCACCATCGTCGGAGGCCCACACCCTTGCGAACAATGAAGTGTATCCCACGCGCAAGAGAGTTGACGGCGGGCGGCTCAACTCCTAGCCTATGAAGGGGAGGACCAGGTTGAGCAAGACCATCGGCATCGATCTCGGGACGACGAACTCCGTCGTGGCGGTCATGGAAGGCGAGAGCCCGGTCGTGATCGCCAACGCGGAAGGAGGCCGAACGACACCCTCGGTCGTGGCCTTCACCAAGAGCGACGAACGGCTCGTGGGGCAGGTGGCCAAGCGGCAGGCGGTCACCAACCCCGAGAACACCGTCTTCTCCATCAAGCGCTTCATGGGGCGCAAGTTCGCCGAGATCACCGAGGAGATCCGCATGGTCCCCTACAAGGTGGTGGAAGCGCACAACGGCGACGCTCGGGTGCTGGTCTCCGGCCACGAACTCTCGCCGCCCGAGATCTCCGCGATGATCCTCCAGAAGATGAAGGACACCGCCGAGCAGTACCTGGGCCAGAAGGTGACCAAGGCGGT
>QHVM01000060.1 GCA_003223555.1 Acidobacteriota bacterium | reverse complement strand
GAAGTGGCGCCGGCCGAGGACCTCATGCGCGAGCACGGACTCCTCAACCGCATCCTGCTCGTCTACGAGGAGGCGATCCGCCGGCTGGAGGCCGGCGTCGAGCTGCCGTCCGACGCGGTGAGCAGCGCGGCGGGTATCGTGCGCCGGTTCATCGAGGAGTACCACGAGAAGCTGGAGGAGGACCATCTCTTCCCGCGGTTCGAGAAGGCGGGGACGCTGGCCGACCTCGTCGCCGTCCTGCGCGCGCAGCACGAGGCGGGACGGCGGGTGACCGGTGACGTCCTGAGCCTCACCGGGTCCGCGATGTCCGGGGACGCCCGCAGCCGGCAGACCCTGGTGAGCCGCCTGCGCAGCTTCATCCGCATGTACCGCCCGCACGAGGCCCGCGAGGACACGATCCTCTTTCCCGCCCTGCACCGGCTGATCCCGGAGCGGGAGTACCGCGCGCTCGGCGACCAGTTCGAGCGGCGGGAGCACGAGCTTTTCGGCGAGCGGGGCTTCGAGGGGATCGTGGACGACGTGGCCGCGATCGAGAAGAGCCTGGGGATCTACGAGCTGGCCCAGTTCACGTCCGGCTGAGCTCGTTCTCGGCCGGCGCGGCGACCGCGGCCAGATCGCCCGGCTCGGCGGCGCGGCCGCCGCTCCGCCGCTCCACCGGGAAGCCGCGCCGCCGCCACTCCGTGAAGCCGCCGGCCAGAGGCCGCACGCGCGTGATCCCCCTCCGCCGGAGCCGGAGCGCCACCCGGGCGCTGGTCGCTTCGCTCGGTCAGGTGCAGTAGACGACGACGTCGCGGTCGCGGGGGATCTCGTGGTGGCGGGCGTCGAGCTCGTCGGGCGCGAGCACGATCGCGCCCGGCACCGTGCCGGCATCGTCGTCCCGCTCGATCGCGTTGCGCAGGTCGACCACGACCACGCTTCCCTGCCCGGACTCGATGAGGGCCAGCAGCTCCTCGGGAGAGATGCGAGACACCTCCAGCTCGCGGAGCAGGCGCCGCCGCTGGTCGAGCTTCCAGATCACGTACAGGGCCATCGCGCCCACCGCGGCCGCCGCCACCCGCAGGCCGAGGGCCCGGCCCGCTTCGGCCACGCGCTCGATCTGCACGCTGAAGGCGTAGCCGAGGACGAGGAACGTCGTGGTCCAGATCGCCGCCCCCGCCGCGTCCCACAGCAGGAAGCGCGGGACGCTCAGCCGGGCCAGGCCGGCCACCGGCGGCGCCACCGTGCTCAGGCCGGGAACGAACTTGGCGTAGAGCAGGGTGCGGCTTCCTTCCCGGGCGAAGACGTTCTCGGTGCGGCGCACGCAGGAGTCGGGCTCGAGGGAGATGCGGCAGACGAGCCGCAGGATCGAGCTGCCGTGGCGCCGGCCGAGCCGGTACCACACGAAGTCCGCCAGGAGGCAGGCCACGACCGCCACCGCCGCCGACGTCACGAAGGAGAAGCGGCCCATGCCGACGAGCGCGCCCATGGCCAGGAGCACCGGCACGGACGGCAAGGGCAGGCCGGCCTGCTCCACCAGCACGGCCACGAAGAGGAACAGGTAGCCGTGGCGGATGAGGAAGCCCGCGATGCCGCTCATGCTCGGCCGCCGTCGGCGCCCAGCTCCGCTTCCAGCCGCTCCAGGAAGTAGCCCACGTCGGTGACGAGCCCCACCGCCTGCAGGGTGCCGCGGTTCGAGAGCTTGACCGGGACCGATTCCGTGATGTCCACGCAGACCGTCTTCACCCGCGCCGGGAGCAGGTTGCCGACCGCGATCGAGTGCAGGGCGGAGGCGAGCATCAGGCACATCCCCGTCCCCTGCAGCCCCTCGACGTAGGCCTTCTGGGCCTGGACCACATCGGTGAGGACGTCCTTCAGGGGACCGTCGTCGCGGATGGAGCCGGCCAGCACGAAGCGGACGCCGCGCCGCACCGCCTCGTACATCACGCCGGAGGTCACGAGGCCCGACTCCACCGCGGCCCGGATGCCGCCCGCCCGGTTCACGGCGTTGATGGCGTAGAGGTGGTTGCGGCTGCCGCCCTCGACCGCCCGGCCGCTCATCTGGCACACGCCGAGGCTCGTCTTCAGGATCGACTTCTCGAGGTCGTGGGTGGCGAACGCATTGCCGGTGAGGATGACGTCCACCCAGCCGTCCCGCACCAGGTGGGCGAGGGCCGCATCGCCCCCCGAATGCACCACCGCCGGCCCCGCGACGACGGCGATCTTCTCCCCCGCCTGGCGCGTCTTCTCCATCTCGCGGGCGGTGCCGGCGATGACAATGCCCTTGTTGGTCTCGGCCGAGACGTCGTTGGACATGAAGCCGAAGACCGAGAAATCGCGGCTGCGCTCGGGCGGCTGGGCGCGGATGCCCGGGCCGCGCAACGCGACGCTCTCGCCCTTCCAGACCTGGCCCTGCTTGACGCAGCGGGTCGCCCCGTCCCGCAGGACGAGGACGCAGTCCATCTTCTGGTCGGCCGCCGGCAGCCACCGGCCGCCGACGCGGACGAAGGTGTCGAAGTTGGTGGTCGAATAGAAGTCGTCGGGCAGGATCCCGTCGGCCTCGGCGGGCGCGAAACGGGCGTCGGCCACTTCCGCCGAGGCCCCCAGGTAGTTGAGGCGCTCCAGGATGCGGTCGAGGACCTCCGGCCCGGGGGCGGTCACCGACAGGCGCGCGAAGGACGGCCGCTGGTTGGTCGTCCCGACCTGGAACTCGAGGACCTCGAACCCCCCGCCTTCCTCCACGATGTGGTTGAACACGCGGCGGAGGATGTCGGAGTCGATGAGGTGGCCTTCCATCGTCACCGTCTCGTGGACCATCGGCGCTTCTCCGGACTTCCTAGTTTATCTTCGCTATAGACGCGGCAGGGTGAGCTTCTTCTGGGCCTGGTACTTGCCCTTCTTGTCGGCGTAGGAGGTCTCGCACACCTCGTCGCTCTCGAAGAACAGCACCTGGGCGATGCCCTCGTTGGCGTAGATCTTGGCCGGCAGGGGCGTGGTGTTGGAGACCTCGAGGGTGACGACTCCCTCCCACTCCGGCTCGAACGGCGTGACGTTGACGATGATCCCACAGCGCGCGTACGTCGAGTTGTGAACGAAGATGTCATTGGCCACGAAGTTGGCTGTCTCGGGCAGAGTCAGGTCATAGACGGGCTCGATGCCCACAAATCGCTTCTCGCGGATCGTGTCCCACAGCACGTCCGAATCAGCGACGCTGCCGAGCGCCTCATCACCCAGCCGCCGTGCGAGGTCACGGGCGAGGCCGAGCGGCACGCTCCGGTCCGGCCTCGTGCATTCGATGCCCATCCTCCGCAATGATTCGCCCCTCTCATGGCAGGCTGCCTTCAGCCATTTCCAGGCCTCGGGTGGGAGGGTGTCGAAATTGGACTTGCGCTGCGGCGAAAGCTCGATGCGACGGACCGCCTCTTCCAGCACGCGCTGCTTCCGCGAGCCGGGAATGAAGCCGATCTCGCTGGCAAAGCGAGCGATATGCTCCTTGCTCGTCACGCAGAGCACGTAGGCCGTGCGGCCGGAGGCCGTAGCACGGCGCCCCAGCATCGCAACGATCCCGAACCGCAACAGCAGGTGGTGTAGTTCGCGGGCCAGGCGGGACGAGGTGGTGCAGAACTCCAGGTGGATGCCCTCATCGGAGATCGAGACGCCGCCATCACCGGAGAACAGCGCACGCAGGAATCGGGCGAGAAGTGTCCTCCCCAGCTCGAAAATGACGCCGGGAATGAACTTGTCGGGTGACTCGACCGCCAGCCCGAGCGACTCCAGCCACTTGAACGCCCGGTTGCACTCCATCGCTCCGCCACGATGGCCGAGATGGGTCGCTCGGACGGCCATCGGCCCCGCTGACCTGGGAACGCAGCCGAATGCGGAGACCGCCTCTGCGAACGTCGCGCGCAAGACCGGGTCGCCGCTCGTGTAGGCAGGCGAAGAGCCAGGCGTATTGCCCTGGCCATCGGAGATGAGCAGTCCGAGCAGATCGACTTCGCACGTCGGCATCGTGCGATCCCCGAACACCGCGATACCTCGGGGCACGGCAATGCGTGCTCCAGGACCGAGTTCCTGAAGTAGCTGCCAACCGTCAAACGTCAGGAAGGGATGATTCGGTGTCGCCCGAATCGTCCGGCCCGTTCGTGTCGTGACTTGGTAGACGGGAAGGAGCCCCTGCCGAACCCCTTCACTGACGTCAGCTCGCCGCACTGCGCCTCGCCGAAGCGACATCGTGGCTCTCGGCTGGTCCACCAGCTCGGCGATGGGCGCGAGCCGACCGGTCGACGCGTCGAGAACCTTGGTGTCACCGGTGACGCACTTGCCGACGCAGATCGTGAGCACGTTCCGCGGGATGCGGAAGTACTCCACGGTCTGGGCGAGGGCGAAGGAGTTGGGCGGGATGATGCAGACCTCGCCCTTGAAGTCCACGAAGGAGCGAGGGTCGAAGCGCTTGGGGTCGACGATGGTGGAGTTGATGTTGGTGAAGATCTTGAACTCGTCCGCGATGCGCGCGTCGTAGCCGTAGGACGAGAGGCCGTAGGAGACGACACCCTCCCGCACCTGCTTGTCGGTGAACGGCTCGATCATCCGCTGCTCGCGGGCCATGCGCCGGATCCAGCGGTCGGACTTGATGGACATGGAGGCAAGGATTCCACGCCCGGCCCGGGCCTGCAACCGATCGTGACGGCCATCCTTGACCGGCGGCGGGGGCGGGCATACCTTGGCCGCGGTGCTCCCGCTCGTCGTCCTCCTCGCTCTCGGCCCCGCGCCGGAGGCGTCTCCCTCGCCCGGGCCGGCCCGCGTGCTCATCCAGACCTCGCGCGGGGCCATCGTCGTGGAGGTCGACACGGCGCGGGCGCCGGTGACCGCGGCCAATTTCCTGCGTTACGTCGAGGGCGGCTTCTACGACGGCGGGCACTTCCACCGCACGGTGCGCCCGGACAACCAGCCCGGGCAGACGGTGCGGATCCAGGTCATCCAGGCCGGGATCAACGCGCGGCGGGCGAAGGACGGCTTCCCGCCGATCCCGCTCGAGCGCACGAGCCTCACCGGCCTGCGCCACCTCGACGGCACGATCTCCATGGCCCGCGACGGCCCCGATACGGCCACCGGCGACTTCTTCATCTGCATCGGCGACCAGCCTTCGCTCGACTACGGGGGAAAACGCAATGCCGACGGCCAGGGCTTCGCGGCCTTCGGCCGCGTGGTCAAGGGGATGCCGGTCGTCCGCCGGATCCAGGCCCTCCGCGCCCGCGGCCAGCGTCTCGTCCCGCCGGTCTTGATCCGCTCCGCCCGCCGCCTGCCGTGACGGGCGTCAGCGCCGGAGCAGGCGCAGCACCACCGTCAGCAGCAGGCTCAGCAGCAGGCAGGTGACGAGCGGGAAGTAGAAGGTGGATCCGCCCTTGCGATAGACGATGTCGCCCGGCAGCCGGCCGAGGAACGGGATCTTCCCGGCCAGCATCAAGACCAGGCCCAGGGCGGCCAGCAGTCCGCCCGCTGCGACCAGGAGGCGGCCGACGTCGGAGGGAGAACCGGTTCCCATCAGCGGATCCGCATTCCTGCTTTCATCCTAGCGCCGCCTCAGCGGCCCATCTGCAGCCGGCGCATGCCGTCGACGTTGGTCGCCGCATCGCCGGCTTCCGCGCGCACCTGCGGGTCCGAATCGTCCTGCGCGCGCCTCGCCGCGGGCAGGGCGACGCCGGCGCTGAAGAAGCGGAGCACGCGGAGCGCCTCGATGCGGACCGCCGGGTCGGGATCGCCGAGCAGCCGGGAGACGATCTGCCAGGCCCGGGGAGCCGGGAGCTGGTCGCGGGCGAGGAGCGTCTTGAGGACGGACGTCACGCTCGCGCGCGTGCCCGCCCCGTCCGCCCGGAGCGCCGCCGTGAGGCAGGCGGTGGCCCGCGGCGAGGCCATGTAGGCGAGCGACTGCGCGGCCACCTGGCGCACGTCGTCGCGCGGATCGAAGAGATGGTTGCACAGCGGATCGACGGCGTCCTCGCCCAGCGCCACCATCAACGAGACGGCGTTGCGGACGTGGCGGGCGCGACGGTCGCGGTCGGGGTCGTCGATCGGCGTGCCGTTGAGGTAGGACTCCGCGGTCGTCCCGTCCTTCTCACGGGCCAGGCACATCAGCGTGACGGCGCTGACCTCCGGCTCGCGGGCGAGGGCCAGGTAGCTGGTCCGGTCGCCGGCCGGGCAGTCGCCCGGCATGCCGTTGACGTCGATCAGGAACCCCCGCGCGGCCTTGCGCTCGAGGTCCAGCGCGTCGGCCACGAGGGCCGGCTTGGCCGCGGGATGGAGCCAGGCCAGGACGCCGACGAGGAGCGACAGGCCGACGGCGGCTCCGATCGCGAGCCGCGCGACGGGCAGGCGCTTCCAGGCCGACCCGCGGGCCCGCGACTTCTCCGCCCGCGGCGCGTTGCGGCGCACCTCCTCCCAGAAGGAGGGGGCCGCGCCGGCCTTCTGGGTCAGGTCCTGCAGCCGTCCCGCCACCTCCTCGCGGCGCAGGCCGCCGAAGCCGCGCCGGCGGAGGTCGTCCACCAGGCGGTCGAGGTCGGCCTCGGTCCAGGCCGTCGCCGCCGCGCGCACGGTCTGCGGCTTGAGGCGCAGGCTCACGAAGCTCTCGAGGTACGGCCTCGCCTTCTCGTCCCAGGACGGCAGCGCGCGGGCCTCGGGCTCCCAGTCGAGGTGCCACAGCCGGAGCGCGCGGTCGGCCCCCGCGGTGAGCAGCCGCGTCCCGCCCGGGCCGAAGGCCGCCGCCATCACGCCCGCGGTGTGGGGCAGCGTGCGCTCGCACTTGCCGGTGGCGACGTCCCACACGCGCACGGTCTTGTCGCGGCTGGCCGAGGCGAGGTAGCGGCCGTCGGGCGAGAACGAGACCGCGGTCACTTCCGCCGTGTGCCCGGCCAGCACGCGCAGCGCCCGGCGCGCCCGCAGGTCCCAGACCCGCACCGTGGTGTCGACGCCCCCGGAGGCGACCGGCCGGCCGCTGGGGCCGATGGCCAGCGCCCCGACGCTGTTCTCGTGCCCTTCCAGCAGGCACGCGCACTCCCCGGTGGCGGCGTCCCAGGCCCTCAGCGCCGAGTCCCAGCCCGCGCTGACGAGGAAACGCCCGTCGGGAGCGAACGCCGCCGCGGCGACGTTGGCCGAGTGGCCCTCGAGCACGCGCAGCTCTCGCCCGCTGGAGAGCTGCCACAGCCGCAGCGTCGAGTCCCACGAGCCGGTCAGAAGCGTGTTCCCGTCCGGCGAGAGCGCCACGCAGCTCACCTGCTCCGCATGGCCCTCGAAGCGGCGCACGGCGCGCGACGAGGCGATGTCCCACAGCCGCGCCGTGCGGTCCCAGCTCCCGGAAACGACCGAGCGCCCGTCGGCGGTGAACGCCACCGACGCGACCGCCTCCGAATGTCCGCTCAGGACCGACAGCGGCTGCCGGCGGGCCAGGTCCCACAGGCGGACCGTCGCGTCCATGCCGCCGGAGAGCGCGCGGGCGCCGTCCGGGCTGATCGCGGCGGCCAGGACCGGGTCGGAGTGCCCCTCCAGGACCATCGCCTCCCAGGCGCCCCGCAGCCCCTTTCTCGGCAGCGCGGCGCTGATCTCGTCCCACAGGGCGAGCGCGTCGTCCGAGCGCTCGTAACCCGGGATGCTGCGCGCGTTGCGGGCGAGGTCGAGCGCTCCGGTGAGGTCTCCCTTCTGCAGCGACGACCGGGCCGCGGCGACGCGGCCCTGGAACGCGGCGTCGCGAGACTCCGCCTCCACGGCGGTGACGGGACGGCACACGGCGAAGGCGGGCAGGCGCGGGCGGTCCGGGACGCGAAGGGCGACGACCGACGCGCCGCTCGCCGCCCAGGCCGCGCCGTCCTCTCCGGCGGCCAGGGCAAGCACCGGCGCGTCGCGCCGCAAGACGGCGTGAAGCCGGCCGCCGGCCACGTCCCAAACGCGCAGGGTGCGGTCCTGTCCACCCGACAGGGCGAAGCGCCCGTCCCTCGACAAGGCGATGGCGGCCACGGCCTGGGCGTGGCCGGTGAAGGTCCGCACCAGCCGGCCGTTGGGCAGGTCCCAGACCCGGACGGTCCGGTCCTCGCCGCCGGAGAGCACGAAACCCTTCGGCCCGCTCAGCGCCACCGTGAGGACGCGGCCGTGGTGGCCTTCGAAGACCGCCACCGCCTGGCCCGAAGCCAGGTCCCAGGCCCGCACGGTGCCGTCGAGGCTGGCCGACACGGCCCGCGATCCCTCGACGCTCACCGCCACCGCCGCCACCGCCTCCTGGTGGCCCTCGAGCGCGCGCAGGCAGCGGCCGGTCGCCATGTCCCAGACCCGCACGGTGCGGTCGGAGCCGCCGGACACCGCGAGGCGGCCGTCGGCCGTGATCGCGAGCGCGGCCAGGAATCCGGGATGGGGCTGGAAGGCGCGCAGCGGCCGGCCGGTGTCCATGTCCACGAGCTGTAGCGGCGCGCCTTCGCCCGCGCAGAGCAGCGTGCGCCCATCGGGGGCGACGGCCATCGATCGCAGGCGCATCTCGCGCATGGCCAGCGTGCGAACGGCGGCGCCGGTGCGTGCGTCCCACACCCGGACGCCCTCGAGGTCGCCGGAGACGGCGAAGCGGCCGTCGGCGGTGACCGCGAGCATGGAGGCCGGATGCACCAGGCCCTTGATCGACCGCAAGGTCTCGTGCCCGGCGACGTGGCCCGAGATCGCCGGCCCCAGCTCGGGCGGCAGCTCACGCCGGTGCTCCCGCGCGCGCTCGTAGAAGGCGCGGGCCTTCTCGGCTTCCCCCAACCGGGCCAGGCAGAGGGCGAAGCCGGCGATCTCCGCCGGATCGGCCAGGCCCGAAGCCATGGACCGGTCCAGGCACTCCCTCGCGCGCGCCCACTCGCCCCGGGCGCACAGGGCGAGCCCGAGGTCACGGTCCCGCTCGGCCGAGCCGGCCGCGGCCGGGGGGGCTTCCTCGAGCGCGCGCGCGGCGGCGCCGGTGTCGCCCAGCGCGAGCAGCAGCTTGCCCACGAGGTGCGCCCCCCGCGGAAGAGAGGGGTGCGCCTTGCGCGCCTCCCACAGCCCCACGCGTGGAGCGACTGGTTGTAGGTCGACTCCAGGTGCTGCGGCTGGCGGGCCAGCGCCTTGCGCCAGAGCGGGTCGGCCTCCGCCGTCCGGCCCAGGTCGAGCATCGACACCGCCCGGTTGCTGAGGCTGTCCGCGGTGTCACGGCCCGTGCGCGGCTCCGGCCGAGGATGGGGACCGCCGCAGGACGCTTCGTAGGCGGCGCGGAGCACGTCGGCCGCCTCCTTCAAGGAGCGCGGCCGGCCGGCCGGATCCTCCGCAAAGCATCGGCCGAGCAGCTCGGCCACCGCGTCCGGCAGCGGGGGCAGGCCGACCACGCGTCCGCCGCGCCGGCGGAAGTCCCGCAGCACCTCGGCGGCGGCGATGCCGTACTCCCACGTGCGCTCGCCGGCGAACATCTCGAGGACCGAGAGCGCCCAGCCCCAGGCGTCGGCGCCGCGGGTCAGCTCCCGGCCCGCCGACTGCTCCGGCGCCATGTAGGCGGGAGTTCCCGCCACGCCGACCGCCGCCATCAGGCTCTGGGCGCGGGCGAGGCCGAAGTCGGTGACCTTGGCCAGGCCGCCCGCGGTGACCATCACGTTGGCCGGCTTCACGTCGCGGTGCACGAGCCCCTGCTCGTGCGCGTAGTGGAGGCCCCAGGCGAACTGCACGGCCACGTCCAGGACTCGATCGAGCGTGCGCAGCCGCTTCTGGCGGATCCAGTCGTGCAGGCTGCCGCCGTCCACGTACTCGACGAACAGCCGCGGCGCGCCTTCGATGCGGCGCACGTAGTAGCAATCGACGACGTGGGGGTGCAGGCCGAGCCCCACCCACGTCTCCGCCTCGCGCTCGAAGGCTTCGGGCCCCCCCGCGGCAGCGAGGGCGGTCGGCAGCGGCGCCTTGACGGCCAGGTCCACGTCCCAGCCCCGGTGGCGGACGCGGTAGACGCGGCCCATGCCTCCCTGGCCGAGGACGGCCGTGACCTCGTACAGGCCGAGGACGAGGTCGCCGACCCTCCACTCGGCCGACGGCCGCGGGGCCTCGGCGGCCGCCACGGTGGGGGGCAGCCGGGACGGGCGGGCCCCGGGCGGGCCGGGCTCCTGCGCGGTGGGCACCGGCCGCACACCCTCGGCCTCGAACACGGTGGCCGCGGGAGGCGCAGGAGCGGTCGCTTCGAGCTGCGTCGCGGCCGGGGCATCCCGGGCCGGGACGGTGAAGCGCGCCGCGCAGCGGGGGCACTTGAGCGTCTTGCCCGCCGCGCCGCCGGGCACGTTGGCGCGCAGGCCGCACCCGGGGCAGACGGCGGGCAGCGTGCTCACGACACGGCCCGATCCAGGGCGTCGCGGAACTCCCGGGCGGTCTGGTATCGCTCCTCCAACGCGTCGGTGACCGCCCGGTCCACCACCGCCGCCACGGCCTCCGGCAGGCGTGGATCGCGGGCCCGGATCGGCACGACGCCGCCGCGCAGGATCACGGGCAGCGGGTCCTCGCCGGGCCGGAACTCGCGCGCATAGGCAGCGGTGAGCATGTAGTAGAGCGTCGCGCCCATGCTCCACACGTCGCTCACCGGCTTCAGCAGCCGGAATTGCGTGAGCTGCTCCCGCGGCATGAAGTAGAGCGTGCCGGCCACCGCGCCGGTGGCGGTCATGCCGGACAGGCCCGCCTGCTGGAAGCTCTTGGCCAGGCCGAAGTCCGTGACCTTGGCCCCGGTGCCCGCCGCGTCGGCGAGGAGGATGTTCTCCGGCTTGAGGTCACGGTGGACGAAGCCGCGCTCGTGGGCGAAGGCGAGGCCGTCGAGGGCCTCCCGGACGATGCGCACGGCCAGGGCGAGGGGCAGCCCGCCCGGCTCGCGCCGCTGCAGGTCGGCCACGCTGCCCCCCGCGCAATACTCCATCGCGAAGTAGAAGGTGCTCTCGGCCGAGCCGTGTTCGAGGAGGGCGACGATGCGCGGATGGCGCAGCGACCGCGTGACCTCGATCTCGCGCTGGAACGTCTCGCGCGCCGCCTCGTCGAGGTCGGTCTGGGCGAGCATGACCTTCAGGGCGACCGTCGTCCCGTCTCCCCTTCTGCGGGCGAGGTAGACCGCGCCCATCCCGCCGCGTCCGATCATGCGGCCCACGTCGTAGCCGGGAACGACCATCCCTTCCGGCCGCCCGCCGACGAGGCTCTCCAGGGGGGACGCGGCGCCGCCCTCCGGAGCGTCGGCAGGGACCGTGGAGCGATGGCCCTCGATGGCGACGTCGAAGACGGTCGCGCCCACGCGGATGCGGTCCCCGTCCCGCAGGTCCACCTCGGGCAGCCTGCGCCGCGCCGCCTCTTGGGGGCTCTCCTGCCGAGCGCGGCCCCCGTACTTGACGCCGTTCACGTGGGTGCCGTTGAGGCTGCCCAGGTCGCGGAGCCGGGCCTGGGGAGGGTTGACCTCGAGGAGGAAGTGATGGCGGGAGGCCGTGGTGTCGTCGGCCGCCAGCTCGGCGTGGCAGTCGGGGGACCGGCCGAAGAGGAACGTGTCGTGGCGGTCGAAGGCGAAGAGCCGCCCCGCGAGAGGGCCGGCGGTGACCTTCAGCGTCACCTTCGCCATTCGAGGCATCATCAAGCTGGGGGGTGCTAGCGGCGCACCCCCCAGACCCCCCGCTCGCGTCTTCCGCGGCGGCGAAATGAATTCGCCGCCGCTCCTCGAGCGGGTCCGCTTCGCGGCCCCGGGCGGAGTGAATCCCGCTCCGCTCGCAGCTCGTGGCTCGTGGGCTCCGATCCTTCGCGGGCCGAGCGCCGCATCCCGCCGCGGATTATAGAGGATATGCCGCCGCAACCCTTCGGCCACCGGGTCGCCCGGAGCGCCCGATTGACCTAGCTTCTGGGTATCAGCTCTATTCCCGGGAAGAAGTAGCCGATCTCGAAACGGGCGCTGCCGGGAGCGTCGGAGCCGTGGATGCAGTTGGCTTCTATCGACGACGCGAGGTCGCGGCGGATGGTGCCGGGAGCGGCCTTCGCGGGGTCGGTGGCGCCCATGATCTCGCGCAGGCGGGCGACCGCGTCCTCGCCCTCCAGCACCATCGTGATACAGGGGCCCGAGCTCATGAAGTCGCAGAGGCTCCCGAAGAAGGGCCGCTCCCGGTGGACGTGGTAGAAGCCCTCCGCTTCCGCGCGGCTCAGCCGCCGCAGCCGCAGGGCGACCACCTCGAAGCCGGCCTTCTCGAGCCGGGAGAGGATCTCGCCCGCCCGCCGGGCCTTCATCGCGTCGGGCTTGATGATCGAAAGCGTGCGCTCTCTCAAGGCTCCTTCCTCAGCGCGTGGGCAGCACCTCGGCGACCGTGACGCCGATGTCCGCCGGCGACTTGACGACGTGGATCCCCGCCGCGGCCATGGCCTTCATCTTCTCGTCCGCGGTGCCCTTGCCTCCGGCGATGATCGCCCCCGCGTGGCCCATCCGCCGGCCCGGGGGGGCCGTCTGGCCGGCGATGAAGCCCACGACCGGCTTCTTGACGTGCTGCTTCACGAAAGCGGCGGCTTCCTCCTCCGCGCTCCCGCCGATCTCGCCGATCATCACGATGGCCACCGTCGCGGGGTCGTCGTTGAACAGCCGCAGCGCGTCGGTGTGGTTGGTGCCGATGATGGGGTCGCCGCCGATGCCGATGCAGGTGGATTGGCCGATGCCGAGGGCGGTGAGCTGGTTGACCGCCTCGTAGGTCAGCGTCCCGCTGCGGCTGACCACCCCCACCGGGCCCCCCTTGTGGATGGGGCCGGGCATGATCCCGACCTTGCACTTCTCGGGCGGGGAGATGATGCCGGGACAGTTCGGGCCGATGAGGCGTGTCGGCCGGCCCTTCAAGTAGGCGGCCGCCCGCACCATGTCGAGGGTGGGGATGCCCTCGGTGATGCACACGACGAGCGCGATCCCGGCGTCGGCCGCCTCCATGACGGCGTCGGCGGCGCTCGGCGGGGGGACGAAGACCATGGAGACGTTCGCGCCGGTCGTGCGCACCGCCTGCTCGACGCTGTCGAACAGCGGGAAGCCTTCGATCGTCGTCCCTCCCTTGCCCGGCGTCACTCCGCCGACGACGCTCGTGCCGTACTCGCGGCAGCCGATGGCGTGGAAGGTGCCGTGCTTGCCCATGCCCTGCACGAGCACGCGGCTGGCCCGGCCGACGAGCACGCTCACCGGCGGCCTTTCGCCGCCGCCACCACCCGCGCCGCCGCCTCGGTCATGTCGTCCGCGGTCGCGAAGTTGAGCCCGGAATCGCGGAGCATGGCCTTGCCCTTTTCCTCGTTGTTGCCCTTCATCCGGATGACGACCGGGACCTTCACCCCCAGCTCGCGCACCGCGGCGATGACCCCCTCGGCGAGCACGTCGCAGCGCAGGATGCCGCCGAAGATGTTGATGAGGACCGCCTTCACCTCGGGATCCGCGAGGAGGATGCGGAACGCGTTGCGGATCTGCTCCGCGCTCGCTCCCCCGCCGACGTCGAGGAAGTTCGCCGGAGAGCCGCCGGCGAGCTTGATGATGTCCATGGTGGCCATGGCCAGGCCCGCGCCGTTGACCATGCAGCCGACGTCGCCGCCCTCGAGCTTGATGTAGTTGAGGCTGTACTTCGACGCCTCGACCTCCAGCGGGTCCTCCTCGTCGAAGTCCCGCAGCTCCTTCAGCTCGGAGTGGCGGTAGAGCGCGTTGTCGTCGAGGTTCACCTTGGCGTCGAGGGCGAGGAGGGCCCCGTCCTTCGTCATGAGGAACGGGTTGATCTCGACGAGCGACGCGTCGAGCGCCTCGAAGGCGCGGTGGATCGCCTGCATGAAAGCCACCGTCTTGGCAAGCGTCGCCGGCGGCAGCCCGAGGCCGAAGGCGAGCTTGCGGGCCTGGAAAGGCTGGAACCCGGCCGCCGGCTCGATGGCCTCCATCAGGATCGCCCTCGGGTCCTTCGCCGCTACCTCTTCGATGTCCATGCCGCCCTGGGCCGAGGCCATGAACACCGTCGCCTGGCGGGCCCGATCGACGACTATGGCCAGGTACATCTCGCGCGAGCCGGCGAGGTCCATCCCCTGCTCGACGAGGAGCCGGCGCACGATCCGGCCCTCGGGTCCCGTCTGGTGAGTGCGCAGCTTCATGCCCAGCATGCCCTTGGCGATGGCGTCGGTCTCGTCGCCCGAGCGGGCGAGCTTGACGCCGCCCCCCTTGCCTCGTCCTCCCGCGTGGATCTGGGCCTTCACCACGACCGGGAAGCCCAGCCCCTTGGCCACCTCCACCGCCTCGGCCGCGGTATAGGCGACCTTGCCGGTCGGGACCGGCACGCCGAAGCTCGACAGCAGCGCCTTGGCCTGGTACTCGTGGAGCTTCACTTCGGGAAGAAGCCTTTCACTCGCGGGCGCGGTGAGCGGCCGCGAAACCCAGGATGATAGGGAGCGCGGCCGGAGGAGTCAAACCGCGCTCCCGCGCGCCACCGACCGCATAGAATGGCCGCCACTGCATCTCCAGGGGAGAGCCCATGACGAGCGCGCGCATCGAGCGGGCGGCCTTGACCGTTCTCGTGGTGCTGTCCCTCCTCCTCCTCGTGGTCGTCGTCCGTCCCCTGGCGATTCCGCTGTTCATGGGGGCGGTGCTGGCCGGGGCCTTCTTCCCGTGGACCCGGCTCCTGGGCCGGCGGCTGGGGCACCGGCGCTACCTCGCCGCTGGTCTCATGACCGTGGCCGTGCTTCTCCTCATCGTGGTGCCGCTGGCGACCCTGGCCGTCAGCGTCGGCCGCGAGGTGGTGGCGGGCGTCGCCTACGTGAAGGAGACGCTGCGCAGCCAGGGCTTCGAGGGCCTCGTCGACGACCTGCCGGCGCCGCTGCGCTCGCTGGTGCGCACGGTCATCGCGCAGTTCCCGCAGGGCGAAGGGCCGATGCAGGTCGCGGCTTCCCAGCGCGGCCGGGCGGCGGCCACGATGGGAGGCCTCGTTACCGCGACCTTCCACCTGACGGTCCAGGCCGCCCTGATGCTCGTGGCCCTGTTCTTCTTCCTCGGCGACGGCGCCGAGCTGGTGGCCTGGTTGGAGGACGTGGCCCCGCTGCCGAAGAGCCATACCCGCGAGCTGCTGTCCGAGTTCCGGCAGGTCTCGGTGGCGGTCATGGTGTCCGCGGTCGGCACCGCCGCCGCCGGCGCGGCCATGGCACTCGTCGGCTACCTGCTGGTCCGGGTGCCGCACCCCTTCTTCTTCGGGATGGTCACCTTCTTCCTCGCCCTCGTGCCCGCGGTGGGCGCGGTCGCCGTCATCCTGTGCGCGGCGGCGCTGCTGTTCGTCACCGCCCACCCCACGGCCGCGCTCTTCCTCGGCGCATGGGCGGCCCTGGTCGGCCTGGTCGACCATCTCGTGAAGCCGTACCTCATCCGCGGCTCGCTGGCCATCCACGGCGGGGCGGTCTTCTTCGCGCTGCTGGGGGGCCTGGAGGCGTTCGGGCCGGTCGGCCTGCTGGCCGGGCCGCTGATCCTGGCCTTCTTCCTGGCGGTCGTGCGCATCACGCAGCGCGAATACCCCCAGCCAGGCTGACCGCGCTCACTCCTGCCGCTGCCACTCGCCGCCGGTGTTGAGGAAGCGGGTGGGCGCGAGTGGACGGAAGCCGTGCCGGTCCCAGGCGTGGACGGTGCAGGAGAGCCGGGGCGGGTCGAGGAGGATGAGGTTGTAGCTGTTCGCCTCGCCGCGCAGACGGGTGGAGACGGCCGTCCCCGCCTGGAAGACCAGGATCGCTCGCTTGATGGCCACGTGATGGCTGCGCACGTCGCCCGTGAAGCCGCGGTGCAGGTGGCCGGTGAGCAGGACGTCGACGCCGCAGACCTCGCACGCCTGCAGTCCGAGCAGGCCGCGTCCCACCAGCGCCTGGCGTGGCCCGGCCGGCGCGGGCAGGAACGGGTGGTGGGTGACGAGGATCTTGGCCAGCGCGGGCGGCAGCCTCTCGAAGCGCTCCCGCACGACCGCGATCTGCGAGAGCGAGAGGCGGCCGTCGCCGAAGGTCGTGCGGCGAGCGGTGTTGAGGCCCAATACCGCCATCTCGTCGTCGACGTAGAAGGGGTTGTCCTCGGCGTGGATGTACCGGTGATAGCGGTCCAGCGGCTGGAGCAGGCGGCGGGCGACGTCGAAGAGGGGGATGTCGTGGTTGCCCGGCACGGCCAGCACCGGAAGCCCGAGGCCCTGCAGGAAGTCGCGCGCCGCGGCGAACTCCCGGCGACGCGCGCGCTGGGTCAGGTCCCCGCTCACCGCCACCAGGTCCGGGGCCGACTCCTTCAGGTCGTGCGCCAGGGCGGCCACGATCGCCGGGTCCGCGCGACCGAAATGGAGGTCCGAGATGTGGGCGATCGTCCTCATGCCGGCGCCGGCGGGGCGAGCACGCGCAGCGCTCGCGGCCGGACCCGGTAGCGCAGCGGCGTGGCCAGGCGCATGACCTCGCCATCGAGGGCGACCGGCAAGCTTCGCCTCCATACCGTCGCCACCTCGAGCGCCGGCAGCCCCTCCCACTCGAAGTCACGGGCGGGGTCGAGCCGCCCGAGCAGGGCGCGTCCGGCCAGGCCCACGAAGCCGAGCCGGCTGCGGGCGCGAGCGACGTAGAGCCACAGCTCGCCGCGGTCCATCTCCGGCCGCCGCCCGACCGCGAAGGCCTTCATCTCGTATCGATTGTTGCCGACGAAGACGAGGGGGCTCGTGACCCGCAGGGTCCGCTCGGGCAGCCGCAGCGTGACGCTGACGACGGGAAACCGCCGAAGCTGGGCAAGGGCCGCGCGCAGGGTGGCCGGCCACCTCGAGCCGGCGCCGCGCTCGTGGATCTCGTCGCGCTCGCGCACCACCTCGGGGTAGATGCCGAGCGAGGAGTTGTTGAGGAAGAGGTGGCCGTTGACTTCCCCCACGTCGACGCAGCGGACGTGGCCGGCCACCACCGTACGCACCGCTCCGTCGAGACCGCTCGGGACGCCGAGGTCCCTGGCGAAGTGGTTGAGGGTTCCCAGGGGCAAGATGCCGAGGGGCTTGTCGCCGCCGACGAGGGCCTTGACTGCGCAGCTGAGCGTGCCGTCGCCTCCCCCCATCACCACCGCGTCCGCGTCGGAGGAAGCCGCCCGCTCCGCCGCCGCCGGGAGGCCGGCGGGATCGACCGCGCGCACGGCCGCCTCGGCCCCGGCGGAGCGGAACGCCTCCGCGATCCGGGCTATGTCGCCGGCCGTCTCCCCCGACTCGACGGAGCCCGCCGCCACGTTCAGCAGCACGCTGGCCTTCATCGCGCTCGGGTCGGGAGAGGTCGAGGGGACGGCCGAGGAGACGCCGGCCGGCGCGTCCCCTCCAATGCATCCGCCGGACGGCGCCGCGAAGCTAGACCGGGCTGCGACCCTGGATGACGCGGATCAGCACCACCACGAGGGCCACGATCAGCAGGAGGTGGATGAACCCGCCGATCGTGTAGCCGCTCACCATTCCGAGCAGCCACAGGATGAGCAGGATCACGAAGATCGTCCAGAGCATGAGCGTTCCTTTCTGGGCTCGCGCACGAGACCCGACTCCCCTGGGATCGGACGTCGAGCGGGAAGGAGCAAGCGACGTGCCATGCGTCGAGGGACGGCGGGATGGGCCGGCGCCTCGGAAATCGAGCGCCCGCGCGCTCCGCCGATGCCTGCGGTCCATCCGGACGGCAGGCCACTGTACAAGTTACGCTTCGGTGTAAAGCCGACAAAGGCGCCGGCGCCGCATCCGGGCGGCACAGACGCCTCATAATGATGTGGGAGGAAATGAGGCGCCGGCGCCGGACGACCGAGATGGCCAACCTGGTGAACGGGCAGCGGCCCCGCCGCCGTGACTGGTTCAAGCCTTTCCTCTGGGGCGTGCTGACAGCGGGCAGCGGGATGGTGATCGCCAACGCCCTCGCTTCGCGCCGGCGGACCCTCGACCTGCGACTGCTCCGCGGCTCCCGCGACGGCGTTGCTCCGGTCGTCGTCGTCCCGGGCATCATGGGCAGCCGTCTCATGCGCCCCGACGGCACGCCGGTCTGGCTGAACATCCGCAACGCAGTCGGGCACTATGACCTCACCCTGCCCCTGACCCTTCCTCTCGCCGAGAGCCGCGACGACCTCCTCCCGGGGCCGCTCCTGGGCACGACCGCGGTCATGCCGCGCCTGTTCGGCTTCACCGAGTACTACGACCTGCTCGACATCCTGGCCGCGGCCGGGTTCCATCCCTCGGCGCCGGCCGGCGGCCGCGGCCCCTGCCACCACGTCTTCAGCTACGACTGGCGGCGCGACCTGATCGAGACGGCGCGGCGGCTGCACGACACGCTGGAGACGCTGGCCGAGGCCTGCGGCGACCCGGCGGCCCGCTTCAACGTCATCGGCCACAGCATGGGCGGGCTGGTCGCCCGCTACTACCTGCGCTACGGCACCGCGGAGCCCGACGCGGGCCCGGTGACGTGGGCCGGGGCGCGCCGGATCGCCAACCTCGTCCTGGTCGCCGTCCCCAACGCGGGCGGGATCCACGCCCTCGAAGCGATGCTGTACGGCAACCGCGTCGGCCTGTCCCACACCACGCTGGCCGCCCCGGTGATCGCGCG
>QHVM01000113.1 GCA_003223555.1 Acidobacteriota bacterium | reverse complement strand
CCGGCCCCACTTCTCTCCCCGCGGAAGGAGAGAGAGGTCGGCGTCCTCGTGCGCGATCTTGTAGACGAGGGCGACGACCGAGTCGCCCTGGTACGCCTTCTCGCCCGTGACCAGCTCGTAGAGGATGAGGCCGGCCGAGAAGAGGTCGCTCCTCCCGTCGAGGCTGTCGCCGCGCACCTGCTCGGGCGACATGTAGTTGGGCGTTCCGACGATACCGGTGGCGGCCGTGGCTCCCGCCCGCCAGGCCACGCCGAAGTCCATGATCTTGGCCGGCCGGCCGCGGGGCAGGAACAGGTTCGAGGGCTTGACGTCGCGGTGCACGATCCCGTGCTCGTGGGCGTGGCCGAGCCCGGCCAGCAACTGGAGGACGATCGGCAGCGTGACCTTGGGGTCGGGCCGGAGCCCGGCCTCGATGGCCTGCTGCAGGTCCACCCCCTCCAGCAGCTCCATCGCGATGAAGGGAGCGCCTTCATGCTCGGCCGCCTCGTAGATGGTCACGATGTTCGGATGCTGGAGGCGGGCCGCGGCCCGCGCCTCGCGCAGGAACCGCGCGCCGTGCTCCGCGCCGCCCACGCCGCGCATCAGCTTGAGGGCCACGTCGCGGTCCAGCGAGTCGTCCCGGCCGCGGTAGACGACACCCATCGCGCCCTGTCCGACGAGGCCCATCACGCGGTAGCGGCCGATGCGCTCGGGGACCGTCATGGGCCAGCGATGATACTCCCGCGCCCCGACCCGGCCGTTCGACGCTTGACGCCGTGGCCCCGCGTCCTTAGCCTCGCGCCGTGGCCATCCGCGAAGGCAAGTGGCGCTGCCCCTACTGCGCGGTCGTGAACCGCGGCGCGCAGATGGCCTGCATCGGCTGCGGCGCCACGCGGGACGCGGACGTCCGCTTCTTCCTGGAGGACGATGCGGCCGAGGTGACCGACGAGGCGCTCGTCGCCCGCGGCCGGACGGGCGCGGACTGGTTGTGCACCTTCTGCGGCGCCTCCAACCCGCCGCCGCTCGACCACTGCCGCAACTGCGGGGCAGAGAAGGGGGCCGCCCCCTCGCGGGCGGTACGAGACGCTCCACCGGCGCCACTGTTTCCGCCGGCCCGCCCGCCCACCGCCCCTGCCCCGCCGGGTCGTCTGCGCCCGTGGGCCGTCGCCCTGCTGCTGGTGGCGGTCGCCTTCGTGGCCGCGGCGGCCTACCTCGGCCTCCGGCGGACGGAGGAGACGCTCACGGTGGCCGGGTTCGAGTGGGAGCGGCGCATCGCGGTGGAGGCGTGGCGCACGGTTCGCGAGCAGGCCTGGGAGGGCCGGGTGCCTTCCGCGGCGCGCATCGTGTCGCGGCGGCAGGAGGTACACCACACGGAGCGCGACCAGGTGGGCACCCGGCGCGTCAAGGCGGGGCACCGGGACCTCGGCAACGGCTTCTTCGAGGACGTGTACAGCGACGAGCCGGTGTACCGGGAGCGTCCGGTGTACCGGACGCGAGTCGCCTACGACGTGCAGCGATGGGTACCCGACCGGACGGTGCGAGCCTCCGGCCGGGACCAGGCCGCGCGCTGGCCCGAACCGGCCCTGCGTCCCGGCGAGCGCGAGGCGTCCCGGGCCGAGAAGCTGGTGGTGGTGCTGCAGGGGAAGAAGACCTACCGCATGGAGTTGCCGGAGGCGAGGTGGAACGCGCTGCAGCCCGGCCAATCCGTGAGCGCCGTCATCCGCGGCGGATGGTCGGTGCTGGAGCTGCATCCGTAGCTTCATGCGCGCGGTCATCCAGCGGGTGGCGGAGGCGGCGGTCCGGGTCGATGGGGAGGTCGTGGGCCAGGTCGGGCCGGGCCTCCTCGTTCTCCTGGGCGTGGGGCAGGGCGACGAGGAGTCCGATGCCGACTACCTGGCCGAAAAGGTCCTCCACCTCCGCATCTTCCCCGACGAGGCGGGCCAGATGAACCTCTCCGTCCTCGACACGCGCGGGGAGCTGCTCGCGGTGTCGCAGTTCACGCTCTACGGGGACACAAGGCGCGGCCGGCGGCCGGGCTACTCGTCGGCGGCCGCGCCGGCGGAGGCCAACCGGCTCTATCGCCGATTCGTCGAGCGCCTGAAGGAATCCGGCCTGCGGGTCGAGGAAGGCGTGTTCCGGGCCATGATGGACGTGAGCCTCGTCAACCGCGGCCCGGTGACGCTGCTGCTCGATAGCAGGAAGACCTTCTAGGCCGTCGCGGGCTGCGGCTGCTTGCCCCCGGCGACCTTCTTCGTCACCCACATCACGACACAGGCGACGAGCCATCCCACGAGGGAGGCCAGGATCATCCCGATGCCCACGTGACCGAGGATGTGCCACCGGGTCCGGGTGGCGCCTCCGAACTCAGGCGCGGTGAAGACGTTGGGGTGGCCGCTGAAGCGGGCGATCAGGATGCCCGCGATGGCGATGGTGTTGGCAAGCACGTTCTGGATGAAGAGCAGGGGCAGCAGGTGCTTGTACGTGCCGAAGCCGGAGGTGTGGACGCGGATCCCGTAATAGAAGATGGCGGCCAGGCCCACCACCGTCATGCTCAGGAACTTCACAACGTCGTTGGACGTCCCGGCAAGCGAGAGGAACAGCCGGGCCAGGCCCACCACCAGGATCAGCCCCAGCACCACTCGCTGGAAGCGGATGTATTCGGAAAGGCTCTTGCCGAAGACCATCATGGGAGGCTCCTTTGAGATTGGCAATCATTGCGCCCGGCCGGTGGGGCGTGTCAAGGGGTCGCGCGCCGAGTTGCCGCCGGCCCCGGCGCGGGCCTAGAGTGGGAAGGTGGACCAATAGGAGTCGACCATGGCGACACCCGTCATCAACAACTTCATGCGCCAGCAGGGGTTTCCCGACGAGCCGGCCGCGGCCTGCAACATGCGCTTCGCCGGCCTCTACTTCCAACCGAGGATCGTCTTCCCGCTCGTGCTCCTGGGTGTCCTGCTGCAGTCGCCGTGGGTCTTCCTCGGCCTCTCGGTCGTGATCTGGTGGAACGTCCTCTTCCCGCGCTTCAACCCCTTCGAGCGGGCCTACAACCGCGCGATCGCCGGTCCCCGCGGGCGCACGCCGCTCGGCCCGGCCCCCGGGCCGCGCCGCTTCGCCCAGGGCATGGCCGCCGCCTTCATGCTGGGAGCGGGCCTCAGCCTGCTGGCCGGGCTCCGCGGGGCGGCGTGGGTCTTCGAGGCGTTCCTGGTCGTCGCCTTCTCCGCGCTGCTGTTCGGCAAGTTCTGCCTCGGAGCCTACGTGTTCCACGTGCTGAGGGGCGAGGCGCGCTTCGCGAACTCAACCCTGCCGTGGTCGCGGCCGCGATGAGCCTGAAGATCCTCTGCGCCGGCGGCTCGAAGGAAGACAAGGAAGCCGCGGAGAACGCCGTCCGGGACGGCATCGGCTCGCGCCCGGCCCGGGAGAGCTGGACGGTGTCGCTCGTCAAGCTCGGGCGGCAGTGGTCGGTGACGCTCGACGGCCCCGACAAGGGCTCGCCCCGCTCGACGTTCATGGTCCCCGAAGGGCGCCTGCGCGAGGCGATCTCCGAATCGCTCGGCCAAAGCGCGGGTGCCCCTGCCGCGGGCCCCGCCTCGCCGGCGCCCGTGACCGGGAGCCCGGTCCGCTCTTCCGTCTCCGGCGGCCAGCGGCGCAACTCCTACCAGTGCCAGAAGTGCGGGAAGGGTTTCCTGGTGTCCTACGAGATGGAGCCCGGGGAGTCGGAAGAGACCGTCCCCGCCGCCTGCCCCCACTGCTGGCAGATCGAGCAGGTGAAGGTCGGCATGAGCGCCGCCGTCAACAACGACTACCGCGTCGACAAGGCGTAGTCGTTCGTCACCCCGGCCTCGTTACCTGCCGACCATCTTCTCTGGCTTCACCCACTGGTCGAACTGCTCGGCGGTGACGAGGCCGAGCTCGACCGCGGTCTGCTTGAGCGTCTTGCCGGTCTGGTGGGCGGTCTTGGCGATCCTGGCCGCGTTGTCGTAGCCGATGTGCGGGTTGAGGGCGGTCACGAGCATGAGCGAGTTCCCGAGGTGCTGGCGGATGCGCTCGCGGTCCGGCTCGATCCCCTCCACGCAGTGCCGGCGGAAGCTGCGGCAGCCGTCGGCGAGCAGGCGCGCGCTCATCATGAAGTTGTGGATCACGAGCGGCTTGAACACGTTCAGCTCGAAGTTGCCCGAGGCTCCGCCGATGCCCACCGCGACGTCGTTGCCCATGACCTGGGCGCAGAGCATGGTCATCGCCTCGCACTGCGTCGGGTTGACCTTGCCCGGCATGATCGAGCTGCCCGGCTCGTTCTCGGGGATCGTGATCTCGCCGATGCCGCAGCGCGGCCCCGAGGCCAGCCAGCGCACGTCGTTGGCGATCTTGGTGAGGGCGGCGGCCAGGCCCTTCAGGGCGCCGTGGGCGTGGACGAGGGCGTCGTTGGCGGCCAGCGCCTCGAACTTGTTGGGGGCGGTCACGAAGGGAAGGCCGGAGAGCTCGGCGATCTTCGCCGCCACTCTCTCGGCGTAGCCGGCGGGGGCGTTGAGCCCGGTGCCGACCGCGGTGCCGCCCAGGGCCAGCTCGCTCAGGTGGGGGAGGGCCGCCTCCAGGTGGGCGAGGGCCTGGTCGAGCTGCGCGACGTAACCGGAGAACTCCTGCCCGAGGGTCAGCGGGGTCGCGTCCTGCAGGTGCGTCCGGCCGATCTTGACGATGCCCTCGAAGGCGGCCGATTTCTTCCGGAAGGCATCCCCCAGCTCGGCGGCCCGCGGGATCACCTCCCGCCGGAGCGCCTCCGCCGCGGCCACGCTCATGGCGGCCGGGAAGACGTCGTTGCTGGACTGGCTGCGGTTGACGTCGTCGTTGGGGTGGACGAGGCGCTTCTCGCCGCGCTCGCCGCCGAGGATCTCGCTGGCCCGGTTGGCCAGGACCTCGTTCATGTTCATGTTGGTCTGGGTGCCGCTCCCGGTCTGCCAGACGACGAGCGGGAACTCGTCGTCGTGCCGGCCGGCCAGCACCTCGTCCGCCGCGGCCACGATCGCCCGGCCCTTCTTCTCGTCGAGGACCTTCAGGTCCATGTTCACGAGGGCGGCCGCCTTCTTGACGAGGGCCAGGGCGCGCACGAGGCCGCGGGGCATGCGCTCCCCCGAGATCTCGAAGTGCTGCAGCGAGCGCTGGGTCTGGGCGCCCCACAGCCGGTCGGCGGGCACGTCGACGGGGCCGAAGGTGTCTTTCTCCACGCGGGTCTTCATCGAAGCTCCCATTCTAATCGACTCGCGGCGTGCGGGTTATCATGCGGTATGGGCCTGCGCGCCGCGGCCGCGCTCCTCCTCGGGCTCGCCGCTCCCGTCGCGGGCCAGCCGGCCCGGGCCGTCGCCGCGCGGTCGGGCTCCCCGGAGGCGCTGCTGTCCGAGATCGATCGTCTGGGCGCCCCGGCGGTGGTGAGCGAGCTCTACGAGGACGATCGCCGGTGGGAGGCCGTGCGCGGCGGGATCGCCTCGGGCGCGAAGGCCTGGCTGGAGGTGGCGCGCCGGCTCAAGCGCGACGCGGAGACGAGCGGGCCCGGCCAGGATCTCACGGAGGCGGTCGCTTCCGCGCTCGAGCGGGCGCCGGCGAGCGTGCTATCCGTCCTCGACGGCGAGTCGTTCGACGCCGACGACGTCTGCTCGCTCAACACGATCGAGGACTCGCTCGGCAACGACTTCCATGCCGCGCTGCGCACGGTGGAGCGCCGCGAGCGGGCGGTGGCGGCGGTGGCCGATCCCGCCCTTGCCGGCCGCAAGAAGGACTGCCTCGGGTTCCTGCGCGAGCTGAAGCGCGAGGTCGTCCGCAACCGCGCGTCGTGGTTTGGAGATCGTTAAGCACCCCCCGCGCGCATGCGCGCTCCCCCCATGTCGCTTCGCGCCGGAGTGAATCCGGCGCTCCGCTGCTACGAGCTACCTGCTGTTCCTCGCTTGACCACCACGGCCGGGACGTTCTGCTCCCGCACGAGCGTGTTGAAGGCCGGTACGTCCGCGTCGATCACCTGGCGCAGCCGCGCGAGCTGGGCGTCGATCCTGCCGGTGAGGTCCTCGTAGACGACGTAGGACTGGTCGGTGGGAGCGGCGTCCGCTCCGGCCACGACCCCGGCCAGGGCGGCCAGCTTGTTGTTGAGGCGGATGGGGAAGTTGAGCGGGTCCTGGCTGCTCTGGTTCTTCGTCTGGTACAGCTCCTCCTCGACCGCGGTCAGCTTCTTGCCGAGCGACTCGGCCGCGTCGGCGATGGCCTTGTTGGCCTTGGCCCGCTCCGCGACTCCCTTGACCTGTTCCCGCATCTCGCGGATGCGGGTGATGGCGTCGTGGGTCTCGGTGAGCTTGTCGCGGATCTTCGCCAGCAGGTCGTACTGCTTGCGGAAATCCTCGTCGCTCGTCGCGAGGCGGGGATCCTTGCGCACCTCCAGGGGCCGGGTCAGGCTCCGGCCGCCCGCGGTCAGCCGGACCTGGTAGGCGCCGGGCGCCACCACGGGGCCGCGCGTGAGGCCGCCCCAGAGGATCATGCCCTTGAAGCGGCTCGCGTCCTCCGTCCGGAGATCCCACGCGAAGCGGTTGAGGCCAGCCTTGACGGGAATCGTCCGCGGCGGAGGGGGCGGTCCGAAGCCCTCTTCCTCCGCGGCGCCCGCCCCGGCGCCTTCGGAGCGTTCCTTGTCCTCCTTGCTGGAGAGCTTCTTCAGGACCGTGCCCGACCCGTCGAGCAGCTCGAGGGTGACCTCCTCGCTCGGCTTCGGCGCCGACTTCAGCACGTAATAGAGGATGGCGCCGTTGGGCGGGTTCTGGCCCGCGAGCGGCCCTGGACGCGTCCCGCCCCCGAAGAAGCGGTAGGCGGGGGCCGGCTTGAAGAGGTAGACGTCGGCGGCGGCCACCTCGCGGCTCATCTGACGGAGCGGTGAGAGGTCGTCGAGGATCCAGAAGGCCCGGCCCTGCGTCGACACGACGAGGTCGTTGTCCTTCACCACCAGGTCGGTGACGGGCACCACGGGCAGCCTGCCGGCCACCCTGTCCTCGTCGGGCCTCGGCGAGGGAGTGGGCTCGGCCGCCGGCGCCGGCGGCTTCTGGCCCTCCGGCCGGCTCGGCGCGGGCGACGGCGGGCCGGCCGGCGCCCGCTGGGCTTCGGCGCGGGCGGCGGCCGCGGCGGGCGTCACCGAGCCGGGCCCGGCCATCTGCAGCGGCTGCCAGCGCCCACACGCCCCGCTCGGTTCCCGCAAAGAGCAGGCCCTGCCGCGCCGGGTCCTCCCGCACCGCTCGCACGAACGTAGTGGCCGGGATGCCGTCCACGATCCTGGTCAAGGTCTTCCCGTAGTCGCGGGTCACGTAGATGAAGGGCCGGTCGTCGTCGAGCTTGTAGCGGTTGGCGGCCAGGTACATCGTGCCCGCGTCGTGCGGCGAGGGATCGACCTGGCTCACCATGCTCCACTCCGGCAGGTCCTTCGGCGTGACGTCCGTCCAGTGGCCGCCCGCGTCGCGGGAGACGTAGACCAGCCCGTCATCGGAGCCGGTCCACAGCACGCCCTTCTCTCTCGGCGACTCGGCCATCGCGAAGATCGTGCCGTAGTACTCGACGCTGGTGTTGTCCTTGGTGATCGGCCCCCCGGAGGGCCCGAGCTTGCTGGGGTCGTTGCGAGTAAGGTCGGGGCTGATGGCGGTCCAGCCCTGGCCGCCGCTCGTCGTCTTGAAGAGCACGTTGCCGCCCGCGTAGACGGTCTTGGGGTCGTGGGGCGAGATCACGATGGGGAAGGTCCACTGGAAGCGGTACTTCATCCCCTCGGCGCCCCAGCCCATCGGGTTGTCGGGATAGACGTTGACGTTGCGGGACTGGCCCGTGCGGTGGTCGTAGCGGTCGATGACGCCGTCGTAGCAGCCGGCGTAGGAGACCATCGGGTCCGACGCGTCGACCGCGATCGTCCCGCTCTCGCATCCCGCGACCGGGTACCAGTGGGTGCGGTCGATGCCGTTGTCGCCGGTGCGGCTGGCCATGGCCACCGTCGTGTTGTCCTGCTGGGCCCCGAACACGTAATAGGGGAACCGGGTGTCGGCGACGACGTGGTAGAACTGCGCGGTCGGCTGGTTGCCCTCGGTCGACCAGGTCGCTCCCCCGTCGTACGACACGTTGGCCCCGCCGTCGTTGCTCTCGATCATGCGCCGGGGGTCGTCGGGCGCGATCCACAGGTCGTGGTTGTCGCCGTGCGGCACCGGGATAGCGGTGAAGGTCTTTCCGCCGTCGAGCGAGCGGTAGAAGCCGGTGTTGAGGACGTACACCGACTCCGCGTTCTTCGGGTCGGCGTAGATGTGCGTGTAGTACCAGGCGCGCTGGCGCAGCCGACGCTCCTCGTTGGTCCGGCGCCACGTCTTGCCCGCGTCGTCGGAGCGGAAGACCCCGCCGTCCTCCGCCTCGATGATCGCCCACACGCGGCTGGGGTTGGCCGGAGAGACCGTCACCCCGATGCGTCCCCACACGCCCTTCCGGGGCAGGCTCTCGTCGGCGAGCTTCGTCCACGTGTCACCGCCGTCGGTCGACTTGTAGAGCGCGCTGCCCGGCCCGCCGCTCTCGAGGGTCCAGGGCCTGCGCACCGCCTGCCAGAGACCCGCATAGAGCACGCGGGGGTTCGTGGGGTCCATGGCCAGGTCGACCGCCCCCGTCTTGTCGTCGACGTAGAGGACCCTCTCCCAGCGTCCGCCCCCGTCTTTCGAACGGAACACGCCCCGCTCGGTGCTGGGGCCGAACGGGTGGCCGAGCGCGGCCACGAAGACGAGGTCGGGGTTGGCGGGGTGGACGCGGACCTGGCCGATCGACCGCGTGTCGCGCAGGCCGACGTTCTTCCAGGTCGTTCCGGCGTCGGTGGAGCGATAGACGCCGTCGCCCTCGGAGAGGTTGCCGCGGATGCAGGACTCGCCCATCCCCACGTACACGACGTTCGGATCCGATTCGGCGACCGCGACCGCGCCCACCGAGCCGGTGCCGAGCTGGCCGTCGGAGACGTTGAGCCAGCGGATGCCGCCGTCGGTCGTCTTCCAGACGCCGCCGCCGGTGCCGCCGAAGTAATAGACGTGGGGCTGCGAGGCCACCCCCGCCACCGCGACCACGCGGCCCCCGCGGTGGGGGCCGATGTTGCGCCACTCCAGGCCCTGGAGCAGCGCGCGGTCGACGGTGTCGCCCGCCGCGGCCGGAACGGCGTTCCCCTTCTTCTCGGGAGCGGCGCCGACGACACAGAGGATGGCGGCCAGCAGCGCGGGCGGACGGAGGGCGGTCCTCGTCTTCATGGATCTCTCCTCGGCCTGGAATGGGCGCAGGGCGGGGATCTTATCACCCCCTCACGTACCCTCCCCTCTCCCCTGCGGGAAGCGGGACAACTATTCGAGGGCGGCGCGGAGGGCGGCGGCCATCTCCGCGGTGGTCGCGGTGCCGCCGAGGTCCGGCGTGCGGACGCGCCCGCCGCCCAGGACCCGGTCGATGGCGGCCAGCACGCGGTCGTGCGCCTCCCGCTCGCCGAGGTGATCGAGCATCAGCGCGCCCGCCCATACCGCTCCCACCGGGTTGGCGATGCCCCGGCCCGCGATGTCGGGCGCCGAGCCATGGATGGGCTCGAACATCGACGGGAAGCGATGCTCCGGGTTGAGGTTCGCGCCGGGGGCCAGGCCCAGGCTCCCGGTGAGCGCGGCCCCGAGGTCGGTGAGGATGTCGCCGAAGAGGTTCGACGCCACGACGACATCCAGCGTCTCCGGGTGGGTGACCATCCGGGCGGCCAGCGCGTCGACGTGATAACGCTGCAACGTGACCTGCGGGTAGCTCGCCGCCACAGCGGCCACCACCTCGTCCCACAGCACCATCGAATGGCGGAGCGCGTTCGACTTGGTGGCGCTGGCCAGGAGCCGGCGCGGCCGGCGCGCGGCGGACTCGAAGCCGAAGCGGACGACCCGCTCGATCCCCCGGCGGGTGAAGAGGGCCGTCTCGGTGGCCAGCTCGTGATCCGTGCCCGCGTGCAGCCGGCCGCCGGCCCCCGAGTACTCGCCCTCGGAGTTCTCCCTCACGCACAGCATGTCGAGGTCGGCCGGCCCGCGGCCGGCGAGCGGGCCCCGCACCCCGGGCAGGAGCCGCATCGGCCGGAGGTTGACGTACTGCTCGAAGCGCTGGCGGATGGGCAGGATCAGCTCCCACACCGCCACGTGGTCGGGCACCCCGGGCCAGCCCACCGCGCCGAAGTAGATGGCGTCGAAGTCGCGCAGGCGATCGAGGCCGTCCGGCTCCATCATCCGGCCGGTGCGGCGGTAGTGCTCGCAGCCCCAGGGCAGCTCCTCCGTCTCCAGCCGGATCCCGGCCGGGCGCGTGGCCGCTTCGAGGACGGCCAGTCCGGCGGGGATCACCTCGCGGCCGATCCCGTCCCCCGCGATGACCGCGATGCGATGGCGGTGGTCCGCGCTCACATCCCCGGCGGCGTGAAGCGGCCGTCGACGGCCGTCCAGCCGCCGTCCACGAACAGGACCGCCCCCGTGATGTAGCTGGCCGCGTCGGAGACGAGGAACACGGTCGGGCCGGCGATCTCCTCCGGCCGCGCCCAGCGGCCGAGGATGCTCTTGGCCGCGTAGGCGTCGTACCACTGCTTGTCGGCCTTGACTTGGGCGGTGAGCGGTGTGTCCACCACCCCGGGCGCCACCGCGTTCACCCGCACTCCGTGGGGCCCGAACTCCGCGGCCGCGGCGCGCGCCATCTGCACGATCCCCGCCTTGGTGGCCGCGTACACGCTCTGGCCGGGCTCCACGACCACTCCGCGAATCGACGAGAAGAGCACGATGGCGCCCGAGCGCTGGGCGGTCATGATCCGCCCTGCGGCGCGGAGCAGGTTGAAGTTGCCCTTGAGGTTCAACGACAGCACGCGGTCGACTTCCTCTTCCGAGTAGGCCAGCACCGGCTTGCGCACGTTGATGCTCGGCGTGCAGACGGCGATGTCGAGCCGCCCGTGGCGCGCCCGCAGCGCGTCCAGGGCGGCGTCGACGGCCGCTCTGTCGCGCAGGTCGAGGCAGCCGGACTCGGCCGCGCCACCCGCGACGCCGATCCGCTCCGCGACCGCGCGGGCCCGCGGCTCGTCGGCGTCGAAGCAGGCGACCCGCGCGCCCTGACCGGCACAGGCCTCCGCCACCGCTTCGCCGATGCCCGACCCGGCGCCGATGACGGCCGCCACCCGGCCGTCGAGGCGGAAGGCCGCCTGGTCCCGCATGCCGGGGATCATATCTCCTGGGCAGGAAGGTCCAGCGAGAAGATCGCTCTGCCGCTCAGGTCGTGGAGCCGGACCGTCAGGACGCGGGTCCTGCCGTCGAGGTTCAGCGTGCCGAAGAATTGCAGGCCGGCGCTCGGCGGGCGGTTCGGCTTCATGCCCGCCGGGATGCCGACGAAGCGCGCTTGGGGGCCGAAGGTGGGATCCAGCTCATTGGGCCCGAACGTACCGGCGTGCAGCGGGCCGGCCACGAACTCCCAGAACGGGTCGAACTCGGTGAAGCGGGCCCGCGCGGGATCGTAGTGATGGGCGGCCGCGTAGTGGACGTCGGCGGTGAGCCACACCACGTTGCGCACGCGGTGATCGCGCAGGTGGCGGAGCACGCCCGCGATCTCCAGCTCGCGGCCGAGGGGCGGGCCCGGGTCGCCGTTGGCAACCGCCTCGAAGTCCACCGGCCCGTCGCGGACGACCAGGCCGAGGGGCATGTCGCTCGCGACGACCTTCCAGGTGGCGGCGGAAGCGGAGAGTCCTTGCTTCAGCCACTCCGCCTGCGCCGCGCCCAGGATCGCGGAGTCGGGGCCGAGCGAGGCCCCGCGGTTGGGGGAGTTCGGCCCCCGGTAGCTCCGCATGTCGAGGGCGAAGACCTCGATGGCCGGACCGTAGGGGAACGAGCGATAGACGCGCTCCGGGTCCTGGCCGCCCAGGCGGATCGGGTGGTGCTCGAGGAAGGCGCGGCGGGCCCGCGCCGCGAGCAGGGCCACGCTCTTGACCGTGTAGCGCGGGTCGTCGTCGAGCACCTCGGTCGGGTACCAGTTGTCGTGGACCTCGTGGTCGTCCCACAGGACGATCTGGGCCACCTCGGCGTTGAAGCGCCGGACGTTCTCGTCCATGAGGTTGTAGAGGTGGTTGCCCCGGAACTCCTCGAGCGTCTCCGCCACCTTCGACTTGGCCGGCGTCACGAGGTTGCGCCAGAGCGTCCCATCGTCGAGCGTGACCACGGGCGGAATCGGCTGGTCGGCGTAGACCGTGTCGCCGAGGTGGATGAAGACGTCCGGCCCGGCCCGGCGCATCGTCTCGTAGAGGCGCATGCCGCCCCACTCCCGGTTGATGCCCCAGCCCTGCCCGGCGGTGTCCGCCGACCAGGCGAGAACGAGGCTGCGCGGGCCGCCCGGCGGCGTGCGAAAGCTCCCGGCGGCGGGCCGGCTCCAGGTCCTGAGGTCGGCGAGGTCCTGGAAGAGGACGCGATAGGCGATGCGCTGGCCGGCGGGCAGGTCGCCCAGCTCCACCCGAGCGGTGAAGCCGGTCTCCTCGACCGCGGCCGCCCCCCCCACTCTGCGCGCGTCGGCGAAGGAGTCCGTGGTCGCATACTCGACCACCATCCGCGCGGCCCGGTCGGTGCGGCCCCAGACGGTGGCCCGGCCGGCGGTGACGTCGCCGACCGAGGTGCCGCTGGGGATCCCCGGACGGGCGGCGTCTGCGGTGAGGAGCGCCGGCGCCCGTCCCGCCCACGGCCGAGCGCGTCCGGTGAGCACGCCGCCCGCGGCCGTCACGGCCCCGCGGAGGAACCGACGCCTATCTCGGCAGGTCACGGACGGCGGGAATCCCGGGGAGGCCCGTGGCCTGCGTCGCGGCGCGCACGATCGCGTCGGCGACCACCTCGGCCGCCAGGGCTCCGATCAAGATGACGTTGGCCTCGCCGGCGCGGGTCCCGGTAGCCAACGCGAAGATCGTGTCGCCGTCCACCGGACTGTGCGCAGGATAGATGGCGCGAGCGACACCGTCTTGAGCCATCTGCGCCATCTTCGTTGCTTCGGCCTTCGTCAGCCTGGCGTTGGTGGCCACGACGCCGATGGTGGTGTTCTCACCCGCGCGCGGACGAGGCATGCCGAACGTACCCGAACGAAGCAGTACCCGCGCGTCGGAGAAACCGTGGCCATCGGGCGTGCGCGCGCCGGCCACGACCTTGCCGGTGGCAGGATCCACGACGTCTCCGAGCGGGTTCACGGCAACGAGGGCAGCCACCACGAGGCCATCGGGCAGGACGATGGCGGCCGTTCCCGCTCCAGACTTCATCATGCGGCCCGGACCACCCATGTGCCCCAGGGTGGCTCCGGCGCCCGCGCCCACGTTACCCTCCGCGACCGCGCCGTCGGTGGCGGCCTGGGCGGCCCGGTAGCCGCAGTCCGCGGTGGGTCGGACCTTCGGGTCGCCGACCCCCAGGTCGAACAGGATCGCGGCGGGCACGATGGGGACCCTGGCCACGAAGGCGTCGAAGCCGACTCCCTTTTCCGCGAGGAACCGCACGACGCCGCTGGCCGCGTCGAGGCCGAAGGCGCTCCCGCCGGAGAGCACGACGGCGTTCACCTTCTGCACCATGTTCACCGGGTCGAGCAGGTCCGTCTCCCGCGTGCCCGGCGCTCCGCCGCGCACGTCGACACCTCCGACCGCGCCCGCCTCGGTGAGGATGACGGTGCAGCCGGTCGGTCTCTCGGTGAGCGTGTGGTGGCCGACCTTGATCCCGGCCACGGCGGTGAGGCCCCGGGCGGCGTCTTGCGCGTGCAACAGCGCCGGCGAAGCAAGGGCGGCGAGGCCGAGCACCGCCCGGCGAGGGAAGCTCTTCATGGTCATCTCCTTCCTGGCCCCCGCGTGGCGATGCGGTGGGCTGGCGTGGGATCCATGGCGCGTGGGCGCGAGGACAAGGCTTATCTATCAGCGCGGCCGGAGCCTGTCAATCCGCAGCCGTCGATCCGTTGACTCCGCCCGTCCCGCAGCGGTACTGTCGCCTCTCGCGGGAGGCGTCGATGGCCAGCAGAACGACGGACACGCAGGTCCAGCGGGGGGCCGCCCTGTGGGCGGAGCGGGAGGCGGTCGTCTCCCGCGGCAGCGCCGCCTACACGCGGCTCGTCATCGACCACGCGAAGAACGCCACGCTGTGGGACGTGGACGGAAGGGCCTACGTCGACTTCGCGAGCGGGATCGGCACCCTGAACGTGGGCCACTGCCATCCCCGGGTCGTGGAGGCCGTGCGCGAGCAGGCGGGAAAGCTCACCCATACCAGCCTCCACGTCGCCGCCTACGAAGGCTACATGCAGGTCTGCCGCCGGCTCGTGGAGATCGTGCCCGGTCCGGCTCCCCGGAAGGCGGTCCTCTTCAACAGCGGCTCGGAGGCGGTCGAGAACGCGGTGAAGCTCGCCCGCAGCTACACGCGGCGGCGCGCGGTCGTCGCCTTCGACAACGGCTTCCACGGGCGCACGCTGCTGTGCCTCACCCTCGACGGCCGCTACAAGCCGCTGCGCCAGGGCTTCGGCCCGCCCCCGGCCGAGGTGTACCATTCCCGCTTCCCGTATCCCTACCGCCCGCCGCGCGGCGTCGACCCGGCCGAGCTGACCGCCTACTGCCTGGAGGAGCTGGACCGGCTCTTCCTGACCGAGACCGCGCCCGAGGACGTGGCGGCCATCATCGTGGAGCCGGTGCAGGGCGAGGGCGGCTTCATCGTTCCGACCCCCGGCTTCCTCCCTGGCCTGCGGCGGGTGTGCGATCGCCACGGCATCGTGCTGGTCGCGGACGAGGTGCAGTCCGGCTTCGGCCGCACCGGGAAGATGTGGGCCCTGGAGCACGAAGAGGTGGCGGCGGACCTCGTCACGGTGGGCAAGTCGCTCGGGGCGGGCCTGCCGATCTCCGGCGTGGTGGGGCGGGCCGACATCCTCGACTCGGCCGCGCCGGGCTCGATCGGCGGGACCTACGGCGGCAACCCGCTGGCCTGCGCGGCCGCGCTGGCCGTGTTCGAGATATTCGAGGAGGAAAAGCTCGTCGCCGCCGCGGCGCGGGTCGGGGAAACGGTGCGGGCGCGCTTCGACGGGCTGCGGGACCGGCTCGGGATCGTGGGCGATTCCCGCGGGCTCGGCGCCATGCGCGCGCTGGAGCTGGTGGAGGACAAGGCCTCGCGCAAGCCCCTCCCGGCGGCCACGGTGCGCGCCATCCTCGACGCGTGCGTCGAGCGCGGCCTGGTCGTCATCAAGGCCGGCATCCACGACAACGTGATCCGGACGCTCATGCCCCTCACCATCCCCGACGCGGACCTCGAGAAGGGCCTGGGGATCCTGGAACAGGTCCTGACCGAGTGGGAACGCCGGCCCCGCGGGTAGGATCCGAGGCCGACCGCGTTGAGGTCGGATTGACGGCGACTCAGGGGCGTCGTAACCGAACGGGTTCCGGAACGAATCGGGTTACCGCGCCCAGGTCTATCGCGAGTGACGGGTGCGGCGCGGCTTGGCCTCGGCGGACCTCCGTCCGCTCGCGGACACGTGTCCGGCCTCTCCTCCCGCCGACAACACCGCCACGAGCCTCTTCGGCGCCACCGCCCGGTAGCTCTCGTCGATCCAGGCGCGGAGAAGGTCGAGGGGGATTCTCTCCCGCGCGCCGAAGCTGGCACTCACCCAGCCGGCTTTCCCCAACCCGTAGCCGGTGGGAGACGCGAAGGGCAGGCTCAGCGCGAGCATGCCCGACTGCGGCAGCTTGACGCTGAGGCCGAGTTCGCCCTCATCGCGCCCCAGGAAAACGAAGACCTTGCCTTTCACCTTCGCCACGCGCTCGCCCCACGGGAACTCTTCATAGGCCTCCGGGAACGCCAACGCAAACTCGCGCAGGAGGGTGGCCTCGCGGCGCCGGGGAGCCTTCGCCTTCGTCATCCGGCGGCCGGCGGTCGCCGGCGGCGTCCCAGACTCGCCGCGCAGGCGGCGGCCGCCGCGAGAAGCCCGGCGAGGACGGGCGACAAGAAGCCGTACCCGCGGCCGCCGGCGGCGAGATGGACGGCCGCCAGCGCCACGATGCCGGCGCCGATGGCGGCGAGCGCCTCCGGCGTCCCCGCCCGCCGCAGATAGAGTCCGGCCAGGACCGGCACGAAGAGGCTCACGCTGAGGAGGCTGTAGAAGACCGTCAGGGCGTCGATCACCGTCGGGGCCACGATGGCCAGGCCCACGCCCAGCATCCCCCCTGCCACCGCGGCCAGCCGCGCGACCCTCAGCACCTGGGCGTCGCTCGCATCCGGCCGGTGGAAGCGGCGATAGAGGTCCTGGGAGAGGGACGTGGCCAGCATGAAGAGGATGGCATCCGCGGTGCTGACCTCGGCCGAGACCACCGCGGCCAGGCCGAGCGTGCCCACCAGGGGCGAGAGGTCGCGCATCAGCACGGTGGGCAGCGCCAGCTCGTGCGTGGGCAGGCCGGGATGCAGGGCGCGCGCCACGATGCCGAGGGCCGGCGGCATGAAGGCGAAGACCAACAGCACGGCGGCCTGGGCCGCGACGCCCACGCGCACCGTCCGGTCGTAGACCACGAACGCGGGACCGAGGAGCGCCAGGTAGACCCAGCCCGACGCGCCCGCGTGCCAGAAGCGCCAGTAATCGCCCCCCGGGGTGGCTGCCACCACCGCGGCCACGCCTCCGGCCCGTCCCACCGCCAGCGGCAGGGCCACCGCGAAGCCCGCCAGCAGCACGACCAGTTGCACGAGATTGACCCACGCCGAGGTGAGCAGCCCGCCCGCGGTGAAGTAGGAGGTCATGACGAGGCCGCCCACGACGCAGCCCGCCCACTTCGGGACCCCCGCCACGACGCTCAGGACCCAGGCGAGGGCGACGAGCTGGCCGGCCAGGATGGCGAGCGTGCCGAGCCACAGGAGCGCCGCGACCACGCCTCTCACCGCGCGGTGGTAGCGGTGCTCGAGGTAGTCGCCCACCGTCCGCAGGTCGTGATCCTGGGCCAGCCGCCGGATCCTCGGGCCCACCGTGAAGGCCAGCTCAGGCCGTCGCGGTAGCCGAGGCCGGCCGCCCCTACCGTCGAGCCGGCCCCGATGTTGGCCGCGAGCATCGTCGAGAAGAGCAGGCCGGGGCCGAGCCGCCGCCCGGCGACGAAGAAGTCGCCGGCGCTCTTCACTCGCCGGCCGATCCACAACCCGAGAAGGATCTGCGCCGCCGAGTAGGCGAGCAGCAGCACCAGGTGGAGGTTCATCGGGCCAAGGGTACACTGGACCCTGCATGACGGACGTGAAGCAGCGCGTGCTCCGCGCGGTGGACGACCTGGCCGGCGAGGTGGTGGATTTCACGGCCGAGCTGGTCCGCCTGCCCACGGTCAACCCGCCCGGCGAGGCCTACGAGGAGTGCGCGCGGGTGATCGGAGGCCGGCTGGAGCGCGGCGGCTTCGCGGTCGAGTACGTCGCGGCCGAGGGCCGGCCCGAGCACACCGCGCGCCATCCCCGGCTCAACGTCATGGGCCGGCGCGCGGGAAGGGGCGCGGGCCCGGTCGTCCACCTCAACGGCCACTTCGACGTCGTGCCCGCCGGCGGGGGATGGACGGTCGATCCCTTCGGCGGCGAGGTGCGCGACGGGCGGATCTGGGGGCGAGGCACCGGCGACATGAAGGCCGGCCTGGCCGCGGCCATCCATGCGGCGGAGGCGCTGCGGCGGGCGGGGGCGGAGACCGCGGGCGCACTCGAGGTGAGCGGCACCGTGGACGAGGAGAGCGGCGGCTTCGCCGGGGTCGCCTTCCTGGCCCGGACGGGGCGCATCGCCCGCGGCCGCACCGATTACGTGATCATCCCGGAGCCCCTCGGCGCCGACCGCATCTGCATCGGCCACCGCGGGGTGTGGTGGTTCGAGGTGGAGCTGAAGGGCCGGATCGCCCACGGCAGCATGCCGTTCCTCGGCGTCAGCGCGATCGAGCACATGGCGGCCCTGCTGGAGGCGGCGCGCGTGGAGCTCCAGCCGGCGCTGGCGATGCGGCGGACGGCGATGCCGGTCGTGCCCGAGGGCGCGGGACGGGCCACCCTCAACGTCAACGCGGTCGTGGGCGGCCAGCCGGCGGACGGCAGCCAGACGCCGTGCGTCGCCGACCGCTGCCGCGCGGTCTTCGACCGGCGCTTCCTGCTCGAGGAGGGCCTGGAGGCGGCCCGGGCCGAGGTCCTGGCCCTGCTCGAGACGGTGGCCGCGCGCATTCCCGGCTTCCGGTACGAGGTCAAGGACCTGATGGTCGTCCATCCCGTGCGCACGCCGGAAGGCTCACCGCTGGTGACGGCCCTCGGCAGGGCCATCACGGAGGTGCGCGGCAAGGACGCCACCCTCGTCGCCAGCCCCGGCACCTACGACCAGAAGCACGTGGCGCGGATCGCCGGCGTCGAGCACTGCGTCGCCTACGGCCCGGGCGTGCTCGAACTCGCCCACCAGCCCGATGAGTGGTGCAGCGTCCAGGACCTCATTGACTCCACGAAGGTGCTGGCGCTCGCCGCGCTGGACCTCACGGCAGCCCGCTGAGACGAGATGGGGGGGCGAACCCCCCCGCAAGACAGCGACCTCGTTACCAGTCCAGCCGTGCTGAGATCCGGGCAATCCTCGGCGGCAGGATGGTCGTCGGTGTGTTGAAGGTCGGAATGACAGCGCTGGTTTCGCTGATCGTCAGGATGCCCGTCGTAGCGCGGATGTTCAGCTCCGGATGGGCGTTGAACACGTTGTAGACGTCGAGCAGCGCGGTGAGCCGCGCCCGCTTCGTGATGCTGAACTGCTTCTCCGCGCGGAAGTCGAGCTGCCGGATCGTGTCG
>QHVM01000112.1 GCA_003223555.1 Acidobacteriota bacterium | reverse complement strand
GGCCAACCTGGCCGTCTCGGGGGACTTCACGTTCACCACGCTCAACGGCGGCGATCCTAGCCTGATCGCGTACTTGAAGATGGACGAGGGAAGCGGCACCACCGCCACCGACTCGTCGGGCAACAACAACGCGGGCACGCTGCTGAGCGGGGCGACGTGGACGGCGGGCACGAGCGGCCAGGCGGTGGCCCTGGACGGGGTGGCCGGTTACGTGCGCATCGCCCACAACGCCGCGCTCGACGCCTTCCCGCTGACCGCCGCCGTGTGGTTCAAGACCAGCACGACGTCGGGGGTCAGGGGCCTCGTCAGCAAGTACGTCCCCGCCTCCTACAACGGCTATCAGATCTT
>QHVM01000111.1:18954-38506 GCA_003223555.1 Acidobacteriota bacterium | reverse complement strand
CGGATACAACGACGGACGCTGGCACCAGGCGGTCTTCGTTGTCGACGCAACGGGCGGCCGGCTGTACGTGGACGGGGTACAGAAAGGCAGCCGGGCTTGGACGGGCACGGCCGGCACCCCCACCACCAGCCAGGAGATCCGGCTCGGCCAGTATTCCTCGTATCTGCCCGGCACGGTGGACGAGCTGCGCCTCTACAACCGGGCGCTGATCGACGCCGACGTCCTCCAGCTCTACAACGACAGCCGGCCCACCGGCGACACGACTCCTCCGGTCATCTCCGCCGTGGCCGTCGGCGGCATCGGAGCCGCCGGAGCGACGGTCAGCTGGACAACGGACGAACCGTCTGACTCCCAGGTCGACTACGGGCTCACCTCGGCGTACGGCTCGTCGACCACCCTCAACGCCGGGCTGGTGACGTCGCACTCCCAGGACCTGAGCGGCCTGGCCGGAGCGACGCTCTACCACTACCGGGTGAAGTCCAAGGACGCGGCCGGCAACCTGGCCGTGTCGCCGGACGCCACGTTCCTGACCCTGGACAACGTCGCCCCGGTCATCTCGTCGGTCTCGGCGACGGCCATCACCTCCTCGAGCGCGACGATCGTGTGGACCACGAACGAGTCGGCCGACTCCCAGGTCGACTCCGGGCCCACCTCGGCCTACGGATCCACGACGCCGCTGAACGGCAGCATGGTCGTCTCCCATTCCCAGGTGCTGAGCGGCATCGCTGCCGGCACGCTGTGCCACTACCGGGTGAAGTCCAAGGACGCGGCGGCCAACCTGGCCGTCTCGGGGGACTTCACCTTCACCACGCTTTCCGGCGGCGATCCGGGCCTGATCGCGTACTTGAAGATGGACGAGGGAAGTGGCATCACCGCCGCCGACTCGTCGGGCAGCGGCAACGCGGGCACGCTGATGAGCGGGGCGACGTGGACCGCGGGCGCGAGCGGGCAGGCGGTGGCCCTGGACGGCGTGGCCGGTTACGTGCGCATCGCCCACAACGCCGCGCTCGACGCCTTCCCGCTGACCGCGGCGGTGTGGTTCAAGACCACCACCAACTCGGGGTTCCGGGGCCTCGTCAACAAGTACGTCGCCGCCTCTCTCAACGGCTACCAGATGTTCTTCAACAACGGCAACCTCTGCGCCTGGTACTTCAAGAATGCGTCGAACTACGTCTACGACGGCGGCGGCTGCACCATGAGCAGCCCGGGGTACAACGACGGCCAGTGGCACCACGCCGTCTTCGTGGTCGACGCAACGGGCGGCCGGCTGTACGTGGACGGCGCCCAGAAGGGCAGCCAGGCCTGGACAGGGGCGGCGGGGGCTCCCACGACGATCCAGGACGTCCAGCTCGGCCATTATCCGGGCGCGGCGGCGGCGATCGCCTACCTGCCCGGCTCGGCCGACGAGCTTCGGCTCTACAACCGGGCGCTCAGCGCAACGGAGGTCCTGCAGGTCTACACGGACAGCCGGCCGGCCGGAGACACCACTCCTCCGGTGATCTCCGCCGTGAGCGCGGGTAGCATCGGAGCCGCGGGAGCCACCGTCACCTGGACCACCAGCGAGCCGGCCGATACGCAGGTCGAGTACGGCCCGACCACTGCCTACGGCTCCTCGACGACCGTCAACGGCAGCCTGGTGCTCGCCCATTCCCAGGCGGTGAGCGGGCTGGCCGCGGGGACGCTCTACCACTACCGCGTGAAGTCCAGGGACGCGGCGGGCAACCTGGCCGTCTCCGCCGACTTCACCTTCACCACCGCTTCCGGCCCGGATGCCGGCCTGATCGTCCACCTGGCCCTGGACGAGGGGACGGGCACCACCGCCGCCGACTCGTCCGGCAGCGGCAACACCGGCACGCTGATGAACGGGGCGGCCTGGGCAGCGGGCACGACCGGCCAGGCGGTCGCCCTGGACGGGGTCGACGACTACGTGCGCATCGCCCACAACGCCGGGCTCGACGCCTTCCCGCTGACCGTGGCGGTCTGGTTCAAGACCACCACCAACTCGGGCGTGAGGGGCCTGGCCAGCAAGTACGCTCCCGCGTCCTACAACGGCTACCAGATCTTCTTCAACAACGGGAAGCTGTGCGCGTGGTACTGGAAGGACATCTCGAACTACGTCTACGACGGCGGCAGCTGCACCATGAGCACCGCCGGCACGACCGATGGACGCTGGCACCAGGCGGCGCTGGTCGTGGACTCGGCGGGCGGCCGGCTGTACGTGGACGGGGTGCAGAAGGCCAGCCAGGCCTGGACGGGCACGGCCGGCGCCCCCACCACCACGCAGGAGATCCGGATCGGCCAGTACTCCTCGTACCTGCCCGGCACGGTCGACGAGCTGCGCCTCTACAACCGGGCGCTCAGCGCCGCGGAGATCTCACAGCTCTATGGCGGCAGCGCGTTCACCGAAGACACCACGCCGCCGGTGATCTCCGCCGTGGGCGTGTCGGGCGTCGGCGCCACCGGCGCGACGGTCACCTGGACCACCGACGAGCCGGCCGACTCCCAGGTGGAGTACGGGCCCACTTCCAGCTACGGCTCCTCGACGACGCTCGACGGCAGCCTCGTGGCTTCGCACTCGCAGGCGCTGGCCGGCTTGACGGCGGCGACCCTCTACCACTACCGCGTGAAGTCGACCGACGCCGCCGGCAACCCGGCCGTCTCCGCCGACTCCACCTTCACGACCTCCTCGCTCGCGGACGCCGGCCTCGTCGTCCATCTGGCCCTGGACGAGGGGACGGGCACCACCGCCGCCGACTCCTCCGGCAGCGGCAACACCGGGACGCTGATGAACGGGGCGGCCTGGACGGCGGGCGCGAGCGGCCAGGCCGTGGCCCTGGACGGCGTCGACGACTACGTGAGCGTCGCCCACAACAGCGCGCTCGACGCCTTCCCGCTGACCGTATCCGTCTGGTTCAAGACCAGCACCACGTCCGGAGTGAGGGGCCTGGTCAGCAAGTACCTCCCCGCCTCCTACAACGGCTACCAGGTCTTCTTCAGCAACGGGAACCTGTGCGCGTGGTACTGGAAGGACATCTCGAACTACGTCTACGACGGCGGGAGCTGCACGATGAGCACCGCGGGGTACAACGACGGCCAGTGGCACCAGGCGGTCCTGGTCGTCGATGCGGCGGGCGGCGTGCTCTACGTGGACGGAGCGCAGAAGGGCAGCCAGGCCTGGACGGGCACGGCCGGCGCCCCCACCACCGGCCAGGAGATCCAGCTCGGCCACTACTCCTCGTACCTGCCCGGCGCGATCGACGAGCTGCGCGTCTACAGCCGGGCGCTCGGCGCCACGGAGGTGTCGCAGCTGTATGCCGCTCGCTGAGGGACGTGGCTTCGGTCAGGCCTTCTCGGAGACGGACTTGCTCGCGCCGCGCGGCTCGACGAGGTCGTCGAACACGGGAAGCTGCACGAGCCGATGGGCGATCGCGTACTTGACGAGCTCGGCCCGGTCGTGCACGCCCAGCTTGCGCATGAGGTTGTACTTGTGGACCTCGACGGTCTTGGTGCTGCGGTCGAGCCGGGTCGCGACCTCCTTGACCGACAGGCCGTCGGCCAGCAGCTTCAGCACCTCGCGCTCCCGGTCGGTCAGCAGGTCGTACTTGGTGCGGCCCCGCTGCAGGCGCTGGCCGTTCTCGTCGAGCACCGTATCCACCGCCCGGGGGCTGAGGTACCGCTCGCCCCGGGCCACGGCCTCGATCGCATAGACGAGCTGCGACACCGGCACGTCCTTGAGGACGTAGCCGCTGGCCCCGGCCTCCAGGCAGCGCGCGACCAGCTGCTCCTCGGCGTACATGGTGAGGATGAGTATCTTGACGTCCTTGTGGGCCTGGGTGATGCGGCGGGTCGCGTCGAAGCCGTTCAGCCGCGGCATCTCGATGTCCATGAGCACGACCTCGGGCTGCAGCCGGGCCACCTCCTCCAGGGCGGCCTGACCGTCACCCGCTTCCCCGACCACGTCCAGGTCGGGCTGCTCCTGGAGGACCGCCTTCATGCCCGCGCGGAAGAGCAGGTGGTCGTCGCACAGGAGCAGCCGGACCTTGCGGCTCACGCCGAATGTTCCCGGGGCAGGGGCAGGCTCACCTCGATCCTCGTCCCACGCCGGCCCTTTCCGGCCGAGGCCGGCCACGACTCCACCACGAAACGCCCATCGAGCGCCCCCATTCTGTCACGCATGGTGGTCAGGCCAAAGCTCAGCGCGGGCGCCCGCCGCCGGGCGTCGAAGCCGACGCCGTCGTCCTCGACCGACATCACCGCCGCCGGCCCCGGACCGGCGCCCAGCGTGACCACGGCGTTCGTGGCCCGCGAGTGCTTGAGGACGTTCGACAGCGCCCCCTGCAGCACGCGGTAGAGGGCGGTCTCGTGCGTGCGGGGCAGCCGGCCGGGCAGCCCGGTCTCGCTGACCCGAACGTTGATGCCGGTGTGGGCGGAGAACTGGCGCGCGTAGAGGCGGATGGCTTGCTCCAAGCCCAGCCCCTCCAGGATCGCGGGTCCGAGGTCCAGGATCACTCGCCGGACCGACTCGATCCCGTCGGTGACGAGCTGGGCCGTCTCGGTGAGCTTCCGCCGGGCCTGGTCGGTCCGCCCCTTGTCGAACTCCTGGGCCATCTGCTCCAGGTAGAGCTTCAGGACCACGAGGTTGTGGCCGATCTCGTCGTGGAGGTCGCGGGCCAGGCGCTGGCGGTCCTGCTCGTCCAGCACGCTCCACTCCAGGGCGCGCGCGTTGGCGTAGCCCGCGTGCAGGAAGAGCTGGGCGACGGAGACCACCCGCGCCAGCGCGACCGCCAGCTCGGGCTCCCCCGGCGCCAGGCGGGCCAGCGCGTCCAGGCAGTGCTCGAGGTAGAGGGCTAGGGCGAGGAACGCGTGCTCCTCGGCCACCTCCTGGCTGGCCAGCGCCTGGCCCAGGCGCTGCAGCTCGATGGTGAAGGCTTCGAACTCGCCGGCCGCCAACTGCGCCTGGTACCGCTCCAGGGCCAGGCTCGTCACCGCGTCGCATTCGTCGCGGCGGCGCACGAGCCGGGCCAGGCTCGTGCGCCACTTCAGCTGGATTTCCGGGAAGACGGTCGCCAACCGCTCGAGCGCGCGCCGGAGAGGCTCCTGCAGCTCAGAGAGGAGCTGGCCGGGAGGGAAGCTCCGAGTCAAGCGCGGTCCGTGCTGCGGGCGTCCGCCCGCTCACCGGCGGGAGGCGGCCCGCGACCCCCTCCCGAGCGACCGTCATCCGCGCGTTCGGGCAATCCCGCATCCTCTCAGGGCTTGACCCCCAGGCCGGTCACGGTGTAGTTCCCGGTTCCGGTGTTGAAGCTGGCCAGCACCGCTCCCGACTGCAGGTCGAACCGGAAGACGTTCGAGCTGTACGAGTTCGTCGCCCAGAAAGTCCCGTCTCCCACCAGGTCGACGCCGCCGATGTAGTTGGATTCACCGGGCGCGACATAGGTCTGCACCTGGTTGCCGGAAGCGTCCAGGCGCACGATCAGGGTCGTGTCGGTCACCAGCACGCCTCCGTCCGGAAGCACCCGGATGTGGTAGGCCTGGTCTCCGGGAAGCGGCTGGGTGTTGAAGTTCGGAAGCTGGGCGTTGGCGCACACGTCGAAGCGCAGGACGTCCTTGCTCCGCGAGGTGTAGAACATCGTGCAGCCGTCGGCGCCCAGGTCGATATGGTCGGTGCCCCGGTTCACGACGGTCGGCGCGAAGGTGGCCACGAGGTTGCCGGAGGGGTCGAACTTGAGGATGCTCCCCGCGCAATCGGCCTGCCCCACGTACATGTTCCCCTGGTGGTCGAACGTGACGGACGAGGGGTCGCAATTGTATCCGCTCCCGAAGGCCCCCAGGTAGCTGGCGCTGGACGAGTAGCGGGCCACCATGTTGCCCGGCATCCCCGGGGAGTGCCCCCACCAGTGCGGCACGTACAGGTTCCCTGCGGCGTCGAACGCCGCGCTGCTGGCCTGGCCGTCGGAGATGAAACTCAGGACCTGCCGCAATGACCCGTCAGGGCCATGCCACTGCACGCTGCCGTCGAGCAGCGTTATGAAGAGATCCCCGCTCGCCAACGCCCCGTTCGAGACGGTGACCGTGACCGAGGCGGCAGTGGCCGTGTTGTTGGCGGCGTCGCGGGCGACCGCGGTCAGGGTATGGGTCCCGTTGGCGGCGGTAGCCGTGTTCCAGCTCACCGAGTAGGGAGCGGCGGTATCCTCGGCGCCGAGCGGAGCGCCGTCGAGCTGGAACTGCACTCCCGCCACGCCGACGTTGTCCGACGCGTCGGCCGTGACCGAGACGCTGCCGGCGACCGTCGCGCCGGGAGCGGGAGCCGTCATGGTGACGGTGGGGGGAGTGGTGTCGGGCGGCGCGCCGTTGGAAACGGTCACCGTGACCGCGGCGGAGGTCGTGTTGTTGCCCGCCGCATCGCGGGCGACCGCTCTCAGGCTGTGGGATCCGTTGGCCGTGTCCCAGTTGACCGAGTACGGAGCCGAGGTGTCCTCGGCGCCGTAGGGCGCGCCGTCGAGCTGGAACTGGACCCCCGCCACGCCGACGTTGTCCGTGGCTGTCACGGAGACAGCAACGACGCCGGTGACCGTTGCGCCGGAGCCGGGCGAGGTCATCGTCACCGTCGGGGGCATGGTGTCGGGCACGGTGACGCTGACCGGCGAAGCGGTGGTCTTGTTCCCCGCCCCATCACGCGCGACCGCCGTCAGGCTGTGCGAGCCGGGGGAGGCGTTGGTCGTGTCCCAGTTGACCGCGTAGGGGGCCGAGGCGTCCTCGGCGCCGAGGGGCGCGCCGTCGAGCTGGAACTGCACCCCGGCGACGCCTACGTTGTCCGAAGCGGCGGCGTTGACCGCGACGATGCCGGTGACCGTCGCGCCCGGTGCGGGCGAGGTGATCGAGACCGTGGGCGCCGTCGTATCGGGCACGGTCACGCTGACCGCGGAGGAAGGGCCGGTGTTGCCGGCGGCGTCGCGGGCGACCGCCCTCAGCGTGTGCGAGCCGGGCGTGGAGGTCGCGGTGTTCCACGGGACCGAGTACGGCGCGGTCGTGTCTTCGGCGCCGAGCGGCGCGCCGTCGAGCTGGAACTGGACGCCGGCCACGCCCACGTTGTCCGAGGCGGTGGCGGTAACCGAGATCGTGCCCGTGACCGTCGCGCCCGAGGCGGGAGACGTCAGGGTCGCGGTCGGCGGCGTGGTGTCGGGTACGGTGACCGAGACCGGCGCGGAGTTGCCGACGTTGCCGGCAGCGTCGCGGGCCGCCGCGCTCAGGGTATGGGTGCCGGGAGTGGCGCTGGCGCTGTTCCAGGTAACCGAGTACGGAGCAGCCGTGTCTTCGCCGCCCAGCGGGGCGCCGTCGAGCTTGAACTGCACTCCGACGACACCCACGTTGTCCGAGGCGCTGGCGGTGACCGAGATGGTGCCCGTGACCGTCGCGCCGGGGCTCGGCGAGCTGATCGCCACCGTCGGCGGGGTCTTGTCGTTGAAGACCGTGACCGTGACGGGGTCGGACCAAAACCAGAGGCCGAGCGCATTCTGGGCGGCCGCCCGCAGCGTGTGGGATGCGTTGGTCGCGGTCTTCGTATCCCAGGGGACGGAATAGGGAGCAGTGGTGTCAGCGGCGCCGAGATCGGTGCCGTCGAGCTGGAACTGGACACGCTGGACCAGCACGCCCAACGGGCCCACGCTGGCGCTGACCTGGATCGTGCCGCCGACGGTGGACCCGTCCGCCGGGGAGGTCACGGTCACGATCAGGCCGCTCAGCTGCGCCGAGGCCGGCGACGGCGAGAAGGACGCCCAGCCGAGCACCACGGCCACGGTGATCGGACGAACGACTTTCGCGCAAAATCCTACGGTTCTCCGGTTCATTGCCCCGCCTTTTGCGTCAGAGGATCACCAGGCGCTCACGGCTTGACACCCACGCCGGCCACGGTGTAGTTGCCGGTTCCGGTGTTGAAGCCGGCCAGGATCGCTCCCGACTGCAGGTCGAACTTGTAGACGTTGCCGTTGTAGGCGTTGGTCGCCCAGAAGGTGCCGTCGCCCACCAGGTCCACCCCTCCCCAGTAGTTCGCCTCCCCGGGCGCGGCGTAGGTCTGGACCTGGTTGCCGGAGGCGTCCAGGCGCACGATCACGGTGGAGTCGGTCACCAGCACGCCCCCGTCGGGAAGGACGCGGAGGTGGAAGGCCTCGTCTCCCGGGAGCGGCTGGGTGGAAGCGCAGGACGTCCTTGCTCCGCGACGTGTAGAACATCGTGCAGCCGTCCCCGCCCAGGTCGATGTGGTCGGTGCCGCGGTTCACGACGGTCGGGGCGAACGTGGCCAGCAGGCTCCCGTCCGGGTCGAACTTCAGGATGTGCGCGTCGCAGTCGGCCTGCCCGACGTACACGTTCCCCTGGGAATCGAAGGCCATGGACGAGGGGTCGCAGTTGTAACCGCCGCCGAAGAACCCGAGGGCGGCCGCGTCGGGACCGTAACGCACCAGCATGTTGCCGGGCACGCCCGGCGTCTTCGCCCACCAATGGGGCACGTACATCCTCCCCGCGGCGTCGAAGGCCACGGTGCTCACCTGGCCGTCGGAGACGAACGGCAGGACCTGTCGCAGCGTCCCGTCCGCGTTGTGCCACTGCACGTTGCCGTCCTCGATGGCCACGAAGACGTCCCCGGAAGCGATGGGCCCGTTCGAGACCGTCACGGTGATCAGGGGAGACGCGCCGGCGGTGGTCGTGTCCCAACCGACCGAGTAGGGAGCGGTCATGTCTTCCGCGCCCAGGGGAGCGCCGTCGAGCCGGAACCGGACCCCCACCACGCCCACGTTGTCGGAGGCGTTGGCGGTGACCGCGATCGTGCCCGAGACGCCCGAGCTGGAGGTCGGGAAGGTGATCGACACCGTCGGCGGCGTCTTGTCGTTGAAGACGGTGACGGTGACCGGGTCCGAGGGGTACCAGACGCCGAGCGCATCCTCGGCGATGGCCCGCAGCGTGTGGGATCCGTTGGCCGCGGTCTTCGTGTCCCAAGGGACCGAGTACGGAGCGGAGGTGTCCGCCTCGCCGAGGTCGGCGCCGTCGAGGCGGAACTGCACGCGCTGCACGAGGACGCCCAGCGGGCTCACGCTCGCGCTGACGGTGATCGCGCCGCCGACGGTGGATCCGTCGGCGGGGGAGGTCACGTTCACGATCAGGCCGCTGACCTGGGCGGAAGCCGCCGACGGCCAGATCCAGGCCGCGCCGAGGATCGCCCCGAGGGCGGCCGCCCGACCGAGCCTCGCGTGGTGTGCGTCAGCCTTTCGATTCATCACGGCCCCCTTTCCTGCCCGGGCCCTCGGCCTGCACGCCCCGTGCACTGCTCTGTCGTTGCCGGCGGGCAGAGCCGGGCAGAGCACTTCTCACCGCCGATTAAAAGTTAGGAGCGACGACCCGTGGCGGCAACGAGGCGGATACGGAAACGGAGTTCAGGGGGTCGCTGAATTCCTTCTCAGAGATTCCCCGACCAGGCGCCGACCAGGCGCCGCTTCGTGCCCACTTCCCGCAGGAGCCTTTCGTAGACGCTCTGCGTCTCGCGCACCATCTGCTCGAGGGAGAAGTGGGCGGCGATCCGCCGCCGCCCCGCCTCCCCGAACTGCGCAGCCAGCGCCGGGTTGCCGAGCACCTGGCAGATCGCCCCGGCGAGGGCGCCGGGATCGCGGGGCGGTACCAGGAGCCCCGTCACGCCCTCGTCCACGACCTCGGGATTGCCCCCGACCCGGGTCGCCACCACGGGCACCCCCGCCGCCATCGACTCGAGCAGCGTGTTGGAGAGCCCTTCGCTGAGCGACGGCAGCACCGACACGGCGACCTCGGAAAGGATGTCGGGTATGTCGAGCCGGTGACCGGCGAAGACGAGGCGGCCACCGATCCCGAGGCGGCTCGCCACGCCGTCCAGCTCGCGCCGGTACTCGACATCGCTCAGCAAGACACCGTCCCTCGCCATCGCGCTGCCCCCCACGATCAGGAACCGCGCCTCCGCGAAGCGGGCTGCGACCATGGCGGCGGCGGCCAGGAAGTCGTCGACGCCCTTCATCGGGTTGACCCGGGCCAGCAGCGCGACGATCGGCGCCCCGGCCGGCAGCCCGAGCCCCTCCCGCACGCTCGATCCGCCGCGACCGGCCTTGAAGCGGGTCTGGTCGATGCCGTTCCGGACCACGGTGATCTTCTCCTCGTCGTAGCCGTCGCTGATCAGCCACTGCTTGACCGCGTCGGCGTTCGCCATCACCCGGTGGGCCAGGCGGCATGCCCACCTGTGCACACGGCATTGGGCGGGCGAGAGGTAGGCCCCGGTGTCGCGGATGGAGGCCAGGACGACGGGTACGCCGGCCAGCCTCGCCGCCGGGACCGCGAAGACGTTCGAATAGAAGTTGTAGGCGTGCAGGACGTCGATCCGATGGCGCCGCAGGTACCGGGCCAGCCTGAGCTGCTGCCTCAGCGTGCGGAGTCCGTAGAGCCTCTTGATGGAGAATTCGGTGATCGGCAGGTCCAGCCTCTCCAGCTCCTCGAGGAACGGCCCCGAGCGCCTCGAGCAGCCGAGATGGAGGTCGAACCGCGAGCGGTCGAGGCCCTTGGCCAGGGTCACCACCTGACGCTCCGTCCCGCCGATGGCGAACACGGTGTTGAAGATCATCAGCCTGATCCGGTCGGGATGCATCATCCCTCCTGTCCGCCACGAAGGAGAGCCGCGGTCTCCGTCTCGTACACACGTCGGGCGGCGACCGCCAACCCACCGAAGTAGTAGAAGTGGAACTCGTAGGCGTTCGTATGGAAGCAGGCGCCGATCGCAAAGGCCACCAGGCTGGTCAGCAGCGCTTCCGCGAGGTAGTAGAGATCCCGCAGAGGCGGCACGGCGGCGCTCCGCCGCCGGACGAGCCTCGTGTCGTTGACGCACCAGCCGAGCAACAGGAGGAAGAGAAGGAGGCCGGGGACGCCCAGGTCCACCGCGTACGTCAGGTAGACGTTGTGCACCAGCCTTCCGGCCTTCCCTCTCTCCTCGTTGAGGGCGAGGATGTTCTGGCCGATCCCGGCCCCGAAGACGGGGTCCTCGGCCACGAGGTGCATCGCGGCCAGAGTGTCCTTCCGCCGTTCCTGGGCCGACCCGGTCGGGTCCGATTCGACGTCCGTGATCGTCCCCACGCGCTGCCAATAGCCCGGCGGGACCAGTGGAGCGCACGCCAGGAGGACGAGGCAGATCACGATCGCCCACGGCCGCTCCGGGCGGCGCAGGAACCGGTAGACGTACATCGCCAGGACGGTGGCCAGGGTGAGGAACCCGGCGCGGGAGAAGGTGACGACGACGGCGGACACGTCCAGCGTGACGACGGCCAGGAGGACCGCGCGGGCCACGATGCTGCGCGCGATGAAGAAGAGCCCCAGGGCCAGCGGGAGGAGCAGGCTCAGGACGAGGGCCACCCCGTTGGGGTTCTCGGTGAGGGGCGCCATGTAGCCGACGACGCGGTTGTCCATGGTGACTCCGGCGGCGAAGTGGGCCAGCGTCGTGGCCGCGATCGGGATCGTCATCAGCGTCAGCGCCCACGCGAGCCACCGCAGCCTCGGCAGCGTGGTCACGACGCCGCCCAGGAGCCAGAAGATCGTCACGGACTTCAGGAAGGTGCCGAGCAGGAACGAGAGGCTGCCCCCCGGCCAGTAGGACAGGGGCAACGTCACGGCGGCCCAGCCCACGAGACAGACGGCTATTCGGACCTCCGGCGGGAACGGCACCGGACGCCGGTGGGCGATCGCGTCGAACAGGAAGCTCGCGATCGCGAACGTGGCCGCGACCAGGGCGATGCGCAAGACGCCGAGCATGGGGAAGAGCGTCTGGGGGGCGATGAAGAAGATGAACGTGAAGGCCATCAGGGCCGCGAACGGCACCGCGCTGCCCGGTGTCCGGGCCTCTTGCGGGCCGGGCCCGGGCGGCGGCCGGTCGACCGCCTGGGCTCGCCACCACTCGGCGGGAGGCCGTCCGGCGAGGTCAGCGGTCATCGCGAGCCTGCTCCACGGGGCGGTCGTCGAGAGGCACCAGGCCGCGCGACCGGAGGAAGGAGAAGATCTCGTCGGCCGCCTGCCGATGGCCCGTCTCGTTCCAGTGCCCGGTGACCACGGAGCCGAAGCCGTGGACGTAGATCCCCGTACGCCGGTGATAGTCCCGCAGGGCCGGCATCAGGTCGAGATACTGGATGCCGTGCTGCTCGGCGAGCCGCCGCAGCCGCCGGTCCGGCAGGTCGAAATCGAAGGGCAGCCCGTACTTCTGGACGAGCTCCCGCTGCAGCTCCGGGTGCACCTGCTCGGCGTTGGAAAGGCTGACCAGGACGAACGAGCCTCCGCGGCTCTCGACCTCGTGCTCGAACTTCAGGATCAGCTTCTCGGTGATCTCCCAGGCTTCCCGCCAGCGCGGCGTCGGGTCGGGTCGATAGACGTTCAGGTCCGAGAACTCGTCCAGGCCGCCCTCGGGCGCGCCGGCCGTCGCATGGGCCTGCTTGTACCGCTCCTCGCGCATCTGCTCCCGGAGCAGGTAGGCCCGCTCGGAGACCAGGCTGGCGAGATAGGAGTGGCGCTTGACCGCGCGGAAGAAGCGGTCGGTCAGCGTCGTCTGCCCGGCGTAGGCGTCCAGGGCCGAGCGGTCGAGGACCAGCTCTCCGTGCTCATCGAGGCGGAAGTAGAAGCCGATGTGCTCGCGATGCAAGACCTTGGAGTTGTCGGAGACGTCGTTGCCGGTCAGGAAGGCCAGGATGACCATGTCGGGGCAGTAGCGGACGCCGTAATCGAGGTAGCGCATGTACTCATCGGCGGTTCCGAAGCCCGACTGGCCCATGGCCAGGACCTCGAAGCGCCTCGCCCGCGAGGCCGCGTTGAGCCTGACCTCGAGCAAGGCGGGGAAGGCCCGCTCGAGCGGCACCTGGAAGGCCTCCACGTACGAGTCGCCCAGGACCAGGATGCGGTAGGTGTTCGGCGGCTTCTCCCACGTCCGCTCGTAGTCGCGGAAGCCATGGGAGTTGAAATGCCCCTCCGAGAACCCTTCCTTGCGCTCGACGTAGTAGGCGCCCGGAGCGAAGGCGACGCCCTTCTCGGGATCGAACACGACCCGGGAGCGACCGTTGATACGGGCCATCGCGAGGGCGGCCTCGAGCCCGAGGCATGCGACGACGAGCATGCCCACCGCCAACGCGAGGTTGAGCGCGGCTTTGCGGGTCCTGCCGGCGGATCGGTCTCCGGCCGCGGCGACCGGCCAGGCCGGCGGAGACAGCGGCCAGGCCTTCCAGACCCGGCTAGGCATGCCTTCCTCCCCGCTGCCGCGTGGCGCTCGCCGTGGCCGCGGCGGCGACGGCGATGACGACCAGAGCCAGACCGACGATCAGCCGGAGCGCGCCGCGGCGACGCCAGGTGGTCCGGGGCCCGGATCCTCCCCCGGGGGGCTCGTCCGAGGCACTGGCGTGAACGATCGACCCTACCGTCCGATCCGAGGCAAGGCCCTGGAAGTCGGCGCCGGGATCCTGGCCGTCGGAGGCGGCGTGTTTGTAGGGGCTGTTGGGGGCGAGGCGGTAGTCGCCGGCCGGGAGGTCGACGAAGCCGATCTGGGCGAGGGAGGCGGGGAAGAAGTTGTCTTCGGGGTAGAGGTCGGGCGGGCCGCCGGCGATGACGTTCTTGCGGACGACGGCACCCGGAAAGTAGGCGGCCAGGGTGGGTTTTCCGGGTCCGGTGCCGTTGCCGATGATGCCGTACTGGTTGTGGGGGGCGATGTTGTCGCGGTAGACGAAGCCGCGGTGCGGCCCTCGCTCGGCGAAGAGGATGTTTCCCGTCTGGAGGGCGGTGTTGTGCTCGATGGTGACGTCGGCGGCCGTGGCCAGGAGCTGGAAGAGGAAGCCGCCTCCGCCCCAGCGGGCGGCGCCGATGTCATCGAAGAGGTTGTTGCCGATCAGGATGCGGTGGGAGGGCTGGCTGGGCTGGAGGTCGTCCTGGCCGAGGACGTTGACGCCGTTGGCGGCGTGACGGACCACGTTGTGGGTGAAGGTGACGTCCTCGACGACGGACCAGGGGGCCGAGCCGTCCTGGTTGCGCACGGTGAAGAGGACGGCGAAGCCGTTCTGGGCCTGGACCCAGTCGTTCTCGAGGAGATTCTGGTCGACGAGCACTCGGCGGGCGTTCTTGAGCTCGAACAGGTTCTTGACCGTCCAGGAGGTGCCGCGATAGCCGGGCTCGCCGGCCTTCCACTCCAGGGGCTTGGCGAGGTGGTTTTGCCGGACCTCGATGTCGGCGGGGACCAGGCCGGAGATGGTGGGGTCGGCGCCGCCGAACATGACGTTCTCACCCGCCGCCTCCAGGTAGTTGTTGACGATGGCGAAGGGGCCGACGCCGTTCCAGCCGAGGACGGCCTGGGAATCGGCTCCCGCCTCCTTGAAATCGGAGAGGTAGGAGTCGACGACGGCGGAATGGGAGGAGTTCATGGCGATGCCGCGCCGGGTGCCCTTGGCGCGGTCGCCGTGGAGGTAACACCGGTCGAAGATGATGTGGTGGGGCAGCTCGGCCAGGCTCGTCTCGGTGGTGCCGAGGGTGACCAGGTTGTAGAGGAAAGTGTCGGGCCTGGGCCGCAGCTCCAGGCCGATGAAGCGGTAGTGATGGGCGCCCGGGGCGGCGATGACCACCGCGCCGGAGCCCGACTCGAGCTTGGGCATGCGGGAGGCGGAGGAGGGATCGACCCGGGTCCCCGGGGGCGGCAGGTGATCGTCGGACAGCGCGGGCCGCAGCGTGATCCAGCCGCTGCCCGGCTTGACGGGCAGGGTGAAGGGGCCGGCGTAGATGGCCCCCGGCTCGAGCAGGATCGCGTCGCCGGGCTGGGCGGCGTCGAGCGCGGCCTGCAGGCTCGCTCCTGCCTGCACCATCACCGTCGCCCCCGACGGCGGTACCAGGGTCGTGTCCACGTGCACCCGCGGCAGCTCCGGGCTCGCCGCCGCCGCCACCACCGCCACCGACAAGGCCAGCCTGCCCATGGGATTCACGAGCACGTGAGGTCCGGGCGGGAGAGCCGCTCGGGTGGCGCCCAGTCCGGGCCCGCCGCATAGCGGAGCAGCCCCGCCGCGAACCCGAGCCCGTGGCACACGTGGAGCACGGGAAAGATCGCCCACACGAGGGCGGCGGTGGCGGCGCCCAGGCGGCGCCCGACGCGCAAGGCCTCGGTCCCGGTGGCCAGCGCGTAGAGAGCGAAGGAGAGGGGGATGAGCGGGCGCAGGGACGGGATGGCCAGCAGCGCGGCGGCGGCCGCCAGCATGAAGAAGGGAAGCGCGGGACGCAGCGACGGCAGCGTCCGGTGCTTCAGGAAGGAGCGGGCGCGGCCGCGGCCGTAGTTGAAGTATTGCCGGGCCAGCGCCGGCAGGGTGGCCCGCGGGTAGTAGTGCACCACGATGTCGCGGCTCAGGTAGATCCTGCCCCCCGCCGCGAGCAGGCGCTGGTTCAGCTCGGCGTCCTCGTTGGTCACCGCACGCGAGTCGTAGAGGCCCACGGTCTCGAACACGCGCCGCCGAAACGCGCCGAGGAACACGGTGTCGACGAATCCTTCGTTCTCGGCCGAGCGGTACCGGGCGCCGCCCACGCCGAGAGGGCTGCGGAGCGCGGCGCACAGGGCCCGCTGGAAGAAGGTCCTGGCCTGGGCGCGCTGCGCGCCTCCGACGTTGTCGGCGCCGGTCGCTTCCAGCGCTTCCACGCACCGGCTCAGGTAGTCGCGCTGGTACTCGCAGTGCGCGTCCATGCGGACGATGACCTCGCCCCGTGCGACCTTCACGCTGGCGTTGAGGCCGGCGGCCTGGATCCGGTCGGGGTTGTCGATGACCCGCAGGCGGGGATGCTCCGCGGCCAGCCGGGCGAGGATGCTCCGCGTCCCGTCCCCACTGCCGCCGTCCGCGACCAGGATCTCCAGCCGGTCGGCGGGATAGTCCTGGTCCAGCACGCCACGGATGCAGGCCTCGATGAAGCCGCGCTCGTTGAGGCAGGGTATCGCGACGGTGACGAAGGGCCGGTCGCTCACGGGGCCGCCCTCCCGCAGGACACGGGCGGGGCCACGCCGCGGAGAGGCTGGACCGCCGCCGGCGCGCCGCTCCGACGGGGCGCCCACGAAGCGCCCTGCAGGACGGAGTCCGCGTCTTCACCGTCCAGGAAGATCCGCTGCCAGATCTCGAGGTTCACCAGGAGCCAGAGCCGGTCGCCGTTCCGGGCCCGGCCGGAACGGTGGTCCTCGGCCAGCCGCCGCAGCGCCGGGGGCTGGAACCATCCCCGGCGGAGGGCGCGCGGTCCCAGCACGAACTCCTGCACGATGGGCCAGAAGCCGTCGCTGAACCAGGTGCCGACGGGGACCGGGAAGCCCATCTTGCGGCGGGTGAGGATCGCCGGCGGCACCACGTCTCGGAGCGCCGCCCTCAGGACGGCCTTCGTCTCCAGCCCGCGCAGCTTGAAGCGGCCCGGCATCGCGGCTACGTGCTCGACCAACTCGTGGTCGAGGAAGGGGACCCGGCTCTCGACCGAGGCGGCCATGCTCATCTGGTCCTGCTTCATCAGCAGGCGGACGAGATAGGTCTGGAGATCGGCGTGGCTCATCCTCTCCAACGGTCCGCCGAAGGCCTCCTCGTAGCACCGGATCTGCTCCGCATAGGGGTCGCGGGCGGCGAGGAGGCCTCCGTCCGCCAGCAGACCGCGCTGGTGCGTTTCCCCGAAGACGGCGAAGTTTTCGTAGAAGAGGCCCCGGGGACCCGGCGAGAGGGCGAGGAAGCTCCGCTCGGCGTATCGCCGCGCCGGCCGGGGCAATCCCCCGATGAGGCGGCGCACCTGCTCGCGGAGCCCTTGCGGCACGAGCCGCCAGTAGGGACGGCCGAGCCGCTCGTTCCAGGCCGTCACCCGGTACCAGTTGTAGCCCAGGAACAGCTCGTCGGCCCCCTCGCCGGTCAGCACGACCTTCACGTGCTCCCGGGCCAGGCGCGATACGAAGTAGAGCGGGACGCTCGAAGGGAACGCGATGGGCTCGTCCTCGTGCCAGATGAGTCGGGGAAGCGCGCCGATGAAGTCTTCGGGGGTGACGACCACTTCGCGGTGCTCGGCGCCCACCGCCTGGGCGACCAGCCGGGCGTAGGGCAGCTCGTTGGCCCGCGGATCGGCGAAGCCCACCGAGAAGGTCCGGATGGGCTCGCCGACGAGGGGCGCCATCAGGGCGGCCAGCCCGCTCGAATCGAGGCCGCCGGAGAGGAAGACGCCGAGCGGGACGTCGCTCATGAGATGGCTGCGCACGGCCTCGGTGAGGCGGGCCCGCACGTCCTGGGCGCGCTCCTCGAGCGTCGACGGAGCATCATCCGGGCCGCCGGGCAACCGCCAGTACCGGCGCTGACGCAGGCCCTCGGCCGCCGACCACGAGAGGACGTGGCCCGGCCGCAGCTTCCGTACCCCCTCGAACAGCGTCTCTTCGCCGGAGACGAAGCGGGTGGCCAGGAACTCCGGCAGCGCGGCGGCGTTGCACCGGGGCCGGCCCCGCTGGACGGCCAGCAGGGCCTTGACCTCGGAGGCGAACAGCAGCTCGTCGCCGCTCAGGGCGTAGTAGAGCGGCTTGATCCCCAGGCGGTCGCGCGCGAGCAACAGGCGCTGCCGCGCGCGGTCCCACACCGCGAAGGCGAACATGCCCTGCAGCCGCTCGACGCAGCGCTCCCCCTCCTCCTCGTACAGGTGCAGGATGGTCTCGGTGTCGCTCCGCGTCGCATAGCGGTGCCCGCGCGCCTCCAGGCCCGGCCGCAGGGAAGCGTGGTTGTAGATCTCGCCGTTGAACACGATCCACGCCGTCGAGTCCTCGTTGGCCATCGGCTGATGGCCCCCGGCGACGTCCACGATGGACAGGCGGCGGTGTCCGAGGCCGACCGGGCCGTCCAGGAACAGGCCTTCGCCGTCCGGGCCCCGGTGGCGCAGAACGTCACGCATGAGGCGCAGTCGCGGCTCCGAGACGGTCTCCCGGGGGTCCAGCTCGACGATCCCGACGATGCCACACACGGCGGATCTCCTAGTGAGCCGGCAGTCGCGGGAAGGCGGCGGGGTGGGTTGGGCGACGCATGGCTCAGGCCGCCGCCCCCGGCCGGGCCAGCTTGCGGGCCGCGCCGCGGGTGAGGTCCACGATCACCTGGTGGGCTCCGGCGCCGGAGAGCGCGAGGGCGGCTTCCTCGCCGAGCTTGCCGATCACCAGGACCTCGGCGTGGGCCAGGAGCTGGCCGGCGTCCTCGCACATCAGGGAAGCGATGTGAGGGATCTGCTCCTCGATGTAGCGGCGGTTGGCGCCCACCAGCCGCGCCACCGAGACGCTCTCGTCCAGGACGCGCACGTCGCAGCCCTTGCCGATGAGGGCCTCGACCAGCGCGACCAGGGGGCTCTCGCGGAGGTCGTCGGTCCCTTCCTTGAAGGAGAGGCCCACCACGCCGACCCGCCGCTTGCGGGTGGCGAGCACGGCATCGACGGCCTGGCGGACCTGCGCCTCGTTGGAAGGCAGGATCGTGCCGAGCATCGGCGGCAGCACGTCGGCGGTGCGGGCGGCATACAGTAGCGCGCGCAGGTCCTTGGGCAGGCACGAGCCGCCGAAGGCGAAGCCCGGCCGGAGATAGGCTTCGGACACGCTCAGCTTGCGGTCGAGGAGGAACGTCTGCATGACCTCCTGGGCGTCGGCCCCGAAGGCCGCGCACACGTCGGCGATCTCGTTGGCGAAGCAGACCTTCACGGCGTGGAACGCGTTGGAGACGTACTTGATCATCTCCGCGGTCCGCATCGCCGTGTGGACGAACGGCGCCTCGACCCCGGCATAGAGCGACCGCAGCGTCGAGGCGGGCGCGGGATCGGCCGAGCCCACCAGGGTGAACGGGGGCCGCGCGAAGTCCGCCAGCGAGGACCCCTCGCGCATGAACGGACGCGCTCGGTGGTCCCCGGCAGGACCGTGCTGCGGAGCACTACGGTGAACGGCTCGACCCGGTGACGCAGGGCATGCCCGATGGCCCAGGCGACGCGGACGACGGCCTCGACCTCCAGCTGTCCGTTGGGGCGGCTGGGCGTGCCCACGCAGATCAGGGCCAGGTCCGAGGCCTCGATGGCCTCCTCGGTGGAGGTCGTGGCCTTGAGCCGCTCCGCGCCGACCATCGCGGCCAGCAGGTCGCCCAGCCCGGGCTCGACCAGGGGCGAGGCGCCGCGGTTCACGATCGCGACCTTGTCCTCGTTGGTGTCGACGCCGGTCACCTCGTGCCCGGCCTTGGCCAGGCTGGCCGCCGTCACGCAGCCGACGTATCCGAGCCCGAAGACGCTAACTCGAAGCATGGGGCAACACCTTTCTGAAGCCGGACTCGAACTCTCGAGCCACCTGGGGCCAGGAGTACCGCTCCTCGACCAGGCGCCGGCCCGCGTCCCCGAGGACCCGGCGGCGGCCCGGGTCCCGGAGGAGCGATACGACGGCGCGCGCGAACAGCGCCGGATCGTCGGCGGCGATGAAGTGCTCTCCGGGGACGAGGGGAAGGCCCTCGGCCCCCACCGTGGTGGACACCACGGCCTTTCCCAT
>QHVM01000111.1:6847-18934 GCA_003223555.1 Acidobacteriota bacterium | reverse complement strand
CCGCTTCGGCGACGTAGGAGCGCACGTCGTCGACCCGGCCCGTGACGTGCACGCGGGCGCCCGCCGCCGCTTCGCGCAGGCGCGGCGAGGGGTCTCGGCCCACGACCGTGAAGGCGGTCCCCGGCACCTCGCGCCGGATGAGCGGCAGGATCTCCGAAACGAAGTGCAGCATGCCGTCCTCGTTCGGGAACCAGTCCATGGAGCCGGTGAAGACCAGGCCCGCCGCGGACTCCGGCCGCCCGTCGGGGACGAAATAGGACGTGTCGACGCCGGTGGGGATGGCGACGACCCTGGCCCCCGGCGAGGTGCGGGCCAGCAGGTCCCGGTCCGCCTCCGAGACCGCCATCGTCAGGTCGGTCCGCGCGCAGGCCCGGGCCTCGAAGCGGCGCACCTTGCGCCACTCGAGCTCGAGGAGGAGGCGCCGCCAGCCCCGGCGCTCCAGCGCCGCGAGCCGCTTCCAGATGACGTGCTCGACGTTGTGCTCGAAGAGCACCACCGGCACCCGGCCGTCCAGCGGCACGTTGGACAGGGCGACCAGGAAGTCGGCCACGCAGACGTCGACGTCGCCCCGGGCCATGAGCCGCGCGGCCTCGGCCCGCAGCGCGGGTACACGCCATTTCCACATGTCGACCGGAAGCTCGGAGAACCACGAGCCGACCACTGCGGCGGCCAGCCGCGGGCTGCCGAGCTTGGGGGGGCGGTGGGGCAGCGACACGACGCGCTCGCAGTGGGGGAGCCGGGCGGCCAGCTCCTGCGGGTCTTCGTCCGGCCCGTGGCTGGTGAGCAGCGTCAGCCGGTGCCGCCGCGAAAGCTCGTCGACGGTGTGGAAGCTGCGCAGGCGGCCGCCCGTCGTCAGCGGCCACAGCCCGCCCGGCTTCACCCACAGGATGTGCATGTCTCGAGCGTCGCCTTCGCTCAGCGCTTGATTCCCACGAAGAGTAGGTTGGGACTGAACCACGCGCTCTCCGCCCCCCGGTCCTTGAGGAGCCCCCGGAAGAGCGCGTTGAGCGCGACCTGCGCCTTCAGGCCGGCCGCGAGCGGCAGCCGCATGAGCGATCCGGGGCGCACGTTGAAGAGGCAGAAGCTGAACGTGCCGTAGTAGCCGCAGAAGAGCGGCTCGACGAGGTCGGCGGGGAAGAGGGCGGCGAAGCGCGGCCGGGCCATGATCTCCAGGTTGTGCATGGCCACCACTTCCCGGTGGAGCAGCCAGGCCAGCGCCAGGTTCAACCCCCTGAGGTTGGGCACGCTGACCATCAGAAGCCCGCCCGGCCGGAGCAGGTCCAGGTGCTTCCGCACCGCGCCCTCCGGGTCGGCGAAGTGCTCGATGAAGCCGCGCGACAGCACGACGTCGAAGCGCTCGCGATGGCGCTGGTGCAGTCCGGGATCGAAGAAGTCCGCCTCGATCACGTTGCCGGGGTCGATCCCGTGCGAGGCGAACAGCCGCCGGTTCAGCTCCGCTCCCGGCGGCGAGTACTCGATGCCGTAGGGCACGAGGCCGAACCGCTCGTGGAGCTGGGTCAGGAAGCTTCCCGGCGCGCTTCCGATCTCGACCGCCGCCTGGCCGCGCCGGCCTTCGAGATATGGAGGCAGGATGACGTCCCACAAGAGGTAGTCCTCGTAGGCCCGCATGGACTCCCGGAGCCGCGGTCCGAGCAGCGCCTTGAGCCGCGACCTCAGGCGCGTGCCGCTCCAGGCCTGCGCCTCGGTGGCGTGGACGCCGTCCCAGTAGCCGTCGTCGGTGAGCCGTCGTTCGGAGGCGGGTTCTGCGCTCATGAAGCACCCGAGGCCGGCGGCGGGCCGGCGAAGCCGACATCCTCGCTTTCGAGCGCGACCGGCTGGCCGTCGAGGACGAGCCCCACGAGCCTGCCGTCCGGCCGCGCCAGCGGCTCGACGGCCGGCAGGGGCGCCGTCGGGTCCAGCACAGGCATGAGAAGCGTCACCACGCTCAGGGGCAGCGGCGCCTCGGCGGAGTAGACGATCGCGGGCGCCGGCTGCCGCTGGCCGTAGTCGGCCGACACCCATCCCTCCCTCGGGTGGAGGCTCCCCTCGCGCACCGCGGCCAGGAGCGGCACGGTGGCGATGGGCCGCACGAGCAGGCTGCGGGCCCCCGCCGTGGCGCGGGCCCACGTCTCCGGGCCCAGCGTCACCTGCACCGCCCCGAACTGGAACCGCAGGTCGACCCGGTGGCGGTCCGCGCCTTCGACGTCGTCGAGGAGCACCCAGAACCGGGGCTTCACGAAGAGCACGCGCCGCCGGTGCCGGACGGGGTCGGGCAGCCGCCGATAGGCGTCGTGGTCGGCGTCGGCGAAGTCGAGCCGCTCGGTGGAGACCCAGCGCCGCAGGCGGGCGCGGGGCCGCTGCTGCCATGCGAAGGGGCCGGCGGGCCGCGCCTGGCTCTCGCCGTCCACCATCACCGTGCTGTGGGCGGCCGTGCTGCGGAAGAACGTGCGCCAGCCCTCATCGGCGTACGTGCCGGTCCCGGCGTCCACGAGGAAGGGCTCGCCGAAGGCCCAGCACTGGACGCTCAGGAGGTCGGCATGGCCGTGGCCGCCGCTGTCGGGGCAGCCGAGCGGGCCCACGTCGAACACCAGGTGATGGCCGTCCTTTCCCCAGCCGTCCCGCATCACCGCGTAGCCGCCGGACGCGAACAGGCGCGAGGGAGGCGCCGCGGGCGGCGCCGGGCGGAGCGATTCGAACGCGGCCAGGCCGGCCGGACCGAGCAGCCAGAGGATCTCCGGCGCGGCCCCCCCCGCCGCCCAGGCGAAGTCGGGTCGCCCGTAGAGCGCGGCTGCCGTGCCGCACACCCCGCGCAAGTCACCCGGGCGGCGGGCGGCGAGGGGAAGCAGCCACCCCCCGTCCGCATCGCCGATGGACGGCGCTTCGCCGCGAGGTGAGCGGACGGCCAGGAGGAAGTCCAACATCGCCTGGACGCGTCTCTCCAGGCTGGCGGGGGCGGCGAGGCCGTTCCGGCGGCACAGGATCAGGTAGTGGAGCAGGATCTCGACGGTGTAGCGCTGGTAGCAGGTGGACTGCTCGAAGTAGACGCCGTCCGGGAGCACCTGGCGCGCGGTCGCTTCGGCGAGGATGCCCGCGCCGCGCTCGCGCCAGCGGCGCGCCGCCGGCAGCTCGGGGATCACGGCGCCCGCGTAGAAGAGGCCCAGCGCTTCGCCGGTGAGGTGGGTGTTCGGCGAGAAGTAGACGGAGAGGTACTTCTCCACGTGCGCGGCATGGTCCTCGATCGCCGCCTGCATCCACGCGAAAAGCTCCGGCCGCAGCGCCGGCGAGTCGCGGAAGAGCACGAGGCCCCAGCACCAGGCGATGAGCCGGAAGGCCAGCTCGAGGCTGCTCGCCGAGTTGATGCCCCGTCCCGGAGGGTTGGCGGCGAGCCAGTGCTCCACGTACGCGAGCGCGGCCTCCGCGTAGCGCTCGTCGCCCGTCGTCCGATAGGCCTGGCCGAGGCCCACCAGCCACTGATGGCGGTTCAGCTCCCACACCACCTTGCTGTCGCCGAGCCGGTCGGCGTCCAGGGGGTCGAGCCGGCTCCAATGCACGAGCGGCGCCCGCCGCCCCGAGACCGGGTCCAGGTCCCAGTCGATCGGGTCGCCGAAGGAGAGGGCCTCGTAGCCGAGCAGGTCGAAGCGGCCGGCGCGGACGCGGTCGGCGGCAGCCAGCAGCTCGCGGGTGGCCTCGGGAGCGCGGCTGGCCAGCAGCTCGGGCGTGCGCGCGTCCGTGCACCCGGCGAAGAAGTGCGAGGGGGCGGCCTCGCGGAACGCCTCGAGCCGCCGGCGGCAATCCAGCGCCGTCCCGGCCGGCCGGCGCCGCCGCCCGCTCGGGACCACCCGGTCCCACCACTTCGCGGCTTCCATCCGGGTGCGGCCCGCGATCTCGGCCAGATCCATCTGCCGCAGGCGCGCCAGCTTCCGGCGCATTGGGGCGCCGCCCACCGACGGCCAGGCCAGCGCGGCCCGTCGCGCGGTCGCTTCCATCATTGGGGGAGCGTCGCGAAAGCGTCCACCCATATCCAGCCCGCCAGGGAGAGCGGGTTGCGGCGACCGCTCACCTCCACGGCCAGCGTGTGGTCGCCCGGGGGAAGGCCGCTGAGCGTATAGATGCACGTTTGCGCCTGGGTCGCGGCGGCGTAGGTGTCGATCTCGGCCCGCAGCGTGCCGTCGAGGTACACGCGGGCGATGCCCGACCACGGGTCCCGATAGCCGATCCAGCTCACCGCCGTTCCCGAGAAGCGGAAGCTCGCCCGCGCGCCGGGGTCCACGGCCAGCGCCGCGCTCCCGCCGCTGTGCAGCGGCAGGCTGTTGGTGTACCACGCGCCGGTATAGCTGACGGCCGGGTCGTCCTGCTGCGCCTGCACCGTCACCTCGAATGCATCCACCCACACCCAGGAGGCGGCGGAGAGCGCGCCGCGCGTGCCCGTCACCTCGACGTCCAGCGCGTGGCTGCCCGGGGCCAGGTCGCCGGCGGAGAACAGCAGCGCCTGGGCCTGGGCCGGGGAGGCGTAGGTGTCCACGGTCGACCGCAGCTGCCCGTCCACCCACACGCGCGCGATGCCGGACCACTGGTCGCGGTAACCGATCCAGCGCACGCCGTTCCCGGAGAAGGCGAACGTGGCGCGCGCGCCCGCATCCGTGGCCAGGGCGGCGGTGCCGCCGCTGTGGAAGAAGGTCTGGTTCGGATACCAGGCGCCGCTGTAGCTGGCCGGGGCGGTGTCCTGCTCGTAGCGGGCCCCGACGGGCGACGGCGAGCCGGCGTAGGAGGGGGAGATGGCGGTGAGGTCCACCAGGTAGACGTCGGAATAGGTCCGGTCGTAGCCGAGCATCGACGGCAGGTCGAAGTTGCTGCTGTAGACCAGCCGCCGGCCGTCGCGGTCCACCGCCGCCCGGGGCGTGTACCAGTAGTCGTTCGCCGGACGGCTCCGGTGATGGGCGAGCCGGTGGACCTCGGAGCCGTCCAGCCGGACCTGCAGGATCTCGTTGGTGTAGCGGCGCCACGTCCCGGGCCCCGGCAGCGGATCGCTGGCCGCGTAGGTGCTCAGGAAGAACCAGTTGCCGGCGTCGGGGGCCGAGACGTGCACGGAAAGGCTCCAGTCCAGCGAGAGCAGACAGGTCCGCTGCGCGTCGGCCAGCCGGATCTTGACGACGGCGTTCTGGCAGTTGGCCGGCGCCTGTGGATCCGCGGCGTTGATCCAGAGGACGATGGGCTGGCCGTCGGTGTCGCGCCCGACGTCCATGTGCCCGATGGCGGGGGCCACCTGGCGCTGGAAGGTCATGTTGCGGTCGTAGAGCTCGACTCCGTTGTAGCGGCCGGTCCCGCCCTGCAGCCAGCCCACCAGCACGTTGTCCCCGGGGGCGATGTAGACCTGGTCGAAGCCCCGGCCGGCGGCATCGAGCACCGGCCCCTTGGTGCCGGTGCTCAGCTCGTACACGAAGATGTCGTGGTCGTCGCCGACCAGCACGAAGTGGTCCCCGTCGAAGCAGATGTCGGACTCTCCGCGGCCGGAGATCTTCGAGTACTCGGCGAACGTGTGCACGGCGGCGCGGACGCCGCGGGAGGCGTCGTAGCTCTTCAGGCTGTTGCCGTAGACGTAGTAGAGGACGTTGGGGTCGGTCCGCGACCAGCGGGGCTCGCTGGCGGCCGAGATCTCCATGGGCAGGTCCTGCTGGTAGCGTCCTTCGCCGTCGTAGAGCGCGAAGTAGCTCTGGTGGACGAGGAGGAGCCGGGAGTCGTCCCGGTTGAACGGCGACACCGTCGAGTACTCGTTGACGATGAAGGCCAGGTTCCCGACGTCGCCCGCGTTGGGCTGGTTGCGGGCGTCCGAGATCCGGCGGACCGCGGTGCCGAACACCGGATCGAGGTAGCTCTGCCCCGCCGGCGGTGGAACCAGCACGGAGTAGTTCACGGGGAGACGGACCTCCTGGTCCACCAGGTCGGCGAGCGCGCCCCGGGGAACCAGCAGGCACACGGCCAGCGCCAGCAGGACCGCCGGCCGCGTCACCGTCGCCCCCTCGGCGTTCACGGATGCCCCGGCTCCCGCGGGAGGCCGGCGGGGATGAACTGCCCGGCCGGCCGGCGCCGGTCGCGCTCGCCCGCCAGCGTCTCGTAGAGCTGGAAGACCGCCTCGAGGTTCTCTTGGCCGTTGCCACAGAGGGGCGCGCGCGTTCCCGCCCGGGCCAGGCGCCCCTCGACCGCCCGCTGCAGCGCCGCGAGGTCGGAGGGAGGGACCAGCTCGACGCCGGCGGGCCGCATGCCGTTGTCGGTGGCGATCACCGGCGTGCCGAGGTGCAGCGCCTCCCGGACGGCGACGGAATCGCCGTCGTAGAGCGTGGTTCGGAGCAGCAGGTCGCTCTCCGCGATCGCGCGGAGCGTGGCCGCATGCGGGACGTCGCCGCACAGCAGGACGTGCTCCGCGTAGGGCGCCGATTCGATCTTGCGCCGCAGCTCCGCTTCGAGGCTGCCGGAGCCGATGATGACCAGGCCCGCCTCCGGATGACGATGGCGCAGGACGCCCAGCAGCTCGACCTGCAACGGAAGGTCGTACTCCGGCTCGAGCAGACCGACCGTCGCGAGCAGGGGCGAGTGGGCGCGGAAGAAGCCCCGCATCGGCTCGGGGAGGGAGGCCTCCGGGGAAGGGCGGCCCATGGCGAAGGGGGGGATCAGGCGGATGCGGTCAGGCTGGACACCGAACCTGACGAACAGATCGGCGATCTCCCGGTTCACCGCCACCAGCCGGTCGAGCCTCCGCAAGACGAGGCCGCGCACGGTCCAGGGACGCGCGCGACGCCCGGCGGGCGATGACGGGTAGCCGCCGGAATGGAACGTCAGCACGGCCCTCCGCCGGGGCAGGAGGCTGCAGACCAGCGCCAGCGCGACGAGGCGCAGGCTGAGATCTCCTCCGATGTGGAGGTGCACGACGTCGGCCGGGAGGCGCAGGAGGAGTCCCAGCACCTGGAGCGCGTTCCGGGGGTAGCAGACGTCGGCCCCGGCCGCTCGGCGGTGGCGCGTGAGGTTGACGACGGCGCAGGGGACCCCTCGGTCGAGCAGGAACTGGCGGATCGCCGCCAGGTTGGCCTGCACTCCACCGTGCGGCGGCGGATAGGCGCCGAGCTGAAGGATGCGCATCGGCTTCGATCAGGGATGGAGAGCGGCGAGATCGATCTCGCGCGGCCGGAGGCTCCGCGCCGATTCCAGCATGGCCAGGCAGGCCAGGGTGGCGCGGGCACCGTCGCGTACGGTGACCTCGGGAGGCCGGCCTTCGCGGATCCCCCCCAGGAACGACTGGAGCTGCGCCGCGTACCCCTTGTCGGGCCACCACGGCCGGCGGCGGTGGCGCAGGGTGGTCCGGATGCAGAGGCGCTTGAAGTCCTCGGTGTCGGCTCCCAGCCCGGGGGCGAAGACCTCGACCCGCTCGCCGCCGGAGGTCCGGCTCCCGACGGTGCAGTAGGTGAGGTTGGCCACCGATCCGTCGGCGAAGCGGAAGCTCGACGCGATGTTGTTCGGGCCGATCGGGTCACGGCCGGTAGCGGGGAGCGAGAAGGCCCAGACGCTCACCGGCTCCGATCCGAGCAGCCAGTAGATGAGGTCGACGAAGTGGCATGCCTCGCCCAGGATCGCTCCCCCGATGCTCGGATCGGCCGACCAATGGGAGCCCGAGAAGACCGGCGAGTTCACGCGGCAGCTCACCACGGCCGGGCTCGTCCGGCGCCCGAGCTGCCGCTTCATCTCCCGGTACAGGGGAGCGAAGCGGCGGTTGAACCCGACCGCCAGGTGCCGCCCGGTCTCGTCGACCGCCTTCCAGAGCGAACGGCACTCCTCTTCGGTGAGGGCCATCGGCTTTTCCAGGAACACGTGCTTGCCGGCGCGGAGGGCGGCCAGGGCCTGGGGGGCGTGGTGCTGGTGCCGGTTCGCGATGACGACGACGTCGACTTCCGGGTCGGCCAGGACCTCTTCGTACTCGGTGCAGCAGTAGCGGGCGCCGAAGCGGAGCGCGTAGCTCCGGGCGCGCGCCCCGCTGGTGGAGCAGATCGCCTGCAGCCCCACGCCGGGGACCTTGGCGAGGCTGGGCAGGTGCGCCCAGCGGGCGATGTTGCCGGCTCCCACCAGGGCCACCTGCAGCCCGCTCCGACGCGAGGCTCGGGGAGCCGCCGCGATACGGCGCTGCGGCTCGAACCGCACGTCGGGCGCGGTCGCCGCGCCGTACCGGAGCAGCACGGCCAGGCTGCCCGAAGCCGGGTCCAGGATGGTCTCGTAGGCGTCGGCGGCCTGCTCGAGCGGGAACTCGTGGGTGATCAGGGGCTGGATGTGCAGCTTGCCGTCGGCCGCCAGCCGTAGGAACTCCCCCATGTTGCGGTTCTCCGTCCAGCGGACGTGGGCGAACGGGTAGTCGTGGCCCTCGGCTTCGTACACCGGATCGTAGCTGCCGGGACCGTAGGCCCGGGACATGAGGAGCTGGATCTCCTTCGCATACATCTGGGCCCACGGGAAGCTCAGCTCGACCGCGCCGACCACGACCAGGCGCCCCCGCTCGCGGGCGATCTCCAGGGCCTGGCGGCACGGCGCGGCGCTCTTGGCCGCGGCGGCCACGATGACCCGGTCCGCTCCCCGTCCGTCGGTGAGCGCGCTGACCGCCGGGGCCAGCGAGCCGCCGGCCGCCACTCCGTGATCGGCGCCCAGGGTCCGGGCCAGCTCCACGCGCTCGGGCTTCAGGTCGATCGCGATCACGACCGCGCCCTGCAGCCGGGCGAGCTGGCACGCCAACTGGCCCACCAGCCCGAGGCCGATCACGGCCACCACGTCGCCCAGCTCGATCGCGGCCAGCCTCACCGCGTTGAGCGCGATGCTGCCCAGCGTGGCGAAGCAGGCATGCTCCAGGGGCAGCGCCCCCGGCACCCGGACCACGAGGTTCCGGCCCGCGCGCACCGTTTCTGCATGGCCCGTCCCTTCGCCTCCGTAGGCGACCCGCTCTCCCACCTCGAGGTCCGGCACCGCGCGCTTGTCGACCACGACGCCGGCGCCCGAGTACCCGAGGACGGCGTACTCGCTGAGCTTCGCCCGCACCTCCGCCAGCGTGCGCACCGGCCCCATGACCTTGCTCGCTTCCCAGATCTTGCGCAGGTGGGACGGGTTGTCGGCCACCTCCTTGAGGAGGCCGTCGTGGTGGAGGCTGGCCGCTTCGGTCCCACTGCTGATGAGCGAGTAGTGAGGCCGTATGAGCACGTGGTGGGCCGCGATCGCCGGGTCGGGGACCTCGTCGACCACCACCTCCTGCAGGCCTCTGCGGACGACTTGCTTCATGGGTTTGCCCTTCTCAGGCGTGGCCGAGGGCCGCCGGCGTCGGCTGCGGCCACGGGGCGCGCTCGGGCCGGGCCGGAAGCAGATGAGGGTCCAGATCTGGAGGTCCAGCTCGCGTCCCTGGTCGTGGCGCCGCAGGAGGCGCTCGATGTACCCCGGGTTGAAGAAGCCGCGCCGCCGGGCCGGCTCCGACAGGAGCAGCTCGCGGACGAAGGAGCCCAGCCGGCCGCGGAACCAGCGGCCCAGGGGGACGGCAAAGCCCTGCTTGGGCCGGCGGAGGACCGAAGGGGGGACGAGGCCGCGCAGCGCGCGCTTGAAGATGTGCTTGCCCGCCCCTCGCCGCAACTGCAGCTCGGGGGGGATGGTGGCCGCGAACTCGATGAGCTTGTGGTCCAGCAGGGGCACGCGCGACTCGATCGAGTGGGCCATGCTCATGCGGTCCACCTTGGTGAGGATGTCGAGCGGGAGGTACTGCTTGATGTCCAGGTGCTGGAGCGACGAGAGCCAGTGCCCATCTCCAGGGCCCAGGTCGGCGGCCGCCTCCCGCCAGGGATCGCCCGCCGACACCAGCGCGAAGACCTCGGGTGAGAACAGCTCACGCTGCTCCTCGCGCCGGAAGAACGTGGCGGCGTCGAGGTAGCGCTCGCGGCCGTCGAGGCCGAGGTGCCGCAGGAAGTTGCGGCCCTTCATGCCCTCGGGCGCGTGGCGGCCCAGCGCGCCGAGGATCCGTCGCAGCGGGGCCGGCAGCCGCTCCCGCCTCCGCTCCCGCTCCTCGACCCGGTAGCGGTCGTAGCCGGCGAACAGCTCGTCGCCGCCGTCTCCGGACAGCACCACCGTCACGTGCTCGGCAGCCAGCTTGGAGACCATGTAGGTGGGGATGGCCGAGGAGTCGCCGAACGGCTCGTCGAGGTGCCAGGCGAGGTCCTCTATCACCGAGAGGACGTCGGGCTCCAGGACCAGCTCGTGGTGCTCCGTGCCGAAGGTGCTCGCCACCAGCCGCGCGTAGCCCAGCTCGTCGTAGTCCCGCTCCGGGAACCCGATGGAGAAGGTCTTCACCGGCCGCGGGCTGAGCCGGGCCATGGTCGCCACGACCGCGCTCGAGTCGACGCCGCCGCTGAGGAAAGCGCCCAGGGGCACGTCGCTGACCATGTGCAGCCGGACGGACTCCTCCAGCCGCTCACGCAGGCCTTCCACCAGCTCGGCCTCGCCGCTCGCATGGTCGGGCTTCCACTCCAGCTCCCAGTAGCGCGAGAGCCGCACGCCCGTCCGCGACGCGACCAGGATGGTCCCCGGCTCGAGCTTGTACACTCCCTGGACGATGCTCTCGGCGGGGGGCGTGGTCAGGAACGTGAACACGTGGCCCACCGCGGCCCAGTTGAGGCCGCGCTCGACCTCGGGCAGCTCCAACAGCGCCTTCAGCTCCGAGGCGAAGGCCAGCCTCCCTCCCGCCGGATGGTAGTAGAGGGGCTTGATGCCGACCCGGTCCCGGGCTACGAGCAGCCTCTGCTCGCGCTCGTCCCACACCGCGAAGGCGAACATGCCCCGCAGCTCGTCCACGCAGCGGGGGCCGCGCTGCTCGTAGAGGTGGACGATGACCTCCGTGTCCGTCCCCGTGTAGAAGGAGTGCCCGCGCGCCTGCAGCCGCTCCCGCAGCTCCCGGAAGTTGTAGATCTCGCCGTTGAAGACCGCCCAGACCGTCCCGTCCTCGTTCCGCACCGGCTGGTGGCCGCCTTCCAGGTCGATGATGCTCAGCCGCCGCATGCCCAGCCCGACCCCGGGGGCGGTGTAGAAGCCCTCGTCGTCGGGCCCGCGGTGCGTCTGGGCCGCCCACATCCGCCGAACGTCTTCGAGCCTCACCGGCCCGCCGTCGAAGCTCACGATCCCCGCGATGCCACACATGGCCGTTGCCCTCAGCTCTCCGATTCGCCGGCCCGCATCACGCCGGGCATGAAGCGCTGGAGCCACGTCCTGACCGCCAGCCGCTCGCCCTCGTCCAGAAGCCCCGACGGGAAGACGATGGCCAGGTAGGTGGCGCTCCCGGCGAGACCCGTCAAGGCCAGGCGGGCGAGCACGGGCCCTTCCACCGCCGCCTTCACGATGAACGCGGGCAGGGCCGCCGCGGCGGACGCGAATCCGATCCCGGCCAGGTCCCGCCACGGGGCCAGCCGCCCCAGCCCGACCCCCAGCAGCCGGCGCATCCGGGCCAGCACCGCCGCCTTCATGGCCAGGGTTGCCGCCAGCGAGACGAGCACCGCCCCGGGGAGCCCGAAAGCGCCGATGAAGGCGCCGATGAGGGTCGCGATGATGAGCAGCTTCACCACGCCGACCAGGAGCATGAAGCGGGTCTCCGCGTACACCCGCAGGATCGCGTCCGTCTGCAGCACGGAGGCGCCCAGGGCGAGCGACCAGACCATGAAGATGGGCACGCTCGGCAGGTACCGGTCGGTGAACAGCAGCACGATCAGGTCGCGCGCGCTCACCAGCAGGAGCGCCAGCACGGGGAAGAAGACGAGGGCCAGGGTGCGGGTGGTCCGGGTCCATACGGCCAGCGCCTCGTCGGCCCGGCCGTCGCGGAGCCTCTCCGCCATGCGCACCATCATCACGTTGGCGAGCGGGCTGGCCACCAGCTCGATGAGCGGGACCTGGAAGCAGCCGACGGAATAGATGGCGAAGGTGGCGGCGTCGAACCAGTGCGATACCGCGTACTGGTGGTAGTTGAGCTGGACCGTCTCCACCAGCACGGTCAGCGCGAACGGTAGCGCGTAGGCGAGCTGCTGGCGCTGCATC
>QHVM01000111.1:0-6760 GCA_003223555.1 Acidobacteriota bacterium | reverse complement strand
CGAGGGCCAGCGAGCGCAGCAGGTCCGAGAGTCCGTACGAGAGGGCCCCCCACGCGTAGCGCCGCCGCGCGATCATGACGATCTCGAGCCCCGCCGCGGGCAGCATGAGCCAGAGGAACACCCCGAGCAGGGGGAGGTGGCGGGCCAGCTCGGGGTTGCCGAACCAGCGCGCCAGCGCCGGCGCCCCCGCCTGGAGCAGGGCCAGGCCGCCCAGCCCGGCCGCGGCCAGCGAGAGCAGCGAGTTGGCGACGTAGGCGCCGGTCCGGCCGACGGAGCGGGGAAGGAAGTAGAAGAGGCTTTCCGCCATGCCCAGCTGGCCGATGTTGTAGAGGGTCGCGTAGACGAGGAAGAGCTGCTTGTAGGTACCGAACTCCACCGGCTCGAAGACGCGGACGAGGACCAGCGGGGCCAGGAAGGTGGCCAGCATGGCCACCCCCCGTCCGGCCATCAATCGCAGCGCGGGCTTGATCGTGGATTCCATATCGGCGTCAGGCGGGCAGCGGCTCCAGGCGGGCGGCGGGCGACGACTCGTGCTCCTGGCGGCAGCGGCGGGCCACGTCGAACACACCCTGGACCTGGCAGCGCAGGAGCGACGGCGAGAAGCCCCCGCCGGCGGCCCGGCAGGAGTCCTCCCACAGCAGCCGCCGGGAGATGGTCAGCAGCGGTCGGCGGCGGTCGCGGTGCTGGCACGTGGTATAGGCGAAGGCGTATCCCGCATCGGCCGCCGCGCCGATGACGGCTTCGTCGAAGCGGCCGTCGGGATAGGCGAGGTGCCGGATGGGCGACCCCAGCTCGCCTTCCAGCCGCCGTCGCGATGCGGCCAGCTCGATGCGCACCCGCTCGGGCCCTTCCCGGGTCAGGAGGACGTGGGTGCACGTGTGCGAGCCGACGGTGAAGCCGGCGCGGTGCAACGCCCGCACCATGTCCCAGTCCAGCACCTGCAGCTCCGGCCGCGGCTCGAACGGCCCCACCACTCGCACCAGCTCGTCCATCAGCCGCTCGAGGTGGGCGGCGGGCGCCGCTTCGAGCAGGGCGCGCAGGGCCCCGTAGGCGTTGCCCGGCGGGCCGTCTTCGCCGCCCTCGAGGATCGGGACGCGCCAGCCGAGGCCGCGCAGCACATGGCCGAGCCGAGAGCGCGCCGCAGGGGGCTGGGCGAATGCGCGGCTCAGGAGAAGGTAGAGCCGGTCGTGCCTCAGCAGGCCCTCCGTGCCCACCAGGTCCGTCACCACGAAGACCGCGCCGGGAATGCCCTTGCGCCGCAGGAGGGGGAGCGCGTGCTCGTACACGTCACGGTAGCCGTCGTCGAAGGTAACGGCGACCACGGGTCTGCCCGCCGTACGTCCGGACTCGAGACCGGCCGCCAGCTCGTCGAGGGTCACGAAGCGGAAGCACCGGCCCAGCTCGTCGAGCTGGCGCTCCAGCGTGGACGTGCGGATGGTCATGGCCGGGACCGACGAGCCGGCCCTCGTTCCGTCCTCCACCACCCGGTGGTAGCCCAGGACGAGGGCCCTCTCCGGCGCCGGGACGCGCCACAGCCGGTCGGCGCCGGTACGGCACAGCGCCTCGGCGGCGGCCGTCTTGACGTATGCGCGATGGCTCATAGGGGACCGGAGTGGACGGGCTGGCTCAGTCGATGGTGGAGGCCGGGCCGATGCTCAGGCCCTGGGCGGGGCGGGGCAGGAAGGCCGGGCGGGCCGCGCTCCGCCGCGCGACGGCGCGCGCCACGCGGCGGGCGGCGGCTCCGCACCCGGCGACGAAGCGGAACAGGGGTCCGAAAGCGGGCAGCGACGTCAGGCCGACGAAGTACAGGCCGGGCACGGTGCTCTCGAACCATCGGTTCAGGACGGGGATCCCGCCGTCCGTCCGGATCTCCTCCCGGAGCGAGGGATGGACCATGGTCAGCCGGCCGATGTCGACCTTGTAGCCCGTGGCGAGGATCACGTGGTCGGCCCTGAGCGTCTCTCCGTCCGAGATGGCCGCTTCCACCTTTCCCTCGACCACCTCCATCTTCAGCACCGTCTGCCCTTCGTGAAGCGTCGCCTTGCCGACGACGCGGTCCCTCAGCCACTGGGCGGCGGTGGCCGCGTAGTAGACGCGCAGGGCGCGTGCCTTGGTCTCCGGGGCGAGACGGTAGAAGAAGTAGGGGCAGTGGTCGAGCATCCAGTTGATCCAGCCCGGGCCGATGCTCGCGTTCGGGGCCAGGATCTTCTCGCGCCATGTCCGCTCGGCCGCCCGGTCCCGCTCCAGCCACCGGACGGGGCGGCGCGCGACCACGTGCACGGCGGCCCCCGCCTCGTGGAGCAGCGCCGCGTACTCGATGGCGCTCTGTCCGCCCCCGATCACGACGACCACCTTTCCCCGGAAGCGACCGAGGTCGTGGTTCTCGCTGGAGTGGGAGACCAGCTCGGAGGGCAGCCGGTCGTGGGGCTCCGGACGATGGGCGTAGTAGCGGAGCCCCAGCGCCATGACCACCGCCGTGCTGCGCACCTCGCGCCCGTCCTCGAGCGCCAGCAGGAAGTGGCCGTCCCGCCGCTCGATCGACCCGACGTAGGTCTCGTCGACACAGGGCACGGCCCGCTCCTGGAACCAGCGGGCGTACTCGATGAACGCCTCCCTCGGCACCGGATAGCACTTGTCGTAGCGGGACTCCCGGAAGAAGCGCTCGAAGCCGTACTTCCGGCCCGGATCGGAGAGGTTGGTCGCCCACCAGTGCGAGCGCAGCATCATGCCCTGGGGCATGTGGCGCCGCCAGAGCTCCAGGCTCTTGCCGAAGACCGCCGTCCTCAAGCCCCGCCCGAGCAGGTGGGCTCCGGTGGACAGGCCGTAAGGGCCGGCGCCGACGACGACGGCGTCGTAAGGCGCCAGGGAGGTTGACGATCCCGGGATGCTCATGTCGCTCAGCTCCTCATGCGAACTTCTTCTTCAGCCGGTACAGCTTTCCGCTCATGACCGCCCGCGCCGCGTATCGCGTGAAGTCGGCCGCCGCCTTGAACGCCGGCCGAGGGTCTTCCCAGTCGAGGTAGTCGTACGCCATGGGCCTGAAGAACGACATGCCGAAGCCGAGCACGGCCGCCACCGGCGGCGTCACCCCCGGCCGGCCCCGCTGCTGCAGCGCGGCGATCGTGGTCATGAAGTCCCCCCGGAGGTAGCGCATCCAGACCCCGACGCGGTAGGTCTCGACCTTGTCGATCGGCTGCCCGCTCGCCCATTGGTAGAGCAGGTAGGGGAAGTCGACCCCTGACCGCAACGCGACCTCGACCGACGCGGACAGCCGCGGGTTGATCTCCATCAGGTACGGCACCCCGGCGCCGTCGCGGCGGAACTCCACTTCCGAATAGCCCTCCAGGCCGATCTCGCGGACCAGCCGCTCGGCCTGGCGGCCGATGTCGTCCGGGACCGCGATGCTCTGCCGCAGCACCGACTCTCCCCCCAGGGGAGGACTCGTCCGCTTGGCCCACTGCGCGAACCGGGCATGGACCTCGCCGTTGGCGTACAGCAGGCTCACCGCCTCGCGCCGTCCGGAGAGCAGTTGCTGGAACAGGGTGACGCCGCCGAAGCGCGTCAGCTCGGCCACCGCTGCGGCCGCCTCATCGGCGGTCGTCACCAGCTGGGAGACGACGCGGGTGCCCCTCTGCCCCGCGCCCAGCCAGGACTCGCTCGGCTTGACCACGGCCGGCAAGCCGATTTCCTTCAGGGCCGCCGGGACCTCGGAGGGGTCACGGACGACGAGGCCACGCGGCATGCGCAGCCCCAGCCCTTCCGCGACCGTCAGGGTCCGCTCCTTGCTGACCGCGACGTCCATGGCCGGCTCGTCGGCCAGCGCGATACGCGCGCGCGCTTCCACGCGAGCCCGGTGCCGGCGGAGCAGGGCGATCGTGCCGTCGTGGGACGGGATGAGCACTCGCGCCGCGGTGCGGTCCAGCAGCTGCTCCAGGTCGGCCAGGTACGCCTCGGTCCCGAGGTCGGCCGCCGCCACGAACGCCTGCTGGCACCAGCGCGACGAGAACGCCGGGGCGCTCGTCGAGGTCTCCAGCGCCGCGACGGGCAGCCCGCGCCGGCCCAGAGAGCGCACGGTGACGAGCGACTGCCGCAACCCGGCATCGAGCACCAGCGCATCGAAGGTCGGGGAGGCGAGCGGGCCCCGAGCCGACGCAGCGGGGCCCGCCCCGAGGTCCTCGGGCCGGCCCGTCTGCCCCGCCCGCCGCTCCAGGACCCCCGCCGAGGGCAGGAGCCGGCGCGCGGTCCGCCGGGCGGCCCGTCCCAGCGCCACCGCCTGCTGGGAGAGGAAGCCGCGCCAGACCGGTGGGTAAAGCTCCAGGCGCCGAAGCTCGCGCGCTTCCGGCGCCCACAGGAACTTGTAGCGCTCGGCCCCGTGCAGCAGGTCGTACTCGCCGGCGCCTTCTTCGAGGGCGGTCTTGATGGCCAGTCCCATCGTCACGAGCCCCACGCTGAGCTTGGCGAACGACGGGTCGAGGCCGGACTGGTAGAACGAGAAGGACTGCCCGTAGCGAAAGCCGTAGAGCGAAGCCGCCGGGCGGCCGTCCAGCCGCAGCTCCAGCAGCCGCAGCCACCCGCGGGCCAGGGCCAGCCGGCTCAGCTCTTCGTGGAAGGACACCAGGCCTTCGGAAGCGAATGCCTCGGAGCGGCCGCGGTCCTCCCACCGCGCCCGGTGAAGCGCGATGAGCCGATCCAGCGCGGGCCGGCGCTCCGCTTCCGCGGTGACGCACTGCCATTCGACGGTGAACCGCCGCTGCAGGTTGCGGAGCCGGCGCCGGAAGTTGTAGCGGTGCGCGGAGCCGAGCGCGGCCAGGTACGTCTCCCAGTCGTGACCGGCCAGGGGGACGAGCGGGCACACGTCCGTCTCGGCCTGTCGGGACTTCCAGCCCTCGGGCTCCAGGCAGCCCGCCAGCCGCCAGGCGAGCGCCTCGTCGCGGAGCTGATGCAGCTCGAGCATGGCCTTCTCGGACCGCAGGCGTCCGGCCACCGCGGTCACCGCCGCGTCCTCCCAGCCGCGACGCACGATGAGGTCCAGGTAGTCCGAGCCGACCGTCCCGGTGCCCAGGAACTGCAGCGAGCGGAACGGGAGGAACCGCTTGAGCTGCGGCGGCGCGAACGCGAGCGGCGCGATGGCCACCAGCTCCCCGCGGTGGCGGACGGTGAGCAGGAACAGGCGGCGCCGCCCCGCGAGGTGCCGCCACCACGTGTGCAGCCATTCCCAGGTGAGGAAGATGCTGTCGGCGGCGCTGTCGCGCAGCAGGGCGTCCCATTCCTCGGCCAGGCCGGCGAAGCGGCGCTCGTCGTCGATGCGCTCCAGGATCAGCACGTCAGGCCTCGGGCGGCCCGGGCTTGACCGGCTCCAGGGTGACCTGGAGCTCGTCGATGCCGCCCACCAGGTAGCAGAGGAACCTCTCGCCGAAGGTGGGATGGCGGTCGAGGACCCATTGCACCAGGCGCGCCCACGCCCGGTACGGCCGCGCCCATTGCTCCTCCTCCATGAAGTACTTCAGCCGGACGCGCTCGGTCCGGAAGCGGGCCCGCGTGTAGTAGGAGTAGCCGTTCTCTCCGAAGTAGCCGAACGACTCGGACGAGAAGGCGCGGCGATGGGTGGGATCCTTCCAGGCGAAGGGCCCGGAGTAGTGCGGCGTTCGGATGGCCACCCGCCCGCCCGGCCGCGTGATGCGCCAGACCTCCTCCAGCACGGCCAGGGGCTCCGCGAAGTGCTCCAGCACGTGGCTGAGCACGACCTCGTCGGCGCAGTCGTCCGGCAGGGGGTACGGCCTCGCCTGGAGGTCGTGCAACAGGTCGACCCCGGGCAGGCGGATCGCGTCGACGCCGAAGGCGCCCGCCGTCTTGTGCCCCCCGCAGCCGAGGTCGAACACGGCGGGAAGGCCCCTCCGCCGCTGCTCGCGCAGGTAGACCTCCACCTCGGGGCCGGGGACCACGCGAAGCGCCGCCGCGCTCATCTTGCGAAGGCCTGCAGCGAGCGCGGATCCGCCAGCGCCCTCAGCAACGAGACGAGCGGCCGGCGGTCGGCCGTCTTCATCAGCTCCCACAGCAGGCCCTCGGCGGGCGGGGCCGGGCACGGCCGGCACCGCGCACATCGCCCGCCGTCGGGGTGAACGATGCCGCGCACGGCCCGCAGCAGCCCGGGCTGGAAAGGCCGGTCGGTGACGTGGCAGCCGAGCGATCGGGCCGGGCCGCGCCCCGACATCTGGCTGGGGGCGAAGGACCGCCGGGCGACGCGGAACATGGGAAGGTCGGGCTCCGAGTCACCGATGGCGACCGTGTCGAGGTCCTCCTGCCCCGCCAGCCGGAGGAGGGCGAGAAGTCCCTCGCCCTTGTCGACCTCCCGGGCCAGGACGGTCGTGTCGCGGAAGGTCTGGTGCACCGTGAGGCGGCTCAGCCCGAGTCGGGCGACGAAGGCGTCGAGCAACGGCTCTTCGTGCACAAGCTGCTGGCGGGCACGGCGGCCCTCAGCGCCGCCCTCAACAACCTCAAGGATCCGCGTCTCATCCACATCCACCCGGAGTTCAACCGGAGCTACATCGAGGCGCGCGACTTCCTCACCGCGCACATGGCGCGGTTCTCCGGCGGGCTGTGCCGGGTCGCGCCCCCGATCGGCTGGCGCTCGCCGCTCGTGGTCATGGACGTGGACGGCGTGCTGGACAAGGAGATCTTCGGGTTCCCGTCGACGACCGCGGCGGGGGTCGAGTCCGTCTCGCTGCTGCACGCCCACGGCGCCGCGGTGGCCCTCAACACC
>QHVM01000149.1:551-2982 GCA_003223555.1 Acidobacteriota bacterium | reverse complement strand
CCCCGGATCTCCACGCGGACACGAGGCGGCGGACACGCCGAGCGAGGAGGGTGACGGTGAGCATCGCGCACGACAAGTACGTGGCCCTTCAGCGCCGGCGCAATGCGACGCTGCTGGCGCTCGACCGCCGGACCACGGCGCTGGTGATCGTCGACATGCAGGAGTACTTCTTGAACCCCGCCTCGCCGTTCTCACGGGCCTGCGAGCGCGTCGTGCCCGGCGTGCTGGGTCACTTCCAGGAGCGCGGCCGGGGCGTCGTCGAGCCGTCACTGCGGCGGCTGCTGGACTTCTTCCGCGCCCATGGGCTGCGCATCGTCTACACCACGGTGGCCTCCGAGCTGCCCGATGGCCGCGACCTGATGCCGATCTTCCAGCAACGGAACGCGGCCAACCGTGCGGCGGTGGGTGACGTCGCCATTCCCCCGCGCGCCGACGCCTGGGCCCGCATCGTCGCCACGCTCGAGCCGCGACCGGGGGAGCTCGTCGTGAACAAGACGACCTACGGCACGTTCAACTCGACCGGCCTCGATCACGCCCTGCGCTCGCTGGGGATCGCCTCCCTCGTCGTGGGCGGCGTGGTGACGAACGTCTGCGTGGAGACCACCGCGCGAGACGCCGCCGATCGCGGCTACGAGGTGGTGCTGCTCGACGACGGCTGCGCCGCCTTCTCCCCGGAGATCAACGAGGCCACCCTGCTCTCGTTCCAGGGCCCCTTCGGGCGCGTGCGGAGGACCGACGAGGTGCTCGCTCTCCTCGAGAGGGCGGACGTATCACCCTCGCCGCGGGCGGGAACGGGCGCCGTCTGACCACCGTGACGCTGCCGACTGCCCCTGACCGGTGACGACGTCGAGCGCGCCCGCCGCGACTGTCGGCGCCGGGCCGGGTTTCGTCCTCGCCCTGACGCCCGCGCGAAGGCTGGTCCTGCGCGAAGCCCCCGACGCCGATCCCCTCGATCCGGCCGCCGCGGAACGGATCGGCGCGGCGCTCGGCCGGGGCACCGGCCACGGCCTCTTGCAGCTCGGCGCGGCCGAGGTGGACACGCCCCTGCCGCCAAGCGTCGCGTTCTGGCGCGACGTGGGGCGTGCCTTCGTCACGCGTCTCTGCGCGCAGCCGGAGCTGGAGGCGAGCCGGAAGCGCCTCCACCTGCCCTTCCCCGAGGCCGACGTCGCGGCGCTCGCTGCCGGCGCGCCGCCGATGCCGGGCGGCGAGTACCTGGATGCCGGCGTGCTCGGCTCCCTCTGGGAGGCCATGAACACCGCCTGCCGCGCCGAGCTGGCGGAGTTCGACGGGTCAGTGGAGGCGTACCTGCGGTCACGGCACGCCGCCTGGCATCTGGTGGGCCGCGTGCACTTCCACCTCGCGGAGAACCGGGCCGAGCCCGACGCCCCGTTCGCGTTCCTCGCCACCTACAGCGCACGGCTCGGGAACCACGGCCGGCCCCGGCATCGGCCGCTCCGCGAGGCGATCCGCGAGTACGCGGGTGAGGGGAACCGGCCCAAGCTCCTGGCCTTGCTCGAGCCCGTGCAGCGGGCGTCGGCGCGGAGCCGGCTGCTGCGCGAGCTGGTGGACTCCGGCGACGTGTACCGGCCGCTGGCCCTGACGCCGGAGGAGGCGTACCGCTTCCTGAAGGACGTTCCCGTCTTCGAGGAATCGGGCGTGGTCGTGCGTGTGCCTGACTGGTGGTCGGCCAGACGGCCGCCACGGCCTCAGGTCCAGGTGACCGTCGGCTCGCGCGCGCCGGCGGGACTCGGGACGGACGCGTTGCTGGACTTCGACGTGCGGCTGACGCTGGATGGCCTGACTCTCAGCGAGGCGGAGATCGAGCAGGTCGCCTCATCCTCGGGGGGCCTCGCGCTGATCCGGGGGAAGTGGGTCGAGCTGGATGCGACGCGTCTCCGGGAGGCGCTCGCGCACTGGAAGAAGGTGCAGGCGGCGGCGGGACGCGACGGCCTCAGCTTCATCGAGGGCATGCGGCTCCTCGCCGGAGCCGGCCTCGGTGAGGGCGGCGGCGCCATGCCGGCGCCCGAGGCCGCGGCATGGTCGGACGTGGTGGCGGGCCGGTGGCTCCAGGACGCGCTCGACGGGCTCCGCCAGCCCGACGTGCTGCGAGACGCCTTGCCGCCCCGCGGGCTCGACGCCGAGCTACGGCCCTACCAGGAGGTGGGCGTCCGCTGGCTCTCGCTGCTCCACCGCCTGGGCCTGGGCGCCTGCCTCGCCGACGACATGGGCCTCGGCAAGACCATCCAGGTCCTCGCGCTGCTGCTCAAGCTCAAGGAGCGCCCGTCCGCCGCGCGCGACGCCCGTCCGGCCTTGCTGGTGGTCCCCGCGTCGCTGATCGCCAACTGGAAGGTGGAGATCGACCGGTTCGCGCCGTCACTGCGCGTCCTCGTCGCGCATCCCTCGGGAGCGGAGAAGGCGCCGGAGGAGATCA
>QHVM01000149.1:0-535 GCA_003223555.1 Acidobacteriota bacterium | reverse complement strand
CGGGCTGACCCACCGCCTCCGCTGGCTGACGGAGACCGAGTGGCCCCTCGTCGTCCTCGACGAAGCGCAGGCGATCAAGAACCCGGGCGCCAAGCAGGCGCGGGCCGTCAAGGCCCTCCGGGCGCGCAGCCGGGCGGCGCTGACCGGCACGCCCGTCGAGAACCGCCTGACCGACCTCTGGTCCCTCTTCGACTTCCTGAACCCGGGCCTCCTCGGGTCCGCCCGGGCCTTCGCCGAGTTCGTCAAGCAGCTCGCCGCCCGACCGGGCGGCTTCGCGCCATTGCGCGAGCTGACGCGCCCGTACATCCTGCGGCGCCTCAAGACCGACCGGCGCGTCATCGCCGACCTGCCGGAGAAGACGGAGCTGCGGGCGTACTGTGGATTGACCAAGATGCAGGCCGCGCTGTATCAAGAATCCGTGAAGAGCCTGGCCGAGAAGCTCGAGCGCATCGGGGCGGGCATCGAGCGCCGGGGGGCCGTGCTCGCCTACCTCATGCGCCTCAAGCAGATCTGCAATCACCCCTCGCAGTGGCTC
>QHVM01000110.1 GCA_003223555.1 Acidobacteriota bacterium | reverse complement strand
GTCGCTGGTGTAGATCAGGGTGGCGTCCGAGCGGGGAGCGGCGGTGGGGTTGCTGTTGACGAACGGGTTGTCGTACTGCGTGTTGCAGCCGCCGAGGAGGGCCGCGGCCACCAGAGCGCAGCGCAGTCGTCGCGCAGGCATGCTTCTGGTGCGCAGCGTAATGCCCGCCCGCGCGGCCCGTCAAGCCTCGGGTGCTATAATCCTTTGCTTCCACGTCCGGATCGGGAGGTCACCGGAGCATGCCGGCAGAAGTCGTGATCCTCGGCGGCGCGCGCACCGCCATGGCCGAGTACGTGGGCGCGTTCAAGGAGGTCTCCGCCCTCGAGCTGGGCGGCCATGCGTCCCGCGCCGCCCTCGAGCGCACGCGCGTCGAGCCGGCGTGGGTCGACCACGTGGTGATGGGCGACGCCCTGCAGACCTCCTCTGCGGCTCCGGCATCCAGTCCGTCGTCTCCGCCGCCCAGATGATCCGCCTCGGCGAGGCGCGCATCGTGCTCGCGGGCGGGATGGAGAACATGACCCAGGCCCCCCACGTCATCCGGGGCGCGCGGGTCGGGCTGCGTCTCGGCGAGGGCAAGCTCGAGGACTCCTTGATGGTGGCCCTGCTCGACACGTACTGCGGGCTCTACATGGCCCAGACCTCGGACAACCTGGCCCGGCGCCACGCCATAACGCGCGAAGCGATGGACGCCTACTCGCTGCGGAGCCAGAAGGCGGCCGCCGCCGCCCGGGAGCGCGGGGTCTTCGCCGAGGAGATCGTGACCGTCGAGGTGAAGGAGCGCGGGAAGGCGGTGCGGGTGGACAGGGACGACCACCTCCGCCCCGACACCACGCGGGAAGGGCTGGCGGCCCTCAAGCCGGCCTTCGGCAAGGACGGCTTCGTGACCGCGGGCAACGCCAGCGGCATCGTGGACGGCGCGGCGGCCCTCGTCGTGGCCGACGCCGAGGAGGCGCGGCGCCGCGGCCTGCGTCCGCTGGCGCGCATCGTCTCCTGGGGAATCGCCGGCGTGCCGCCCGAGATCATGGGCATCGGCCCCGTCCCCGCCTCGCGCAAGGCCCTGGAGGCCGCAGCGCTCGCGGTGAAGGACATGGACCTCGTCGAGGTGAACGAGGCCTTCGCCGGACAGTACCTCGCCGTGGAGAAGGAGCTGGGGCTCGACCGCGAGCGGACCAACGTCAACGGCGGCGCCATCGCCCTCGGCCATCCCCTGGGCGCCACCGGAACCCGCCTGCTGCTGAGCCTCGCGATGGAGCTGCGTCGCCGCAAGCTCGCCCACGGGCTCGCCACCGCCTGCATCGGCGGGGGGCAGGGCATCGCGATGGTGATCCGCCGCGCGGACTGACGGACCGTTCATCATGCCAGTCAAGGTCGTGGGCGTCGTCGGCTGCGGGCTCATGGGCTCCGGGATCGCCCAGGTGTGCGCCGAGGCGGGCTACGACGTCATCGTGAGCGAGGTCAGCGGCGATCTCCTGAAGAAGGGCCTGGGGAAGATCGAATCGTTCCTGGCCAGGGGCGTCGAGAAGGGGAAGGTCACGGCGGAGAAGAAGGCCGAGGTCCTCGGCCGGCTCCAGGGCACGACCTCGCTCGAGGAGCTGTCCGGCTGCGACATCGTCATCGAGGCGGTGGTGGAGAACCTCGACGTCAAGCGCGAGGTGTACCAGGTCCTCGACCGCGTCTGCGCGGCCTCCACGATCTTCGCTTCCAACACGTCGTCGCTGTCCATCACCGGGCTGGCGGCGGTCACGAAGAGGGCCGACCGCTTCGTCGGCCTGCACTTCTTCAACCCGGTGCCCCTCATGAAGCTCGTGGAGGTGGTGCGCTCGCCCCTCACGTCGGCCGAGGCGTTCGCGCAGGCGCTGGACTTCGCCCGCAGCCTCGGCAAGACGCCGGTGCGGTCCACCGACCGCACCGGCTTCATCGTGAACCGCCTCCTGGTGCCCTACCTGCTCGACGCCATCCGGGCCGTCGAAGAGGGCGTCGGCTCCGTGGCCGACATCGACGAAGGGATGCGCCTCGGCTGCGGCCATCCGATGGGTCCGCTGACGCTGCTCGACTTCGTGGGCCTCGACACGACCTGCTACATCGCCGACATCATGTTCGACGAGTTCCGGGAGAGGCGCTTCGCGCCGCCGCCCCTGCTGAAGAGGATGGTCCAGGCCGGCCTGCACGGCCGGAAGACGGGCAAGGGCTTCTACGACTACTCCCAGGACCCGCCGAAGCCCGTGGCCGGGCTCATCTAACGGAAGGACGCCGAGGCCGCAGAGGATCGCAGAGAGCGAAGCAGATGGGATATCAGAACATCCTCGTGGAGACCCGCGAGGGCGTGGCGGTCGTGACGATCAACCGGCCCGAGAAGCTCAACGCGCTCGACGACCGCACCATGGAGGAGCTGGACGACGCCTTCGCCGCGCTCGCCGCCGACCGGTCGGTGAGGGGAGTGATCCTGACCGGGGCGGGCGAGAAGGCGTTCGTGGCCGGGGCCGACATCGGCGAGCTGGCCCGGCAGAGTCCCGTGGAGGGCAGGGAGCGGTCGATCCGCGGCCAGCGCGTGCTCGACCGCATCGAGAAGCTCGGCAAGCCGGTGGTGGCGGCGGTCGGGGGCTTCGCCCTGGGTGGCGGCTGCGAGCTGGCCATGGCCTGTCACGTCCGGGTCGCCTCGGAGAACGCGCGGCTCGGCACGCCGGAGGCGAAGCTCGGGATCATGTGCGGCTACGCGGGCACCCAGCGCCTGGCTCGGTTGATCGGCAAGGGCCGAGCCCTGGAGCTCCTGCTGACGGGCGAGATGGTGGACGCGCCGGAAGCGCTTCGCATCGGCCTCGTCAACAAGGTCGTGTCCCGGGAGAAGCTGCTCGGAGAGTCGGAGGCGCTGCTGCGCAAGATGCTGGCCAACGGCCCGGTGTCGCTCCGGTTCATCCTGGAGGCGGTGAACTCGGGGCTGGAGATGCCGTTTGCCGAGGGCCAGTACCTGGAGGCGACCCTCTTCGGGCTCATCTGCACCACCGAGGACATGAAGGAGGGGACGAAGGCCTTCCTCGAGAAGCGCCCGCCGAAGTTCCACGGCCAGTGAAGCTCGGGGGCCGATGAAGGAACCGCCCCAGAAGCTTCCCGACGCCAGGGGCTTGAGAGTGCTCATCCTGCGCTCCGCCTTCAACCCGCGGATCGTGGACGGGCTGCTGGCCGGCGCACGGTCGGCGCTCGTCTCCATGGGAGTCGCGAAGCCGGCCGTCACCGTCGAGGAGGTGCCCGGCGCCTTCGAGCTGCCCGTGGCGGCCCGGGCCGCCGCGGAGTCGGGCCGCTTCGACGCGATCGTCGCCCTGGGGGCGGTGATCCGCGGCGAGACCGACCACTACGAGCACATCGCCCGCGAGGCCGCGGCCGGCCTGGCCGCGGTGGCCCGGGAGACCGGGATGCCCATGGGGTTCGGCGTGCTCACGGTGGCGAGCGAGGCCCAGGCCCTCGCCCGCTCCGCGTCGGGCCCGGGCAACAAGGGGACGGAGGCGGCCCTGGCCGCCGTGGCCATGGTCCACGTCGTGCGCCGGCTGGGCAAGGGCCGGCGCCGAAGGTGATCCGTGGGCAAGCGGACGAAGGCCCGGGAGTGCGCGCTGCAGATGCTCTACCAGTGGGACCTGACGCGGGCGCCGATGGACGAGGTGGCTTCGGCGTTCTGGCGGGTGCGCAGCGGGACGGACGACACGAAGGCGATGGCCGAGCGGCTGGCCCGCGGCGCGCAGGGCCACGTGTCCCGGCTGGACGGGCTCATCGCCGAGGCGGCCACCAACTGGCGCTTCGATCGGATCGCGGCCGTGGACCGGAACCTCTTGCGCCTGGCCGCCTACGAGCTGGACGTGGAGCGCGACACGCCGCCCTCGGTCGTCATCGACGAGGCAGTCGAGATCGCCAAGCGGTTCGGGGAGGCGGATTCGCCCTCGTTCGTCAACGGCGTCCTGGATGCGGTCCGGCGCATGGTGCGCGGCGGGGAGGCCCGCCCTCGCCGCCGGGGAAAGGCGTGAGAAGCGCGTGAGCGGTCCCCAGCCGCCGGGGGGGCCGCCGATCGCCGGCTGGCCGGAAGAATCGGCCCAGCGGCTGGCCAAGGCCCGCGAGCTGCGCGCGCGGGGCGTCGACCCCTACCCGAACCGATACGAGCGCACGCACAGCCTCGGCCAGATCGTCGCCGCGTACGGCGAGAAGAGCCTGGCCGAGCTGGAGTCGCTGGCGTTACCGGTCCGGATCGCCGGCCGGGTGATGCTCAAGCGCCCCCACGGCAAGGCCTCCTTTGCCACGCTCTCCGACGGAGAGAGCCGCCTGCAGGTCTACCTGCGCCAGGACGACCTGGGCGAGCGCGCCTACAAGCTCTTCGAGGAGCTCGTGGACCTCGGCGACTACATCGGGATCGCCGGCCGCGTCATGCGGACGCGAAAGGGCGAGCTGTCGGTGCAAGCGAAGGAGCTGACGTTCCTCGCCAAGGCGCTGCTGCCCCCGCCCGAGAAGTGGCACGGGCTGGCCGGCGTCGAGGCCCGCTACCGCCAGCGGTACCTCGATCTCATGGCCAACCCCGAGGTGCGGCGGACGTTCGTCGCGCGGAGCGCGATGATCGCGGAGATGCGGCGCTTCCTCGACGCGCGCGGTTACGTCGAGGTGGAGACGCCGATGATGCAGCCCATCGCGGGGGGCGCGATGGCCCGCCCCTTCACGACCCACCACAACGCCCTCGGCATCGACCTCTACCTGCGGATCGCGCCCGAGCTGTACCTGAAGCGGCTGGTGGTGGGGGGGATGGAGAAGGTCTACGAGATCAACCGGAACTTCCGCAACGAAGGCATATCCGCCTTGCACAACCCCGAGTTCACGATGCTGGAGTTCTACACCGCCTGCTTCGACTGCGACGACGTGATGGCGCTGACGGAGGAGCTGGTGGCCGCCGCCGCGCAGCGGGTATCGGAAGGCCGGCCGGTCGTCTACAAGGGGCGGGAAGTGTCCTTCACGCGGCCCTTTCCCCGAGTGGGCATGAAGGACGCCATCGCCGAGGCCGCCGGGCGGGCGGGCCTGGAGCTGCCGCGGGCCTCGCTCGACGATCCCGCGCGACTCGAGTCGTGGACGCGCTCTTCCGCGCTCCGGGGCCGGCGCAGCGGCAAGGGCGCGGAGCTGGGTCCGGAGCGCTACGAGGGCGTCCCGCACGGCAAGCGGGTGGCCCAGCTCTTCGAGGACCTCGCCGAGAGCGGCTTCTGGCACCCCACGTTCATCGTCGGCTACCCGGTGGAGGTCTCCCCGCTCTCCAAGGCGAGGCCCGACGATCCCGCCCTCACCGAGCGCTTCGAGCTGTATGCGGCGGGGATGGAGATCGCCAACGGCTTCTCCGAGCTGAACGATCCGCTCGAGCAGCGCCAGCGGTTCCTGGACCAGCTCGCCGAGCGCGAGCGGGGCGACGCCGAGGCCCACCGCATGGACGACGATTACGTGCGCGCTCTCGGCCACGGCCTGCCCCCCACGGGCGGCTGCGGCGTCGGCATCGACCGGCTGGCCATGGTCCTGACCGACTCGCCTTCCATCCGGGACGTCATCCTCTTCCCCCACATGCGTCCGGAGACGGGCCGGCCCGGCTAGTTCACGCAGAGGCCGCAGAGAGCGCGCAGAGAACGCAGAGGATGAAAGGCAACGAGCGCTACGAGGTGCCCAGATTGATCCGCGCGAGCACCCATCTCGTTCTCTGCGGCCTCTGCGAATCCTCTGCGGCCTCTGCGTGCATCCGTTAGAGCGATGCCGTACGAACTGCTGATCGCGCTGCGGTATCTCACGGCGCGGCGCAAGCAGGCCTTCATCTCGGTCATCTCCGCCATCTCGGTGCTGGGGGTTGTCGTTGGCGTGATGGCGCTCATGGTCGCCCTCGGCCTCATGACCGGCCTCCAGCGCCAGATCCGCACCAACATCCTGGGCACCACGGCCCACGTGAGCCTCTTCCGCAGCCGCGGCGAGGGCTTCGACGACTACCGGCAGGTCGTGGCGCGCTCCCGCCGCCTGCCCCACGTGCTGGGCGCGGCGCCCGCCGTGTACGGCAAGGGGATCGTGAAGAGCCCGGCCGGCTCCGCCCTCGCGACTTTCAAGGGGATCGCGCCCGCCGAGGAGAGGACGGTCACGAGCATCGGCTCCCAGGTGGAGGGCGGCTCGCTCGAGGCTCTCGCCGCCGCCGCCTCCGACGGCCCGCCCCCGATCCTCCTCGGGCGCGAGCTGGCCAGCCAGATCGGGGTCGGGGTGGGCGACGTCGTCAGCATCCTGTCGCCGAACGGGCGGCTGTCGCCGATGGGCGTGCTGCCGCGGGTGACGAAGTTCAAGGTGGCCGGGCTCGTGAAGAGCGGCCTCTACGAGTTCGACGTCGGCTGGGCCTACATGCCGTTCGCGACCGCCCAGAGGCTCTTCGCGGAGGGGGACCGCGCCACGCTCGTGGAGCTGCGCATCGACGACATCTATGCCGTGCGGCGGGTGACGCGCGAGGTGCTGGATGCGCTCGGCGAGGGCTACCTGGCCAGCAACTGGATCGACCTCAACCAGAGCCTGTTCTCCGCCCTCTGGCTCGAGAAGATGGCCATCGGCATCACGATCGGCCTCATCGTGATGGTGGCCGCGCTCAACATCGTGGCCACCCTCATCCTGATGGTCATGGAGAAGCATCAGGACATCGCGATCCTCGTCTCCATGGGCGCCTCGCGCGGCGCGGTGACCCGCATCTTCATGCTGCAAGGGACGATCATCGGAGCGGCGGGGACGGCCGCGGGAGCGGTGCTGGGCTGGGCGGCCTGCCAGGTGCTCGACCGCTTCCGGCTGCTCCGGGTGCCGGAGGACGTCTACCAGATCTCCTATGTGCCGTTCACGCTGCTCCCCGGCGACGCGGCGGTGGTGGTGCTGGGGGCGCTGCTCATCTGCTTCCTGGCCACCGTGCATCCGGCCCGCGGCGCCGCGCGCCTCGACCCCGCTGAGGCTCTGCGTTACGAATAGCGATGGCCTTAAACGCAGAGGACGCAGAGGAGAACGAATGAGGACGCAGAGGAGATGAAGTGGACTCCCTGAATCCTATTCGTCTCTGCGACCTCTCCGTTTTTCTCTGCGGCCTCTGCGTTGAAAGGCAACGCGTTGGGTGAGCCGGTGATCGTCGCGAGCGGGATCGTCAAGGGCTACCGGACGCCGGCCGGGTACGTGCCGGTGCTGGAGGGGCTGGACCTGCGGGTCGAGGCGCGGGAGATGCTCGCCATCACCGGCGCGTCCGGGGTGGGGAAGTCGACGCTGCTCCACGTCCTGGGGACGCTCGACCGGCCCGAGGCCGGCCGGCTGAGCCTGGACGGCGAGGAGGTGCTCGGCCTCGGTGAGGACCGCCTGCGCCGCCTCCGGAACCAGGTCCTCGGCTTCGTCTTCCAGTTCCACCACCTGCTGCCCGAGTTCACCGCCCTCGAGAACGTGATGATGCCGGCTCTCATCGCCCGCCTCGCGGCCGGGGAGGCGACGCGGCGGGCGGGCGCGCTCCTGGCGGAGTTGGGACTGGCCGCGCGGGCCCATCATCGCCCCGGCGCGCTCTCGGGCGGCGAGCAGCAGCGGGTGGCGGTGGCCCGTGCCCTCGTGCAGTCGCCCCGCGTGCTCCTGGCCGACGAGCCCACCGGGAACCTCGACCAGGAGACCGGCGGGAAGCTGCACGGCCTGCTCCGGCGTCTCAACGAGGAGAAGGGGATCACGGTGGTGGTGGTGACCCACAACGAGCGACTCGCCGCCGCCTGTGACCGCACGCTGCGGCTGGAGTCGGGCCGCCTCCACGCGCCGGGCCACTGAGCGGCGCGACCCGCGTCCTGTCGTCATCCGGCGCTTTTGGGCTAGAATCGACCGGGGACTTGAGGGCAAGCCAAGGTGTTTGAACGCTATACCGAACGCGCGCGGCGGGTGATCTTCTTCGCCCGCTACGAGGCGAGCCAGCTCGGCAGCAGCTCGATCGAGACCGAGCACCTGCTCCTCGGGCTCATCCGCGAAGGCAAGGGCCTGACCTCGCGCATCTTCTCCAAGAGCCACCTCTCGATGGAATCGATCCGCAAGGAGATCGAAGGCCGCGCGCTCTACCGGGACAAGGTCTCGACCTCGGTCGACATCCCCCTCTCCTCGGAGTCCAAGCGCACGCTCGGCTACGCCTCCGAGGAAGCGGAGCGGATGCTCCACAACTACATCGGCACCGAGCACATCCTGCTCGGCTTGATGCGGGAAGAGAAGAGCGTCGCGGCGGCGATCCTGGCCGAGAAGGGCATGCGGCTCTCGGCGGTGCGGGAGGACATCGTCCAGCTCCTGAACGAGAAGGCCAACATCGGGAAGGCCAAGGAGACGCCCCTCCTCTCCGAGTTCTCCCGCGACCTCACCGAGGCGGCCGCCCGGGGCGCCCTCGACCCCCTGGTGGGCCGCGACGACGAGCTGGCCCGCATCGTCCAGGTCCTCTGCCGCCGCACGCGCAACAACCCGGTGCTCATCGGGGAGCCGGGGGTGGGGAAGACCGCCCTCGTCGAGGGGCTCGCCAACAAGATCGTCCAGGGCGACGTGCCGGTGTACCTGGCCGAGAAGCGGATCCTGGCCCTCGACATCTCGCTGATCGTGGCCGGGACCAAGTACCGCGGTCAGTTCGAGGAGCGGCTCAAGACCATCATGCGCGAGCTGACCGAGAGCCACAACATCGTGATCTTCATCGACGAGCTGCACACGCTCGTGGGAGCCGGGTCGGCGGAGGGCAGCCTCGACGCGGCCAACATCCTCAAGCCGGCCCTGTCCCGGGGGGAGATCCAGTGCATCGGGGCCACGACCCCCGCCGAGTACCGGAAGTACATCGAGAAGGACCGCTCGCTGGAGCGCCGCTTCCAGGCGGTGAAGGTCGCGTCGCCGACCGAGGAAGAGACGATCCAGATCCTGCGCGGGATCAAGGACCGCTACGAGAAGTTCCACCACGTCAGCTACGAGGACGCGGCGCTGGAGGCGGCGGTCTACCAGTCCAGCCGCTACATCACCGACCGCTTCCTCCCCGACAAGGCGATCGACCTCCTCGACGAGGCGGGCAGCCGGGTGAAGCTGCGCGACGGGTCCGTGCTCGAGGAGGCGCCGGAGTTCTCCCGGAAGATCCGGGTGGTGGTGGACCGCGGCGAGGGCGTCGGCGGCACGTTCTTCCGCGACGAGGAGGTCGCCCAGCGCGAGAACCTCCAGATCGTCCGCGAGCACTGGGACATGGGCAGCCCGGGCACCAACGCGGTCACCAAGAGCGACATCGACGACGTGGTGTCCAAGTGGACGGGCATCCCGATCACCGCCGTGAAGGAGGAGGAGTCGGCCAAGCTCCTGCGCATGGAGGAGGAGCTGCACCGGCGGATCATCTCCCAGGAGAGCGCGATCAGCGCGGTCGCCAGGGCGATCCGGCGGACTCGGGCGGGCCTCAAGAACCCCAACCGGCCGGTGGGCTCGTTCATGTTCCTCGGCCCGACCGGGGTCGGGAAGACGGAGGTCGCCCGCAGCCTGGCCGGGTTCCTCTTCGGCAGCGAGCGGGCCCTCATCCGCTTCGACATGTCGGAGTACATGGAGAAGCACTCGGTCAGCAAGCTCATCGGCTCGCCCCCCGGCTACGTCGGCCACGAGGAGGGCGGACAGCTCACGGAGAGGGTGAAGCGCAACCCCTACTCGGTGGTGCTCCTCGACGAGATCGAGAAGGCGCACCCCGACGTCTTCAACGTGCTGCTCCAGGTCTTCGAGGACGGCCACCTCACGGACGGGCTGGGCAACACGATCGACTTCAAGAACGCCATCATCATCATGACGTCCAACATCGGGGCCCGCTTCATCGAGAAGAAGGGCCGCATGGGCTTCGCCT
>QHVM01000109.1 GCA_003223555.1 Acidobacteriota bacterium | reverse complement strand
TGACCTCGCCCGGCTCGGCGGTGGACGAGCTGGGCGAGGTCAAGAGCGAGAAGCGCTATCCCATCCACCGCCCGGCTCCCTCCTTCGAGGAGCAGGCGACCAAGCTCGAGATGTTCGAGAGCGGCATCAAGGTCATCGACCTCATCGAGCCCTACCTGCGGGGGGGCAAGATCGGCCTCTTCGGCGGAGCGGGGGTGGGCAAGACCGTCATCATCCAGGAGCTGATCTACAACCTGGCCAAGAAGCACGGGGGCGTGTCGGTATTCGCCGGGGTGGGGGAGCGCACGCGCGAGGGCAACGACCTCTGGCTGGAGTTCCAGGAGTCGGGCGTCATCGACCTCAAGGATTTCGCCAAGTCGAAGGCCGCCCTCGTCTACGGCCAGATGACCGAGCCGCCCGGGGCCCGCCTGCGGGTGGCCCTCACCGGCCTCACCGTGGCCGAGTACTTCCGCGACGAGGAGGGCAAGGACGTCCTGCTCTTCATCGACAACATCTTCCGCTTCACCCAGGCCGGGAGCGAGGTCTCCGCCCTGCTCGGCCGCATGCCCTCGGCGGTCGGCTACCAGCCCACGCTGCAGACGGAGATGGGCGAGCTGCAGGAGCGCATCACGTCCACCAAGAAGGGCTCGATCACCTCGGTGCAGGCCATCTACGTGCCGGCCGACGACTACACCGACCCCGCCCCGGCCACGACCTTCGCCCACCTCGACGCCACCACGAACCTCTCCCGCCAGATCTCCCAGCTCGGCATCTACCCGGCCGTCGATCCGCTCGCCTCCTCCTCGCGCATCCTGGATCCCCGGATCCTCGGCGCGGAGCACTACAAGGTCGCCCGCCACGTGAAGCAGATCCTGCAGACCTACAAGGACCTCCAGGACATCATCGCCATCCTCGGCATCGACGAGCTCTCCGAGGAGCAGAAGGTCGCGGTGGCCCGGGCCCGGAAGATCCAGAAGTTCCTCTCCCAGCCCTTCCACGTGGCCGAGCAGTTCACCGGCATCCCGGGCAAGTACGTGCCCCTCGCCGACACCGTGCGCAGCTTCAAGATGATCGTCGACGGCGAGCTGGACCACCTGCCCGAGCAGGCCTTCTACATGGTGGGGCCGATCGAGGAGGCGCTCGCGCAGGCCAAGAATCTCGAGAAGTGATGTTGCGAGAGCCGCCGGGGAGTGCTCTCGCTCCTCGTACTCTCCCGAACTGCCGAACGGCATGCCCCTCCCGCTGCTGCGCGAGGAGGTCGACGAGGTCATCGCTCCCGGCGAGCTCGGGTACTTCGGCGTCCTTCCCGGCCACACCCCGTTCCTGTCCACGCTGGGCGTGGGGGAGATCACCTACCGCGTCGGCGGCGCCTGGCAGCACCTCACGAGCTTCTGGGGCTTCTGCGAGGTGCTGCCGGACCGGGTGAGCATCCTGGCCGAGATCGGCGAGCGGGCGGAGGACATCGACGCCGCCCGGGCGGAGGCGGCCAAGGCGCGCGCCGAGCAGGCGCTCAAGGCCATCAAGGGCGAGGCGGGCTACGAGGAGGCGCGGCTGGCCTACACCAAGGCGGTCACCCGGCTGGCCGTCGCCCGGAAGCGCCGGGGCTGAAGGGGGGATTCACTCCGCGGAAGCCAACGCTGGCACAATCGGCGGCGTGATCGCCGAGCTGCGGACGCTCGTACGCTACCGCCTGCTCATACAGAGCCTCGTCGGCCGGGAGCTGAAGGCCCGCTACCGCGGCAGCGTGCTCGGCTTCTTCTGGAGCTTCGTCAACCCGCTGCTGCAGCTGCTGACCTACGGCCTGGTCTTCGCGGTGATCCTGCCCGCCCGCCGCCCGCCGGAGATGGAGCCGTACCTGCTCTTCTTCTTCTGCGGGATCCTGCCCTGGACCTGGCTGCAGTCCTCCCTCACCGAGGCCGCGGGAGTGCTGATCTCGGGCGGCAACCTCATCAAGAAGGTGCTCTTTCCCGCGGAGATCCTGCCCGTGGTGACGGTCCTCGCGAACCTCTCCCACTTCGTGCTCGGCCTCCCGGTGCTCCTGGCCGTCCTGCTCATCTACCGCCGGCTGGGGCCGGCCGCCCTCCTGCTGCCGCTGCCCATGGTCGTGCAGCTCGTGCTGACCGTCGGCCTCGCCCTCGTCGTCTCCGCCCTCACCGTCCACTTCCGCGACATCCAGAACATCCTGGCCCACCTGGTGCACCTGTGGTTCTTCGCCTCCCCGGTGCTGTATTACTACGGCGCGCTGCAGGGCCGGGCGCGGACCGTGCTCCGCCTGAACCCGATGACCCACCTGCTCGTCTCCTACCAGCAGATGCTCTTCCACGGCGACTTCGACCACTGGCGCGGCCTGGCCGGCACCGCCGCGGTGGCCGTGCTCGCCTTCGCCCTGGGGGCGTGGCTCTTCGACCGCCTGCGCGACACGCTGGCCGAGGAAGTGTGACCGTGCTCCCGGCGGTGGCGGCGGAAGGCGTCAGCAAGGTCTACCGCCGCTTCCTGCACCGGCACCAGTTCCGGACGCTCAAGAGCGCGCTGCTCACCGGCAGCCTGCTCACCGACCTCCGGCCCGAGGAGACCTTCACCGCCGTCGACGACCTGTCGTTCGCGGTTGCCCGGGGGGCGACCTTCGGGGTGATCGGCGAGAACGGCTCCGGCAAGTCGACGCTGCTCAAGCTGCTCGCCGGCATCACGAAGCCCACCCGCGGCCGCTTGCGCGTGGAGGGCCGGATCTCCGCCCTCATCGAGCTGGGAGCGGGCTTCCACCCCGAGATCAGCGGCCGGGAGAACGTGGCCATCAACGGGATCATGCTCGGCCTCAGCCGCCAGGAGGTCGACGAGCGCTTCGACGCCATCGTGGACTTCGCCGAGCTGCGGGAGTTCATCGACGCCCCGGTCAAGACCTACTCCTCCGGCATGTACATGCGGCTCGGTTTCTCGGTCGCCATCCACGTCGATCCCGACGTGCTGCTCATCGACGAGGTCCTGGCCGTGGGGGACGAGGCCTTCACCCGGAAGTGCCTGGACAAGATCGGCGAGTTCCGGCGGCGGGGGAAGACGATCGTGCTGGTGACCCACAGCCTGGGGCTCGTCGAGAAGATGTGCGACGAGGCGCTGTGGCTCCGGCACGGCGGCAAGGCCGGCGACGGCGACCCCAAGCGGGTGGTCGACGCCTACCTCACCTACGTCGCCGGAGGCGAGGAGACCCTGCTCGCCCGCGAGCCCGCGCCCGTCGCGCCGGAGTCGGCGCCCGCGGAAGCGACCCCGGCCGGTTACCGGGAAGGGCGCTGGGGCGGCCGCGACGTCGAGATCACCGGCGTGCGGCTCCTGGACGACCGGGGCGCGGAGCGGCACGTCTTCGCCTCCGGCGAGAGCCTCACCGTGCGCCTCGAGGTCGAGGCCCGCGCCGAAGTGGACGACTTCGTCTTCGGCATCGGCATCTTCACCGCCGACGGCGTGAGCGTCTACGGCACCAACACCCACCTCGAAGAATTCGTGCCCCGCCGGGCGGCCGGCCGGGGCGAGGTGTCGCTCGAGCTCACCGACCTGCGGCTGGTGGAGGGCACCTACCTGCTCGACGTCGCCGTCCACCGCCGCGACGGCACGCCCTACGACTACCATCGCGGCCTCCACTCCTTCCGCGTCAAGAGCCGGATCAAGGACGTGGGCGTGTACCGACCCGCCCACCGCTGGAGCTTCCGGGGCGGCCTCGAGCTGGAGCCGCCCGTCCCCCGCCCCGAGCTGGACCTGCGCGAGTCGGAACGGCCGAGCGACCCCGAGACGGGCTCCTGAGCGACAATGGAACTCTCGATCATGAGCCTCGGAGCGCGACCTTTATCGAGCGTTGCCGAAGAGCGGCGGAAGTGGCGGGAGGAGGGCCGGAAGGTCGTCCTGACCAACGGCTGCTTCGACCTGCTCCACCCCGGACACGTCGCGCTCCTGGAGGCGGCCCGGGCCGAGGGCGACCTGTTGGTGGTGGCGCTCAACTCCGACCGCTCCGTGCGCGAGATCAAGGGCGAAGGGCGGCCGGTCGTGCCGGAAGCGGAGCGGGCGGAGACCCTCCTCGCCCTGGAGGCCGTCGACCGCGTGGTCGTCTACGACGAGCCGACCCCGCGCGACGTCGTGCGCGCCCTCCTTCCCGACGTCCTCGTGAAGGGAGCGGACTGGGCGGAGGACGCCATCGTGGGCCGTGAGGAGGTGGAAGCCTCGGGCGGGCGGGTGTTCCGGGTGGAGATGGTACCCGGGCGGTCCACCAGCCAGCTCCTGGAGCGCATCCGGCACGGCTGACCGTGGCCACCCGCGCGCTCACGACCTCCTTCGCCGGCCTGGAGGCCGAGCCGCGCCTGGCCGGCCTGCGGGAGGTCCTCGCGCGGGGCGAGCGGGCCGAGGTCTCGGGCCTCGCCGGTCCCGCTCGCCTCCTCGCCGCCCTGCTCCTCACCGACCGGCCCCTGCTGGTCGTCGCGCCCCACGAGCGCGAGGTGGAGGAGCTGGCCAGCGACCTGAAGACGCTCGCCGCGGAGCTGGGGGCCGGCGGCGCGGTCCTGCCGTTCCCGGCTCCCGGGCCTGCCCCCTTCCGCGGCCTGCCCCGCCATCCTGACGCTGCGCTCCAGCGCGCGGCGGGCCTGGACGCCGCCCGCCGCGGGGCGCTGCGGGCCCTGGTGGCCTCCCCGGCCGGGCTCCTGCGGCCGAGCCTCGCGGCGAGCCTGTTCGCCACCCGGGTGCTGAGCCTGCGCACGGGAGACGAGATGACTCCGGAGATCCTGCTCGAGGCGCTCGGAGAGGGCGGCTACCGCCGCGAGGATCCGGTGACCGCGCCCGGACAGGTCGCCCGCCGCGGCGGCATCGTCGACGTGTTCCCGCCCGACCGTGACGCGCCGGTCCGGATCGAGCTGATGGGCGACACGATCGAGAGCCTCCGGCGCTTCGATCCCCAGACGCAGCGCACCACCGGCGCCCTCGAATCGCTGGAGGCCCACCCCCTCACGGACGCCTTCGCGCCCCGCTCGGTCCTCGAGCGCCTGAGGCAGGCACTGCCCCAGCGCTTCGCGGGCGCGAGCGAGCTCGGTGCCCTCATTGAGAAGCTCGACCGCGGCCTGGGCGAGGAGGAGGTGGCCGAGCTGCTTCCCCTGGTCCCGCGCGCGACCGTTCCCGCGTGGGAGCACCTGCCGGGAGCGGTGGCGGTGGCGCTCGATCCCGAAGCCGTCGCCGCCGAGGCCGAGGCCTTCCTCGCCCGCGCCGGCGAGGAGCGCGCGCGAAGGAGGGACGCCCTGGCCCTCGAGCCCGAGGAGGCGCTCGTGCGTCCCGAGACGCTGTCGGCCCGGCTCGAGACGCCGCCCGCGCTCCACCTGCGGGAGGTCGATCCGCGCGGGCGCGGCGCGCACGTGCCTTGCCGCCCCGTGCGCCGCTACGCGGGGGACCTGAGGAGCCTCGTCGCCGATCTCAAGGCCGCCTCGGGCACCACGGTGCTCTTCCTCGGAAACCCCGGGCGGGCCGACCGCCTGCAGGACCTCCTCCGCGAGCAGGGCCTCTCGCCCGGACCCGGCTCGTCTCTGCAGGTGAAGGTGGGGGCGCTCTCGCGCGGCTTCGAGCTGCCGGAGGCGGGCCTCGCCGTCCTCGCCGACGGCGACATCTTCCCGGAAGAGGTCCATCTCCACGCGCGGCCGCGCGGGCGCGGGGCGCGCAGCTTCCTCTCCGACTTCCGCGACCTGCGGATCGGTGACCTCGTCGTTCACGAGGAGCACGGCATCGGGCGCTTCGAGGGGCTGGAGACGCTGGACGTGGGCGGAGGACCGCGCGAGTTCATGGTCCTCGTCTACCAGGGCGGGGACAAGCTCAAGGTGCCCGTGGAGGCGTTCGACCGCGTCCAGAAGTACGCCAGCGCCGAAGGGGCGCGGCCGGTCGTCGACCGGCTGGGCAGCGGGAGCTGGGAGAAGGTCAAGAAGCGGGTCAGGAAGGCCATGCGGGACATGGCCGCCGAGCTGCTGCGCCTGTATGCCGAGCGCAAGACCCGCCCCGGCCACGCGTTCACCGGGGAGAGCCCCTGGCAGCGCGAGTTCGAGGAGTCCTTCGAGTACGAGGAGACGCCCGACCAGGCCGCGGCCATCGCCGACGTGGCGGCCGACATGGCCGCCGAGGCGCCCATGGACCGCCTGATCTGCGGCGACGTCGGCTACGGCAAGACCGAGGTCGCGATGCGGGCGGCCATGCGGGCGGTGCTCGACGGCAAGCAGGTGGCGGTCCTGGCCCCGACCACCGTGCTGGCGTTCCAGCACTGGAAGACCTTCCGCAAGCGCTTCGCGCCCTTCCCGGTCACGGTGGAGATGGTCTCCCGCTTCCGGCCGCCGAGGGAGATCAAGCAGGTGCTCGCCGACACCGCGGCCGGCAAGGTCGACATCCTCGTCGGCACCCACCGCCTCCTCAGCAAGGACGTGGCGTTCCGCGACCTCGGGCTGCTCGTCGTGGACGAGGAGCAGCGTTTCGGGGTGGCGGCCAAGGAGCGCTTGAAGCAGCTCCGCACGACGGTCGACTGCCTTACCCTGTCGGCCACCCCCATCCCGCGCACGCTGCAGATGGGCCTGGCCGGCATCCGCGACATGTCGGTCATCGAGACGCCGCCCAAGGACCGCCTGGCCATCCAGACCTCGATCGTCCGCTTCGCGACCGACGTCATCACCACCGCGATCCGCCAGGAGCTGGCCCGGGACGGGCAGGTCTACTTCGTCCACAACCGCGTGGAGTCGATCTACTCGATGGCCAGCCTGGTGCAGCGGCTGGTGCCCGAGGCCCGGGTGGCGGTGGCGCACGGCCAGATGCCGGAGGGCCAGCTCGAGAAGTCCATGCTCGCCTTCGTGGAGGCCCGGGCGGACGTGCTCGTCGCCACCACCCTCATCGAGAACGGCCTCGACATCCCCCGCGCCAACACGATGGTCGTGAACCGGGCCGACCGCTACGGCCTGGCCCAGCTCTACCAGCTCCGCGGCCGGGTGGGGCGCTCGGACCGCCGCGCCTACGCCTACCTGCTCGTGCCGCCGGGCACGGTCCTCTCCGAGGTCGCGCGCAAGCGGCTGGCCGCCATCCGCGAGTTCTCCGAGCTGGGCGCGGGCTTCCGCATCGCCGCCCTCGACCTCGAGCTGCGGGGCGCGGGCAACCTCCTCGGCGGAGAGCAGAGCGGACACATCCAGGCGGTGGGCCTCGATCTCTACGTCAAGCTCCTCGAGCAGACCGTCCTCGAGCTGAAGGGCGAAGCCCCGCCCGAGCAGACGCGGGCCACGCTGAACCTGAGGGTCGACCTGCGGATCCCCGAGGAGTACGTCCCCGAGGTGCACCAGCGCATGGCCCTCTACAAGCGGGCGAGCCAGGTGCGCTCTCCGGCCGAGATCCAGGCCTTGCGAGAGGAGCTGAGGGACCGTTACGGCGCGCTGCCGCCGCCCGTCGACGCCCTCCTCGCCTACGCCGCCCTGCGCCTGCGCGCGGAAGGAGCCGGGGTGGCCCAGGTCGACCTGGCCGGGGGCGCGCTCCACCTGCGCTTCGTCGCCCCGCCCCCGCTGCGGCCCGAGGCGCTGGTCGGCGCGGTGCGCCGCCTCGCCGGCGCGACGCTGTCGCCCCAGGGCGTGCTGCGGGTTCCCCTGCCGCCCGCGGCCTCGGCTCTGCTCGCCCTCGGCTCGGTGCTCCAGGCACTCGAGCCGGACCTCGGGGAAGGCACCCGCGCTTCCAGCCTATAATGCGCTGTTGGCAACCGGCCGGCCGCCGTCGAAGACGCTCCTGCTGCTCGTCGCCTTCGGCCTGGGCGCCGGATGCAAGGCGCAGAGGGACCTGGACCCGGTGATCCTCTCGCTCGGCGACCAGGCCGTGCGCCGCAGCGAGTTCGAGCGGCACCTGGCCGCGCTCGAGCAGCAGGGCGGCTCGCTCGACCCCCAGGTCCGGGCGGCGCTGCTCGACCGTTTCCTGGAGGAGCGGGTGGTGGTGCTGGAGGCGCGCTCGCGCGGGTTGCTCTCGCCGCAGAGCGGCCCCGAGCAGGAAGAGGCCGCGGCCGGCAAGCTCCTCGCCGACGAGACGCGGGCCAGGGTGGACGTCACCGGGCAGGAAGTGGCCGCCTACTACGAGGCGCACAAGAACGAGCTGCAGAGCCCCGAGACGGTCGCCGTCCGCCAGATCCTGGTCCCGACCTTGAGCGAGGCGCGCGACGTGCGGCGCCGCCTGCAGAAGGACCCGCGCAGCTTCCCGGCCCTGGCCCAGACGCTGTCGCGCGCCCCCGAGGCCAGCGCGGGCGGAGCCATGGGCCGCTTCTCCCGCGGCCAGCTCCCCCCGGAGCTGGAGCGGGCCGCCTTCGCGCTGGGCGAGGGCCAGGTCAGCGAGCCCGTCCAGTCCCCCTACGGCTACCACGTGCTGCGCGTCGACGCGCGGCAGCCGTCCCGGCAGCCCACGCTGGAGGAGAGCCGGGACGAGATCCGCTCCCGCCTCCGGCGCGAGAAGTCGGAGGCGAAGATCCAGCAGTTCGTCGCGGGCCTCCTGGCCCGCGCCCGGGTGAACCATGAAGCCGCCCAGAGCGCTCTCCATCCTTAGCCTCGCCCTCCTCGCCGCCGCCGCGCGGGGAGAGATCATCGAGCGGGTCATCGTCAAGGTGAACGGCGACGTCGTGACCCAGTCGGAGTTCGAGGCCCGCCAGATCGCCGCCGTCCAGCAAGCGCGCATCTCGCCCGCCCAGGTCGAGAAGTACCTGCGCGACAACAACGCCCGAATCCTGCAGGAGGCGATCGACGACCTCCTCCTCGTCCAGCGCGCGGTCGACCTCGGCATCAAGCTCCGTCCGGAGTACATCAAGGAGGTGATCGACGGGATCAAGAAGGAGAACAACATCGCCAGCGACGACGACCTGCAGCAGCAGCTGAAGCGGGAGGGCATGACCCTCGACGAGCTGAAGCGGAACATCGAGCGGAACATCCTCAAGCGCCAGGTGCTGCAGCGGGAGCTGGAGAACAAGGTCACCGTCACCGAGGCCGACGCGCGGGCCGACTACGAGGCCCACAAGGAGGACTATTCCAAGCCGGCCACCGTCCATCTCCAGGAGATCGTCATCCGCTCCGAGGGCAAGGATCCGGCCCCGGCCCGCGACCTGGTCGTCCGGGCCCGGGGCGGGGAGGACTTCGCCGAGCTGGCCAGGACCCATTCCGTCGCGGCCAACCGGACGAGCGGCGGCGAGCTGGGGGTCCTGCGCAAGGGCGACCTCGCCCCCGAGGTCGAGAAGGTGGCCTTCGCCCTGGCTCCCGGCCAGGTGTCGGACCCGCTGCCCACCGCGGAGGGCTTCCGCATCCTCAAGGTGGTCGAGAAGACCGATCCCTCCGTCGTCCCCTACGAGGACGCCCGCACCGAGATCATGCGGCGGCTGAACCAGGCCCGCTCCAACGTCGAGGTCGAGCACTACCTCGAAGGACTGCGTCATGGCGCGATCGTCGAGTACCGGGTGAGGGAGGTGGGGCTGCAGCTCAACCAGCCCGTCCCCAGCGGGGGCAGCCTGCTCCAGACCCCCGCGGAGCCGGCCGCGGCCGCGCCGCCTCCCGCGGCCGTCCCGGCCAACCCGGACGCGGAGATCACGACCACGCCCCAGGCCCGCCCCGAGCGCGTCGCCCCCACCGCGCCCTCGCCCGCCCCCACCCCCACCCCCACCCCCCACCCGCCGCGCTAGGAGGCCGTCTGGGGAGCGATGCATCCGGCTTCTTCGCCCGCGTGTACGCGGCGGTGCGCGGAATTCCGCGCGGCCGGGTCGCGACCTATGGCGAGGTGGCGCGGCTCGTGGGCGTGCCGAGGGGTGCCCGCGCCGTCGGCTGGGCGCTGCGCGCCCTGAGCACGGAGCAGGAGAAGCGCGTGCCCTGGCATCGCGTGGTGGGCGCCGGAGGGCGGATCTCGCTGCGCGGAGGGGTAGGCCCCCTTCTCCATGGACCTCGGCCGGCACGGCCTGCGCCGATGACGCCGGGCGCACTGCGCGGCGACCTCGCCCCGGCGGGCCTGCCCGCGCTGCTGCGTCCGCTGGTGCGGGCCAGGAAGACGGGGGTGCTGCGCTGCACGCGGGACCGGTTCGCCAAGACGGTCTACCTGTCCGATGGCCGCCTGATCTTCGCCACCTCCACCGATCCGGACGATCGCCTGGGCGAGATGCTGCTGCGCAAGGGGCTCATCACCTACCGCGCGCTCGAAGAGTCGGTGCGAGCCCTGGAGGCGGGCAAGCGTCAGGGCACGCTCCTCGTCGAAAGCGGGGCCATCCGCTCCCGGGACCTGGTCGAGGGGGTCGCCGATCAGGTACAGGAGATCGTGCACGGCCTCATCCAGTGGGAGGCGGGACAGTACGAGTTCGTCGAGGGCGACCTCCCCTCCAAGGAAGTCATCGTCCTGCGCATGGCGACCGGCAACCTGCTGCTGGAGGGCGTCCGGCGGGTACACCGCTGGAGCCGTATCCGGGCCGGCGCGGGCGGGCTCGACCAGAAGTACGCGCTGGCGCCGGACTCGTCGGCGGTCGTGGACTCGCTCTCCCTGCAGAAGGAGGAGCTGAACCTCGTGGCGAGCCTCGACGGGGTGATGAGCCTCGAGGAGGTGTGCGCGGCCTCCCGCCAGAGCGACTTCGCGGTCTGCCGCGCGGTGTGGGGGCTGTGGGCGGTGGGAGTGCTCGACCGGGTCCCCCAGGACGCGGCGGTGGAGCGCAAGGAGAAGACCGAGCCCCACGCCGAGAAGGTGCGGGGGGCCTCGGTGGGACAGGAGATCGAGCGCTTCAACCGGCTCCACCGCTTCCTCTTCGAGCTGGTGGGTTACGAGCTGCGCGAGCGGGCGACCGGCTTCTTCGAGCGGGCCTTCTCCCAGGCCACCGGCGAGAACCCGGCCCTGTTCGAGGGCGTCGCCGTCGACGGCAACGGAGAGCTGGACCCGATCGCGCTCCGCCGCAACATCATGGGCGGTGAGATCGCTCGCTACCTGCGCGGCCTGGATCGGCTGCTCGACATCGAGCAGGCCCTCGTCCAGGAAACGCTCGGCGAGCGCAAGGCGGCCATCATCAAGGACGGCCTCGCCGAGCTCCGCGCCCAGGCCCGCCCAGCCAGCTAGGACAACGAACCGGCCTTCTAACGCAGAGGTCGCAGAGACTAGCAAGCAAGACCCGAGGACGCAGAGACGGGAAGGAAGTATTCACTCCTTCCTCCGCGTCCTCTCCGTTTTCCTCTGCGTCCTCTGCGTTAAAGAGCCCTCCGCCCGATCGTGATGTGATCGTCCCGGCTCAGACGAAGCTGACGCGGGGGAGGCCCAACCTCTCGCGGGCGCGCTGCAGGGTGTAGCGGGCCATGGCGTCGGAGAGCGCGTCCTCGTCCACCCGGCCCCGGTGGCGCTCGATGGCCCGCGCCGCTTCCTCCTTGAACTCCTGGAGGTCGGACGGCGCGAGGGCGTGGAGCACCGCCGCCGACACGTCGTCGTCGATCTCGCGCAGCTTCTCCCGCAGGTAGCTCCAGTTGGGCCGGGAGGCGACCGAGATCAGCTCCTGCACCTCCCGTATCTTGCGCAGGGGCGGCTCGAAGGCGCTTCCCGCCGGCGCCTTGACGCTGCCCAGGCGCTCGAGCAGCGTCGTGAGCAGACCCTCCACCTCCCGCAAGGGGACGCTCTCCGGAGGCGGGGCCGGGCGCAGCTCGGGCCGGGGCCCGGCCGCGGCCAGCTCCTCCACCCACCGGCGGCAGAACGCGAGCGAGGTGACGTTGGCCGCCGACTCGAACGCGCGGTCCATGCCCACCAGGACGGTGGCCAGGGGCACGCCGGCCTCGTGCCACGAGCGGGCGAGGCCGAAGTCGCGCGGGGAGAGGATGTGGTCGACGCCCCGCCGCGCCCGCAGGTGGGCCTCGATCGCCTCCACGTAGCCCCGGACGTCGGGCGCGCTCACGATCGCGGCACCACGTCGAACTGCTCCTGATGCAGGAGCGGGTCGCCCTGGACGAGGATCTCCTCGCCCACCAGGCCGGAGAGGTCCTTGAGCACGCCGGCTTCCTCGCCGGCCAGGGCCCGGGCCACCTCGGGGTTGACGCGCAGCAGCAGCGGCTGGCCCCGCATGTCGGGCGCGAGCTTGCGCACCTCGTCGTAGATCTCCGAGCACACCGTGGCGACGCTCTTGATCATGCCACTTCCGACGCAATACGGACACGGCTGGCAGAGGATCCGCTCCAGCGACTGCTTGACCCGCTTGCGGGTCAGGATGACCAGGCCGAACTCGTTCACCGAAAGCAGCTTGGACGGTGAGCGGTCGCCGCGCAGCTCCTGCTCCAGGGCGCCCATCACCTTCTGCCGGCTCTTCCGCTCCTCCATGTCGATGAAGTCGACGACGATGATGCCGCCCAGGTCGCGCAGGCGGATCTGGCGGACCAGCTCCTTCACGGCTTCCAGGTTGGTCTTGAGGATCGTCTCCTCGAGCTTCTTCTGGCCGGTGTAGCGGCCGGTGTTGACGTCGACCGCCACCAGCGCCTCGGTCTGGTTGATGACGATGTAGCCGCCGGAGTCGAGCCACACCCGAGAGCGCAGGGCGCGCTCCAGGGCCGCCGACACGCCGTGGGCCTCGAGGATGTGGCCGTCGTCGAAGCGGCGGACGCGCGGAGCCAGCTCCGGCTGCAGCTCCCGCACCAGCTCGAGCGTGCGCTGGTAGTCGCGCTCGGCGTCGAGGCGGATGGAAGCGATGTCGTCCGACAGCAGGTCCCGCAGCAGGCGCTGGACGAGCCCCAGCTCCCGGTGGAGGAGGGCGGGGGCGCCCTGCCGGCAGGCGCCGGCCCGGATCTCGTCCCAGGTGCGGGTCAGGTAGCGGGCGTCGCGGTCGAAGTCCTCCCGGCTGCGCGAGAGGCCCGCGGTGCGGGCGATGTAGCCGCCGCCCCCGCGCTCGAGGCGGATCTCCTTCAGGGTGGCCTTCAGCCGCCGCCGCTCCTCCTCGTCGACGATCTTGCGCGAGACGCCCACGTGCTCGACGGTCGGCATGAAGACGAGGTAGCGCCCCGGCAGCGACACGTGGCTGGTGATGCGGGCGCCCTTGGTCCCGAGCGGTTCCTTCACCACCTGGACGAGGACCTCCTGGCCCTCCTGCAGGCGCTCCTCGATGGGGGCATCGCGCGCCTGCTCCTCGGGCGAGAGCAGGTTCTCGTCCAGCTCCTCGAACACGTCGGCCACGTAGAGAAAGGCGTCCCGCTCCAGGCCCAGGTCCACGAAGGCGGACTGCATCCCGGGCAGGACCCGGGTCACCCGGCCCTTATAGATGTTGCCGACGACGCCCCGGTGGGCCTCCCGCTCGATGAAGAACTCGGCCACCGCGCCGTCTTCGAGGAGGGCGACCTTGGTCTCCTGGGGGGTGCTGCTGACGATGAGGTCCTTGGTCATGGAAGGGTCCTTCCATGAGCCGTCGTCTTCGTGACCCCGGATGGGCAGGGGCACCACGGGCTCCTCGTCGGGCGCGCAGCGCCCGGGGAGAGTTCGACGGCTCGACCGACGGTCGAAGCGTCAAGCGACGCGCACGCTCAGTTGGCGAAGCGGCGCATCCGCACATTGAGGATGAGTCCGACGGCCAGCAGCGAAGAGATGATGGAAGAGCCGCCGTAGCTCATGAGAGGCAACGGCAGCCCCTTGACCGGCACCAGGCCCGCCACCATGGCGACATTGTATACGACCTGGAAGGCCAGCACCGTCGCCACCCCGGCGGCCAGGAACGCTCCCACGCGGTCCCGCGCCATCTGGGCGGTGTCCATGGCCCGCCAGAGGATGAAGAAGTAGAGCCCGAGGACCACCCCCACGCCCACGAAGCCGTTCTCCTCGGCCAGGACCGAGAAGATGAAGTCGGTGTGGCGTGCGGGCAGGTAGCCCAGCTGGGCCTGGGTGCCCTTCTTGTAGCCCTTGCCGGCCAGGCCTCCCGACCCGACCGCGATCTCCGACTGGATCTTCTGGTAGCCCGCCCCCCGCGGGTCGAGGCTGGGGTCGAGGAAGGTGTAGATGCGGGTCTTCTGGTACTCCTTGAGGCCGAACTGCCAGCCGAGGCCGCCGACGAGGATCCCCACCGCGAGCAGGACCAGCACCGCCTTCATCCTCAAACCGGCCAGCACCGCCCCGGTGACGAACAGGGGCACCATCGTGAATGCCGTGCCGAGGTCCGGCTCGGCCGCGATGAGGCCGGCCAGGACCGCCACCGCCGCCCCCGGGGCCAGGATGTCGCGGATGCCGAGGCTGTCCTTCTTGGACTCGGCGAAGATCTTGGCCACGAACAGTGCCGCCACCAGCTTCACGAACTCCGAGGGCTGGATCTGCACCGGCCCCAACACCAGCCACCGGCGCGTGCCCGCGATCCGCGGCCCCAGCAGCAGCACGTAGGCGAGCAGGCCCAGGGAGACGAGATACAGGAGCGGCGCGTGGTCGACCAGCCGCCGGTAGTCGACCGAGACGCAGACCAGGAGCGCGGCCAGGCCGATGAGGATCCAGTAGACCTGCTTGACCTCCAGCCCCGAGTTGCGTCCGGAGTAGGTGGCGCTGAGGATGGTGGCGACCCCGATCCCGAGCAGGAGCAGGGTGGCGCCCATCATCCCCCAGTCGATGTTGTAGAGCAGCCGGCGATCGATCGGCATGGGCGCTACTCGTCGGCCACCCGCGCTCCCGGCGAGGGCAGGGGTCGGGGCCGGCCCGGCGGCACCGGAGTGGGCGGCGGGACGGTGGTGGCCGGGGGCGGCGGCACGCCGAAGAAGTGGGCGAGGATCTGGCCCGCGATGGGAGCCGCCGACTGACCGCCGGCGGTGCCGTGCTCGACCATGACCGCCATCGCGATGCGCGGATGGTCGATGGGGGCAAAGCACAGGAACCAGCCGTGGGGCTGGTACTGGTGCGATTTCTTGTCCGTCTCCAGCCGGGCGTGGGTCACGACCTGGGCGGAGCCGGTCTTGCCCGCGACCCGGATCCCCGGCAGCTGGGCCCGCCAGCCGGTGCCGCCGGGCGCTACCACGGCGGACATGCCTTGCTTGACCGCCGCGATCGTGGAGGGCTTGAGGCCGAGGTCCACCGGCGCCTTGAACTCCACCGGCGCGCCGTTCAGCGTCTTGATGAGGTGCGGCTGCACGAGGCGGCCACCGTTGCCGACCGCGGCCGCCAGCCGCGCCATCTGGATGGCGGTGACGGTCACCCCGCCCTGGCCGATCGAGACCGACACGGTCTCGCCCGGGAACCACTGGACCTTCTGCGTGCGCATCTTCCACTCGGGGCTCGGGATGAGACCGCTGGCCTCGTAGGGCAGGTCGATGCCGGAGGGGGCGTTGAAGCCGAGCAGGTTCGCGTACCTCGAGATGCGCTGGATCTCGAGCCGCACGCCCACGTTGTAGAAGTAGACGTTGCAGCTCTGGGCCAGGGCCTGGATCATGTTGAGCGTCCCGTGCCCTTCCTTCTTGTGGCACAGGAACGTCTTGCCGTAGATGTTCAGGAAGCCGGGGCAATGGAACCTCGTGCCCGGCGTGATCACGCCCGCGTCCAGCGCCGCGATCGACATCACCACCTTGAACGCGCTGCCCGGCGCATACTGGCCCTGGATCACGCGGTTCATCAGCGGCGTCTCCGGGTCCTTGATGAGGCCCTGCCAGACCGCGGGGGAGATCCCGCCGGAGAACACATTGGGGTCGTAGGCGGGATTCGAGGAAAGGGCCAGGATCTCCCCCGTCTGCGGGTCGAGGGCCACCGCGCCGCCCGGGCGGCCGCCCATCGCCTCGTCCATGGCGCGCTGCAGCTCGACGTCGATCGTGAGCGTGCCCGGCGGGCCCGGCACCGGCGGCTCCTGCTGCGCCTCGGCCACCTCCACGCCGCGGCTGTTGACGACGACGCGCCGGACGCCGTCCCTGCCCATGAGGGCGCGGTTGTACTGGGCTTCGATCCCCGCCTGGCCGACCACCGTGCCGGGCTCGATGTCGCTGAAGGAGGACGTGGCGAGCTGCCGGTCGGTCACCTCGCCCACCCGCCCGAGGACGTGGGCGGCCTCGTTCGTCAGGGGATAGGCGCGCAGGGGCACCACCTCCACCCCCACCTCGGGCTCCTCGAGCCGCCGCGCCTCGACGACCGCGACGTCCTCCTCGCTGGCGTCGGCCTTGGCCACCACCGACTTGAATCGCGGGCCCCGGCCGTCGATGCGGTCCCGGACCTGCTCCTCGTCCACCTCGATGATGCGCCCCACCCGCTCCAGCTCCGCGTCGAGGTTGGCGTGGGGCTCGGCGCTGAGGACGACGTTGAACGAGGAGCGGTTCTCCACCAGCACCCGCCCGTTGCGGTCGAAGACCGGCCCGCGGGGGGCGGGGATGGCCACCGCGCGGATGCGGTTGTTGTCGGCCAGCTCGCGGAAGTACTTCCCCCGCACCACCTGCAGGTGCCAGAAGTAGACCACCACCAGCGCCAGCGCCAGCACGATCACCGACTTGATGACGCTCAGCCGCGACTGCAGGCTGCGCAGGTCCTCGTAGATCCTCACGCGCGCCTCCTCACCCCGATCCGGAACCGGCCGCGGCGCTCGACGAGCTCGTAGGCGGCCACCCCCACCACCGCGTTCACCGCCGCCCGCAGCAGGATGCCGGCCGGGGTGACCTCGTACACGGCGACGTCGAACACCGCGGCCAGCTCGGTGTAGATGAGGGCGTCGGCGGCGGTGGCCACCAGCAGGACCAGGACCCGTGGGCCGGCCTCGACGAGGTGGAAGCGCGTGCTGGCCGCCCCGACGCCGAAGCCGATGAGCACCTTGGTGAGGCCGGCCAGGCCCAGCACCGTGCCTCCGAAGTGGATGTCCTGGATCCAGCCCGCGGCCACTCCGGCGAGCATGCCGTGCATCTCGCCCCCGGTCAGCCCGCAATATACGAGGACGATCAGGAAGGGATCGAGGATACGGGCGTGCCCGGGCGCGACCTGGGTGAGGGCGGTCTGGAGGAGGAGCGCGGCCAGCAGGGCCACCGCCGTCCAGAAGACCTTCATCGGACCCCCTGGGTCGTGCTGTCGTCGGCGGGCGGCGTGCGCACGACCATGACCTCTTCCAGGGTGTTGAACTGGGCAGACGGCGCGACCAGGATCTCCTTGAACAGGCCGGTGCCGCGGGCGGCCGATCGCACGCGCCCCACGACCAGGCCCGGCGGGTACAGGTGGTCGAGGCCCGAGGTCACCGCCACGTCACCCACCACCACGTCGGCCAGGCTGGGGACGTACTTCATGATCAGGTCGCCGGTGGCGGCGGCCGGCATCCCCGGCGGCCCGACCAGCACGCCCGTCACGCGGCTGCGCTGGATGCGGACCCCCACCCCCGCCTGGGAGTCCAGGATGAGCTGGACGCGGCTGGCGTGGGACCCCACCGCGATGACCCGGCCCACCACGCCGGTGGCGCTGATCACGGCGGCGTTGAGCCGCGTGCCGTCGGCGGCGCCCTTGTCGAGGGTGATGGTGCGCGACCAGGGGACGCCCTCCCGCGTGATGACCTCGGCCGGGATCGTCTCCAGCGGCAGCTCCTGCCGGAGCTGGAGCATCTCCCGCAGGCGGTCCGCCTCGCGGGCCCGCTCCTCGCGTGCCTGGAGCTGCATCTCGAGCTGCCGCTCGCGCGCCTGGAGCGCGCGGTTCTCCTCGCGCACGCGGCGCAGGTCGACGTAGCCGGCCCAGGCCCCCCGGACGCCGCGGATGGACCCGGTGAGCAGGCCCTGGAGCGGGGCGACCAGGGCGAAGAGGCCCTGGCCGAGGAGGCTCGTCCCGCCGCGCTCCACCTGCTTGGAAACGGCGACCAGGTGGACCAGCACCAGGCCCACCAGCAGCAGCCGGCTCTTGCGTGTCTCGATGACCCGGGCCATGGCAGGGTAGCCGCTAGCCTTCTTTAACGCGGAGGCCGCACGGGATCGCAGAGATCAAGAAGCATCGCTGAGGGCGCGGCATCTCACGCTCCCTGCGCCTCTGCGCTCGCTGCGTTTCAAAGCGGCTCTCGGATCGCCAGTCAGACCTTCCTGCATTCGCGACTAGCCTTCTCGCTACCTAGTCAAGGCTGATCTTCCTCAGCAGGTCGAAGTCGGAGAGCATCTTGCCGGTGCCGAGCACGACGCTGGAGAGCGGGTCCTCGGCCACCGAGACCGGCAGCGAGGTCTCCTCGCGCAGGAGCTTGTCCAGGTTCTTGAGGAGGCTCCCCCCGCCGGTGAGCACGATGCCGCGGTCCACGATGTCGGCGCTCAGCTCGGGCGGCGTGCGCTCGAGGGCGACCCGCACCGCGTTCACGATGATGCTGATCGGCTCGGCCAGGGCCTCGCGGATCTCGGCGTCGGTGATGGTGAGGGTCTTCGGGATGCCCTCGATGAGGTCCCGGCCCTTGATCTCCATCGTGATCGGCTCGTCGAGAGGGAAGGCCGACCCCAGCTCGAGCTTGATCTGCTCCGCGGTGCGCTCCCCGATGAGCAGGTTGTACTTCTTCTTGATGTACTGGATGATCGCCTCGTCCATCTCGTTGCCCGCCACCCGGACCGACTTGCTGTAGACGATCCCCGCCAGCGAGATCACCGCGATGTCGGTGGTGCCGCCGCCGATGTCCACCACCATGTTTCCGCTCGGCTCGGTGATGGGCAGGCCGGCCCCGATGGCGGCGGCCATGGCCTGGTCGACCAGGTAGACCTCGGAGGCCTTGGCCTTCAGGGCCGAGTCCTTGACCGCGCGCTTCTCGACCTGCGTCACCTCGGAGGGGATGCCGATGATGATCCGCGGGCGCACGAAGGTATTCCGGTTGTGGGCCTTGCGGATGAAGTGGCTGAGCATCTTCTCGGTGATCTCGAAGTCAGCGATGACCCCGTCCTTCATGGGCCGGATGGCCACGATGTTGCCGGGCGTGCGGCCCAGCATCTCCTTGGCGTCCTTGCCCACCGCCTCCACCTTCCCCGTGACCTTGTTCACGGCCACGATGGAGGGCTCCGAGACCACGATGCCCTTGTTCTTCGCGTAGACCAGGGTGTTGGCGGTGCCGAGGTCGATGGCGAGGTCGCTGCTGAGGAAGCTCAAGTTGGCGACGGAGCGAAAGTTCATGAAGGGATCAGTTCTCCTCGTGTCTCAAGCCGGAAAGGGCCCCCGTCGGCGCGCCCGGAAGTCGCATCATTAGACTGCCACCTCGATGCCGTTCTTGTCTCGCTCCTTCACACGATACATGGCCTGGTCCGCCTTCTGGATGAGCCCTTCGGGGGTGAGCGCGTGGTCGGGATAGGACGCGATCCCGAAGGAAGCCGAGATGCGCGCCTCCAGCCCCTGGTCCTTGAGGAACGAGTGGATCTCGATCGCCTTGCGGATGCGCTCGGCGATGACGAGCCGAACTCGTCTCCCCCGTAGCGGGCCAGGATGTCCGACTCCCGGACCGCCTCCACCAGGATCCCCCCGACCTCGGTCAGGGTGCGCGATCCGGCCAGGTGGCCGTAGGCGTCGTTGACGCCCTTGAAGCCGTCGAGGTCCAGGAAGATCACGCTGAGCGGGATGCCGTGGCGCTTGCAGCGCTTGATCTCGCGGCTGATGTACAGGTTCAGGTACCGGGAGTTGAAGAGCTTGGTCAGATCGTCGGTGATGGTGAGCTGCTCCGTGCGCTGGAAGAGGATCGCGTTCTCGATCGCGATCGCGCACGGCTCCACGAGCGTCAGCAGCACCTCGAGGTCGGCCTGGGTGAACTTGCCCCCCCGCCGGTTGATGACCTGCACGACCCCGATCGTGCGGCCGCGGGAGATGAGCGGCGCGCACAGGATCGACCGGGTCTGGAACTGGGTCTGGGAGTCGAAGCGGCGGGCGAAGCGGGGGTCGCGCGAGGTGTCGTTGACGATCGTGGGCTTGCCGGTCTGGGCCACCCAGCCCGCGATGCCTTCGCCCATCTTGACCCGGAAGGCGGAGACGTCCTTGCCCTTCTCGCCCAGGGCCAGCTCGAAGGTCAGCTCCTGCTTCTCCTCGTCCACCATGAGCATCGACCACGCCTCGGAGGGGATGAGCTGCTGGATCTTGGCCATGATCAGCTCGATGACCTTGCGCGGCTCGAGGATCGAGTTGGCGGTCTTGACGATGTCGGTGAGGATGGACAGCCGCTGGGTCGTCTTCTTGAGCTGCTGGGCGACGGCCGGCCTCCCGCCTGCGTCCTTGCCCCGCGCGGCCTTCAGGTGGGCCAGCACCTCCCGGGCCGGCGGGTCGCCCCGGGCCCAGGAGCCGAGGTGGAAGTCGAAGCCGAGCTGGGCGGAGCGGCGCAGCGCGGCGGCGTCGCAGCGCACCGAGACGCTGCCCATCGGCTTGCCGTCGAGGGCCCTGCGCAGCGCGGGCAGCGCGCCGGGGGCTCTTCCCTTGCCGAGCTCGACCAGCGCGCCCGTGAATCCGTCCAGCTCGACGCGCCGCGCCCCCGCGCTCAGGGGAGGGAAGAACTCGTAGCTCAGCGCGATCCCTTCCCCGCGCAGGTTGCGCCGCAGGGCCGGACCGCTGAAGACCGCCACCCGGGCCATGGTCGCCTCAGAACGTGACCACGACGGGCCTCTTCTGCTCGTTGACCCCGCCGTTGATCCCCGTCGAGCGGATGACCACCAGCTGGCGTCCGACCTTGTCGAGCTGGATGAACTCGTTGAACGTGCCGTCGCCCTGCACGTCCACCCGCTGTTCGTTCACGGTCACGGTCGCGCCCGGCTCGGTGTGGCCCTTGATCTGGAGGATGTTGGTGCGCACGTCGAGCGATTCGATCACCAGGGGAGGCGGGCTGCCGCCGCTCCCGCCGCCCGCATCCTTCCGGACGACCGTGAAGCGGGCGAAGGCCGAGAAGGCGCCCTCCACCCCCTCCCGGTCGAGCGCGGCCACCCGCCAGTAGTACTTTCCGGTGTCGAGGCCGCGCAGCTCCACCGAGCTGTCCTTGCGGACCTGGTCCACGAGCGGCCGGTTGAAGTAGGGGCTGTAGTCGACCATCACGTGGTAGGACGCGGCGGCCGGCACCGGCTTCCAGGCCAGCAGGGTCGTGGCCCGCGACGGATCGGGGTAGGAGATCTCGGTCTGGTGGGGCGGAGCCTGCAGCCCCGGCGCGTCGAGCAGGATCTGCTTCGGCCCCGCCTTGCCCGCGGCGTCGACCTTCAGGGCCTCGCTCGCCCCGAGGGAGATCTTCTCCCCCGCCTTGGTCTCGATCTGGGTCGACCCGCGGTAGACGCGCACGTCGCTGTCGCCGGACTGGGCGACCCGGATGCCGCCGTCGGTCAGCTCGCCGGCGGTCGTGCGCACCGTGGGCGTGGAGATCTCGGTCGCGCTGCCGGGCACGTTCTTCTTGCCGGTCTGGAAGTTGACCTCGCCCGACGAGATGTGCCACGCGACCCGGCGGCGCTTGGTCGAGAAGTCCTCCGAGGTGTCCTCGATGGTGATGAGGCTCTCCGGGCGGACGTGGACGACCGTGCCGTCGAAGAACGTGATCTCCGCCGTGGCGCCGGGGCCGGTGCGCACGAGGTCGCTCTTGCGCAGCACGATGCTCGGGTCGGCGCTCAGCCAGTCGAACTGGCCGACCGGCTTGACCTTGACGTTGCCCTCGATGCTCGTGAAGCGGGCCGTCGTGACGGTTGGCGCGGGGGCTTCGGTCGGCGGGGTGGGCGGAGCGTTCCGCCAATAGTAGTAATAGTATGCGCCGCCCGCGAGCGCCAGGACGCCGAAGACCGCGATGTAGATCGTCTTGTAGGAGACCGTGAACCAGTCAAAGTCGTCTTCGGGCCGGCGTGGTTTCCGCTGTGAGGCCATGCGTACTTTCGGTCCAATCCCTCGTCGCCTGCTGATGCCCGAGGCGGGGTCCATCCCCAAAATCCCTTCAGCCCAAGAGACTTAGGGGAATGGGATTATAGTCAAAGGGACCCGAGCGCGCAAACGGCGGCCAGGAGGCCGCTCCCGCGATTGCGTCGGCGGGGAGCGCCCGGCTAGAATCAACGTCCTGCCGGGACGCGCGGCGCGCGCCGCCGGACCTCGAGGAGACTGCCAAAGAGATGGCGCTCAGCTTCATGAGGCGGCATCGCCGCTGGCTGTTCGTGTTCCTGTGGTTGGTGATCGCCGCCTTCATCATCCTGTACATCCCCGCCTTCCGGGGCTCGGACGCCGGCAGCCCGGGCGAGGTGCTGGCCGACGTCGGCGGCCTGCCGATCACCGTCGGCGAGTTCCACCGCGCCTACCTGCGCCAGCGGCAGGCCTACGAGCGGATCTACCAGGGCCGGCTGGACCCGGCCGCCCTGCGCAGCCTCGGCCTCGAGCAGCAGACGCTCGACGGCCTGGTGGCCCAGCGCCTGGTGGCCCTCGAGGCCCGGCGGCTCGGCCTGCGCGTCGACGACGAGACGATCGCCCGGCGTCTGGCCACCTCGCGCGAGTACCAGGAGAACGGCCGCTACCTGGGCGGGGCGGAGATCCGGCGCCGGCTGGAGCTGCAGGGCGTGACGGTGGAGGAGTTCGAGGAGGCGCTGCGGCAGAAGATCCTGGGCGAGAAGCTGGAGGCCCTGGTGACCGACGGGGTGAACGTCACCCCCGCCGAGGCCGAGCGCGAGTTCCGGAAACGCACCGAGCAGGTGAAGCTCGAGTACGTGCTGGTCGACGCCGCCCGCTTCCGGCCAGCCGCCGCCGTCACCGACGAGGACGTGAAGGCACGCTTCCAGTCGGCCCGGGAGACCTACCGCATCCCCGAGCGGCGGGTCCTCTCCTACGTCCTGGCCGACGACACGAGCCTGGCCGGGCGGGTCTCGGTCACCGACCGCGAGATCGAGGCCTACTACCAGGGACACCGCGACGAGTTCAAGCAGGAAGAGGAGGCGTGCGCCAGCCACATCCTGGTCAAGGTCAAGAAGGGCGAAGAGGCCAAGGAAGGCCACGCCGACGACGAGGCGAGGAAGATCGCCGAGGGATTGCTGGCCCAGGCGAAGGCGGGCCAGGACTTCGCGGAGCTGGCCCGGAAGCATTCCGAGGACCAGGGCTCGGCGGCCCAGGGCGGCAGCCTGGGCTGCTTCGCCCGCGGGCGCATGGTGCCCGAGTTCGAGAACGCGGCCTTCTCCCTGGGCCCGGGAGAGACCTCCGACCTCGTCAAGTCACCCTTCGGCTACCACATCATCCGGGTCACCGAGCGCAAGGAGGAGGCGGTGCCGCCCCTGAGCCAGGTGAAGGAGCGCATCCGGCAGGCGCTCGTCGCCGACCGCGTGCGGGCGCTCGTGGACGACAAGATGCGCGGGTTGGCCGACGCGCTCCGGCGCGGCAAGAGCCTGGAGGAGGCGGCCCGGGCCGAGAGCCTGGCCGTGCAGAAGAGCGCGCCCATCGAGCGTGGCAAGCCGGTGCCGCCGCTGGTGTCGCCGGCCCTGGTGGCCCGCGCCTTCGAGCTGCGCAAGGCCGAGGTGGCCAAGGAGCCTTTCGCCCTGCCCACCGGTTACGCCTTCATCGCCGTCGACGAGATCCAGCCCTCGCGCCTGCCCGAGCTGAAGGAGGTCGAGGCGCGGGTGAGGGCCGACCTCGTCGAGGAAAAGGCCCTCGCCCAGGCCCGTGAGCTGGCCGCCCAGGTGAGGGCACGGGCGGAGAAGGACGGCCTCGACAAGGCCGCCCCGGCCCTCGGCCTCGTGCGCAAGGAGACGCCGGGCCTGGTCGGCCGCGGCCAGTCCCTGGCCGAGCTGGGCGCCACGGCCAGCCTGGAGGAAGCGGCCTATTCCCTGCCTGAGAAGACGCTGTCCGACCCGGTGCGGGCGGCGGGAGGCTACGCGGTGCTGCGCGTCCTCGAGAAGAAGCCCTTCGACCCCGTCGCCTACGAGAAGGAGAAGCCGTCCATCGTCTCCTCGCTGAAGGGCGAGAAGAAGCAGCAGCTCTTCCAGGCCTTCCTGGAGCAGGCCCGCCAGCGCTACCCGGTCGAGCGGAACCTGCCCGCCCTGCAGCGCGCGGTCACGGGATAGGACGGCCGAGCGTGCACGTCGAGATCCGCAAGACCCAGGACGTGGTGGTGGTCGACATGAGCGGCAAGCTGGCCGCCGGCCTCGGCGACCAGATCCTGCGCGACACCGTGGACGCGCTGCTGGCCGACCGCTGGAAGAAGATCCTGCTGAACCTCTCCGAGGTGTCCTTCATGGACAGCGCGGGGGTCGGCGAGCTGGTGGCGGGCTTGCGCCGGGCGCGCAAGGAAGGGGCGAGCCTGAAGCTGCTGAACGCGAACGAGCGCGTCCACTCGACGCTCTACATCGCCAAGCTGCTGCCGATCTTCGAGATCTACGGTGACGAGCAGGAGGCGATCACCTCCTTCGCCTGAACGGCTACTCGGGCGGCAGGGCGACGGTGACGGGGTCGGTCGAGGCGATCTTCAGCTCGACCGAGCACTCCGGACAGTTGATCAGCTCCCCGACGTCGAGGTCGTAGCCGTCCAGCTCCAGGTCCGATTCGCACTCCGGACACCGCACCGCCATCATCTGCCTCCTTCATCGGCCCCACCCTGCCCTCCCCACGTAGAGGCCGCCCGCGTGGCATCGGCTGAGGATACGCTAGAATCCGCCCGGGTCGTCCGCCGGGCGGCCTTCCCATGGACTATCGCGACGCGGGCGTCGACATCCCGGCCGCCGACCAGGCCAAGGCCCGCATCAAGGCGCTTGCCCGCGGCACGTTCAACGACGGCGTGCTCTCTGAGATCGGCTCCTTCGGCGGCATGTTCCGGCCCGACCTGGCCCGCTTCCGCGAGCCGGTGCTCGTCTCCTCCACCGACAGCGTGGGGACCAAGATCAAGGTGGCGATCCTGGCCGGCGTCCACGACACGGTCGGCTACGACATCGTCGCCCACTGCGTCAACGACATCCTCGTCCAGGGCGCGGTGCCGCTCTTCTTCCTCGATTACCTGGCGGTGGGCAGGATCGACGTCGATCGCGTGGAGGCCATCGTCCGCGGCGTCGCCCGCGGCTGCGCGGAGTTCGGCTGCCCCCTGGTGGGCGGGGAGACCGCGCAGATGCCGGACGTCTATGCCGGCGACGACTACGACCTGGCCGGCTTCATCGTGGGCGTGGTGGAGCGCGAGAGCGCTCTCACCGGAGCGGCGGTGCGCGAGGGCGACCTGCTGCTCGGGCTGCCCTCGGCCGGCCTGCACACCAACGGCTACACCCTCGCCCGCAAGGTCATCTTCGACACGATGGGGTACCGCGTCGACACCCTAGTGCCCGAGCTGGGGACGACCGTCGGGGAGGCGCTGCTGGCGCCCCACCGCGCCTACCTGGCCGCGCTGGAGCCCCTGCTGGACCGCCGCAAGGTCCGCGGCCTCGTCCACATCACGGGCGGAGGCTTCCCCGGCAACGTGCCCCGGGTGCTGCCGGCCGGGCTCGGGGCCCGCATCCGCACCTCGGCCTGGCGGGTGCCGCCCCTGTTCCGCATCATCCAGGGCGGAGGACGCGTCTCCGACGAGGAGATGTACCGGACCTTCAACATGGGGGTCGGGATGGTGGTGATCGTGGCCCCGGGGGACCTCCACGACGTCGAGCACTCGCTCGAGCGGCGCGGCGAGACCGCGTTCGTGATCGGCTCCGTGGAAGCGGGGGCGGGCGTGATCCTCGAATGAAACGGGTCGGGGTGCTCGTCAGCGGCCGGGGCTCGAACCTGCAGGCGCTCGTGGCCGCCGCTCGGGAGGGGCGGCTGGGCGGGGAGGTGGCGGTCGTCGTCTCGAACGTCGCCGGCGCTCCCGCCCTCGACAAGGCCCAGGCGGCCGGGGTGCCCGCCGTCGTCTGCGACCACCGCGGCAAGCCGCGCGAGGAGCACGACCGCAGCATGCTCGGCGTGCTGAACGACCACGGCGTCGAGCTCGTGTGCCTGGCCGGCTACATGCGCCTCCTCTCGCCCGTGCTGCTCGGCGCCATGCCCCACCGCGTCGTGAACATCCACCCCTCGCTGCTTCCGGCCTTCCCCGGCCTCGACGCGCAGCGTCAGGCCTGGGAGTACGGCGTGAAGGTGGCGGGGGCGACCGTGCACCTCGTGGAGGAGCCGCTCGACGCGGGGCCGATCGTGATGCAGGAGGCGGTGAGCGTGCAGGCGGACGACACGCCGGAGAGCCTGGCCGGCCGCATCCTGGAGGCCGAGCACCATCTCTACCCGCGCGCCGTCCGCGTCCTGCTCGGCGGGCGCTGGCGCCTCGAAGGCCGGCGGTTCGTCGCGACGGCGCGCCTCACCCGCGGGTGCGTGGACGTGGTCACGCGGCCCGCGCTCGAGGAGAAGCTGCGCCGCGGCCGGCCGCTCACGGTGAAGGTGGGCTTCGACCCCACCGCGCCGGACATCCACCTCGGCCACACCGTCCTCATGCGCAAGATGCGGGAGTTCCAGGACGAGGGCCACCGGGTCGTGTACGTCATCGGCGACTTCACCGGGATGATCGGCGACCCCACCGGCCGGTCGAAGACGCGGCCGCCCCTCTCCCGCGAGGAGATCGAGCGCAACGCCGATACCTACAAGAAGCAGGCCTTCAAGATCCTCGACCCCGCCCGGACCGAGACCCGCTTCAACAGCGAGTGGCTGGAGGCGCTCGGCTCGGCGGGCTTCGTGCGGCTGGCCGCCACCTACAACGTGGCCCGCATGCTCGAGCGCCGGGACTTCCGGCAGCGCTACGAGGCGGGCCAGCCGATCTCCATGCACGAGTTCCTCTACTCGCTGGCCCAGGCCTACGACTCGGTCGCGCTGAAGGCCGACGTGGAGCTCGGCGGGACCGACCAGCTCTTCAACCTCAACGTGGGCCGCGACATCATGCCCGCCTACGGCCTGGAGCCGCAGGTGGTGATGACGACCCCGCTGCTGGAGGGCACCGACGGCGTCGAGAAGATGTCCAAGAGCCTCGGCAACTACGTGGGGGTCGCCGAGGCGCCCGCGGACATGTACGCCAAGCTGCTCTCCATCTCGGACGAGCTCATGTGGCGCTACTACGTGCTGCTCACCGGCCTGGCGCCTTCCGAGATCGAGGAGGAACGATCGGCCGGACGGCCCATGGCCTCCAAGATGGCGCTGGCGCGGCGGATCGTGGCCGACTTCCACGGCGCGGACGCGGCCGAGGCGGCCGAGACGGAATGGAGGCGCGTCCACCAGGAGCGGCGGACGCCGTCGGAGGTGCCGACGGTCAGGGTCCCCCCCGGCGATCACAGGCCGCACGAGCTGCTGGCCCGGGCGGGGCTCGCCCGCTCCCGGAGCGACGCCGTCCGCCTGCTGCGGCAGGGGGCGGTGCGCAGGGACGGGATGGCGGTGGGGCCCGCGGCCGAGCTGCGCCTGGCGCCCGGGGCCTCTTTCGTGCTCTCGATCGGCCCCTCCCGCTTCGTCCGGATAGAAGCGGAAGGCGGCGAGGGAAAGGACCGCGGGAAGG
>QHVM01000063.1:60446-60867 GCA_003223555.1 Acidobacteriota bacterium | reverse complement strand
GTGAGCGGTCGCTCATCGACCTCCACCTGCTGGAGGATACGCCGCCTCGGGTGCCTAACCCAAAGGTCGGTGGTTCAAATCCACCCCCCGCTACCAACCCTAATCCAGCCGCATCATAGCGATGCAACTGAAGGCCCCGCGAGGGGCCTTCGGTGTCTTGCTGCATCTCCGTGCAGTTTGTCCGTGTTCTCGCCCGGAGTATTAACGGTCACGGCCGACCCCGCCGCAGCACTCGACGGCGATCTCTCTTGACCGCCTCTCCCGAGAAGGCGTAGTCTGCCTCCGCAAGAGTGGCCTGGTCGCATCCCTTCAGCCGCGACCCCAGAGCGCCAAGACACGTCGTGTATGAACCGGCGCTTGCCCTCCACACTCGTCGCAGCGAGATTCGCCCAGCGTGGCGGGGAGGTCGTTATGAGCGGTC
>QHVM01000063.1:5638-60320 GCA_003223555.1 Acidobacteriota bacterium | reverse complement strand
AGCACGGCAAGTTCCTCAGCGACCCATGGACTCGGTTGTACCGCACGCTGGAGTACCTGTTGGCAACGGTCTACGGCGACCGAGCCACGGCCGAACAGGCCGCCGACCGGGTACGCCAAGCGCACTCCCCCGTCCACGGAGTGGAGCCAGTGACGGGCAAGGCATACTCGGCCAACCACCAGGACCTGTTGCGCTATGTACACGCCACCGGCGTCGACTCGTATCTGACCGCGTACGAGACCTACATCCGGCGTCTCGATCCGGCAGACGCCGATCGGTATGTGGCCGAGCGCGCCGGCCCAGTCGCTCTCGTCGGCCTTGTCGACGATGTTCCCGACTCGGTCGGGAGTTTGCGGGCGTACCTGGCTGCGATTGAGTCTGAGCTGCTGCTGACACCGCCGACCATCGGGGTGCGCGAGTTGGTGACACGGTCACCCTTGCCGCCACCCCTGAGCTTCGCAGGTGGCATCCCCGGCGCGGCCGCCGTCGTAACCCTCCCAACACGTTACCGCGACCTGTTCCGTTTGAACTGGACTGACCGTCACGATCGGTTCGCGGGCGAGCTTGGGCGCCTGTTCTGCCGGATTGCCGCGCTCGGAGGGGAACCGCCTTATGCACGCGCGGCTCGGCGATCGGCTCGCAAGAGGGCCGAGACACCGGACATCGCGGCGGCCTGAATCAGCCGAGACAGTCGGCCGAGCTCCGCCGCCAGCAGCAGCGGATGGAGCTAGTGGGGCCTAAGCCAAGCCGAATCATAAAGATGCAACTGAAGGCCCGGGGAGGCCTTCAATCTCTCTGCTGCCTGCTCGTGCCCTCGACTGGAGCACGATGACGGCGGCACACGACCGGCTGTGGGCCAGAGGCGCCTCGGGGGCGTGGCGCGCCCCGAACTCGCTTTAAGGGTTTCCCTGATTGTGGTTTGCGGGCCGCGCCGATTGACGGCGTCCGGCGCAAGCCTACATATGCCATTAGCGGTTTCGGAGGGTCGGCCCGACGCGCGGGCACGGTGCAATTGACGCGGCGGCTCGACATCAGGATCTTGGGAATTGCCGGGAGGAGAGCAATGAGCAAGCCAGCGTGTTCACGTCTGCTCCTCGCCCTCGCCCCACTCGGGTTGGTGATGGCCGGAGGCCTCTTCGAGGCTGCCCGGGCCCAGGGGCAGTGCCCGTGCGATTCCATGAGCGGGGCAGGAAAGGCCAGCATCACGACCAGCGGCGGCAAAGCGAGCTTCGGCTTCACCGGCGGAGTCAAACAAGGCTCGTTCTGGGGCGATCTCACCTACAAGGACTACGACCTCGGCCTGACGGTGGAGGGCACGGCGGTGACCGGATACGCCGCTACGAGTCCGAACACGCGCATCATCAGCGGAAGCGCCCGGACCAATCTCTACGGGGACCGGACCTATCGCATCACCGCCACCGACGGCCGAACGACGTTCCAGATCGACCTCGACAACGGATACTCCCGGCAGGGACCTCTGCTGAGCGGCAAGATCACGCTCCATGACGGCAACCGGAAGAGCACGCCGCCCCCCGGATACACGTGCGGGATCCCGCCCGATGCCACTCCCCCGACGGCGACCATTGTCTCCCCGGGCCCCGGCTCGACGGTCTCGGGCAGCACCATGGTTTCGGCCAACGCGTCGGACGACGTAGGGCTGGCCGGGGTCCAGTTCGAGCTCGACGGAGCGCCCCTCGGCGCGGAAGACACGGCCGCACCGTACTCGGTCCCATGGAACACCGCCACCGCCGCCAACGGCAGCCACACGCTGACCGCCGTCGCCCGGGACACGTCCAACAACACCGGTGCGTCCTCCCCGGTCGCGGTGACCGTGTCGAACGCGCCGCCGGACACCACGCCACCCACGGTGACCATCACCTCGCCCAGCTCCGGCTCGGTCGTCTCGAGCGTCATCACCGTCGCGGCGAGCGCCTCGGACAACGTGGGCGTGACCGGGGTCCAGTTCAAGCTCGATGGCGCGCCCCTCGGTGGCGAGGACACGGCGGCCCCTTACTCGGCTTCCTGGGACACTCGCACCGCCAGCAACGGCAGCCACACGCTGACCGCCGTCGCTCGCGACGCGGCCGGTAACACCGGCGCCTCTTCCCCGGTCGCGGTGACCGTCTTGAACGTCCTCACCGGACCGGACATCTTCGTGGCCCTGACCAACGGCCAGGTGCAGTGGCGCAACTCCGACGGGCTACTACTGAGGGTCCTGGTCGGGACGTCTGCCGGTCAGGCCAGCAGCCTCAACTTCGACTCTGCCCGCAACCTTTACGTACCCCACTGGTACAACACGGTAGGGGGGCTTCCCGGCAACACCATCGAGCGCTTCGACGCCAACGGCAACCTCATCCTGGGGACGTTCGGCAGCGGCTACAACTGCGACCCGTCCTCGGTCACGTTCGATCCCGCCGGAAACGCCTACGTCGGCCAGGCCGACTGCACGGGCGACATCCTGAAGTTCGGTCCGGGCGGCGACCCGTCGGCTTCCTTCGACGTGCCGGTCACGCAGCGGGGAACGGACCACATCGATCTCGCCGCCGACGGCTGCACGATGTTCTACGCCTCACGGGACAAGAACATCTATCGCTACAACGTCTGCACCCATACGGTGCTCCCGAACTTCAATCTCCAGCCCCTACCGGGTACGAGCGCGTTCCATGTGCGGATCCTGCCCGACCGAGGCGTCCTGGTCGCCGACTACGAGGTGATCACCCGCCTGGACGCCGCGGGCAACGTGGTCCAGACGTATGACGTGCCCAGCGAAGCCGGGCATTTCTGGGGAGGCGTCGATTTCGTGGGCGACGGCACCTTCTGGGCGTCCAACGGTTACACCTCGCACGTCTTCCGGTTCAACATCGTGACGGGGGCGGTGGTGTCCAGCTTCATCGCCAGCACCGATCTCACCGCGGCCGGCGTGGCGGTGAGGCGCTAGGCGGAGAGGAGGAGCGGCAATGACCAAGGCAAGCGACGCGCGCTCGGGCCTCGTTGCGCTGGCCGCGCTGGCCCTCCTCGCTTCGGCGCCGGGGGCGAGCGCTCAGACGCCGACGACGAGCGGCCGGGCGACCGCGATGCAGGCGACGGTGACCGGCCCTCTGGGACCGACGACGACGGCGCTCGGCTCGACCGGAGGCCTGGTCGACGACGGCGACGCACGCACGGCGGCGCTGCTGACGGGCAGCATCCCCTCGGTGGGCGGCGCAAACGTCCTCCACGCCGCGACGATCAGCTCGATCGAGGGATGGAATCCCGGAGAGGACGTCACCTCCGAGGCGTCGCTGGCCGATCTGGTCCTGACCGTCGCCGGCAACGCCATCTCGGCGAGCTTCGCGATGGCCCAGGCCCGGGCGCCGGTGGGCGCGGCGGCCACCGGCTCGTGCAGCCTGCAGGAGCTGGCCGTCAACGGCGTGCCCATCGCCACCAGCGGGGCGGAGAGCCAGACGGTCTCGATTCCCGGCCTCCGGCTGGTGATCAACGAGGTGCAGCGGACGGCGAGCGGCATCACCGTCAACGGCCTGCACGTCACCACGCTGGACGGGGCCGTCGACGTCGTCGTGGCGTCGGCGACCGCGGCGATCGGTCAATGACGGCCGGAGCACGGAGCGAAGCCTAGGAGTCCCAGGGTCTCCTCGGTCGATCCGGGAGCGGTGGGCACGGACATGCGGCGGCCGTTCGCGTTGCGATGAGGTTCCTGGCTGCGTTCCTGGGCGTGCTGGCCGCGCTCGGCATCCTCTACGCGGCAGCGGCCCGGCTGGTGGACCCGCACGGCGACTTCGGGACGGGCGTATTCCCGGTGATCAACATGGATGCCCGCGCCCAGAAGATGCAGTTGTTCCGCGAGGCTCTCGCCACCACCGCCCCGGAGGGGCTCATCCTCGGCTCCAGCCGGGCCATGAAGGTGCGTCCCCGTACCCTGGAAGCGGCCACCGGGCGCCGCTTCTTCAACTTCGCCGTGGACAACGCGCGCGCGGAGGACTACCTGGCCATCTACCGGTGGGTGCGCGAGCAGCGGGTGAGGGTCAGGTTCCTGGTCATCGGCCTGGACGTGGAAGCGCTGCACAGCGACGACCGGCCGGAGGCGGACCTGATCCGCAACGACGCCCTGATGCGCACGCTGGCCGAGGGTACGCTGCGCGAGCCGGGCCTGCTCGCGCCGGTGCGCAAGTACCCGCTGGCGGCCCTGGTGAAGAAATACAAGGCCACCTTCACGATCGAGTACGCCAGCGATACCGTGAGGGCGCTCCGCCTGGCCGCGCGACCCGGGTCGCAGCCGCTGCCGATGATGGAGTTCGAGCCCGACGGTTACCTGCGCTACCGCCGCTGGGAGGTGGAGCGCGCGGCGGGCACGTTCCGCTTCGACCAGGACCTCGAGCGGTGCCTGACCAAGTACCTCAACCGCTTCGACAGCATGACCGAGCTCTCCGGCCGCCGCCGCGCCTACCTGCGGCAGGTCGTCGACGAGGCGCTCGCGGACGGGGCCCGGGTGCTCATCTGGATCACCAGCCTGCATCCGCTGACCACGCACTATCTCGAGGCCCACACCTCCTACGGGGCCCTGCTCGAGGCCACGCGAGAGTACGAGCAGGCGATCAAGCGGAGCCGGGACGTCGCCATCTACGACTTCAGCGCCCCCGAGAGCTACGACGGAACGCCGTTCGGCTGGTACGACTGCGCCCACATCGACGAGAGCAACGCGAACCTGGTGGCCGCCGCGCTGGCGCGCGAGATGCGCTGATGGTCTTCAACTCGAACGTGTTCCTGTTCGCCTTCCTGCCCGCCGTCTTCGCCGCCTTCTGGCTGTCGAAGACGAAGCAGCAGCGTTACGTCCTGCTGACCGTCAGCGGGTACGTGTTCTACGGATACTGGAACTGGCGCTTCTGCTTCCTGCTGCTGGTCTCGAGCCTGGTGAGCTTCACGGCCGGCTTGATGATCGCCCGCGCCCGGAGCCTGTCCGCCCGCCGGGCCTGGGTCCTGGCCTCCGTGACCACCGACCTCAGCCTGCTCGGGTTCTTCAAGTACTACAACTTCCTCGCCAGCAACCTGGCCCGTATGGTGCCGGGCTCCGCGCCGCCCCTGCTGGACATCGTGCTGCCCATCGGCATCAGCTTCTACACGTTCCATACGATCTCGTACATCCTGGACGTGGCCGCCGGCCGGGTGCGGCCCACCCGCAACCTCTTCGAATACCTGGCCTACGTGAGCCTGTTCTCGCAGCTCGTGGCGGGGCCCATCATCCGCTTCCGCGAGATCGAAGACGACCTGGAGAGGATCGACGGGCCGCCGCGCGAGGACCACATGTCGCGCGGCCTGGGCTTCTTCGTGACCGGGCTGGCCAAGAAGGCGGTGATCGCCGACTCGATCGCCAGTTGGATCGACCCGATGCTGGGCGTGCCCCAGTCGCTCTCGGTGGCGGGGGCCTGGCTCTCCGCCCTTGGCTACGCCTTCCAGCTCTACTACGACTTCAGCGGCTACTCGGACATGGCCGTGGGTCTGGGCCTCATGTTCGGGCTGCGCATCCCGCAGAACTTCGACTCGCCCTACCGCGCGCTGGGGATCTCCGACTTCTGGAGGCGCTGGCATATCAGCCTGTCGCGCTGGCTGCGCGACTACCTGTACATCTCGCTCGGCGGCAACCGCCGGGGGGAAGCGCGCACCTACCTGAACCTGCTCGTCACCATGGTCCTGGGCGGCCTGTGGCACGGGGCCAACTGGACGTTCGTGGCCTGGGGCGCCTACCACGGCGCGCTGCTCGCGCTCGGCCGTCTCGGCCGGCCGGTCTTCGCGCCCGTTCCCGACCTGCTCAAGCGGGCAGGCACGTTCCTCCTGGTGCTGTTCGGCTGGGTCATCTTCCGGTCCAGCGACCTGCCCATGGCCGCGCACTGGCTCGGAAAGATGCTCGGCTTCGGAGGCGGGGCGGGCGCCGTGCCCGTGGCGCTGGTCGGGTGGGTGGTCGTCTGCCTGCTGCTGGCCAACCTCGTGCCGGAGACGTGGGAGTTCGAGTTCGGCACGCGGCTGCGCTGGGCGCCGGTCTATGCGATGGTGTTCCTGATCGCCTACTTGTTCGTCAACCAGCAGCAGACGGTGTTCCTCTACTACCAGTTCTGAGAGCGGTCCAAGCAATCAGGGCCCGGCCCGTCAGCCACGCGGCGCAGGACGGTCACGCCTCGGTTGCCGTACAAGGGGGGAGAAGGCGCTCCCTGATCGGGGCGGCCTACTTCCCGGCTGCGTAGTCGTCGCCGTAGTACTTGCTGGTGATCCGGGTGTGGAACTCGACCGCGCGCACCGGCGGGTATTTCGGCGCGCCGAGCCCCGGCAGCACTTCCAGCAGCTCGTCCTCCCAGAGGTAGATCGCCATGGGGAACGAGACGCGAGCCCGGCCGCGCAGGGCCGGGTCGCGCGGCAGGCTGACCCGGTGGGTGGTCGAAGGCAGCAGGTCGTTGGCGATCCGCTGCATGTAGTCGCCGGTGTTCAGGATGATCGTGCCCGCCGGCGGCGACAGGCGGACCCATTTCATGTTGCGCAGTCGCCCGGCACCGCTCGCCTCATCCTCGGGCGCGAGGGGCGGGTAGTAGTTGAGTCGCTGGCCGAAGTTCGTCCGGGTGAGCCGCTGGTCGTAGAAGTGCGGGTCGCAGCCCAGGCCGGCGAGCAGGCTCTGCATCACCGGCAGGATCAGCTTTTCGTGGGCCAGGCACATCTCCCGGAAGACCCGCTCGGCCGCCGGCCTCGGCCAGAACTCCTCCAGACGCGGGGCAGGGCCGGGGTCTCCGAGGTCGAACGCCCGCCGGCAGAAGACCCAGCCCTCGACGAGATCGGGATGGATCCCGCTCGTCTCCTTGATGGGGAAGTAGCCCTGGTTGACCGAGCCGTGCCGCCGGGCCCGGAAGCGCATCTTCTCTTCCGGGGGCGTCCCCGTGAAGAGGTCGATGACCTCGTCGTGGGCCCGGTCGTGGAGGCGAGGGTCGATGCCGTGGCCTTCGAGGACGGCGAAGCCGATGTCGCGCAGCGCCTCGCCCAGCTCGGCCACGAAGGCGCGCCGGTCGGCCTCGCCGCCGCGGAGGAAGCGGCCGAGGTCGCAAGTCCGGATCGCGTACTGCTCGTCGAAGGCCTCCGCGCCATCCGCCGTCTCGGAGAGATGGTAGGTCTGCCGCTTCTCCACCTGGTCGTAGCGGATGAACTCCTGGTTGGTGGCGGCGACGCCCTGCGACCTGCGGTCCTCCACGCTTGGCTCCTCCGGCGGTCTTCAGCATAATCCCGCGACGCGGATATGGCGAGGCTTCTCGAGGGCGGCTGCCGCGTCTCGGGCCTGAAAGAAGGGCGGCCGCGGTCGGTCCCTGGCCTCCGGGTGTGGGCTCGGGCCGGGCGCGCCTCGGGCGCGAAGGCCATCTCCCTGCGAGTGATGGAGTTCGCGCCAGGCTTCTCCGCCGGCCTGCGGAACCCCGACGCAGACGAGGTCCTCTACGTCCTGGAAGGCGAGGCGATCGCTCATGTCGACGGCTGGCCCTACGCCGTCGGGCCGGAGACCGGCATCTACCTCCGACCCGGCGCCTGTCTCACCGTCGACAATCCGGGGCCGCGACCGCTCACGCTGTTGGGCGCCCGATGTCCGGATCCCGGAGACGCGCCGGCTTCTGGCGAGCCGTGCCCGGCGCTCGCCGGCGACGCGCCGCGGCCGTCACCATCGCCCGTCGTACGCCTTCGCGACCGGCCATCACAGGCGACCGGCGATCGCTCCTACCAGGTCCTGGTGGACGGCTCCATCGGCTGTGACGCCGTCACGCAGTTCGTGGGCACGATCCCGCCCGGGCGCGCGCCCGACCACTTCCATCACTACGAAGAGGTGCTGTGCGTCCTCGAAGGGCGTGGGCGGATGTGGGCCGGGCGGAGCCGGACCGCCATCGGCCGCGGCTCGTGCGTCTTCCTGCCCCGCCGCCAGGTCCACTGCGTGGAGAACCTCGGTCCGGGACCGCTGCGGCTGCTGGGCGTCTTCTACCCCGCGGGCAGCCCTGCCGCGCGCGTCGAGAAGCACCGGACCACCTCGTCCACCAGCAAGGCGAAGCCCAGGAAATAGACGACCGCGAAGGCTTCCGTCTCGAGACCGCCGGCGGTCGTGAACAGCACGGGCAGGCCGAGCCCGCCGGCGCCGAGACACAGCAGCACCAGGAGCCCGGGTCCGAGCCGGCTCGCCGACGCGCGCAAAGGGGGCGCCCGCCGGCCGGCCAGGAAGAGGAGGACGAGCAGCGCCGTCGGTCCCCAGAAGAGCACCAGCGGCAGCTCGAGGCGCCAGGGGCCGAAGCCCAGCCAATCGACCGGCGTGGCCATGGCGTAGTAGGTGTCGATCGCTCCTTCGTTCGGCGCCCGGCGGGGTTCGATGGAGCTCCCGTCCCGCAGCGCCCAGGGGGCGAGCTTTCGCTGGGCCACCGTCGCCCACAGCCGCCGGGCGAGGATGCCGGCGTACCAGCCGGGCGCCGCGCGCACGTCGGAGAGGACGAGACGCCGGAACAGGGCTTCGTTCCCGGGGGCGTCCTCCCAGACCGGGTAACGCTCGGGCGGCGCGACGCTGGCCGCGCGCAGCACCTCGCGTGCCGCGTCGTCGTCCCAGGCGTGGCCCCGCGTCCGGTCGAAATCGCCCAGCCCTTCCCACACCCCGAGCCACACCTCGTGGTGGCGGGGTTGGCGCGCGAGGACGTACGGAATCAGGAAGAGAGCCAGGAGGAGGATCGCGGCCAGCGGCTTCGCCGTGGCTCGCCGCGTCGGCGGCGTCCCCGGTTCGAGCCGCGCGGCGCCGACGAGGAGAGCGAGGACGTAGCCCGGCAGGAGGAAGGCCGAGCCGCTCCGGCAGAGCACGCAAAGGGCGAAGACGACGCCCGCCGCCAGCGCGCGCAGGGCCAGGCCCGCCAGCCGCACGCGGGCGAGGCAGGCATGGGCGGCCAGGGGTACGATCCCCACCACGCCGATCACGTAGAACCCGACCGCCGAGTAAGGAAGCGAGAGCGACTCCACAGTATACGGCGAGCAGGCGAGCAGCCCGCCAAAGACGAGCCCGGCGACCGGACGTCCGGCGCGCCACAGCTCCCAGGCGGCCCAGGCGGCCACGGGCGCCGCGGCCAGCGCCCCGACCCACAGGGGCAGGAACGGCGAGATCCCGCGCAGGGCGCGGTAACCGACCAGGAGCAGGCCCGCCCGGCCCGGATCGTCGATGTCGCGCGCCACCAGACGGCGGCCGACGAGCAGCGGCCTCACGGCCACCGTCCGCCAGAACTGCCACGGCCTCAAGTCATCGTCCGCGGCGGCGCGCGTCAGGAAACGCTGGAAGCCGAGGCGAAGCTCGGCGCCGTCCGCGGAGTTGAGGCCGACCTTCTCGGCGCGGCCGTCTTCGTCCAGGAAGCGCGTGGCGGCCACGGCCAGGTCCTCCCAGTAGCGGCGAGAGGCGGGCAGCCCGCCGAGGTCGGCGCCGGCTCGCCAGTACGCCGTGTGCCACAGCAGCAGCGCCGCGGCCAGGACACCGGCGAGCAGGGCGCCCGGCGGCGGGAGCCGGCCCAGCTCACGCCTCCTTGCGGCCCTGGCCGACGAGACCGTGGACGGCTCCCCCCGCTTGCCGCCGGCCGAGCGCATAGAGGACCGCGCCCACGGCGCTCCAGAGCACGCACAGCTCGAGGGTCGTGAGGGAGCGGCGGGCCACCCGCTCGGCGAGATCGAAGGCCCGGAGCGTGCGCACGTCCGCCATCACCTGCACGACCACGATGGCCCCCATCGCGAACAGCGAGACGACGGCGGCGAGGCGTTGCAACGAGAGCGGAATCGCGACCGTGGCTTCCTGGTACAGGGCGGGGTTGAGCCGCGGCAGGAGCAGGAACGCGAGGCTGTGCAGGAAGTACAGGAGGACCAGGGCGAAGACCGCGATGTTGAGGGCCAGCGAGACCTGGCCGCTCAGCAGCAGCAGGGCGGAGATCACGAACGTCGAGGCGAGCCCGGGCACCGGGGTGCCGGTCCGGCGCTCGATCGCGCCCAGCCACGACGGGGCCAGGCCGTCCCGGGCGAGCATGATTCCGACCCGGGAGGGCGCGAGCATCGTCACGTTCAGCGAGGTGGCGACGGCCATGACCGCGCCCAGGGTGACGAACCAGGCCGCTCCCCACGGCAGGTAGACGGCTCCCACTTCCGCCATCGGGGCCGCGCTGCGGCCCAGCCGCTCGCCCGGCAGCGTGCCGAAGGCCACGACGGACATGAAGAGATAGACGACCGTCGTGGCCGCGATGCCGCGGAGGAAGATCCCCGGCAGCCGCCGGGTGCTGTCCCGCACCTCGCCCGCGGTCTGGGCCAGCGATTCGAACCCGGCGTAGGCGAAGAACAGAGGGGGCAGCGCCGCCGCAAAGCCCGACCAGCCGTGGGTGAAGAACGGGCGGTAATTCGCCGGCTGGAGGGCGAAGAGCCCGGGAATCACCAGGACGAGGATCGACACCCCGAGCACCGCGCACATCGCGACCTGGATGCGGCCGAACCAGCGCACGCCCACGGCGTGCACGGCGAAGAAGAACCCGAGGGCCGCCAGCGCGATCGCTTCGCGCCCGGCGAGCGAGCGCTCACGCGCTCCGGCCAGCTCCAGGAGGTAGTCCGCGAGGGCCAGGGAGAGGAATGCCAGCGCGCCGAGGTAGGAGATCGCCTTCAGCCAGGCGCCCACGAAGGCCACGCCGTAGCCGCCGAAGGTCCGCGAGATGTGCGTGTACTCGCCGCCCGGATCGCGCCCGAGCGACGTGGAGAGGAAGACCGCGTAGGGAACCGAGGTGGCCAGGATGGCCGGAGAGAGCACCAGGTAGCCGAGGATCACACTGGGTCCGGTGAGCAGCCACGCCTGGCCGGTCACCTTGATCGAGGGTCCCGAGGTCCCTCCGGAGGCCCGCCGCTCCGCGATTCAGGACGAGGAGACTACCACGAGGCCCCGTTCAGGCGTACGCGGGCCGGCGGCCGATGGTCATGACCTTGATGAGGATCATCCCCGCCACGAACCCGCCGATGTGGGCCATGTATGCGACGCCGCTCGTCTGCTCGGTCCGGGCGATGGCGCCCACGCCATTGACGAACTGGATGAGGATCCACAGGCCCAGCATCACGAAGGCCGGCACGGCCACGATGCCTCCCCGGGTGAAGACGCGGACCTTGTTGCGCGGGAAGAGCAGGATGTACGCGCCGAGGACGCCGCTGATCGCCCCGGAGGCGCCCACGGTGGGGACGCCGGAGTGCGGAGCCGACATGATGTGGGCGAAGGCGGCCGCCACCCCGCACACCAGATAGAAGATGAGGTAGCGAATGCCGCCCAGGACCTTCTCGATGTTGTCGCCGAAGATCCAGAGGTAGAGCATGTTCCCTCCCAGGTGGGCCCATCCGCCGTGGAGGAACATCGACGTGAACAGCGTCGTCCAGAAGGGCAGCGGGATCGTCGGAGCCAGGTCGTGCCCGGCCGAGTACTCCCGAGGCACGACCCCCCACGCCATGATGAACGACTCCAGGGCGCCCTGGGGTCGGCTGAGCTCCAGGAAGAACGCCAGCACATTGAGGATGATCAGGGCGATGTTCACGACGGCAGGCGGACCGCCCTGCACCTTGTCGTCGCCGACAGGAATCATGGAGCCTCCTTAGTCGTAGCAGTTGGAGGCCACCACAGCAATCGGAATGCCAGTGGCGGCCGTCCCACGCAGCGCATGTAGACGCTTCGGCGGCATCGACCTTGTAGGAATTGCCCGGGAGCGGCGGCATTTGTACATGCAGCGCGCCTCCCAAATGAGGGTAGACTTCGGGCCAAGGACCTCGACGTGACTCAGCGTGGACGCGGGCTGCCGTCCTCCGCTCTCGGCGATCAGGCCCGCACCGCCCTGATCGCCGGCTTCGACCTGGCGTCCGGCCGGTTCTCCGGGACGCCGTCGGCCATCGCAGCCCTGCTGTTCCTGCTGGACCGGGCGCGCGCCGGCGACGGCGAAGCGCGGCGAGTGGCCCTGGCCGCGCTGCACCGGACGCCGGACGGGCCGCTCCCGCCCCGCGAAGCCGTGTCCGAGGCGGCGGCGCACACGGAAGCGGTCGAGGTGGCGCCGGGCGACGGGCTGCGGAAGGCGACCCGATCCGCCCTCGACACGGCCCTGGCCGCCCTCGGCTGGAGCGGCGAAGCCCGGGAGGAGGACGGCGGCGAGACCGATACGCACGGGCTCATGATCGCCACCCTGGCCCGCGCGTCGCTGGTCCTGGACGCGCCCGGCTACCGCGAGGCCGCGTCCCGGGCAGGCGAGCGCGCCCTCGACCGCCGCGTCGACCAGCGCGGCTCGCTGCTGCATCTGACCGGCGAGCGCGCGCAACCGGCCGGCCTCGGCGATTACGCGCATCTCATCCGCGGCCTGATCGAGCTCCTGGCCGCCACCGGCGAGCGGGGCTGGCTGCACGAGTCCGTGCGCCTGCAGCAGGAGCAGGAGGAGCAGGTGGCTGGCCCCCGGGACGGCTTGGACGGGGATTTCATCTCCGGGAGCGGCGTGGCCGCCCTGAACCTGATCGAGCTCTCGCGGCTGACCGGCGAGCGCGGCTATCGCGACCGCGCGGAGGGAGTGGTGCGGGCCTTCGCGGCCGACATCGAGAAGGCCCCGCTGGCCCACCTCGGCCTTCTCCGCGCCGCGCAGCGGCTCGATCGCACGCGCCCTGCGCCATGAGCGAAGCGGGACCCTCCGAGGTGGGGAAGCTCGAGGCCTGTGACAGCCTGTACGTGTCGCCCCACGCCGACGACGTGTTCCTCTCATGCGGGGCGCGGCTGCTCTCGGAGCAGGCCCGGGGCCTGAAGATCCTCATCGTGACGCTCTTCGGCGGGGAGGGCGGCTCCTCGGCCGCGGGCCGCGCGCGCTTCCTTTCCCGGCCCGGCGTGCAGCATCTCGAGGTGGGCCTGCCTGCGGCGCCCGCGCGCGATCCCGCCTACTCGACCTTCCGCGGCCTGACCCTCGGACGCCAGGCCGTCGACGAAGGCTGCCTGGGCCGGGCGGTGGAGCTGCTGGCCGACATCGCCCATCGCACGCGCGCGCGCGAAGTCTACGTTCCCCTCGGCATCGGTCACCACATCGACCATCGCCTGGCGCACGAGGCCTCCCGGGCCGCCTTCCCTCGCGGCGAGGGGCGCAACGTCTTCCTCTATGAGGAGCGGCCCGAAGCCTTCGTGCCGGGGGCAGTGAGGGTGCGCCTCAGCCAGGTCGGGGCCCGGCTTCCGCCGGCCGCGGTCGAGTCCGCGGACCGGGCCGGCCTGGCCCGCTTCCTCGTCCGTTTCCACGTCGCGCCCGCCTTCCGGGGCGATCTCAAGGGATGGGGCGACCGCCTCCGCTCGGCGGCCCTGGCCGCGCGCCAATGGCGGGAATCCCGGGTCTGGCATCCCTTGAAGGGCTTCGGCCCGCGCCTGCAGCCCGTCGTCCACGCCGCGCCCGAGCTGCAGGCGGAGGTGCGCGAACTGACGGGCCCCTTGGCCTCGTCGCTGGAGAGGCTGGGGCGGTCGTACTCGGAGGCCGTGGGCCGGTCGGTGTACGCCGAGCGCTACTGGCTGCTGCTCCCGCCCCGGGAGGCGGACGGCCTGGAGAGCCTTCCCGCCGTGGTCGGACAGGAGTCCCGCGACGTCTGAGGGAGACTAGGCGGTCCATTCCCCGGCTCGCTCGAGCACGGCCCACCGCTCCGGGTCCTGCAGCCAGAGCGTGTTGAGGTAGGTCTGCACCTGCTCGCCCGGATACGCGGCCTGAAGCGCCTTCACGCCGGTCCGCGCCGCGTCCTCGCCGAGGGGCACCGCTGGAGACTCGTCCTTGAGCAGGCCGTCCTCGTGTGGGATGCCGGCTGCGTTCAGGAAGGTGGCCAGCATCGGCCGGCGATCGCCCAGGTGCAGGGCGACCAGCAGCGATGCGGCGAGCGCCTCGCCCGGATCGAGGACCCCGGCCAGTGCCCGCGCCTGCTCGTCGGGGGCCATCGTACGGGCCACCTGCGGCCGCAGGTGGCGCGCCTTGACGATGACGACCAGCGCGCTGCCGAACAGCTCCTCGGGCGGCTCGCGGAAGAACACCGTCGCCGCGGCCAGGCGCTCCTCGCGGCTGAGGCGCTTCCACAGCCGCACGGCGGTGGTCTCCACGGGGTTGTCTCCTGCGGGCGGGCAGTATACGCGACAATCGGCGCGTGAGACCACGGTTCGCGACGGTGGCGGCCGCCCTGCTGGCGACGGCCAGCGTGGCCCGCGCCGCCCCGCCGGCGCGACTGGCTCCCCGGGTGCGGCGCATCGTGCTCCACGTGCTGGGCGGACCGGCCTACGACCGGCCCGAGCGGCGGTTCCGATTCTTCGATCCGCCGCAGACGCAGGCGCGCTGGAAGCCCCGCTTCGGCGCCCACTGGATCGTCTGGACGGACGGATCGCTGTGGCCGCGCCATGTCCAGGCCGGCGCCGCGCGGTCGTGGACGCCGGCGGTTGACCGGCCGGCCGACGAGGCCGAGAAGCGTCGCGTGGCGGCCGAGGCGGCGCCCGTCTATTCGCACCTCCACGACGGCAACTCGAATTCGGTGGGAATCGAGCTGGCGCATTCCGGCCGAGCCGAGGACGCGTTCCCGGCGGCCCAGGTCCGCTCGCTGGCCTGGCTGCTGCGGACGCTGCTCGCCCTCTCCGGCGGCCGCGTCACCATGGCGGACGTCTACGGGCACAAGGACCTCGACCGCCGTCCGGCCTACCTCCGTTCCACGTGTGAGCGCCCGGGCTGCCCCTACTTCGTCGACGAGCGGGGGCGGGCGCTGCGCCGGCGGGTCGACCCGCCGGAGTCGCTCTTCGCCGCGCTGGCCCGGGAAGGCCTGGCCCTCCCGCGCGCGAGGGGCGACGATACGGACCTGCGTCGCTCCGAGGCGCTCGCGCCCGGCGAGCGGCCAGCGGTGGCCTGGCGATGACAACTTCGGGCGGTCCGGCCGGCCCCGGCCGGCACTTCGACGCGCGCGGCTGCCTGACGCCGGCGGGCTTTGCGGCGCTGGCCCGCGCTCCGGCCGGTCGCGGACCGGCGGAGCTGGCGGCGCATCTGGCCTCCTGCGCCCGCTGCCAGGAGCACATGCTGGCGAGCGCGGTGGGCGGCAGTGCGGGTGGGACGCCGCGGCGCCGCCGCCCACCGCGCCTCTGGCTCGGTATAGGCATGGCCTTCGTCGCGCTGCTGCTGGCGATCGCCGCGGTGATCCTCGCCGCGAGGCTTCATTGAGCTGGGGGGCTGTTGCTGTTTCTACTCCTTTTTGGCGCGCGCCTTGATCTCCCGGGCCCGATCCTAATCCACCGGGCGGCCGGCTTCGATGCGGCCGAGGCCGCTGTCGGTCAGCAGCCGGTTCAAGGCCGGGACGTCCTGCGCTATGAGGACGTTGGCCTCCTTGGACAGCTCGTCGAGCTGGCGGGCGACCTCGTCCATGGCCTGCTGCTGCTGTGGCGTGGGGGCGGCGGTGGTGGAGCCGATGGCCAGGTAGATGCCGCGGGCGCGGGAGAGGAGCGGGTCCGGATCGTCCTCGAGCGGCGCGCCGGCGAAGCCGAGCGACTCCTGCCGGCTCATCCGGCGCGCGAGCGCGTCGGCCTTGCTGGCCGCCGCCCTGGCCGCGCTCGCCAGCGTCTCGGGCGGCGTGGTTTCGCGCTTGGCGAGGGATTGCTGGAGATCGCCGAGCTGCTTCTTGAGCGAAGCGGCGCTGCGGTTCACCGCGTCGGCCCGGCTCCACAGGTGGGCGGCCCGCCGGGTCGCGTCGTACCAGGCCCGCCGGTTGGCTTCCGAGACGCGGACCCGCGGATCGTCCTGCACCGTCACCGGCTTGCTGTCCGAGGCCGGGCCGACCGATACCGTCACGGTGTAGGTGCCGGGAGGCACGAGGGGTCCGCGCGGCGGTCCGAAAAAGGCCTCGCCGCCGGCATCTCCCGGCTCGCGGCGGACGGGCGGCTCGTGCCGCAGGTCCCAGCTCGTCCGGTTGATGCCCGCTTCCTTCGGCCCCTTCAGCTCGCGCACGGTGGCGCCGGAGGCGTCCTTCACGACGATCTTCACTTCCTCCTTGTCCGCGGGCTTGGACCGGAGCGCATAGGTGATCGCCGCTCCCTCGGCCGGGTTGGGCCCGAGGAAGGCCTTGTGGCCGGTGTTGCCCTTGTGGCCGTAGACGCGGTACTCGGCCCCCGGACGGAGGTCGAAGAGGCGCACGTCGGCCGAGAGCGCGGCCGCGTTCAGGCCGGCCAGGGTCGAGATGTCGTCCAGGATGAAGATCCCCCGGCCATGGGTGGCCACGATGAGGTCGTCGTCGCGGGCGTGGACCTGCACGTCGAACACCGGTACGGTCGGCATCTTGCCCTTGAGACGGACCCACTGCCCACCGCGGTCCCAGCTCGCCCAGAGGCCGTTCTCGGTGCCTGCGAAGAGCAGGTTCGCGTTCCTGGGATGCTCCCGCACCACGTGCACCGTCCATCCCTTCGGCAGGTTGCCGGCCACGCTGCGCCAGGTCTGGCCGTAGTCTTCGGTCCGGAACACGTAGACGCCGTAGTCGTCGGCGCGGTGGCCGTCGAAGGCGACGTAGGCTGCGCCCTCGCCGGTGTGGCCGGCCTCCACCCGGCTGACGTAGGTGCCCCTGGGAAGGCCGGGCACCTTCGACGCGACGCTCGCCCACGTCACGCCGCCGTCGCGCGAGACCTGCAGGTTGCCGTCGTCGGTCCCCACCCAGAGCACGCCCGCCTTGAGCGGCGACTCCGCGATGGTGGTGATGGTGCCGAAGTGGACGACGCCATCGTTGCGGGAGAGGAAGTCCTTGGCTGCCTTGCCGAAGATCGTCATCTTGTCGCGGGAGGCGCCGCTCGTCAGGTCGGCGGTCCGGGTCCAGGCGTCGCCGCGATCGTGCGAGATGAAGAGCCGGTTGCCGCCGTAGAACACGGTCTTCGGGTCGTGGGGGGAGATGAAGATCGGCGAGTTCCAGTTGAAGCGATAGCGCTCCCCGTCGACGTTGTCCGGGCGGATGACGCGGCGCTCGTTCGTCTTCAGGTCCATCCGCTGGACGTTCCCGTCCTGGCTCTCGGTGTAGACGACGTCGGGGTCGGTGGGGTCCACGGCGGCGAAGAAGCCGTCACCGCCCCCGATGCGGAACCAGTCCTCGTTGGCGATGCCCTGTGAATAGAGGGTCCGGCTGGGGCCGCACCAGCTCCCGTTGTCCTGCAGCCCTCCGCACACCCGGTACGGCTGGCGCATGTCGTAGGCGACCTCGTAGAACTGGGCGAGGGCGACGGTGTTGATGTAGTCCCAGCTCCGGCCCCGGTCCCACGAGAGGTGGATGCCGCCGTCGCTGCCGGCCAGCATGTGGTCGGAGTTGGCGGGATCGATCCAGAGCGCGTGGTAGTCGCCGTGGATCTTCTGGACGAGGTCGGTGCGGAAGGTCTTGCCCCCGTCCTCGGAGTAGAACATCGCGGCCCCGAGCACCCACACCCGCTGGTCGTTGCTGGGGTCGACGTGGACCTGGCTGTAGTACGAGGGCCGGGGGTTGGTGTCGGAGACCTTCTTCCAAGTCTCCCCCCGGTCCTCGGAGCGGTAGATGCCGCCCTCCTTGGCGTGCTCGACGAGCGCGTAGACGATCCGCGGGTCGCGGCGGTACACGTCGACGCCGATGCGGCCCAGGTCTCCCTCGGTCGGGAGGCCTCCCGACAGCTTCTTCCAGGCGGCGCCGCCGTCGGTCGTCTTCCAGAGCGCGCTGCCGGGACCCCCGCCGCTGTAGCCGAACGGCGTCCGCCGGCGCTGGTAGGAGGCGGCGTAGAGGATGTTGGGGCTCTGGGGATCCATGGCCACGTCCACGAAGCCCGTGTCCTCGTCGACGAACTTCGTGTTCGTCCAGGTCTTTCCTCCGTCGGAGGACTTGTAGAGGCCGCGCTCCTTGTTGGGCCCCCACAGGTGGCCGACGGCGGCCACGTAGACGACGTCGGGGTTGGCGGGATGGACGACGATGCGGCCGATGTGGTGGCTGTCGGCGAGTCCCAGGTGGGTCCAGGTCTTTCCTCCGTCGGACGTCCGGTAGACGCCTTGCCCCCAGGAGGAAGACTGCCGGTTGTTGGGTTCGCCGGTGCCCACGTAGACGATGGAGGGATCGGAAGGCGCGACCGTGACGTCGCCGATGCTGGAGCTGTCCTGCTCGTCGAAGACGGGCTCGAAGGTGGTGCCGTTGTTCTCCGTCTTCCACAGGCCCCCCGAAGCGGCGCCGACGTAGAAGGTCGAGGGATGGGATTCCACGACCGCGAAGTCGTCGATGCGGCCGCCCATGAGGGCCGGGCCGATGCTGCGGAACTCGAGCCCCTTCAGCTTCTCGGCCGTGATCCCCGGCTCGGGGACCGCGGGCGCGGTCTTCTTCTCCGCGGCGGGCGAAGGGGAGCTGGCGAGCAGGAGCGACAGGACGACGACGCTCGCGCGGAGCGGTCGGAGGGTGCGCATGACATCTCCTTTCAATGCCGGGCCGCGGCCCGGGCCAGCTCGTCGGGCGTGAAGATCCGGCCACCCTTGACGACGCGATGCATGGACTCCAGGTTGCCGACGTCGGCGAGCGGATCGCGATCGAGCAGCAGGAGGTCGGCGAGCCTTCCCGCCGCGATGGCGCCGAGGTCCTTCTCGCGGCCCATCACACGCGCCCCTCCGGCCGTCGCCGCGGCCAGCACGCGGGCGGGGGTCAGGCCGGCCTCGGCCATGAGCCGCAGCTCGCGGAAGATCGACGGCCCGTGCAGGGTGCCGATGTTGCCGGCGTCGGTGCCGGCGGCGATCGTCACCCCGGCCTCCGACAGCCGTTTCAGGTTCTGGGCCGGGATGCGCTCGCGGTCGGGATCCAGCGCCCGCTTCGGGCGTGAGAGCAGCTCCGGCAGCGGCTTCACTTCCTCGAACGTCGCCAGCACGTCGGGGTCGCCCCCGCGGCGCTCGGCCGGCGTGGGGACGAAGCGGCCGGAGAGCACGAGGTCGTATCCGGTGCGCACGAAGAGCGTCGGGATGTAGACGACGCCCCGGCGCACGAGCAACTCCACGAAGGCGTCGTCCACCGGCTTGTCGACGACCGAGTGGACGAGCACGTCCGCCCCCGCCTCGACCGCCGCCCGCGCCGTCTCCAGCTCCGTCGCATGGACGGCGGTGCGCACGCCGGCCTTCCGCGCCTCGTCGGCCGTCGCGGCGACGATCGCCTTGCCGGCCGCCAGGTCGTCCCCCGGCCGGTATATGAACCATACCTTCATGAGGTCGGGCTTGCGCTCCAGCTCGCGGCGGACGAGCGCGCGGGCTTCGTCGGGCGTGGAGATCTTGATGATCGGCGGGTCGCCGAGGTCGAGCTGGGGCCGGGCCACGGTAGAGACGAGAGGGCCCGCCACCGCGACGCGGGGGGCCATCTGAGTGCGGCTCGCCCGGTCCCGCACCTCGAAGTTCCAGAAGGGCCCGCCCACGTCGACGACCGAGGTGACGCCGCAGAGCAGGTAGCGGGCGAAAGTGCGGGGGAGCGCATCCTTCAGCAGGGCGATCTCGCGCTCGTAGGCCCGATGCTGGCGCAGATCGATGACGTCGGGCCGCGTGTAGGCCCCGCCCGACTGGAAGAAGTGGACATGGGCGTCCACCAGCCCCGGCACCAGCCACTTCCCACGGCCGTCCAGGATCGTGATCCCCCTGGGGAGCGATACCTGGGCGCGGGGGCCGGCGGCTTCGATCCGCTCGCCGCGCCCGAGGACGACGGCGTCCGTGACCGGCGGCGCACCCGTGCCGTCCACGAGGGTTGCGCCGACGATGGCCCATCCGTCCGCGGCAACGGGCGGCGGCCCGATGGCCGCGCCCAGCAAGGCCAGGGCCAGCCCGGCGCCGCGCGCTGCCGGGACCGCGCGCATCTCAGCGTCCCGACACCGGGATGAGCGCGCCGTTCACCGCGGAGGACTCCGGGAAGAGCAGGAAGGCCACCACCCGGGCGACGGCCGCCGGCGGCGTCCACCGCGACGGGTCGGCCTTGGGCATGGCCTTCCGGTTGTCGGGAGTGTCGATGATGACCGGCAGCACGCAGTTGAAGCGCACGCCCCGGGCCTCGTTCTCCAGGGCTAGAACGCGGGTGAGGGCCACCACGCCCGCCTTGCTCACCGCGTAGGCGGCGGAGCCGGCCCCGCCCTCCAGGGCCAGGCGCGAGGCGACCGTCACCACGCTGCCGCGGTTTTCGATGAGGCGAGGGAGGGCGGCCCGGCAGATCGCGTAGACCGTGCCGAGGTTGGCCGACATCATCGCCGTCCACTCGGACTCCGGCGCCTGCTCGAGCGTGCCCGCCCCCGCGTAGGCGCCGGCCACGGCGGCCACGCCGTCCAGGCGGCCGAGGAACCCGGCCGCGCCGTCGAGGAACGCGCCGCAGGAGCGCGGGTCGGAGACCTCGGCCTTCGCTCCCCAGAGCGACGCCTGGGGGAGAGCCGCCCGCAGCGCGTCCCAATCCTGCGGCGAGCGGTAGGGCACCGCCACCCTCGCCCCGCGCTCGGCGAGGGCCGCCACCACCGCGCGGCCGAGGGCCCCGGTCCCTCTGGTGACGACGAAGGCGGACGTCACCGGAGCTTCGCCTTCAGCGCCTCGTAGGTGCGGTCGGGCAGCGGGTCGGTGCTGACGGGAAGGCCGGCGGGCCGCCAGCCGGGCTCGCGGATCCGGCCGGTGGCGGGATCCGGCGCGCCCTCGAACCCCGCCCGCTGGTCGACGACGTCGGTATAGCCGGCCGACTCCAGCATCGCGGCCGCCCGCGCCGAGCGCCCGCCGGCCTGGCAGCCCACGATGAGCTTGGCATCCCTCGGGAAGGCTCCCATCACGGTCAGGAACTCGGGATTGGGAGTCATCCCGCCCGGGCCCATGTTCATGAGGGGCACGTTGAAGGCGCCCTTGGGATGACCGGCCGCGAACTCGGGCAGCGAGCGCACGTCCACGTAGACGTAGCCCTGCTTGTCCATCAAGTCCCGAGCCTCGGCGGGGGAAACGCGCTTGACGGCCATGGTGCACCTCCGGAGGCGTCGTCGGCGCCCAAGAGGCGTTATAGCACGCCGAGGATGCGGTCGACGGCTTGCGCGAACTCCGCCGGCGGAGGCAGGAGGCTCAGCACGAGGTAGGCCTCGCCGGCGAAGTCGAAGAAGTAGCCCGGGTGCACGAGCACGTCGTGCTCCTCCAGGAGCCGGATCACCCGGTCCTCCTCGCTCTCGGTCGCGGGCACCTGGAGGACCGCCGACCAGCCGCCTTCGACCTGGAGCACCGACGCTGATGAACCGCCCTGGAGCCGGCGACGAAGCGCGTCGAGGTTGGCGCTCACGCGGCGGGCGATGGGTCCTTGCAGCTCGGAGCGCCGGGCGAGGAGGGCCGGGGCCGCGCGCTGGACGGGAGTCGAGACCGACAGGTAGGTGTCGGCCACGACCTCCAGCCGCTCCAGCGCCGCCCGGCGCAAGCTCTCCGGGCCCCCGACCGCGATCCAGGCTAGCTTCAACTGGGGCAGGCCGCAGGATTTCGACAGGCCGCCGAGGGAGAAGGCGAGGGCCGGTCCGTCCCCGGCCAGGCTCGGTGCGCGGCGCGGATCCGGAGCGAAAGCGTAGTCGGCGAAGACCTCGTCCGAGACGACGGCCAGCCCGCGCTCGGCGCACAGCGCGAGGAGCTGCTCCGCCTCCACGCGCTTGACGTACGAGCCGGTCGGGTTGTTGGGGCTCACGAGCACGAGCGCCCGCGTGCGAGGCGTGATCGCCCGCGCTACTGCCTCCAGGCTGAGGTGCCACTCGCCGTCGTAGGAAAGCGGGTAGGGGCTCGTGTCGACCGACTCGAGGCGCGCGAGGTAGTCGAAGAGGGGGTAGCTCGGACGGGGGACCAGCACCGCGTCGCCCGGGTCGCAGAGCAGCTTGAACAGCCACGCGTAGGCCTCGCTGGTGCTGCTGGCGAGGATGATCCGCGCAGGGTCGGCCGCTGCGCCGCGCCGGCGGCAATCTTCGGCGACCGTCCTCCGGGCCGGCTCGAGCCCGCGCGGCGCGGGCTCGTAGCGCAGCGAGCCGGGGTCGGCGAGCGGAGCCAGCAGGTCGGGTGGGTAGGCGATGCCGACGCGGGTCGGGTTGGTCTCGGTCAGGTCCAGGACCCGGGCGCCGCCCCGCCGCTTGGCTGCCCGCAGCGACGAGAGCCGGTTGGCGGCCAGGTTCCACCCGGTGCGCGCGGAGAACATCGCCGCGATGCTATCGCAGGCGGTTGACTTCTGGCGGGGCCAACCCTAGCCTGTGCGGGCCATGAAGGGGCAGGGGCGCAAGGCGGCGCGTGCGGCCGCTCTGCTGGCGGCGATCGTGGCCTGCTCGCGCGGACCCTCGCCGTCCCCCGCCGCCTCCCTGTCCCCCTCCCCCGCGGCCGCCGCCTCCGCCGCGGCGGCCGTTCCCGACGCGAACCGAGCGCTGCCCCAGCCCCTGCCCGACGTGGCCGCGCGGGTGAACGGCCGCCCGATCGCGACCAAGGCCGTCTCGTCCATCGTCGAGCCCGCCCTGCAGATCGGGCGCGTGCCGCGGGAGCGCCGGGCGGAGGCCTACCGGCAGACGCTCGACCAGCTCGTGCTGCGCGAGCTGGTCCTGCAGGAAGCCGCGGCGCGCAGAGTCGTCCCCGAAGAAGCCGCGGTGGAGCAGGACTACCGGCAGGCCCGCGGCCAGTTCAAGAGCGATCAGGACTGGACGCGGTTCCTCTCCGGGGCCGGGTTCGACGCGAAGAGCTTCCGCGGCGAGTTGCGCGCGCGCCGCATCGTGGACGCCGTCGTGCGCCAGGAGGCGGAGAGGCGGGCGGCCGCCGTCTCCGTCGCCGAGGCCAGGGCGTTCTACGACCAGAACCCCGCCCTCTTCGCCGCCGGCGAGCGCGTGAGGGCCAGCCACATCCTGCTCCGCGTGCCCGAGGGCGCGGGACCTGACGTGAGACAGGCCCAGAAGGCGAAGGCCGAGAGCGCGCTGGCCCGCGTGCGGAAGGGCGAGGACTTCGCGGCGGTCGCCCGGGAGGTCTCGCAAGACCCGGGCAGCGCGCCCCGGGGCGGGGACCTCGGCCTCTTCGGCAAGGGGCAGATGGTTCCCGCCTTCGAGCAGGCCGCCTTCGCGCTGCCGCCCGGCCAGGTGTCGGACCTCGTCGAGTCGCCCTTCGGATTCCACATCATCAAGGTCCAGGAGCGCCTGCCCGCGGGCAAGGTCGACTTCGACTCGGTGAAGGACCAGGTCAAGGACCGCCTCGCGCAGAAGGCCGTGAACGACTTTGTCCAGGGGCTGAAGGCGAAGGCGAAGATCGAAACGTACCTGTGAGCGCCGCCGCGGCGCCGTCCACCCGCGAGCACCAGAGGCTGGCCGAACGCCACGGCGACCTCGTCGCCTGGCGGCGGTGGGGGCCCTACGTCGCCGAGCGCTCGTGGGGAACGGTGCGGGAGGACTACGGGCCGAGCGGCGCGGCCTGGGACTACTTCCCCCACGACCTGGCCCGCAGCAAGGCCTGCCGCTGGGGAGAGGAGGGGCTGGCCGGGATCTGCGACCGCTACCAGATCCTGGTCTTCGCCCTCGTGCTGTGGAACGAGCGCGATCCGATCCTGAAGGAACGACTGTTCGGCCTCGTGCCTTCCGAGGCCAACCACGGCGAGGACGTCAAGGAGTACTACTTCTACCTCGACAACCTGCCCAGCCACGCCTACATGAAGTGGCTCTACAAGTACCCGCAGCGCGAGTTTCCCTACGCCCACCTCATCGAGGAGAACCGGCGGCGGCAGGGCCCGGGCGGGCCCGAGTACGAGCTGCTCGACACCGGCATCTTCGACGACGACCGCTACTTCGACGTCTTCGCCGAGTACGGCAAGGCCGATCCGGACGACCTCGTCATCCGCATCAGCGTCCACAACCGTGGACCCGAGCCGGCCCCGATCCAGGTCATGCCGCACCTGTGGTTCCGGAACACGTGGGCGTGGGGGGAGGCGGCGAAGCCGGAGCCGTCGATCACCGCCGGCGCGGTGACCGCTCGCTGCCGCAGCCTGGTCGCCGACGACTCGGCGGCCGAGCCGTTGCGGAACCTGCCCTTCCCCTACCGCCTCGGCCCGCGACACCTGTACGTCGAGCCGGGTGCGGAGCTGCTCTTCACCGACAACGAGACCAACGCGCCTCGCGTGTACGGCGCGTGGGCGGGGAGCCGGAAGCCGCACGTCAAGGATGCCTTCCACCGCTTCGTGGTCGACGGGCAAGAAGACGTGGTCAGCCCCGAGCCGCGGGGAACCAAGGCCTGCGCCCGCTTCCGTGCGCTCGTGCCGGCCGGCGGAGTGCAGCAGTTCCGCCTTCGACTGGCCCCGGCCGAGCTGTTCGACCCGCTGCGCGAGGTCGACGCGGTCCTCGCCCAGCGGCAGGCCGAGGCCGACGAGTTCTACGCCGCCATCCATCCCCCGGGGGCGAGCGAGGACGAGCGGCTCGTGCAGCGGCAGGCCTTCGCGGGGATGCTGTGGTCCAAGCAGATCTACCTCTTCGACGTGAACCTGTGGTTCGAGGGGGACGACCCGCGCTGGCCGCCGCCGCCGAACCGACCCTTCATCCGCAACACCCACTGGCGCCACCTCAACTCGATGCGCGTGCTCTCCATGCCCGACAAGTGGGAATACCCGTGGTTCGCGGCGTGGGACCTCGCCTTCCACGCCGTCGTGCTGGCGGTCGTCGACCCGGCCCTGGCCAAGGAGCAGCTCTGGTTGTTGCTCTTCGAGCAGTTCCAGCACCCCTCGGGGCAGATCCCGGCCTACGAGTGGGAGTTCTCGGACCTGAACCCGCCCGTGCACGCGTGGGCGGTCTGGCGCGTCTACAACATGGACCGGGTCCGCTCCGGCCGCGCCGACCGCGAGTTCCTCGAGAAGTGCTTCCACAAGCTGCTCATCAACTTCGCCTGGTGGGTCAACAAGGTGGACCGGGCGGGCAACAACGTCTTCGAGGGGGGGTTCCTGGGCCTCGACAACATCACCGTCATCGACCGCAGCGAGCCGCTGCCGGCGGGGGCGGTGCTCGAGCAGTCCGACGCCACCGGGTGGATGGGGATGTTCTGCCTGAACTTGATGCGCATCGCCCTCGAGCTGGCCAAGGCAAACCGGGCCTACGAGGCGCTGGCCACCAAGTTCTTCCAGCACTACATCTACGTCGGGGCGGCCATGAAGAGGATGGGCGCGCGGGACCACCAGCTCTGGGACGAGGAGGACGGCTTCTTCTACGACGTGCTGACCTATCCCGACGGCCGCTACGAGAAGTTCCGGGTCCGCTCGCTGGTCGGCCTCATCCCGCTCTACGCGGTGGAGCGGCTCGAAGACCAGTGGATCAAGCCGTTCGCCGAGTTCGAGGCCAACCTCCACTGGTTCCTGGACAACAAGCGGCACATCGTGCAGGACGTCTGCCACGAGGTCCGGCGCGACGGAACGTCCACCCACGTGTGCGCCATCGTCGACGAGGCGCAGATGAAGGGCATGCTCCGCCGCGTCCTCGATCCCGAGGAGTTCCTCTCCCCGTGGGGGCTGCGCAGCCTGTCCCGCCACCATCTGGCCCACCCGTTCCGCCTGGGCGACCGGCAGGTGGGCTACGAGCCGGCCGAGGCGCGGGAGCGCATCAAGGGCGGCAACTCGAACTGGCGCGGCCCGGTGTGGTTCCCGACCTCGTTCCTGATGATCGAGTCGCTGCGCAAGCTCGGCACCGCCTTCGGGCCCGGCTTCAAGGTCCCCTCGCCGGCCGACGGCCGGCCGCTGACCCTGGCCGAGGTGGCCGAGGACCTCGCCAACCGGATGATCCGGATCTTCACCCGGGACGAGACGGGCCGGCGGCCCGTCCACGGCCAGCGGCAAAAGTTCCAGGAGGACCCGCACTGGCGGGACCTCATCCTCTTCCACGAGTACTTCCACGGGGAGACGGGGGAGGGCCTGGGCGCCTCCCACCAGACCGGCTGGACCGGCCTCGTCGCCTCACTCATCGATGAGTGGAGACGGCCTCCGCCGCCGTCTACCTGAACGTCAGGGTGAGGGTGTTCGAGCGGACGCCGTCCTGGGTGGCCCAGCAGTCCACCGTCACCGGCTCGAGGGCCTTCACGCGTCTCTGGTTGGTGTGACCGCCGGCCACCTCGATCGACCGGGGCCGGCTGAAGAAGAACTCCACCTCACCGTTGCCGTTGGTCTCGAGGCCGTCCTTGTCCTTGGAGGTGACGTCGAGCCGGGCCCAGAACCCCGGGGGGATCGGCTCGTTGGGATCGGGGTTTGCGACGAAGCTCCCTCCGCCGTCCTCCACCGTATAGAGACGCATGGTGACCCGCACCGCGGGTTCCGTGTTCTCGACAGGCGCCTCGCACAGGCCCTGTGGGCATGGCGTGGGCGTGGGGACGGGAGTCGGCGTCGGAGCCGGCACGGGCGTCGGCGTCGCCGTGGGCGCGGGTGTCGGCACGATGGGCTGGGTGGGGTTTCCGCAGCCGGCCAGACCGGCGAGGATCAGCGCCGCCATCGACGATGCGGCCCGGCGTCGCTTGACCATCGACCCTCCCGTGCGGGTATCCGCCCGACGCGAAGCGCGGATGATAACGAAGCGGGTGGCGGAGGTCAACGCGCGCCGCCACCTCCTGCGGTACCATCGCTCCCCAGATCCCATGCGGCGCGGAAGGCGCGACAGACTCGTCGCGGTCGGTCTGAGCGCGGTCCTGGCCGGGCTGACCGCGGCCTGCGGCAGCGCGCCGGACACGCCCGTGCCGGCGGCCAGCGCCATTGCGTCCTCGCCGAGCCCTCCCCCCGGACCGCCGAACATCATCCTCATCCTGGCCGACGACCTGGGCTACGGCGACCTCGGTTCCTACGGCGCGCCTCTCATCCGCACGCCCAACCTCGATCGACTGGCCGCCGAGGGCGTGCGCATGACGGACTTCCGCGTGCCCTCCGCGCTCTGCACGCCCTCGCGCGGGGCGCTGCTCACGGGCCTCTATCCGCCGCGCACCGGCCTCGTCGGCAACCTGCCTTCGGGCTCTCCCACCGAAGGCATCAGCGACGGGATCGACGACGACGAGATCACGGTCGCCCAGGCCCTCGAGGACCGCGGCTACGGCACGGCCATGGTCGGCAAGTGGCATCTCGGGAGCACCCTGGCCCACCTGCCGACGTTCCACGGCTTCGCTTCCTACTTCGGGATCAGCAACGGTGACCAGACCTTCCTCCTGCTGCGCGGAACGACCCCCGTGAAAGACCCCCCCGGCCTGGACCAGATCACGAAGGCCTATACCCGGGAGGCGGTGACCATCATCCGCGACGCCGATCACGACCGGCCCTTCTTCCTCTACCTCGCCCACCGCTCGCCGCACGTGCCGCTCGAGCCCTCGCCGGAGTTCCTCGGCCGGTCCGCCGGGGGCCTCTACGGCGACGTCGTGGAGGAGCTGGACTGGAGCGTGGGCGAGGTGATGAAGGCCGTCCGCGACCGCGGCTCGAGCGAGAGGAGCACGCTCGTCCTCTTCATGAGCGACAACGGCCCCTGGCTCTCGCAGGGAGAAGGAGCAGGCTCGCCGGGGCCGTTCCGCTCCGGCAAGAACTCGCCCTACGAAGGCGGCGTGCGCGTGCCGGCCATCGCCTGGTGGCCGGGAAGGTATCCGGCGGGACGGACCCTGGGCGAGCCCGTGATGAGCCTCGACGTGTTCCCGACGCTCGTGGCGATGGCGGGGGGCCGCCTCAGTCCCACGCTCACGTACTATGGGGCGGACTTGACGCCCCTGCTCTCGGGCCAGGTGTCCCGCCTGCCCGGCGCGGGCACGGACGGGTCGCGCGAGCTGCTCGGCTACTACTTCGGCGATGCGGTGTCGCTGCGCTCGGGCCGCTGGAAGTTCCTGCGGCCCGGCTACTGGGACCTCGTGGACACCCTTTACGACCTGGAGGCCGACCCGGCCGAGAGAACCGACCTCTATCCCACGCGGGCCGACGTGGCGGTGCCGCTCTCGGCGCGCCTGGCGGTCCTGGCCGACGAGATCGCGTTCAACGGCAAGAAGCCGAAGAAGGGCGGCGGGCCGGACTGACGCGCCCGAGGCGAGCGGGTCAAGGCCGGCCGGGCGGCTTCAGCGCCCGGCGGGCCTCCGCCCGCACCGTCGCGTCGGGGTCGCTGCGCGCGCGGTCGGCGAGGGCCTGCTCGGTGGCCGCGTCGGGGCCGAGCCGATGCAGCGCCCGCGCGGCCGCCGCCCGGACGCGGCTGTCCGGATCGCCGAGGACGCGCAGGAGGGCGGGGCGCGCGCGGGGGGCGTCGGCGCTCGTGCGGGCGAGCGCTCGCGCCGCGGCCAGGCGCACGTTGCCCTCCGGGTCGTCGAGCGCGCGGACGAGCGCGGGAGTGGCGGGTCGCGCCGCCTCGCCCAGGCCGCCGAGGGCCTGCGCGGCCCGCCATCGCATGCCGCCGCTGGGATGGGTGAGCGCCTCCGCGAGCGGGCCCACGGCCACCGCGGCGGCGGGTCCGATGCCGCCCAGGGCGTCGACGGCCCGCCAGCCGTTGTCCGGATCTCCCATCATGCGGACCAGCTCAAGGACGGCGGGCGCGGCGGCGGGCCCGATGCGGCCGAGCGCCCAGGCCGCTCGCGCGCGCACGTCGGCGCGGGAATCGCCGAGAGCCGAGACGAGAGCCGGCACCGCCGGAGCCGCCGCCTCCCCCAGCCGGCCGAGCGCCCACGCCGCGCCCGCCCGGCCACGGCTGAGCGGATCGGCGGTGATCCGGCGCAGCGGCTCGAGGCAGGTCGACGGGTCGGGACCCACCACGGCCAGCGCCTCGCCGGCTCGCCAGCGCACGCTCTCGTCCTCGTCGTCGAGCCGGCTCACGAGCGGGCCGGCCGCCGGACGCGCAGCCGCGCCGACCTGGCCCAGCGCCCAGGCCGCCCCGGCGCGAGCGGCCGCGCTCTCGTCGGCCAGGGTCGTGACGAGGCGCGGGACGGCCGCTGCGGCCGCCGGCCCGAAGCCGCCCAGCCCCCATGCCGCCGAGGCGCGCACCTCGGGCGCCGCGTCCCCGAGCATGGCGGCCAGGGCGGGCACGGCCGCTTCCGGCTCCGCGGCCCGGTTGCCGAGCGCGCGGGCGGCCGCGGCCCGCTCGCGCGCATCCACCGCGCGCAGCGCGCCGAGCAGCGCGGCGACCGGCTTTCCGGCGGCGGAGGAAGCCGTTGGGTAGCGAGGCGAGGCCTCGCGTCCAGGCGCCGGCCGGCCCTCCTCCAGGTCGACCAGGCCGGAGTCGGCGATGGCTTCGGCGACGTGCCGCGCTCCGCCGGGTGAGAAGTGGTCGTAATCGATGAAGGCAGCCTCCCCCAGCTCGCGCAAGGCCGGGAGCAGGTCGAGGAACGGGAGGCCCTCGGCGGCGCAGAACCGGCCGATCTCGCGCTGCGCGGAAGGCGGCGGCGCCCCGGGGAGGAGCTGGAAGCGGAACGGGAAGACGACGACGGCCAGCCGGCCGCCGGCGGCGCGCACGTCGGCGGAGAGCGTCCGGATGTCGGCGAAGGTCCGCCCGAAGGCGTCGCGCACTTTGGCCGAGCCGGGCGCGCGGAACAGCTCCTCGACGCTGGCGATCTCGCGCCGCTGCGCTCCCACGACCGTGCGCACGAGGGCCGAGCGCCCGTAGAGCGCCTGGACGAGCCGCGGCGGGCGGCTGAGGTTGTTCTGCATCTCCGGGATGTCGTTCAGGCAGACGCCGAGCAGGACCTGGTCGGGACGGTACTTGCGGGCCACCCGGCGATAGGCGATCAGCTCCTGGCGCGTCGACCAGCCGCCGAAGGCGACGTTGAAGACCTCCCATCGCTGGCCCCGCTCGGCGAGCAGGTCCTGCAGCACCTGGGGCCACGCCTCATGCGGCCGGATCCCGTAGCCGAGGGTCACGCTGTCGCCCAGGCACGCCAGGCGCCGCACGCCGGACGGCTTCTCGAGCGCGTGCTCCCGGTCGCGCATCCCGTCGCTGTTGTAATCCTCCCAGGGCGGCCACCCGCTGGCCGCCGACTTCAGCGTCACGAACTCGGACCCGCCCCAATCGGTGATGTACTCCGCGACCGGCGGCGGCGCGGGGCGCGTGCGCTCGATGAGCCGGCAGAGGCCTTCGGCGGCGCCGAGGACCACCGCCACCGTCCCCGCGCTCAGCAGGAGGTTCTGCCCGAGGGCGGCCAGCCGGGCGCGGGGCCGTCGGTCGCTCACGCGAGGAGACGACGCGTCAGGCCGTGGCCTTGCCGGGGCGGGCCGGCCGGCGCTCGACGGTCAGCCTCACCCGATTGCCGACCTCGTTGTACTCGACGCGGTCGACGAGCTGCCGCATGAGGAAGATCCCCCGGCCGCCGGGCATGAGGACGCGGGCGGGATGGGTGGGGTCGCCGACCTGCCCGGAGTCGAAGCCGGGGCCGACGTCGGCGACCTCCACCACCACGCATTCCTTCGGCGTCACGACCACCATCACCCGGACGGCGCGGTCGGGGTGGAGGCGGTTGCCGTGCACGGCCGCGTTGGAGAGCGCCTCCGCCACCGCCACCGCGAGGTTGTCGCGCTGCTCACCGCTGAGGTCCGCGTCGAGGGCGGCGGCCAGCACGCGGTCCACCGTCGGCGCGACCGCTTCCCGGCGGCTGGCCATGCGGAACCGCACGAGCCGCTTCGCGAGCGCGGGGGAGCGGGGCCGCCTCCGCCGGGCGCGGCCGCGCGAGCGCGTGGTTGACCGCGAGCGGCGATCGCGCGGCATGAGTGGACCGAGATTCTAGCAGCAGATCTCTCCGGCGCGGGCGTTCGGCGCGCGCAGCGGAGCGTCTCTCGCTCCGGCACGAGTGTCCGGCGCGCGTAGCGGAGCGTTTCCTCTGTCGTCTCGCGCCGGATTCATTCCGGCGCGAGACGCTTGATGACGATAAACGCGGAGCGAAGCGCGCCGCATTCGGGTGAACGAAGCGCGCCGCATTCGGATCACGAGCTTCGGGTGACTTCGTCTTCCTGGGGCAGCTCGGTGACGCTGGCCACGTAGCGGAGGAGGCGCAAGGCGGTGTCGTTTTCGGTCGTGCACAGGCACTCGGCGAGCCGGGCCTTGCTGATGAGCTCCTTGCGGTACGCGCGCATCGCCAGGAAGACGTAGCGCTCGGGCAGCATCTCCCAGCGCGGCTGGTCGGGCAGGTCGCTGGCGTCCACCTCGCCGGGCGCCTCCGAGCGCGCTTCCTTCATCGTCTCGTCGATCCGCTTGAGGGTGGCGGGGGAGGACAGCTTCAGCGATTCGAGCCGGGCCCGCAGGCCCTTCAGCGTGACCCCGAACGTGCGCGCGAGGAAGAGCAGTGACACGTCGTTGACCTCGTTCGCTTCGCTGTGCATCGAGCTGAAGCGCTCGCGGAGCCCGCGCGCGGGCATGAGCAACGCGAACGCGAAGGCGGCCGCGAAGCCCTCGGCCGGGCTCTTCTTGTGGACTTCCTGCACGTCGACCATCACCTCGTCGCGGCTGGCCAGCAGGTGCCCGAGGGCCCGGGCGAGGGTGAAGCGCATGCGGGGGACCGAGCGCTCCGAGAGGAGCACCGAGCCCCCGATGGCCGGATGGTGGAACGCCGCTGCCGAGAGCCGCCCCCTCTGGCTGAGCACGTAGACCCGCAAGGCGAAAGTGTCCTCGAGACGCACGCGCAGGTCGCGGATGGGAGCATCGAGGCCGAGGTCGAGGTGCGCGCGCACGGTGGCCGCGAGCTGCTCGGCCTCCGGGGCCGAGTACAGGCGCGGCACCGGCAGCTCGGGCATCGCGGTACGGGGCAGGCCGTTGATCTCCTCCAGCTCGAGGTAGTTCCGGCACAGCGACTCGAAGTTCATCAGCAGCAGCTTCTCGGGCGAGGCCTCGGGCGCGCCCTTGGGCCGGCCCGGACGCCGCGGGGGACCCACGGCCATCGCGTCGAGCTTGTCGGCCATCAGGCGGAAATGGGGACGGAAATCCGCCTTGCCCCAGACGCCCAGCCCGAGGAAGTAGTCCACCGGGCGGCTCAGCACCTCGGCATAGCGATAGAGCTCCGCCACCGAGACCGGCCGCCGGCCCTGCTCGATGGCCACTTGGGTCGTACGGGCCAGGCCGAGCTTTTCCGCCACGACCGCCTGCGTCAGCCCCAGGAACTCGCGGGCCTTGGCGATGCGCTGGCCGACGGCCTCATTCGATTCCATGTCGCCCACGCTGACTTATTATTGACAATAATAGTTGTTGGGCGTAGATATTGTCAAGACGCGCCTCTACAGGCCGTTGACAAGTCGCGCAGGAGCATCGAATAGGATCACGAAAAAGTCAATGTCCGCAATCAAACATCAAACGAGGTCGCTAATGGCTCATGAACCCAAGGATTTCCGCCGCCTGATCTCCGAGTGCCGCGGCTTCCTCTCCGAGAAGCAGCTCGAGGCACACTTCACCCTCTACCAGGGGTACGTCAAGAAACTCAATGAGATCGAGACCGGCCTGAAGGAAGCCGACCCCGAGACGGCCAACTACTCCTTCGGCGAGTACTCGGAGCTGCGCCGGCGCGAGCCGGTGGCGTACAACGGCACCGTGCTCCACGAGCTGTATTTCGAGAACCTGGGGCCCAAGGGCGGCGAGGCGCCGGCCGCCTTCAAGAAGGAGGCCCAGCGCGCCCACGGTACGTGGGACGCCGCCCTCGCCGATCTCAAGGCCATGGCGGAATCGGCCCACGGTTGGGTGCTGGTGACCTACGATTGGAACTTCGGCGTCGTCCGGCACAACCTCGTGCAGTCCGAGCACCACGTCGGCCTGCTGCCGAACCAGACCGTGCTGGTGGCCATCGACTGCTGGGAGCATGCCTACTTCGCGGATTACCAGACCAGGAAGGCCGAGTACCTCGACGGGCTCTTCGAGCACCTGAACTGGGGGCCGGTCGCGCAGCGATTGGGTCTGACGCCGGTGGGCGCGGCAGGAAAGCGGTGACGGGCCGGCCGGGAGGGGCGGCATCGCCCTGACGCGGGCGGGTCCCCGGTCCCTTCGCGCGAGGAACGCAGACATAATTGGGGGGTATGGACTCGCTGAGCCTGGTGCTCCTCGGCGTGATCGCCCTCGCCTCGCTCCTCCAGGCCGTGTCGCTCGTGGTTGTCGCCCGCGAAGGCCTGCGCGCGGCGCGGCGCCTCGACGCGTTCGCCGACCGCGTGGGGCGTGACCTCCAGCCCGCTCTGGCGGAGCTGGAGCGGGCGAGCCAGAACTTCGCCGAGGTCTCGGACCTCGCGGCCGGGCAGGCCCGCCGGCTCGACGGGTTGGTCGCGGAGGCGGTCGAGCGCATCGAGCGCGCGTCCGACCTCCTGCAGGACGTCGTCCTGCCGTCGGCCGGCCGCCTGCTGGCGGCGGCGGCCGCGTTCCGCGGAATCCGCAAGGCCCTGCAGCTGCTGCGCCGCTGGCGTAGCTGAGCGGCGGCCCGGCCCGGCCGCGGTACGGGCGGCCGGCGTGTGCGCACCCGGGGGCCCGCGCGAGGAGGAACACTTGGGAGGAGCCCTTTGGCGTCGAGCCTTCTGGCGCGGTTGAAGAGGTGGGACGGGGCCCGGGCGGCCGGTCCCCTGCGCGGCGAGCTGCTCAACGTCGAGCGGCTGGAGGAGAAGGCCAAGGCGCTGGCCGCCAGCCACACCCTCGCCCGCAAGCCCGGCCGCGGGGCGCGTCCCTTCCTGGCCCGCCTGGCCGACAACACGGACGTCCTCCGCGAGGCTTACCGGCGCTTCGCCATCGACGTCCACCAGGGGGCGTTCATCTCCCCGGCCGCCGAGTGGCTGCTCGACAACTTCTACCTGATCGAGTCGGAGATCCGCGAGGTCCGCCGCAACCTCCCCCGCCAGTTCTACCTGGAGCTGCCCAAGCTCGCGTCGCGGGAGATGGCCGGCGCCGCCCGTGTCTACGCCATGGCCCTGTCCATCATCCGTCACAGCGACGGGCGTCTCGACGCCAACCGGCTCGCCCGCTTCATGGTCGCCTATCAGTCGGTGGCCTCGCTGACCATCGGCGAGCTGTGGGCCTGGCCGAGCATGCTCAAGCTGACCCTCATCGAGAACCTCCGGCTGCTGGCGGAGGAGGCCCTCGAGAGCCGGCGGCACCGCGAGGCGGCCGACCGCGCGATCGCCGCGCTGGAGACGGAGCCGGAAGGGGCCCTGTCCGACCTGCCTCCGGTCCTCCACAGCGCCTACGTCGTCCAGCTCCTGCAGCGCATGCGCGAGTACGGCCCGCGGGCGGCCGAGCTGCGGACGCGGCTCGAGGAGCGACTGAGCGCGCAGGGCATCACGGCCGAGGACGCCATCCACGCCGAGCACCAGCGCGAGGCCACCGGCCAGGTGTCGGTCGCCAACACCGTCACCAGCCTCCGCCTGTGCTCCACGATCGACTGGGCCGAGTACTTCGAGCGGGTGAGCCTCGTCGAGAACGTCCTCCAGCGCGACCCGGCGGGCGTGTACCCGAACATGGACTTCGCCAGCCGCGACCGCTACCGCCACGCGGTGGAGGAGCTGGCCGAGCGCACCGGAGAGGCCCAGCTCCGGGTGGCGTTGAAGTGCGTCGAGAGCGCGCGGCAGGCCGCCGAGCAGAGTCCCCAGGACCGGGCCGCCCACGTCGGCCATCACCTCATCGGCAAGGGCCGGCGCGACCTGGAGACCGACGTCGCCTTCCACCCGAGCGTCCCCCAGCGGTTGCGGCGGTTCGTGTTCGCCCACGCGACGACCGCCTATCTGGGACTCATCGCGCTCTTCACCGCCCTCGTCGTCTACCTGGCCGGGATGTACGCGGTGCGGGCGGGCGCCCCGGGCTGGAGGATGGTCGCGGCGGCCATGCTCCTGGCCCTGCTCCCGGCCAGCGAGCTCGCCATCGCGTTCGTCCAGCGGGTCCTGGCCGCGCTGGTGCCCCCGCGCCGGCTCCCCCGGCTGGAGCTGCTGCGGGGGATCCCGGAGAACGCGCGCACGATGGTGATCATCCCGGCCCTGCTCACGACCCGGGCCGGCGCGCGGGAGCTCGTCGAGCACCTCGAGGTCCAGGCCCTGGGGAACGTGGACCCCAACATCCACTTCGCGGTCCTCAGCGACTTCGCCGACGCGCCCGCCCGCGAGATGCCGGACGACACCGAGGTGCTCGATGAGGCGCGCCGGGCGATCGAGGAGCTGAACCTTCGCCATGCCCCCGAGCGCAAGGACCGCTTCTTCCTCTTCCACCGCGTGCGCCAGTGGAACGCGGGCGAGGGCGTGTGGATGGGATGGGAGCGCAAGCGGGGGAAGATCGAGGAGTTCAACCGCCTCCTGCGCGGCGCCACCGACACCAGCTTCCACCTCCAGGTGGGCGACCTCTCGGTTCTCCCGAAGGTCCGCTACTGCATCACCCTCGACAGCGACACCCGGCTGCCCCGCGAGGCGGCGCGGCAGCTCGTCGGGATCATCGTCCATCCGCTCAACCGTCCCCACTTCGACCCCCGGCGGCGCCGGGTGACGGAGGGCTACGGCATCCTGCAGCCGCGGGTCAGCGTGACGATGGCCAGCGCGGCCGGCTCGCTCTTCGCCCGCGTCTATGCCGGCCACACCGGCGTGGACCCCTACACGACGGCCGTCTCCGACACCTACCAGGACGTGTTCGGGGAGGGGATCTACACGGGCAAGGGACTCTACGACGTCGACACGTTCATGGCCGCCCTCGAGGGCCGGGTGCCGGAGAACGCGCTGCTGTCCCACGACCTGTTCGAGGGGGTCCACGCCCGGGCCGCGCTCGTCACCGACGTCGAGGTCGTCGACGATTACCCGGCCAGCGTGCTGGCCCACGCCCGCCGCCAGCACCGCTGGGTGCGGGGCGACTGGCAGATCCTCGGCTGGCTGTTCCCGTGGGTGCGCACCCGGGAAGGCCTGGAGCGCAACCGCCTGCCCCTCATCGCGCGGTGGAAGATCTTCGACAACCTCCGGCGGAGCCTGGTGCCGCCGGCCACTCTCGCCCTGCTCGGCTCGGCGTGGACGGTGCTGCCGGGGCGCCCGGTGGCCTGGACGCTCGCGATCGTGGCCGCGCTCGCCTTCCAGGTGTTCCCGCTGCTCTTCCAGGTGCTGGGCGGCCCGCCCGAGCAGCAGACGTGGCGGGTCTTCCTGAAAGGCGTCCGGGAGGACGTGGAGACGGCGCTCACCCGCGCGCTCCTCTCCCTGACCTTCCTCGCCTATCAGGCCTACGAGATGCTCCACGCGATCGTGCTGACGGTCGTTCGCCTGATGGTGACCCAGCGCAAGCTGCTCGAGTGGGAGACCGCCGCCGCGACCGCGGCCCGGGCCGCGGGGCTGATCGGGCGTGACCGGGCCCGGCTCTTCGTGGCCTGGATGGCCGCCAGCCCCATCATCGGCCTGGCCGTCCTCGGCCTGGTGCTGTCGATGCGGCCCGGCGCGGCGCCGGTCGCCGCCGCGGTGGCGCCCCTGTGGATCCTCGCTCCGCTGGCGGCGTACTGGCTGAGCCGGCCGGTGCCGCCGCGCCGGATCGCCTTGTCGCCGGCCGACGCGGCCGTGCTGCGCCGGGCCGCTCGCAAGACGTGGCGGTATTTCGAGGCGTTCATGGACGCCGAGACCCACGGCCTGCCTCCGGACAACTACCAGGAGGACCCGGGCCCCTTCCTGGCCCGGCGCACCTCGCCGACCAACATCGGCCTCGGCCTGCTGTCGACGCTGGCCGCCCACGACCTCGGCTTCATCCGCACCCCGGTGATGGCGGACATGCTCGAGGCGGCGCTCACGACCATGGAGGCCCTCGAGCACTTCGAGGGCCACCTGCTGAACTGGTACGACGCGGCCAGTCTGGGCGCGCTGTTGCCGCGCTACGTGTCGACGGTCGACAGCGGCAACCTGGCCGGGGCCCTCCTCACGCTGGCGGGCGGCCTGCGCCGGGCGGCCCGCGAGCCGCAATCGGCGTCCGCGATCGCGGCCGGGCTCGCCGACGCCGCCGGACTGCTGGCGGAGTCGCTCCAGGCCTTGAGCCGTCGCGAGGGCGGCCCGGCCGAGGCCGCCGCGGCGGCCGCCGAAGCCCGCGGCCTGCGGGAGCTGCTCGACGGAGCCGACTCCGCCGGCGAGGCCCGCGGCCGCGCCGCGGAGCGCGCGGCGGCGCTGCAGGCGCGCCTTCAGGCGCTGGCTCTCGATCCGGCGGCCGCCGACGCGGCGGGCGACGCGGCCTTCTATGCGCGGGCCCTCTTCGACGGCGTGGGACAGCCGCCCCCCGCGGCGCCCGACGACGCCCTGGCCGGGCGGCTGGAGGCGCTCGCCCGGCGCTGCGAAGCCTTCGTGAACGAGATGGACTTCTCGTTCCTCTTCGACCCGCAGCGGAAGATCTTCGCCGTCGGCTACCGGCTGGCCGACGCCGAGGGCCCGGGCCGCCTCGACCCCTCCTATTACGACCTGCTCGCCTCCGAGGCCCGCCTGGCCAGCTTCGTCGCGATCGCGAAGGGCGACGTGCACCAGGCCCACTGGTTCCACCTGGCCCGGCTCGTCACCAGCGTCGACGGCTGGCCGACGCTCCTGTCCTGGAGCGCGACCATGTTCGAGTACCTGATGCCCCTCCTGATGATGAAGACCTATCCGGAGACGCTGCTCGACCAGACCTGCCGGATGGCGGTCCGCCGCCAGCGGGATTACGCCCGCGGCTTCGGCGTGCCGTGGGGCATCTCCGAATCGGCCTTCAACCTCACCGACCGCCACGGCAACTACCAGTACCGGGCCTTCGGCGTGCCCGGGCTCGGCCTGAAGCGCGGCCTGGCCGACGACCTGGTGGTGGCGCCGTACGCCACCGCGCTGGCGGCGACGGTCGCGCCCCGCGAGACGGTGGCCAACCTCAAGCGCCTGGCCCGGGAGGGGCTGGACGGGCGGTACGGTTACTACGAGGCCATCGACTACACGCCGCGCAAGACCTACGACCCGGAGGGCGAGCCCCGGGCGTCCGGCCGGCGGGGCGTGGTGGTGAAAGCGTACCTGGCCCACCACCAGGGCATGAGCCTGGTGGCCTTCGCCAACGCCCTGCTCGGCGAGCCCATGGTGGCGCGTTTCCACCTCGATCCGCGCGTCCAGGCGACCGAGCTGCTCCTGCAGGAGCGGGTGCCGCGGCAGGCGGCCATCACAGAGCCGCGGCCGGCCGAGGCCACGCGCGTCGCCGCGCCCTCCGCCTCGCTCTCGGCCCGCCGGTTCCGCTCGCCCCACACCCTCTACCCGCACGCCCACTTCCTGTCCAACGGCGCCTATACCGTCATCACCACCAACGCCGGCGGCGGGGCCAGCACCTGCCGCGGCAAGGCGGTGACGCGGGCCCGCGAGGACCGCACGCGGGACGTGGGCAGCCAGTTCGTCTACCTCCGCGACGTGCGCACCGGCTTCGTGTGGTCGGCCGGCTACCAGCCGACCTGCCGGGAGCCGGAGGAGTACCTCGTCACGTTCCTGCCCGAACGGGCGGTGTTCCGCCGCCGCGACGAGGAGATCGAGACGCAGCTCGAGATCGCCGTCTCGCCCGAGGACGACGTCGAGGTGCGCCGGCTCGCGCTCACCAACCGCAGCGACCGGCCGCGCGAGATCGAGGTCACGAGCTACGCGGAGCTGGTCCTGGGCTCCGCCGCCGACGACCTCGCCCATCCCGCCTTCGGCAAGCTGTTCGTGGAGACGGAGTACGTGGCCCACAGCACGGCGCTCGTCTGCCACCGGCGGCCCCGGGCGGCCGAGGACCCGCTCTTGTTCGCCGTCCACGTCCTGAGCATGGAAGGGCGCATGCAGGGCCCGGTGGAGTGGGAGAGCGACCGCGCGCGCTTCCTGGGCCGCGGCCGCACGCCCGATGACCCGCTCGCCCTCGACGGCCGCGCGCTGTCGGGGACCACCGGGGCGGTGCTGGACCCGGTGGTGAGCCTGCGCCAGCGGGTGCGCCTCTCCCCGGGCGGCTTCGTCCGCATGTCCTTCGCGACCGGCGTGGCCTCCGACCGCGAGGCCGCGCTGGCCCTGGCCCAGAAGTACCACGACCCCGGCTCGGCCGCCCGCACGTTCGCCCTCGCCCACACCCACGCCCAGGTCGAGCTGCGCCACCTCGGTATCACTTCCGACGAGGCGCACCTGTTCGAGCGGCTCGCCTCGCGGGTGCTCCACGCCGACGCTTCGCTGCGGGCCGACCCCGAGGTGCGAGCGCGCAACACGCTCGGCCAGCCGGCGCTCTGGCCCTACGGCATCTCGGGCGACCTGCCGATCCTGCTCGTCAAGGTGGTGGAGGAAAACGACCTTCCCCTCGTGCGGCAGGTCCTGCAGGCGCAGGAATACTGGCGCCTCAAGGGGCTGAGCGCGGAGGTCGTGATCCTCAACGAGCACCCCGTCGGCTATCTCGACGAGATGCACAAGGCGCTGGCCGGCCTGCTCGAGAGCGGCCCCTGGGGAGCCTGGAAGGCGCGTCCGGGCGGAGTGTTCCTGCTGCGCTCGGACGGCATGGCGGAGGCGGACCGCGTGCTGCTCGCCACCGTCGCCCGCGCGGTGCTGAGCGGCGATCGAGGCGAGCTCAAGAACCAGCTCGACCGGCCCTACGCGGAGCCGGAGTGGCCGGAGGCTCTCGAGCTGGCGGTCCGGCCATCGACCCTGCCCGGCCCGGCGGCCGACGTCGAGACGCCGCCGACCGTGATGGGCAACGGCCTCGGCGGATTCACCGCGGACGGCCGGGAGTACGTCATCGTCCTCGACGGCGAGCAGGAGACGCCGCTGCCGTGGGCGAACGTGATGGCCAACCCGCGCTTCGGCACCGTGGTGACGGCCTCCGGCTCGCACGCCGTTCCTCAACGACCCGGTGAGCGACCCGACCGGGGAAGCCGTCTTCCTCCGCGACGACGACACGGGAGAGGTCTGGTCGGCGACGCCCGGCCCCTGCCCGCGCAGCCGGGAGGACGGGCGCTGGGTCGTGCGTCACGGGCCGGGCGTGAGCCGCTTCGCCCATGCCGCGCACGGGATCGAGCACGAGCTGGCGGTGTTCGTGGACAAGGACGAGCCGGTGAAGTACGCGCTCCTCACCCTGGTCAACCGCTCGAGTCGCCGCCGCCGGCTCACCCTCACCGCCTACGACGAATGGGTGCTCGGCCCGCCCCGCATCGGCGAGCACCTGCACGTCGTCAGCGAGTTCGACGGCGAGACGGGCGCGGTGCTGGCGCGCAACGCCTACAACCAGGAGTTCGCCGGACGGGTCGCCTTCGCCGCCGCGAGCTCTCCGCTGAGGGCCGCGGTGGGCGACCGCCTCGAGTTCCTGGGCCGCAACAGCTCGGTGGCCCGGCCCGCCGCGCTGCGGCGGAGCGGCCTTTCCGGACGCTTCGGGGCCGGCCTCGATCCGTGCGCCGCCCTCCAGGTGGACGTCGCGCCGAGGCCGGGGGAGAGGACGCGTCTGCTGTTCGTCCTCGGTCAGGGGCGGGACCTCGACGAGGCGCGCCGCCTCGTGCGCGAGCACGGGAGCGTCGAGGCGGCCGACGCGGCCCTGGCCGCGGTCGAAAGCGCCTGGGACGAGGTCCTGGGGGCGGTGCGGGTGCGCACGCCCGACGACTCGTTCGACCTGCTCATGAACCGATGGCTCCTGTACCAGGCCTTGAGCAGCCGGATCTGGGCCCGTACGGGCTTCTACCAGCCGGGCGGGGCCATCGGCTTCCGCGACCAGCTCCAGGACGTGCTGGCTCTCCTCCTCGCCCGACCCGACCTGGCCCGTGCCCACCTGCTGCGCGCGGCGTCCCACCAGTTCCTGGAGGGCGACGTGCAGCACTGGTGGCACGAGCCGAGTGGCCGGGGCACTCGCACGCGCTGCTCGGACGACCTGCTATGGCTCCCCTACGCCGCCGCCCACTACGTGGACGCCACCGGCGACGCGGGCGTCCTCGACGAGACGGCGGCCTTCCTCGAGGCGCCGGTGCTGGGGCCCAACGACCACGAGATCTACCTCCAGCCCCGCGTCGCGTCCGAGTCGGCCTCTCTCTTCGAGCACTGCGTGCGCGCGATCGACAAGGGGATCACGTCCGGGCCGCAGGGCCTGCCCCTCATCGGCAGCGGCGACTGGAACGACGGCATGAACCGCGTCGGTCCCCAGGGCCGCGGGGAGAGCACCTGGCTCGGCTGGTTCCTCCACATGGTGCTGACGTCGTTCGCGCCCCTGTGCGAGCAGCGGGGCGACCGGGCGCGGGCGGACCGGTACCGGCAGGAGGCGAGCCGCCTCGCCGCCAGCCTCGAGCGGGCGTGGGACGGCGAGTGGTACCGCCGCGGGTCCTTCGACGACGGCACCCCCCTGGGCTCGGCCCAGAACGAGGAATGCAAGATCGACTCCGTCGCCCAGTCATGGGCGGTGCTCTCGGGCGCGGCGCCCCTCGCCCATGCCGACCGCGCGATGGACTCCGTGCGGACCCACCTCGTCCGGCGCGGCGCGCAGGTCGTCCTCCTGCTCACGCCGCCCTTCGACCGGTCGACGCCGGATCCCGGCTACATCAAGGGCTATCCGCCGGGCGTGCGCGAGAACGGCGGCCAGTACACGCATGCCGCGCTGTGGACCGTCATGGCCATGGCACGCCTCGGCAGCGGAGACGAGGCGGTCGAGCTGTTCCACATGATCAACCCCATCAACCACTCGCGCACCGCCGCGGCGGCCCAGCGCTACAAGGTCGAGCCGTACGTGGTGGCGGCCGACGTCTACGCGCATCCTGCCCACACCGGCCGCGGGGGCTGGACGTGGTACACGGGATCGGCGGGCTGGATGTACCGGGTCGGCCTCGAAGCCATCCTCGGCCTGCGGGTCCACGGGGAGTCCTTCGAGCTCGATCCCTGCATCCCGACCGTATGGCCGGGCTACTCCATCTCGTGGCGACACCGCGGTGGGCGCTACGAGATCGCGGTGGAGAACCCCGAGCACCGCTGTCGCGGGGTGGCCGAGGCCGAGCTGGACGACGAAGCAGTCGACCCCCGGCACATCCCGCTACGGGACGACGGACAGGAGCACCGGGTCCGCATCATTATCGGTGCGTCTCGCCCGCGCGCCGAGCGCGAGGTCCCGGCCGCTGCGGGCGCACGAGCCGTACCGGCGGGCGGGCACGGCAGCTAATCGAGTTGTCGGTAGCAAGACGACGGAAGAACGCTCCGGCGGGGCAGTGTCCCCGCCTGGCTACGAGGGAGAGTTATCTACCAGCCCCGGCCGCTCGGCTCCCAGAACATCGTGCGGGTGAACTCACCCTTGTCGCGGGAGAAGATGCGACGCACCGGCAGAACGTAGCCGCCGTCGGCGAACCCCATCTGCTCGAGATCGGCCCCCGCCTCGCCACAGTCGGCGCATTTGAAGCCGCCTAGCGGGTGACGCACCGGATTGTGGTAATTGCGGAAGAAGCAACGGAACCACGCGATCATGGGATGACCTCCTGGGAGCCGTGAGCCTCGGCGGAGATGAATGACTCGCTCATGCCCCTACCAAGAGCAACGTTCATGCCACCCTTCCTGTTCCGTGCTCTTTCCGAAGTGCCTCGTGGTCCTCATGGATTCAAGTACTTACACGCCAGCCTGCCTATCGATCCTGGCGTGTGGCTTCTCCACCGCAACTTGCCGTATCCATAGGCGCATCTTTAATTAGGGTAGGACACCAGAACGGACCGGCACAGGCATGGATCCGCCATCGAGCGACTCCATGGCCAGGGCTGACCAGAACAGGGCCAGGCTTGTAAGGAAAGCCTCAGGACGTACAAAGCGGCCGCCCCCCGGCCGTCCCGACCCCACCCGGACCCCGTAAGGGCCATGGACCATGGAGTTTGGAAATGCCGCGCGGCGTTGAAGAGCCGGGCACGCTTGTTGCTTCCGTGCCCTTCCACAACTCGACGGCTTGCAACAGCGGGGACCGCAAGCCTCGGAATGGAAGAGAAGAGGGAGGCTGGCATGATGCGCAAGGCGACCGTCGGCGATCGGAAGCGGTACGAGGTGCTGAGCAAGATGCTGCGTGACCGGCAATCGGAGATCAAGAACAAGCTCCGTTCGCTGCGGGAACTGCTGCCCTCCGAGTCCAACCAGGTGAAGGATGCCGAGGAGCAGAGCATGGAGGACTTCGTCCTCGGGATGGACTTCGCCCTGATGGAGATGGAATCCGAGACGCTCAAGAAGATCGACGAGGCCCTCCAGCGCCTGGAGGAAGGCAGCTACGGCGTCTGTGTCGAATGCGGGCAGAAGATCGCCGAGGCCCGGCTGAGAGCGCTGCCCTTCGCCAACGCCTGCCGGGAGTGCCAGGAGCAGCGCGAGGAGCGCGCCGAGGCCGAGCGCCCGCACAGCCGCAGCGTCTTCGAAGAGGAACCGGCTCCTTCGCCTCGCGGGCGCGCGCCGGCGCGCGCCTGAGCCCCTTGCGGCAGAGGCGCGCTCGGCTCTGGGCGGTTCGCGTTCGCGCCTCGGCCGCCTCGCCGCACCGCCGTGGTTTCTTCGATCCAGTCGCCTGCCGGCTCCGGAATGTTGTACCGTGGGAAGCCATGAAAGCCGGGCCCGGTGAGAAGGCGCCCCGGGTGTTCCTCGTCGGTGGTGAGCCGGACACCCGGAAGCGGCTGCATTCCACGCTGGGGCGCCGATTCCAGATCGAGGACGTCCCTGACCCGTCCGCCGTGCTCGGGCGCGTCCGCGAGCGGTCGCCGGACCTCGTCCTGACCGCGGGCGCCCCCGAGGAGGCCATCGCGCTGCTCCGCCGCCTGCGGGCGGATCCCGTCACGCGCCGCGTTCCCGTCGTGCTGTGGGGCGTCGACGCCGAAGGGGCCCGGGCGCGGGCGTTCGAGGCCGGAGCCGACGACGTGCTGCCCGCGCAGCTGGGGGAACGCGAGATGCGCGCGCGCATCGGGGCGCGGCTGGAAGCCGACCGCGTCCGCGGCGAGGCGGCCCGGCTGGAGGCGGCCGCGCGGACGGAGGCCGAGGCGTCGAACCGCGCCAAGGACGAGTTCATCGCCATGATCTCGCACGAGCTGCGGACGCCGCTCGGGGCCATCCTGATCTGGACCCAGCTCCTGCGTAACGAGCAGCTCGACGAGGCGGCCACCGCCCGCGCGTTTCGACGACCTGCTGGACGTGTCGCGCATCATCGCCGGCAAGCTGCGCATCGAGGCGCGGCCGGTCGATCTGGCGGCGGTGGTGGACGCCGCGCTGGCCGCCGCGCAGCTGCCCGCCGAGAGCAAGAACATCCGCATCGACTACGTCGTCGAGGGCGCGCTGGAGCCGGTGTCGGGAGACCCCGGGCGGCTGCAGCAGGTGGCGGGAAACCTGCTCGCCAACGCCATCAAGTTCACCCCCGAAGGAGGCCGGGTGGAGGTGAAGCTCGGACGTACGCGCTCCCACGCCCGGCTGGTCGTGAGCGACAGCGGCATCGGCATCGACCCGGCCTTCCTTCCCTACATCTTCGAGCGCTTCCGGCAGGCGGACAGCACCAGCACCCGCACGCAGAAGGGCCTCGGGCTCGGCCTCGCGATCACTCGCCACCTGGTGGAGCTGCATGGGGGGAGCATCGAGGCGGCCAGCGGCGGCGAGGGCCGGGGGGCGAGCTTCACCGTCACCCTGCCCCTGCTCCACGTCCCGGTGCACGTCGCGACGCGCGCCGAGAGCCCCGAGCCGACCTCGGCCACGCTCGATGGCCTCCGCATCCTGCTGGTGGACGACGAGGACGACGCGCGCGAGGCCATGGCGGTCCTGCTGCGGCAGGCGGGCGCCCACGTCAGCGCGAGAAGCCCCACGTGCTCCTGAGCGACATCGCGATGCCCGGAGAGGACGGGTACGCTCTCATCGCCCGGGTGAGGTCGTTGCCGGCCGATCGAGGGGGCACCGTGGCGGCGGCGGCCCTCACCGCATACGCGACGGCCGAGGACCGGGCCCGCGTGCTGCAGGCCGGCTATCACGGGCACTTCGCCAAACCCATCGATCCCGCCACGCTCGTCAGCGCGGTGGCCGCGCTCGCCGAGAAGGCCGTGCAGCCTCAGACCTGGGCCGCGGGCACCGGAGGCTGAGCCCATTTTCATTGACAGAATCCGGCGACCACTCCTATATTTGAATCAGCAAGTCATTGTTGATGACGGGCCCCGGATGGAAAGGAGTCGACCATGACCCGCAAGGACAAGCGTACGAGTGGGCACGCCTCCGATGCCAATCCGGATCCCCTTTCCGGCGCCACCGGGGCCCACCCGGTCGGCACGGGGATCGGCGCCGCCGGCGGGGCGGCGGCCGGAGCGTCGATCGGCGCGGTGGCCGGACCGATCGGAGCCGCGGTGGGAACGCTCGTCGGCGCGGTGGCCGGCGGGCTGGCCGGAAAGGGCGCCGCCGAGGCGATCAATCCCACTGACCCCGCCCCCGGCGCCCACCGCGGCCACTCCGTCGGCACCGGCGTCGGCGTCGCCACGGGCGCCGCGACCGGCGCCGCCATCGGCTCGGCGGTCGGACCGGTGGGCACGGCCGTGGGTGGCGTGGTGGGAGCGGTGGCAGGTGGCGCGGCGGGCGAAGGCGTCGCCGAGATCATCAATCCCACCGTCGAGGACGATTACTGGCGCAGCCACTATTCCGCGCGTCCCTACGCCACGCCGCAGGTTCCCTACGAGACTTTCCGGCCCGCCTACCGGTATGGCTGGGAGTCCTATCGCCGGTTCCGCGGGCGCAAGTTCGACGAGGTGGAGATCGAGCTGCGCCGGGAATGGGAACGTACGGACCGCGAGCTGTCGTGGGATCGCGCGCGCGGAGCGACCCGCGACGCGTGGCAGCGGATCGACCAGCGCCGGCTGGCCGACGATCGCCGCTCCCGCTGAGGCCGCCGCCGCCGATCCGGCGGATGGCGGCTGGGGTGTTCCGCCGGGGCGCGATCTGATGTAAAGTGTACAAACGCCGCGAGCGCTAGCTCCGGCGCCGCGCCATCGACGGGGAAAGGCCATTCAAGTGCGTGCTGCCGGGCCTCGGGTCGCGAGAATTCGCCTTGGCTCGTCTCTTGCTTCGTCCAGGATCGACCAATTGAAGACTGATGCAGCATGTGCGGCCGCCGCTCCTCCGCTGGCGACCGGCCGGAGGACGGATGCCCGTAGGCGCCGATGGTCGCGGGACCGTAGCGAGGCGACATGGCGGTGAAGTCAGGGTCCGATCGCGCAGCGACCGCGGACTCTTCGTCGAGCTCCGCTTCCCGGTCCCGTCCCGCGAAGCCTGAAGCAGGGATGCCGCTCGCGCTCCTCGTCGATGACGACGTGAGCTTCGCTCTCGGCCTGGCGGAGGTCGTCGGGCGGGAAGGCTTCAGCACCAAGATCGTCCACACCCTCAAGGAAGCGAAGGCCGAGATCGGCCGGACGGGGCCCGACGTCCTCCTCGTCGACCTCCACCTCCCCGACGGCAACGGGATGGACCTCTTCAAGGAGCTGGAAGCCAGCCCGGGCACGGAGGTGGTGCTCATCACGGGACAGGCGACCGTCGACACCGCCGTGGAGGCCATGCGCCGCGGCGCCTCCGACTACCTCGTCAAGCCGGTCGACTTCGCGCGCGTGAAGCAGGTCCTGACCAACGTCGCCCGGACCCGGGAGCTGAAGGAACAGATCGGCAACCTTCGCGGCGAGCTGCGCAAGCTGGGACGCTTCGGGCCCCTCATCGGCGCCTCGGCGCCGATGCAGCGGGTCTACGACCTCATCGCCAAGGTGGCCCAGACCGAGGCCACCGTGCTCCTGACGGGGGAGACGGGCACCGGCAAGGAGCTGGTGGCGGAAACGATCCACAGCCTCAGCCGGCGCCACAAGGAGCCGTTCCTTCCCATCAATTGCGGCGCGGTCTCGCCCAACCTCATCGAGAGCGAGCTGTTCGGCCACGAGCGGGGCAGCTTCACCGGGGCCGATCGCATGCACCGCGGCTACTACGAGCGGGCCCACCGGGGCACTCTCTTCCTCGACGAGATCACCGAGATGCCGCACGAGCTGCAGGTGAAGCTGCTGCGGGTGCTGGAGACGGGCAAGGTGACGCGGATCGGCGGCAGCGAGCAGATGCCGGTCGACGTGCGGGTGCTGGCGGCCACCAACCGCAAGCCCGAGGAGGCGGTGGCCAAGGGCAAGCTCCGCGAGGACCTGCTCTACCGGCTCAACGTCTTCCCGATCCCGCTTCCGCCCCTGCGCGACCGGCGGGAGGACGTGGACCTGCTGGCCGAGCACTTCCTCGCCCTGCTCAACCGCGAGCAGGACACGAGCAAGGAGTTCACCCGGCCGGCCCTGAACCGCCTGCGCAGCCACAACTGGCCCGGCAACGTGCGGGAGCTGAAGAACCTCGTGCACCGCGCGTTCATCCTCGCCGAGGACCACATCGGCCTCGACTGCCTTCCCCTCGGCGTGCAGGAGAGCGGCGGCTCCAGCCTCAACCTGAAGGTGGGGACCTCGCTCGGCGAGGCCGAGCGGCGCCTCATCCTCGCCACCCTCGAGGAGTGCGAGGGGGACAAGAAGAAGGCGGCCGAGGTGCTCGGCATCTCCCTGAAGACGCTCTACAACCGGCTGAACGAGTACAAGTCGGCCTGAGGGCTGCACCCACAGTCACGTAGCAGCGAGCGAGGGGTCCCCCCGAGCGAGACTTGGGGGGAGCGCGATCAGAACGCCTGGCCGAGGCCGAACCAGATCTGGTACCCGCGGTCCAGCGGACCGCGCTGGAGCGGGAAGCCGAGGTCCACCCGCACGAGCCCGACCGCGGACTGGTAGCGGAGCCCGAAGCCCAGGGTGTGGCGCAGGCCCAGGCCGAGGTCCTTGATGCGGTCGAAGACGTTCCCGCCGTCGTAGAAGACGGCCCCGCCCAGGGATCTTGGCCCCTGGAAGCGCAGCTCCTGGTTGAGGACGATGACCGCCTCGCCGCCGAGAGGCTCCTTGGTCAGCTCGTCGCGCGGTCCCAGGAGGTCCGTGCCGTACCCGCGCACGCTGTTGGCGCCCCCCGCCCTGAAGCGCTCCGTGAACTCGCGCGTGAACCCGGGCACGCGCTGGCCGTTGAACCCGGCGGCCAGCCCGACCCGGTAGCCATGCGCCCAGGTCAGCGAGTCGCTGAAGCGGTGGGTGAGGAAGACCTGCCCGTAGCCCTTGATGAACGAGAAGTCCGAGCCGAGGGCCGAGTGGTCGAGCGAAACCGTGATGCTGTAGAACTGGCCGTGCACCGGGTCGAGGATGTTCGATCGCGTGTTCAGCACCGCCGAAGCGTCGATGCCGGCCACCTTCGGCGTGATCGGGATCGCGAAGATCGAAGACGGGACCGTCACCTGCTTGAAGCGGTAGCCGTACAGCACGTCCACCGGGTGGAAGGCGTGCACCGCCTGCTGGACCTGGAGGCCTTTCTGCACGGCGAGGAGCGGCTCGGTGGGGGGAGTGGGAGGCGGAGGGTTCTCCTGGACGAGCTGCTCGCGGAGCCGGAACACCGACGCCGTCAGGTCGCCGATCCGCCACAGCGACGGCACGTGCAGCGAGAAGCGCGTCTCGCGGAGCTGCCGGCCGACCCGATACCGGCCGCCGAGGGTGAACCCGCTGCCGAGCAGGTTCACGGCCTCGCTGTCGACGAGCCCGCTGCCGCCCTCCTGGTTGTTGTAGCGCAGGTCGTAGGTCAGCTTGAGGGGAGCGGCCTCCTCGATCTGGACCGTGATGGGTGCGGGGCTGCCGGCGCCGGCCACCACCACGGCCCGGGCGAATATGCCCAGGTCGAGCAGCCGGCGCTCGATCTCGGACAGCCGGCGAGGGTCCAGCGGCTCACCCTGCTTCAGGTCGATCTGGCCCCGGACGAGGCCTTCCCGGGTGCGCCGGAGGCCGGTGATCGTGATGGGTCCGACCACGACCGGCTCCCCTTCGGTAACCCTGAAGACCAGGGCGAGATCGGTGCCGGTCGGCCGCAGCTCGGGCGTCACCCGCACCGCCGGATGGCCGAGGCGCAGGTACAGGTCCCGCAGGCGCTGGACACCGAGGGACGTCGCGTTGGCGTCGTACGCGGCGCCGGGTGCGATCCCGACGAGCTTCTGCAGCTCATCCGGCGGCCGGGCGGCGCCCTCGAAGCGCACCTCGGCGACCACCGCCTTCGGCCCTTCCTTCACCGGGACCACGACGTGGAGCTGGCCGCCCTGCTCGGCGACCTTCGTCGGTCCCACCTCGGCCGTGAGGTACTGGTGGTCGCGGTATACGACCTTGATCCCGCGCTCGGCCTCCTTGGGGTTCGCCACCAGGTTGGCGGCGCCCCCCGCCGCCGCTTCCAGCTCCTTCGCCGAGAGCGCGGCCGCTCCGGGGAAGCTCAGCTCGGCCACGGTCAGCTTCGGCCCGGGCTTGACGCTGAAGAGCAGCGTCCGCCCCGGCCCTTCGAGGATCACCGAAGCATCCACGGTCGCCCGAAGGTAGCCGCGGCGGTGCAGCTCGTCGAGCACGGCCTGCCGCCCCTTCTCCTGCGCCTCCTCCTCGAAGAGCGACGCCAGGATCAGGGCGCCCAGGTCGGGCGGCGCGTCCATGCCCTCCACGCGCCACGCGTATTTCGGTCCCGGCCGGACGCGGAAGACCGCCACGCCGCCTTGCCGGACCGGCTCCACGACCGCCTCGAGGTACCCCTTCTGCACCAGGAGCTGGCGGATGCGGTCGCTGTCGTCCTGGAGGTCGAAGTAGCTGGCGGTCCGGCCCGGCCTGGCCCGGACGGTGCCGCGCAGCTCGGCTTCGGTGACGCCCGTGCCCAGCTCGAGCGGCTGGCCGGCCCGCGCGCCCTCGAGCTTCACTTCCTGGAGCTGGGTCTGGCCCTGACGACGCGGCGCCGGCCGCGCCGGCCCGCCCAGTTGCAGCCGCTGGCCGAGGCCGGCCGTATAGCTCCCGTCGTCCAGGCGGCGGACCGTCACGAGCGCCTCGCGCCCGGGCCGAATGCGGAACTGGGCCTGGTAGTACTGCGCCTCGGGCGAGTTGAGGCCGAAGGAATAGACGAAGGTCACCCGGGCGCTGACGTTCTTGGTGAACGTGAAGCGTGCGCCCGGGTCGGCTTCCCGGCTGAGCAGCTCCGGCTGGATGTCCACCTGGTCGAAGCCCAGGTCCAGCAGGCCGCGGGCCACGTCGCGGGTGAAGCGCTCGGCGAAGAGCGCCACCGCCTGCTGGCCGACGATGCGGCCCCCCGTGCTGAGAGTGGTGTCGGTGCTGCCGGTCGCGATCAGGCTCGCCAGCTCGGTCTCGGTCAGCCCCTGGTCCGAGGCCAGGCTGATGGTGGGCGTGTCGAGCGTCCCGCCGACGGTGACCGTGATGACCACGCCGTCGGGGTCCACCTCGTCCCGGATGCGCACGTTGCGGATCTGGGTCTCGGCCTGGACCGAGATCTGGGGCTGGGTCGTCCCGGTGTAGGTCAGGCTGCCGCTGATGATGTCGAACTGCCGGCCCTGCAGGAACGCCTTTCCTCCGGGCACGATCTCCAGGCGACCGAACGGGGCGGGCTCGTCGAGGTCGCCGCGCACCGACCACGTGCCGGTGGCCTCCACCTGGGCCAGGTTGTTGCGGACGATCGCCGGGTTCTCGGTCTCGACGGTGACGTTGAGCGCCACCGCCTTCAGGACCCGGTTGGGGGTGGGGGCGGCGGCCGGCGGCACCTGGGGGGCGAAGAGTCCCTCGCCGATGAAGATGTCGGCGTCGTAGAGCGCCCGCCTCACCTTGACGTCGCCGGCGAGCTGGAAGTCGCCGGGTTGGCCGGTCAGCTTCAGGTCGGCGTCGAGCCGGGTCTTGACGTCGGCCAGCCGGTTGGACACGCGATGGATCCCGCCCACCGGGTAGCGGAACGCGGCGTTGCGGGCGGTGAGGTTCACGTCGACGTCCACGATGCGCAACCCGGCCAGCGCCGCGGAGCCGGTCATGCTCAGCTCCCCGGCGCCCAGGCGGCCCGTCATCTGCTGCAGCGTGATGCGACGGCCGTCGAGCGACAGCGTGCCGTTGATGTCGGTCATGGCCTGCGGGACTTCACGGACGCGCAGCGTCGCGTCCCGCACCGCGACCGTCCCCCGGGAGGCGGGAGCCGACAGCGGACCGCTGACCGAGACGTCCACCTCGGCCCGCCCGTCGAGCGAGGCCTGCTCGAGCAGCGGCGACAACACGCGCAGCTCGAGCAGGCCCTTGCCGGTGGCGTCCATGGTCCGGTGGACGAGGTCCGCGCGGCCCGAGAGATGGAAGGCGCCCCCCGCCGCGCTCAGGGTCACCGCGTCGGCGCTCAGTTGCCCGCCCTCGATCCGCATCCGCACGGGGGAGACCTCCACCGGCAGGTCTTGCACGTGGAGCGTCGTCGCGGGGAGGTCGAGGTCGCCGCTGAGCGAGCGTGCCCGTGACGCGAGACGGCCGGTCCGGGTACATCTCCTCGAGCAACTGCTGCGCCTCCACCCCCTGCCAGCGGACCTGCATCCGGGCCTCGCCGGGCGAGAACCCGAAAGCCGCCGCCCGCGCTTCGCCGAGGACGGCGGAGAGGGGGATGGCGCCGGTGAGGACGAGCGATCCGCCGGCGAGCTGCGCGGCGATGCCTTCGGTCGTGACGACGTCACCCGCCAGCGCCACCTGCCCGGACGGGATCGTCAACACGGGCATTCCCGGCCGCGCGAAGCGCACGCCGGCCAGGCTGAGGGTGCCGGTAGGCGATGGCTGCCGCATCGTGCCCGTCACGCTCACCTGCCCTTGCACCCGGCCGGCGAGGGTCCACCCGGCGCCGGGGACCAGCGCCGCCAGGTCGAGATCCAGGTCGGCATGGAGGTCGAGGCCGCGCCCCGGCGCGAGGCCGAAGCGCTGGCGGGTGGCCGGGTCGGTGATGAGCGCGGCCAGCGGCACGCGGCCGGCGAGATTGGCGGTGCCCCCGGGCAGGGTCACGCGCAGGCCGGACGTCACCGCCTCGTCACCCTCCACCCGCACGTCGCCGTCGGCGATCTGCACGAGCGGCCATCCCGGCCGCTGAAGCGTGACGCCGGAGACGGTGAGCGCCCCTTCGCCGCGCGGCTGGGCAAGGCTGCCCGTCACGGTGACATCGCCGCGGATGCGTCCGGTCGCGCTCCAGTTGGGCGGGAGGGCGATCCGCGTCAGGTCGGCGTCCAGGTTTCCCCGGAGCGAAACCGGCGATTGCCGATCGAGGCCCACCCGTCCGGACCCCTGGAACGAGAGCCCCGGCCCCGAGAGCTGGAGGCCCTGGACCTCGACGGTGCGATCGCGGGAGGTGATCGTGAAGGGCTGGACGGCGCGGGCGGTCAGCGTGCCGCTCGTCAGCTCGACCCCTTCCAGACGTGCCTGCACCACCGCCCGCCGCGGGTTGGCGAAGGGCATGGTGAGGTCGACGGTGCCGCTGGCCCGGCCGGACAGCGGCCGTCCCGGCGACAGGAGCGGTTGGAGCGGCTCCAGCGGGGTGTCGGAAAGGTGCAAGGTCGCGACGAGCTGGCGGCGGTCGAGCCGGCCGTCGCCGGTCACATTGAGCCCGGGAGCCTGGAAGCTGACCTGGGCCACGCCGCCGGTGCCGTGGAGCTCGGCGGTGAGCGGCCCCACCGGCACGCCGGCCCAGACCACGTCCTGACCTTCCACCCGTCCCGCGCCGGAGAGCCGGCTGAGCGAGCCGGACGCCGTGAGGGACAGGCTCACCTGCCCCTTCGCGTCCGGCCGCAGCCGGCCGAGGTCGAGCGAAGGCGCCTGGACGTCGAGCCGCTGGACGAACGAGCGGCGGAGGTCGGCCGTCGCGGTGACCGGTCCGCCGAGGGCCTGCGCTTCGAGGTCGACATGGGCGGAGCCGAGGTGGGACTGGAAGCGGCCCTTGACCGGGAACGGCTCGATGCCGCCTTCGGTGCGCAGCCGGGCCGTGCCCTGGAAGCTGCCCGTCACCGCAGGAGGGAGGACGCCGCGGGCTTGGCCCTCGCCGCCGAGCTGCAGCGCTTCCAGGCGAGGCAGCGAGCCGGCGCGGCGATCCGCGTCGACCTTCAGCGTCCATCGCAGGTCCACGAAGCGGTCGCGCGGCCGTACCCGGCCCGACGCCGAGCCGCGGGCCTGCACGGCATAGCCTTCGACGCTGCGGCCGGTGGCGCCGAGGGTCGCCTTCACCTCGATGGCGGAGTGCAGGTCTCCGCGCCCGGAGACGTCTCCGGAGAGGGCGCCGGTGAAGGGTACTCCGAGCGAGACGCCCTGGCCGGCGAGCCGGGCCGCGTCGACGCCCGTGAAGCGCATCCGGCCCTGGAGGCGCGAGCCCACGAAGCTCAGATCCGTCTGCGCCTGTCCGCCGAAGCCGGCCAGCGACAAGTTGACGACCGCGTGGCCCGCCCCCTCTCCCTCGTAGCGGAGCCGGCCCGAGGCGCGGTCGACCGGCCAGCCGGCCAGGCGCAGGCTCGAGCCGGCGAGCTGCGCTTCGACGTGGAACGCATCGGCGGGCTCGGTGAGGCGGCCGGAGAGCTGGAGCCGGCCCTCCAGAGCGGGCAGCCCCTCGATCTGCCGCAGGTCGCGCAAACCGAGGTCCAGGTCGAGCCTCAGGTCGGGCTGGAGCTGCCCGACGCGGCCGAGCTGGCCGGAGGCCTTGACCCGCGTGAGAGGGGTGCCGCCCTCGAACGACTGGACCTCCACGTCGAGCTTCGGCGAGACCTTGAGCAGGGCCCGGGCCGGGATGAGATCGATCGGCTGCGGCCGGTTCCATCGCCCGCCGGAGCTGGCCACCTGCAATGGCCCGGCGAAGCCGATCGCGCCCGACGCCGAGACGTCACGCATGACGAGCTCGCTCGCGGGGGGGGCGGGCGCGTAGGTCACGGTGCCCCCCGTGACCTTCAGCTCGCGGATCAGGACCGGCCGCTTCAGCGCCGGCGCCTTGGGCGCCCCGGGCACGGCGTGGATGTGCAGGCGCGGGTCGTCCATGACGACGGACCGAAGCTCGAGGTCGTAGCCGAGGAGGAAGCCGGGGGCGAGGGCGAGCGTCGCGTGCGGCACGTCGAGCCGGTAGGTCGGGCTCTCGATGACGAGGTCCCACACCTCCGCGTGAAGGCGGCCCGGCACGACGTGGATCCGCTTGATGGAGCTCTGGGGGCCGAGGGCCGAGCGCAGCCGCGCTTCGATCGACGTGCGCAACAGGGCCTGCGGGAACAGGCCGAAGGCCAGCAGGGCGAGGACGACGACGACGAGGCCCAGCAGGCTGAGAACGATCGCGCGCTTGCTCAACGGGCTTCCACGTGTCCCTACGAGTATCTTGCCCGTTTTCGTCGGCCTCGGGGCCGTCCGGGCCGCGCAGGCGATGTCATCAAAACTGACTTCTCTTGCCAGTCACTGAAAATATAGGTTATATTTTGTCAATGGGGGCCTCCATCTTCTCACCGTTGGGCTTCCCGGTCGGCGGGGGTCAACTCGACGCGATGAAGTTGCTCGAGAGCGATCACGTCCAGCTGCGCCGCATGCTCCAGGAACTGGCCGACGCATCGGGGAGCGGCACTCTCGACCGAAAAAAGACGGTCTTCCGCTCCTTCAGGCGATCGCTGCTCTCCCACGCCCTCGTCGAGGAGGAGATCCTTTACCCGGCGCTGATGCGGACTCGCTCCGAGGCGGCGCGGCACGCGGTGAAGGACGCCCTCGGGGAGCACCAGGGCATCGAGAGCCTGATGGCCGAGATCGACCAGATCGAGCCGGACGACGATGGGTACGACGTCAGGGTGGACGCGCTGCGGGCCAGCGTCGAGCGCCACCTCGCCGGCGAGGAGCAGCGCATGTTCGAGCACGCGCGCAACAACCTGACCGATGACCGCCTGCTCGCCCTGGGCCGCCAGATGATGGCCCGGCGGGAGAGGCTT
>QHVM01000063.1:1893-5608 GCA_003223555.1 Acidobacteriota bacterium | reverse complement strand
CAGCCCCAGGGCGAAACGGTCCTCGCGGTCGGTGAACCAGCGGTCCAGCTCGAGGCCCGTGCCTCGCAGCCGCTCCTCGAGCGAGCCCCGCGTGTACTTGCAGCTGATCTCGGTGCGGATCTCGTCTCCTGACTCCAGGCGCAGGTCGAGGTCCGCGGCGGGGATGCGCACGTGCTGCGGCTGCCGGGCGCGCAGGCGCATCTCAATCCAGGCATTCGCCTCGTCGTAGAAGGCCACGTGGTCGAAGGCTTCCGGGTCGAAGTCCGCGCCCAGCCGTTCGTTCATGACCCGGAGGATGTTGCGGTTGAAGCGGGCGGTGACCCCCGCGGCGTCGTCGTAGGCCGCCTCCAGCACCCGCTTGTCCTTGACGAGGTCGACGCCGAGCAGGAAAGCGCCCCCCGGCTCGAGCAGCGCCGCGATGCGGCGCAGGAACGGCGGCACGTCGCGAGGATGCAGGTTGCCGATCGTGCCGCCGAGCAGCGCGGCCAGCCGCCCGCCGCCCGGCCCCACCCCCTCCAGGCCCTGCGTGAAGTCGCCGACGACCCCCGTCACTCGCGCCTGCGGATAGTCGCGGCCGAGCGCCCGGACAGACTGGTCCAGGTCGCGCTCGTTGATGTCGAAGAGCACGCAGCTCTCCAGCCGGCCGGCGCGGGCCATCGCGTCGAGGAGCAGGCGGATCTTGCGTCCGGAGCCGGAGCCCAGCTCCACGAGCTGCCGCGGGCGCGCCTTCCCCACGACCTCGTCGGCCACCGCCTCGAGCAGCGCTTCCTCGGTGCGGGTCTGGTAGTACTCGGGCAGGCGGGTGATCTCCTGGAAGAGGCGGCTGCCGCGGTCGTCGTAGAAGTACTTGCAGGGTAACGAGGGCGGATCGCCGGCCAGGGACTGCCGGACCTCGGCCGCCATGCCTGCCGTCCGCTGCTGCATCGTGTCGGTCATGCTGACTTTTCCTTGACAGAGCCGATCAGAGGGCTATTATCTGTCATAGGTGACCGTCCATCGGGCGCGAGGCGCATCGTCCCGACCTGCCGCGGCATCATGGCGGGATCACGAGGAGGCTAGCATGCAGATCAAGCAAGTCATGACGAAGGGAGTCGAGGTCATCCGGCCCGACGATACCTTGCAAGAGGCGGCCCGGAAGATGAAGACCGTCGACGTGGGGCCTCTGCCGGTCTGCGACGGCGACCGGCTGCTCGGCATGATCACCGACCGGGACATCATCGTGCGGGCCACCGCCGAGGGGCGCGATCCCAAGACCACGCCGGTGAAGGACGCCATGACGCCGGACGTGGTGTACTGCTACGACGACCAGGACGTCGAAGAGGCCGCCTCCCTCATGAAGGAGCGGCAGCTGCGCCGCCTGGTGGTCCTGAACCGGAACAAGAAGCTCGTCGGCATCCTGTCCCTGGGTGACATCGCGAGCGACACCGACGAGGAGCTGTCGGGCGAGATCCTGGGGCGCGTGTCGGAGCCCACGCAGCCCTCCCGCCGGCGGCGCGACGTCTAGGGCCGATGGTCTGCGGGCATCCCGCCTGCCGCTGCGGCAGCGACGTCGGGATCGAGCGCAACGGCCGCCGCTACTGCAGCGAGCACTGCGCGCAGCAGGAGGGAGACGACCCGCACGCCGCCTGCCCGTGCGGCCACGCCGGCTGCGCGGCGTCGGCGGGCGCGGCGGCGGAGTGAGCGCGGGCTCGCTCCGCCACTCCCTCACAGCGCCATCAGGTCCCTGCCCACCACGACGTCGCCCTTGAAGTAGCGCCGGATCCCTTCCGTCCACATCTCGTCGGTGATCGAGGGGTCGTCCCCGGGCACGAAGTGCGACAGGACGAGCGCCTTCACGCCGGCCGCGGCCGCGATCCGGCCGACCTCGGTCGTGGGCGTGTGGCTGGCGATCAGGTGCTCGCGCAGGCGCCCGGCCCCGGGATCCCTTGCCGCGAGCCGTTCCAGCCCGGGCACGTAGAGCACCTCGTGCACGAGCACGTCGGCCCCCCGGGCCAGCGCGATCAGGCTCTCGGAGGGCGCCGTGTCGCCGGAAAAGACGACGGAGCGATCGGCGGTGTCGAACCGGTACGCAAGGGCCGGCCGCACCGGGGGATGCTCGACGAGGGCGGCGGTCACCTTCACCTCGCCGTTCTGCATGACGATCCCCGCTCGGGTGACCTCGTGGGGGGCGACCAGCCCGGCGAAGGGCGGCCGGCCCTCGTCACGCATGCGGGTCTCGATGTCGTAGGCGTTCATCTCGGCGAAGAGGCTCGTCATCCGCACGAGGGGCGGCGGTCCGTAAGCGTCCACGGTCGGGGTTAGCCCGCTGGCCCAGCCCAGCAGGAGCAGGTTGCCGTAGTCCGCGTTGTGGTCGGAATGGTGATGGGTGATGAAAACGGCCTTCAAGTGCGTGATGTCGACGCCGGCCAGCACCATCTGGCGCGCCACGCCGTCTCCGCAGTCGACGACGTAGACGGCCTCGCCGATCAGGACCGCCTGGGCCGGCGCCGAGCGCAGCCGCTTGGGCGACGGCCCGCCACCTGTTCCGAGGAGGAAGAGGCGGGTGTGGCGGGGAGCGGCGGCGGCCAGGGCCGTGCTGCCCAGGGAGAAGAGGAATACCCGCCGGTCGATCGGCATCGACCGGCGGGTTTAGCACGCGCGCCGACCGCGGCGCAAGGGGCGACGGCTAGCGGTGGGCGACCTCGTCGTTGACCTGCAGCGTCCGCACCATCCGTGAGAAGAGCGGGGCCATCTCGGCATAGTCCCGGCCGGGCGCGATGAAGAGCGAGTAGATCACGTGCCCGTCGGGAAGCTGCCGGGTGAAGACCGTCACGCGCTCCTCGTCGCCGGTCACCGGCGAGCGGCCCGAAAGGACCTGGGACATGGCGGGGGCGCCGTCGATCGTCTCCCGCCGGCGCGACCCGGTCGAGCGCAGGTGGGGGTTGCCCTGGATCACGTGGTCGACGAGGTCCCGCGTCGCTTCGTCGAGGCTCAGCCCTCGCCGGGCGGAGCGGGCCTCGAAGGGATCGTAGTGGTTCACGATCACTCCGTAGATGATGCTCTGCTGGCCGTTGCCCGTATCCACGACGCCGCCGTCGGGGACGATCGTGACCCCGAGGCCGTTGTCCGGCTCGTACGGCCGCCAGTTGTCGGGATACTGGATCGTGAAGAAGCCGTCCCGCTGCCGGTAGGTGGCCAAGCGCGACGACGGTGGCTCGATGCGGGCGTTGCCGGCGCGGCCGTAGGTCCCGGAGGTCCCGCGGCTGCCGTCGGGGTTGTAGGTGCCTTGGGGATAGCGCTGGTCAGGGTAGCGCTGGTCCGGAGAGCGCTGATCCGGGTAGCCCTGGTCGGGATAACGCTGGTCGTCGGGATAGCGCTGGTCGTCGGGGTAGCGCTGGCCGCGCGACGAGCCGCGACCGCGCGGCACCTCGCCACGGGCGATCTGCTGCATCGTGGGGGCGCGCCCCATCGAGCGCAGCTCGGTCTGCACCTGGGACAAGCCGCCGATCTCGCTGCTGGCCCGCACGGCTCCGATCCGCTGCGCTTCCTGGCGGATGCGGGCCTCGCGGTCAGCCGCCGCGGGATGGTCGCTGAAGAACTGCTGCAGGCGGCCGGGATCGCTCTTCTGCTCGCGGCGCAGCACCTCGAAGAAGTCGGCCATCGCCCGCGGATCGTAGCCGGCCCGGGCCATGATCTGGGCCCACACCATGTCGGCCAGGTCCTCGTCGTCCCCGCT
>QHVM01000063.1:0-1867 GCA_003223555.1 Acidobacteriota bacterium | reverse complement strand
GATCGCGTTCGGGCTGCGGCCGTTGCCGAGCAGGCCGCCCAGGATCCCGATTCCCGCCTGGGTCAGGTACGCCTTGGAGGCCTGGTGCGTGCCGTGGCGGAGCGCGACGTGCGCCATCTCGTGGGCGAGCACGGCGGCCAGCTCGGGCTCGCTCCGCGCCGCCTCGATGAGGCCGCGGTTGACGTACATGAAGCCCCCTGGCAGCGAGAACGCATTGATGTCGGAGGCGTTCACCACCCGGATCTGGTAGGGATAATGGGCCCCGGGCGCCGCCGCCGCCAGGCGGCGGATGATCTGTCCCGCGTAGTTCTCGACCCGCGGGTCGTTCAGCAGCGGCAGTTGGCGCTCGGCCTGGGCCGCCGACTGGCGGCCGATGTCGACGTCCTGCTGCTCGCTGAAGATGTTGAACCCCGGCTTGACCTGGGTCGCCTGGGCCAGGAGGGCCGCCGGCAGTGCGATCACGCACAGGACGGCGGTCAGGGCGGTACGGCGGAGACTCTTCGTCATGGGGCACCTCGCTCTCGACGCGGGGCTCAACCGGCCGCCCCGGGGCTATTTGAGCAAGGGCTGTGCCAAGAATTCAGGGCCGGCAGGGGGCGTCGATGGCGGGTGCCGGAGCAGCCGCCAAAACGTTACAGTCCGGCCCTGTCCGCAGAGGTGGACAGGATCAGGCGGATGCCGGCCCTTGCCGCTACACTACGGAAGTACGGAAGCGATTCGGGTCTGGTGACTCGCGCGGCCTTCAAAGCCGTCCGGCTGCCGGCTGACACCGGCAGCGGTGGGTTCGATTCCCACCCGCTTCCGCCACTCCTGCGGGGCTAAGTTGTTGGCTGGTTTCTAACGGTCTTCCGGCGAGAGGCCTGGATGTGCGCGTTCTGTGCGTGTCCGAGCGCCTCGACGTTGCGCTCGGACGGCTGCGTGGAGAGGTAGGCATCGGCCTTCGCAAGGGCAGCCGCGGTTTCGGTCTCTTCGACGATGTTGTAGCGGTCGAGCATCGAGCGCGTCTTGTGGCCTGAAACCTTCATCGCCACCGACGGATCCACGCCGGAACGAATCAGTGTCCACACCGCGGATCGCCTGAGGTCGTGGAAGAGTCGGTCTTCGGGAAGCGGCGCGGCCTCGAGGGCGTTTCGCCACGCGCACCGGAGATCCTTGATCGACTGTCCGCTTTGCCTTTGCTCGTGCGGTGGAAGATAAGCGGACAGTCGAGCCGGCGCCGCGCGAGCCGACGCTCCATGATCGTTCGGGTCTCTCCCGCGAGCCCAAGCGAGCGCCCGGTCTTGTTCTTCGCGATCGCGCCGGGAAGCCGGAGCACCCAGACCGGGCACGTGCGATCAAGCATGTCCCAGGTGAGCTTGGCGATCTCGCCTTTCCGCTGCCCGGTGCGGAAGCCCCACTCGATGAAGTCGTGGAGATCACGATCGGGGATGCGCTGCAGGAGAGCCTCGATCTCCGCGCGTTCGAAGAAGCCCTGGCGGATGTTGTCGAGGCGGAGCAGCTCGATGTCCGGAACGCGGGCGGCCGAGATGAGCTTTCCCTTCACCGCCAAGCGATACGCACACCGGAGGATCTCGAGCTCGCGATTGATCGTCGCCTCCGCCCGCCCTGTGTCCTTGCGCTCCTTGATGTACTGCTCGATGTCTCCCGTCGAAACGTCAACGGCCCGCGTGAACGCGAAGGTCTTGCGCACCGCCTTCGCGTGGCTGCGAGTCTTCCGGAGTGACCGGAGCTTCTTCCATTCAGCTCTCTGCTCGACGGCGTCGAGGATCTCGCCCACGGTGATCCGCTCCTCCTGCGCCCAGGAAGCCGCCGCCAAGGACTGCCTTGATCCGGGCCCTGAGGAACCGCTGGGCCTCGCGTTCGTTCT
>QHVM01000030.1:18544-20518 GCA_003223555.1 Acidobacteriota bacterium | reverse complement strand
TGTGGAGGACGACCCACTCCTCGTGCTCTTCGGGCCGGACGCCCTGCACTGGCTTGGCCTCCGGCGTGATGTCCATCGCCAGCTCCTGGGCGTTGAAGCCGGGGAGCTTCTTCAGCCGGTCGTAGAGGTCGGCCGGGTGGCAGCCCAGCCTCATCTGGCGCCAGGGCATCCAGCCCGGCACCACGGCGCCCCGGATGCGGGGGGGCGGGAACATCAACGGGAAGTTCAGCGCGGTCGTGCGCAGGCCGTGCCGGTCGGCCAGCGACCAGATCGTCTCGGCGTGAACGTCGCGCGACGTCGCGATGCGGATGTGGTGGCTCTCGGGCGACTCCTTGCAGAAGAAGTCGAGGATGCCGTGGTGGCCGGGGCTGCGCCCGGTGGTGAGCGAGGTCCAGGCCGGAGGGGTCAGGGCCGGGATCACCGACTGAAGCTCGCCGCTGACGCCGCCGGCCACGAACCCCTTCAGGAACGGCATCACGCCGTCCCGCATCAGCGGCTCGAGGACGGTGAAGGTGGCGCCGTCCAGGCCCAGCAGCAGGGTGCGGCCGCTCATCGGGCGCTTCCCTCGGGGGCCGTGTCCGCGCTCGGTCCGTCGAGATGCCGGTAGATGAAGTCCACCCACTCTCCGACCGGGATGTCGGGCATCGCCCGCTGGCCCACCTGCGCGAACAGCTCGACGAAGGGAAAGACCTGCTGGTAATGCTCCTGGACGGCGGTGCCCAGCACCACCACGTCCAGCGACCCCAGCCCCATGTCCGCGAAGAACCGGGTCTGGGGCGTGATCTCCCCCGTGTACTCCCAGTCGTCCGCCAACTTCCCCAGGAGGCCGAGGACGTCGGCCATGATCTGGTCTCGGGATGCCTTCATGCTGCTCGTTCCTCTCCGCTACTCGCCCGGGTACAGGGAAGTGGCCACCACGACGTCGCGCTCGCGCGCGGTGTGGGCGACGAAGGTCCGGCCGTCGACGGCCGGCAGGCGCAACGCCATCTCGCCGCTCAGGCGGAGCCGGACCGTGCCTCTCGCCGCATCGAGCTGCTCGGCGACGATCCCCCGCGGGCCGCCGGCCAGGCCCAGCCCCAGGGCCTTGGCCACCGCCTCCTTGGCGCACCACAGCCGCAGCGGCCACCGCTCCGGGCCGTCGCCCACCGCGTCCAGCAGCGCCTGCTCGGCCGACGTGAAGGCCAGGTCTTTCGTCTCTTCCTTCATGCGGCCCGCATGCTCGACGTCGACGCCCACCCCCGCCCCGGCCTGGCCCTCCCCCACCACCGCGACCGCCACGCCGCCGGCATGGGAGAGGGAAAGGATAGGAGCCCGCGGGACGTCGCGCGTCCACGCACCGCCCGGCACCGGACGCCCGTTCGCGTCGGGCAGGATCTCGACGTCGGCCGGGGCCAGCCGCAACCCGTGCCGCTCCTCGAGGAAGGCCCGCAGCGCGTCCTTCGCCACCACGCGGCCGAGCAGCCACTCCAGCCGCCGCGGCTCCGGCGTCCGCAGGCCGCGCCAGATCTCCCGCTCCCGGCGGCCGAGCGCCAGGTGGGCCAGGGCGCGCTGCCAGATGCCTCCGTGGGCGGTGAAGAGCGCGGGCGGGAAGCCGTCGAGGGCCAGCCGGTAGGCGCGGAAGCCCCCGTCGGCCAGGCCGCCCACCGGCGCCGGCCAAGGCTCGCTCAGGCGAGCGTCGCGGGGCGCATGGAGGAAGCGGAGGAATCTCTTCGGCACGTCGAAGCGGCGGTCCCACCAGCCGACGAGCCGCAGCCTCAGCCGCCCGTCCGGGTCGACCACGTCGAGGTCGGAGCGCACCTGCTGCTCGCCCACCAGCGCGATGCGGGCGCGGCACTCGAGCGTCTCGCCGGCCGCGGGGGCGGGCCCGTAGAGGTGCAGTGCCTCGAGGTGGAACGGGAACACGGTCGCCCCCGTCTGGAGATGCTCCGCCATCCAGAAGCCGACGACCTGCCCGGGCTGATCCAGCAGCACGGG
>QHVM01000030.1:0-18494 GCA_003223555.1 Acidobacteriota bacterium | reverse complement strand
CAGCGTCGCCCTGGCGCCGTCCTCGCCCCAGCGGTCCATGGACGTCACCCCGCGGAACGCGGGGCCGTGGAACATCATGTCCTCGTAGAGCTGCCCGGGCGACCACTTCGAGGGCCGCTCGCCGGCCAGGCTGAACGCGGTCGGGGGAGGCGGATCGGGGTAAGTGTCGGCGAGCATCATGATGCCTTCGACGATCGGCGGCCGGGTGCCGGCGGAGCCCGCGTCGTCGGCCTCGAAGATCTGGACCGAGACCTCGCGGCCGTCCGTCCCGGGTTTCGCGGTGGCGACGAGCTTCACCGTCAGCTTCTCCGCCTCGAGGGACATCCACCGGTACGCCCGCACTTCCCGCATCCCGACGATCCGGCGGCCGGGGACGAGGGCGACCGCGGCCTCGGCCAGCATCTCCATGCTCATCGTCAGCGGCATGACCGGTAGCGCGGCCAGCCCGGCGTCGGTCGAGGACACGTGGCGGCCCAGCGTATGGTCGGCCAGGAAGAGGTCCTCGTCGAGGCCGATCTCGCTCGTCGCCACGAGCTGCTGGCCGGGCTCGCGGGAGACGACTCGCCCGATGAAGGGTCCGCCGGGCGGCGCTTCTGGGGCTGGATTGACGGCCGGCCCTTCGGCCGCGGCCGGAGAGGCGGCGCCGCCGGCCTCCCCCCGGGCGGCCAGGAACTCCGCGACCTGCCGCAGCGTCTTGCGGCCGGCGAGCGCCTCCATGTCGTGCTCGCCGAGCAGGCCGGTCTGCTGCTGGAACGAGCCGAGGATCTCCACCCGCTTGATCGAGTCGATGCCGAGGTCGGCCTCGAGGTCGAGGTCCAGGTCGATCATCTCGGCCGGATAGCCGGTGCGGTCCGCCACGATCTTGAGGAGGCGCTCGGTGATCGCCTCGGCGCTCTGCCCTGGAAGCGGCGCCGCCTCGACGCGCGGCCCTGCGGCGGGCACTGAAGGAGCCGGCGTCAGGATCTCTTCGGCGGCGGGCAAGGGTGCGGCCACCGGCGTCGACGAGGCCGACGGCGGATGAGCCTCGATCGAGGGCGGAGGCGGATCGAGCCGGGCGGGCGCGGCTCCCCCTCCGGCCAGGTAGGCCTGCATCACGTCCTGCTGCATGTCCAGGAACTGCTCCATCGTCCGGTAGTAGGACGACATGAGGGACGACGCAGGGGGCGCAGAGGATGGCCGGGAGGGGCTCGATGACGCAGATGGGGTGGCCGGCGCCGAGACCGGCAGCACCGCTGACGGCGCCGCAGCGGCGACGGAGTGCGACGAGCGGAGCCGGCTCGCCGTCTCATCGGAAAGAGTCATGGGAATCCACCCGACGGCTAGCTTCATCGGCCGGCCGCGCTTGGCGCGGCCCGCCTCCGCCTCGCTCGCGTTGCCGTCCAGGCTCAGCCGTCGGGGCGAGCGCCGGGCGTAGAGCTCATCGAGCCGCATCGGGACGCCGTGCGCCGCCAGCAGCCCCACGACGTGGTTGAGCTGGGTGATCCCGGAGCGATTCATGGTGTCGGCGGCGATGGCGAGGTGGGGTCGGCCCCTCAGGATGTCCTCCACGAAAGCGCTGAGGTTCCCGCGTGGACCGACCTCCACGAAGATGCCCACGCCGTCGGAGTACATCGCCTCGATCGTCTTCTGGAACTCCACCGGGCTCATCCAGTGCCGGACGGCCACCTCGCGGATGGCCCCGAGATCCGCCGGGAATGGCGACCGGGTCGTGCACGAGTAGAGCGGGATGCGGGCCGGCGCGACCACCCACCGGGAGAAGAACGCCTCCAGGCCTTCCGAGTAGCGCTCGAACAGCGGCGTGTGGTAGGGCCGATCGAAGGGAAGCCGCTCGTAGAGGAGCCCGCGGCGACGCAGCTCCTCGGCCAGCCGCGCGGCGGCCTCCTCCGACCCCGCGACCACGGTCTGATGCGGGCAGTTGTCCATGGCGACGAACATCCGCCCGCGGCCGTCCCCGGCGAGGCTCGACACCGTGCCCGAATCGGCGCCGACCGCCACCAGCGCCGCCCGCGGCACGTCGTCTCCGCCGGCGAGCTTCTGGTAGTAGAAGCGGTTCATCTCGGTCGCGAAGCGGGCGATCCGCTCGTCGTCGGGCAGATCGATCACCCCCGCCGCGCGCATCGCCGCGTACTCCCCCGTGCTGTGGCCCACCAGCGCATCGGGTTGGATATCGAGGCGGGACAGCAGGGTGAAGAGGGCCCAGTTCGCGGTGAGGACCGCCTCGAAAGCGCCCTCCATCTCCCACAGCCGCTTCTCGGCCGCCGCACGCTCGCGGTCCGAGAAGGCGGGGCGGGGGAAGATGTAGTCGCTGGGGACGTAGTTCCGGGAGTGCCGGGCGAAGATGCGATCGACGAGGTCGAAGCACCGGCGGACCTCGGGGAAGTGCAAGCACAGGTCGGCCAGCATGTTGACGTACTGGCTTCCCTCGCCCGGGAAGAGGAAGGCCAGCTTCCGGCCCGGCTTGAGCGGCTCGGCGAAGAAATAGACGCCGTGGACCTCCTTGATCTTCTGACTGCGGGGGTCGGACAGCCTCTCGATCGCCCGCTCCACCTTCTGCCGCAGCTCGTCGACGTTGCCCGCCACCACCGCCAGCCGGCAGGCTCCTCCGGCCTCGGCCACGTTCAGCGTGAAGGCCAGGTCCTTGAGATCGACCCCGGCTTCCCTGCGCAGGAAGTCGCGCAGCCGGACCGCCCGGTCCACCAGCTCCGCGCGCGAGGCCGCGGAAAGCACGAAGACCTCGCTTTCCCAGCGCGCCAGGTGGCCCTGGGCGGCGGCCTGGTCGCTACCGGGATGCTCTTCGAGTATCGCGTGGGCGTTGATGCCGCCGAAGCCGAAGGCGTTCACCGCCGCCCTCCGCGGCGCGTCGGCCGCGCCGTGGATCCAGGGCCGGGGCTCGGTGTTGATGTAGAAGGGCGTCTTCTCCAGCTCCAGCCCCGGGTTCGGCTCCTCCACGTTGAGCGTGGGCGGCAGGACCTTGTGGTGGAGCGCGAGGGCCACCTTGATGAGCCCGGCGATGCCGGCCGCCGGCATCGCATGGCCGATCATCGACTTGACCGAGCCCAGGCCGCACCAGGGCTCCCCCTCCGCCCGCGGCCCGAACACGCGCGTGAGGGCCTGGACCTCGGTGGCGTCGCCCACCGGCGTCCCGGTGCCGTGCGCCTCCACGAGGCCGACGCTCCGCGGCGAGACGCCGGCCGACTCATAGGCCTTCTCGAGGGCGAGGACTTCTCCTTCCACGCGCGGCGCCATGACGCTCAGGCCCCGCCCGTCGCTGGCCACGCCCACGCCCTTGATGAGGGCGTAGATCCGCTGCCCGGCCCGCTCCGCATCCGCGCGCCGCTTGAGAACCACCATTCCCAGGCCGCCGCCCAGGAGCGTTCCGTCGGCGGACTTGTCGAAGGGCCGGATCTGCTCCCGACGCGAAAGGGCGCCCAGCTGGCAGAACAGCATGAGGACGGGGCCCGGCGTGCCCACGTGCACCCCGCCCACCAGCGCCATGTCGTACTCCCGGCGGCGGAGGCCCCCCACCGCGGCCTCGAGCGCCACGAGCGACGAGGCGCAGGCGGCGTCCAGGGTGTAGCTGGGTCCCATCAAGTCCAGCCGGTTGGCGATGCGACCGGCGATGATGTTGGGGATCAAGCCGGGCGCGGTGTCCGCGTTGAAGGGCGGCAGGTTGCGCTTGAGGTCGCGGCGGATCAGCTGCAGGTCGTCTTCGCCGAGCTCCGGATGCAGGCTCTTCAAGATGGCCAGCGTCTGGTCGACGATGGCGCCGTGCTGGAGGACGCTGAGGTTGCCGCGGTTCAGGTAGGTGCCCTTGCCCAGGATGACCGCGGTGCGGTGGCGCTCGGGTATCTCGTCCCCGTAGCCGGCGTCGGTCAGGGCGGCCCGGGCCACCTGGAGGGCCAGCCACTGGTCCGGCTCGCCTCCCTCCACGGCCAGGGGCATGACGCCGTTGGCCAGCGGATCGAACCGGGCCAGCGAGCTGATGAAGCCGCCCCGCTTGCAGTACACGCGGTCGTTGGTCGTGGCCTGGGGGTCATAGAAGATGTCGACGTCCCAGATCTCGGAAGGCGCATCGGTGATCGCGTCCACCTTGGAGGCGATGTTCTGCCAGTACGTGGTCAGGTCGGGCGCGCCCGGGAAGATGCACGCCATCCCGACGATGGCGACGTCGTCCCGCCCCTCCCGGCCCCGTTCGGTGTCCAACCCAGCCCCCTTCCGATCTCGGCCGCCTGCGTCTGCGACCCCTTCTCGCCGGTCTTCGTCGCCGCGTGTCCCCCTACGCGTGGATCGCCTCCGGCTGGAAGTTCCGCAGATCCTGCTCCACCAACCGTAGGACCTCGTCCGCCAGACGCTTGAGCCGCAGCTCGTCCCCCCGCTCGCCCCGCACCGTCAGCTCTCGGGGTGCCGGCGCTTGGCCACCACGGGCCGGCGCTTCCGCGTTCTCCTTGGCCACGGTGCGGTCGCAGAGCTCGTGAAGGAACGCGCGGTGGTGGTCACCGAACTCCTGGAAGCTCGGTCCCCAGCGGGTGAGGAAGTCGTAGGCCACCTCCACCAGGGCATCGTTCAGGCGCGATCTGTCGATCAGCCCGCGGCTGACGCGCTCGTAGAGTTCGGGAAAGCTGGTCCGGAAGGGTTTCTTGAATCCGTCGGGCACGAAGAACACCGTCTGCTCCCGTCGCAGCTCCCGGCCCTCCGTCTCGAGGCGGATCTGCTTGTCGATGGTCTCCAGCCAGACCGGCAAGCGTCGGGCGGAGAGGTATTGGGCACCGAAGAGCCTCATCACGGTCGGCACCATGTGGGGAGCGCGCCGGCGCGTATAAAGAAACAGGCGCAGGGCCGTCCGTCGCGCTTGCCGGTCCATGGAGAAGAACGCCTTGGCCGCCATCACCAGCAGCCTCCCGGACACCTTCCGCCGGTGCGTCGGCCGGCGACGCACCTGGGAGACCATCGTCTTCACCCGGGCCTCGAAGTTGCGCCAATCCCGGACCCGCTGCAGCAGGTTCCGATACCCGGACAGCAGCTCCAGGCGGGTCATGCCGGCGGGCAGGATGTTCGTCAGCAGGTCGGTGGTCTCCAGGTCGTCCGGGCGCAGATCGACCATCTCGACCACCCGTCCCTCCTTGTGCAACCGCACCCACAGCTTGGTCCCTCGGGGCGCCTTCAGCATGTTGATCTGCGGGTGCACGATTCCCGTCTCCTGCAGGAACTCGAACTGGCGGTCGAAGATCGTGACGTCGTCGTGATCGAACCCCACGATCATGCCCGCCTTGATCGGCAGGCCGTAGCTCTGGATCTTCTTGATGTCCCTTACGATGTCGGTCCGATAGTTCTGCGGCTTGTTGATTTCGATGAGGCTCTCGACGTTCGGCGTCTCGACGCCGATGTACAGCCCGAAGAAGTTTGCGTCGGCCAGGGACTCCAGGAACTGGTCGTCCTTGGCCACGTTGAGGGTGATCTGGGTGAAGAAGCCGATCGGGCGGCGGAACGACCGATTCAGCGGGATGAGCTCCTTCAGCAAGGCCTTGGCGTAACCGGGGTCGCCGATGAAGTTGTCGTCACACAGGAAGATGCCCTCCGCACCCCGTCGCTCCAGGGCGTGGATCTCCTCGAGGACCTGTTCGACCGGCTTGTGCCGCGGCTGCCGGCCGTAGATGTAGATCACGTCGCAGAACTCGCAGTCGAACGGGCAGCCCCGCGTGGTCTGCACGCCCCCCATGTGGTAGCGGTCGACGTCGACCTTGTCCCAGCGGGGCAGAGGCGAGTGGGCCATATCCACCTTGCCGACCTGGCGGTACTCGGACCGGTGGCGGCGGCCACGTGTATTCCGCCTCGCCTACGAACAAGATGTCGAAGTCGTCGCGATAGAACTCGGGCGAAGCAGACACGCCGGGCCCTCCCACGGCGGCCACGAGGCCACGCTTTCGCATGAGCCGCCCCAGCTGCCGTGCCCGCTCGACGTGGGTCTCGTAACCGGTGACTCCGACCAGGTCGTAGGCCTTCTTGAGGTCGGTGTCGAGCGTGATCGGGCCGTGCACACCCTCGTCCCAGATGTCCACTTCGATGTCGTCAGGCGTCAGGGCAGCCACCGTCGCCAGGCCCAACGGCATCAACATGCGGGTTCGCCGCCCCAGCGTTCGCCGGAGGGAATCAGGAGATCCTCCTGACCCTGGGCTGACCAGCAAGATGCTTTTCATGCCCGCCTTCCTTCCTGCAGACTGATGACCGGCTACAGCGCCGTCACCAGCCCTCCCTAGACTGACGGTGACTCTCCGACCACGCCGGTGGGCGACCTCCGAGCCGCCGACACGACGGCCAGCCGATTGAGCGACCGGCTGCAGGCGCCCTCCGCCTCTTCGAGAAGGCCCAGCAAGCGCCCGTCGGGCCCCACGAAGGCGAGGTTCATGTAGTAGAGGGGATCGCTCGACCGGTCCAGGATCTGGAGGCGGCAACGGACCTTCGACTGCGACAAGGATCCGAACCGGCGGTAACGCTGGAAGCGGGAGGGGAGCGGGGTCTTGTCCAGGTGGGCTCGCGCCCAGAGGAGGAAGAGCTGCAGTCCGCTGTCGAACATGACGGGATCGATCAGCCACTGTCCCGACGGGGCATCCCGGAGGAAAGGCGGCGGAGACGATGCGTTCAAGGTCGCATGGAGGGACCGGCCCGCGATCCCCTCGATCTCGGTGATGCCCTGCAAGCGTGGCCCGTGGAACAGCCACCGGCCGTAGGCTTCCGCCGCGGTCATGGGAAAGGGCTGCAAGGTCTCCGACGAGGGGCACACGTAGGGCGGCGGCGCCGGGAGATGGGGCGCCAGCTCCACGGTCGCCCGGTAGTGGGGGTGGCCCATCCCGTTCGCCTCTCGGATCTCCACGTTCACGTCGATACCCGGCCGGTCATGGAGGGGCTCGGCCTGGGCGCGCGCCACCAGCCGCACTGCTTTCGGGCCGTCGTCCAGCACCACGCCTTTCAGGAGCTGCAGCTCGCGTACGCCCACCACTTCCAGGTCGGGCCAGCTGTGCTGGACGAGCTCGGCCATCAGCTCCATCGCCACCGCGAGGGGCAGCACCGGCAAGTCATCGATGCGGTGATCGAGCAGGTAGAGGTCGTGAGAAGGATCCAGGGTGCGGGTGGCTTCGACGATGTGACCGCCGCCCTTCGCGAACGTCGCTCCGTGGAGCAGCGGCAAGGCCCGCGCGCGAGTCGCCGGCGCCTCGGTACGGGGCGCGCTCCAGGCCCCGCCGGCCAGGATCACTTCGGGGTGGTCCCGTCCGCCGTGGCGCAGCTCCTGGTCGAACAGCCGGCAGCCAGTCGGAATCGAGATCAGCTCGATGCCGCGCCGGGCGAACTCCCGCTGCAGCTCGGGGGACACCATGCCCGTCTTCTGCCAAGGTCCCCAGCTGATGGAGAAGACCCGCCCCGGCCAGCTGCGGCCGAGGTGGAGGGCGAGCTTGTTGAGTATCTCGTTGGCCGCCGCGTAATCCGACTGGCCGCGGTTGCCGAAGGGTCCCGAGGCCGAGCCGAACAGGGCCAGGAACCGCAGCGACTCGGCGCGAAGCACACGGCTGAGGACGAACGCGCTCTCGGTCTTGGTGTCGAACACGCGGTCGAACGATTCCGCCGTCTTGTCCTCGACGAGCCTGTCCTCGATGACACCTGCGCCGTGGATGACGCCGTCGAGCCGGCCGTGCTCGCGGTAGGTCTCCTCCACCAGGCTCCGCATCGCCGGCTCGTCGCGGGCGTCGGCCTGGTGATAGCGGACCTTGGAGCCGGCCCGCTCCATCCGGGCCAGGCTGGCCCGGATCTCCCGGTCCTTCAGGAGGCGCTGGTAGGCCGCTTCGACGCCGGCCACCGTGACCGCCTGGCCGCCCCGGCGCATCGACTCCATGAGCGCGGCCTTCAGCCCCTGGGGCGACGCCAGCTCTCGGGTCGCGGGCGACTCATCCGGCTCGGGGAGCGGGGAGCGGCCCACGAGCACCAGCGTGGGCCGGTAGCGCTCGGCCAGCTCGGCCGCCACTTCGGCGGTGATGCCACGGGCCCCGCCCGTGACCAGGATGACCCAGTCCGAATCGATGGCCAGGCGGAGAGGCCCGCCCGGATCGAGGGGGACCAGGCGCGGCTGGAGCGTCCGCCGGCGTGCGCCGGAATAGCCGACCTCGACCAGGCCGTCACCCGCGGTCAGCTCCCCGAGGACCTGCTCGGCGTGGAGAGCGGCCGGGTCGTCCGCATCCAGGCCGACCACCTTGCAGTGCACGCCCGGCCACTCGAGGGCCAGCGTCTTGACCAGCCCCGCGATGCCGCCCTGGCCGGGGAAGAAGGGCCTCCGCAAGGACGGATCCTCTTCGTAAGCGGCGCCCATCGTCGTGGCCGCGAGCACCCATGCCCCGCGGCCGTCGCCCGCCTGCCTGAGATCGTGTGCGGAGGCCCGCGCGACATGGAAGAGGCTCTTGACGTCACGGGCCAGCGCCGCCCGCCATCCGGCCAGGTCCATCGCTTCGAAGTGCTCGCGCTCGGCGAGAGGCAGGAGGTGGACGATGCCGCCGATCGGACCGTGCTCCCGCCGAACGAGGTCCACCAGCCGGCCCGCCGTCCCCGCGTCCGTGAGGTCGGCCTGGTAGATCCCCGGCTCGATCTGGCCCTCCGCCCCGAGGCCGATCGCGTGCCGGAGCAGGACGACCCGGCCGCCGAGAGCGCTCAGCTCCGCGCCCACGGTGTGCGCGAGCCCCCGCTCGTCGTCGGTGATGAGGAAGACCCGGTCCGGAGCGAACCGCCCCGCGTGACCGCGCAGGGGCGGGGCGTCGACGACGGCCAGGGTGGAGCGGGGGATCACGACCAGCTCGTCCTGGCTGGTCGGCTGGGCCGCCTGGGGAGCGCCCGCCTTTTCGACCGGCGCGCTCGGCGGCGTCGGCGATGCAGGCCCGGCCGACGCCGCGACCGGCTCGCTCGGCGGGCCGGAGCCGTTCTCGAGCGCCCTCTCCAGCCAGTCAGCGATCCCCCGCAGCGTCTTGATGCCCGTCAGCTGCTCCATCGACTTCTCGCCGACGTGGACCTCAGGCGGGATGCACGCCCGCTGCACGTTGCCCAGGATCTCCACCCGCTTGATGGAGTCGATGCCCAGGTCGGCTTCGATGTCCACGTCGAGGTCGAGCAACTCCGGCGGGTATCCGGTGCGCTCGCCCACGATGCGAAGGAGCTCTCCAGTCAACTGGTCCTTGCTCGCTCGCCCTGCCCCTGCGGCAGCGTCCGCCCCAACCGGCGTCGAAACGACCGGGACCGGGATCGCAGGCGCCGGTGCGGTCTCTGTGGCAACCGGGGGTGGGGCGGGCGACGCCGCGGTGGGCACCGGCTCGAGAAGGGCGGCGGGTGCCGTCGCGTCGGCCGCCGCCAACCGGGGCGCGATGCCGGCTTCAGGGGCGGCGATCGAGGCGCCCTGCAGGTAGGCGAGCATCACCTTGCGCTGCGTGTCCAGGAAGCGGCCCATGAGGCCCTGGAACTGCTGCATCACCTCGGCCGATGCGTCGGGCGCGATCGGCGGCGCCGCGGTACTGGCCGCTCCACTCGGAAGCGGCCGCGGCGCCGCGGGCGAGGCGACCTGGGCGGCGGACGATCCGTTGAGCTTCGCCGGCGCGGCCGCCTCGAGGCCGAAAAGCGCCGCCGGAAGCGCGCCGTTCCCGTTGCCGTTGCCGTTCCCCGTGGCCTGGCCGGCACCGTTCCCGTTGCCGGCCGCTCTGCCGTTGCCATTGCCACTGGCGTGCGCCGAGGGCACCGCGAGCCGCGACACCCGCCGGACCACCTCGGGCGCATGAGCCGGACGCACGCCGGCACCGTTGACCATCCACGTGGTCGCGGAGAGGGGCTTCTCCCGCGTGTCCTCTTCGAGCGCGCGCAAGTTCAGCCGGTGAACCGCACGACCTTCGAAGAGCCGATCCAGCCGCACGGAGACGCCCTGCACGGCAAGCTGGCCGAGCGCGTGATGGAGCTGGGTGAGGCCGGGCCGGCCGGTCGCGTCGACCGCGATCGCGACGTGGGGCCGTGCGCCCAGCGTCTGCCGGACGAGGTTGACGAGCACGTTACGCGGCCCGACCTCGACGAAGATGCGGGCCCCGGCCTCGTACATCGCTTCGATCTCGTCGGCGAAACGGACCGGCTGGACGAGGTGCTCGGCCAGCAGCGCCGCGATCCCCTGCGGCTCGGCCGGGTACGGCGCGGCGGTGGTGTTGGAGAAAACGGCGATCCGGGGCGGCGCGAACTCGGCCGCGGCCAGGAACTCGGCCAGCCGCTCCCGCGCGGGGGCGACGAGCGGCGAATGGAAGGCGCAGGCGACCGGCACCGGACGCGCGCGCAGGCCCTGCTCCTTCATCCGCTGGACGGCGTGCTCGATGCCGGCGCGGCTGCCGGAGACGATCGTCTGCTCGGGCGAGTTGAGGTTGGCGAGCCAGACCTCGTCGAGGCCGGCCAGGGCTCGGCGCACCGCTTCGGCATCCGCTTCGACCGCCGCCATCGTGCCCAGGTCCTGGGTGGCCGCTTCGAGGATCGAGCGCCCCCGCGCCTCCGACACCGCCGCCAGCGCCTGCTCGCTCAGCACTCCCGCCGCGGTGAGCGCCACGTACTCGCCGTAGCTGTGCCCGGCGACGAGATCGGGTTCCACGCCGAGCGCGCGTAGGAGGGCGGAGACGCCCATGTCGGCCGCCCCGAGCGCGGGCTGGGCGACGTTGGTCGCGGTCAGGGCCTGCTGCTGCGCTCGCTCGTCATCCGGCGTGAAGGCGGGCCGCGGGTAGACGTAGGCGCTCAGCGGCCGCGGGAAACGGCCGGACAGCGCCCGGTCGGCGCGCTCGAAGGCGTCCCGCACCTCGGCGAACTCGATAGCCAGGTCCTTGAGCATGTTCGGGTACTGCGAGCCCTGGCCGGGGAAGAGGAAGGCCAGCTTGCCGTCCTGCGCGAGAGGCTCCTCGCACAAATAGATGCCGCGGGGATCGAGGCGCGGGACAGGGCCGGCCTCGCCGAGGGCCTGGCCGGCCTCGCCGAGCTTCTGCCGCAGATCGTCGAGCGACGAGGCGACGATCGCCAACCGCGTGGCTCCGCGGTTGCCGTTCCCGGCCACCTCCTGCCACAGCGTGAGGGCCAGGTCCGCCGGTGGCGGCTGCGCGCCGCGGCTGATCGACTTCTCCAGCGACTCGAGCGCAGCGGCCAGCTCGGCTCGCGATCCGGCCGACCACAGGAAGAGCTCCGAGGGCCGCCGCTCGGTGACGGACTCGCGGGAGAGGAACTCCCCCGTGTACTCCTCGAGGATCGCGTGGAAATTCGTGCCCCCGAACCCGAAGGCGTTGACGCCGGCCCGCCGCGGGTGGCTTCCCGTCCCGTGGACCCAGGGGCGGGCTTCCGAGTTGACGTAGAGCGGCCCGTCGCCGAAGCGCGCCTTGGGGTTGGGCTCGGCGACGCCGAGCGTCGGCGGCAGCACCTTGTGATAGAGGGCGAGGGCGACCTTGGCCAGGCCCGCGACGCCGGCCGTCGCCTTGGTGTGCCCGATCATCGACTTCACCGAGCCGATGGCCGCGCTCTCGGGCGACGCTCCCGCCTCCTCGAGAATGGTGGTGAGGGCCAGGGCCTCCGCGCGATCACCCACGACCGTGCCGGTGCCGTGGGCCTCGAAGAGGCCGACGGTGGTCGGCGAGATGCCGGCCTTGGCGTAGGCGCGCTGGAGGGCCAGCATCTGCCCTTCCGGCCGCGGAGCGGTCAGGCCCTTGGCCCGGCCGTCGCTCGAGCCCCCGACCCCTTGGATCACCGCGTAGATGCGATCGCCGTCGCGCTCGGCGTCGGCCAGCCGCTTCAGCAGGAGCATCACGATGCCCTCGCTGATCGCGATGCCGTCCGCGGAGGCGTCGAAGGTCCGGGGCTGGCCGGTCGGAGACAGCGCCCGCGTCTTGCTGAAGCAGAGGTAGCCGAACGGGTTCTGCGTGGTGTCGACGCCGCCCACCAGGACCATGTCGGTGTTGCGGGTCTCCAGCTCCTTGACTGCCAGGTGCACGGCGGCGAGCGACGAGGCGCACGCGGCGTCCACAACGTAGTTCAGCCCTCCGAAGTCGAGGCGGTTGGCGATGCGGCCGGCTGCCACGTTGAGCAGCAGGCCGGCGAAGGAGTCCTCGGTCCACTCGGGCAAGCCGGCCTCGGCGACGAGGTCGGGAGCGGCCTCCCCGAACAGCATGGGAAGGCTGGAGCGCAGGAGATACGCGCCTCCCAGGTCGCCGATGCCGCCGCTCGCACCCAGGATGACCGACGTGCGGGCGCGGTCGAAGGGCCGGTCGAGATAGCCGGCGTCGCGCAGCGCCGCCCGGGCGACCTTGAGCGCGAGGAGCTGCATGGGGTCGATCGAGGCCAGCGAGTTGGGCGGCATGCCGAACTCGACCGGATCGAAGGGCTCGTCTTCCAGGAAGCCGCCCCACTTGGAGTAGATCTTGTCGCGCGCCCGCGGGTCGGCGTCGAAGTACAGCTCCCAGTCCCAGCGCTCCTTGGGGATCTCGGTGATGCCGCTGACCTTGTTGAGGATGTTCTCCCAGTACGTCCGGCGGTCCCGCGCCTTCGGCAGCATGCAGCTGATGCCGATGACGGCCACCTCGGAGGGCCGCGCCGCGGGGCACGGCGCCGGGGCCGCGGCGCCGACCGGCGCCAGCGCCTCGAGGCGCCGGGTGCCCTCGACGGACACCGAGCGGTGCAGCTCGTCGACCGTGCAGGTGCGCTCGCGGAGCGCCGCGACCTGCCCGATCATGTACATCCCCTGCCGGCGCTGCTCGTCGTCCTCGACGGCCAGGAGCTTGGGCGCCTGCGCGTCCTCGCCGAAGCGTGGATGGCGCTGCACACCCTTCGAGGCCAGACGGAGCCGGCCGATGTTCAGCAGCTCGAGCTCGTTGCGGATCTCCTCCGGGGACCGACCCTCGCCGAGCAGCCGCTGCTTCTCCTGCACGAAGACGTCGGCGAACGCGGTGTCGGCGCAGCGCGTCGAGTGGCCGGGGCCGGTCTCCAGGAGCACGGTGCGGGCACAGCGGACCGCCTCGTCCTGGAAGCCCTTCACGATCGCGCCGGCGGCCACCGCCTCCTCGGTGAACAGATAGGCGGTCCCGAGCAGCACGCCGATCTTCGCTCCGCGCTCGGCCAGGGGAGCGGCCATGGCCGCCACCATGGAGGCGGAGAGGGCGTCGTGGACGCCGCCGGCGAAGAGGACGTGGCAGGAGCCCAGCTCGCTCGCGGGCAGCGCCTCGAGCAGCACGTCGATCATCAGGTTCCAGAGCACGAAGCTGGACCGCGGGCCGACGTGGCCGCCGCACTCCCGCCCTTCGAACACGAACCGCCGCGCCCCGTCCTGCAGGAACAGGCGCAGCAGGCCCGGTGAAGGCACGTGGAGGTAGGTGGGGATGCCGTCCTTCTCGAGCGCCCGCGCCTGGTCCGGCCGTCCGCCCGCGATCAGGGCGAAGGGCGGACGGTAGGCGCGGATCGCCTCGAGCTGCTCCTGGCGCAGCTCGAGCGGCACGAACCCCAGGATCCCCACGCCCCATGGCCGCCCGGCCAGGAGCCGCTGCGTCTGCTGGAGGAGCGAGTCGACCTCGTCGGCCCGCATGAGCGCCAGCGCGAGGAACGGCAGACCGCCGCCCTCCGCCACGCGCAGCGCGAACTCGGCCCGGTCGCTCACCCGGGTCATCGGGCCCTGCACGATCGGGTGCCGGGTGCCGTGCGCCTTCGCGAGCGGCCCTTCGGCGTCGAGCGGCCGGCACGCCTTCGCCGCCTCCACGTGGGTGTCGATCGCCTGCCGCAGGCCCGCCAGCACTCCGGCCACGGTGTGGAACTGCCGGGCCAGCGGCGCGGCGAAGGCCGCGTCCTGGCCCAGCGGCCAGAGCTGCTCGTCGGGCGATCCCCAGCCGGCGCGGGCGTCCACCACCCGCCGCCACTCCGCCTCCCGCGCCGCGGCGGGTCCTTCGCCGTGCAGCCGGCCCAGCTCGCCGCGAAGCGACTCCACGGATGCCTGGCCGGGACGCGCATGGAAGCGGAACGAGGCGCCCAGCTCGCCGCCCAGGCACAGCGTCTCGCTGCCGTCCATGCGGCCGATCGCCTCCTTCACCGGCTCGGGAAGCGAGGACTCCCGGGTGAGCGCGAGCTGCGCGTCGAGCACGACGCCGGACGCGCCCGCGGCATGGGCGGCGGCCGCCGTGTGGAGGCCGATACCGCCGTAGGCCCACACGGGCAAGCTCAGCCGGCCCAGCAGGTGCTGGAGCAGGACGAACGCCGTCTCCTCGCCCACCCAGCCGCCGGCCTCGTGTCCCTTGGCGACCAGCCCGTCGACACCGGCCTGCTCACCCAGCCTTCCCTCCTCGAGGGAGGTGACCTCGAGCAGCACCGTGCGGCCGCCGTCGCGCAGCGCGCGCACTCGCGCGGCAAGGCTCGTGCGCTCGAAGCGGGTCAGGATCACCGTCTTCACCGCGGGGGGCATGCGCGCCACGATGGCCTCGAAAGACGGCGCATCGCCGCCGAGGCGCGCCCCGCACTCGCCGCGGGCCAGACGCGCCATCGCGTCCATCGCTTCCGCCGCCGCCGCCGGGTCGAGAGCCCGCTCCAGGCTCAGGACGCCCAGCTCGCCCGCCCGGCTCGCCGCGATGGCGAGGGACGGGTCGAGCCGTCCGGAGGGCGTCAGCGCGATGATCCGAAACGACATGGTCAGCAGCCCTTTCCCGAGCGCGGCCGCGCGCCCGGCCTCGGCCGGCCGCGCTAGACGAGCCCTTGCTTCAGAATTTCGCGGGAGACGGGACGCCCCAGAATGTCTCGAAACGACTTGACCCCTGGGGCAGCAATCCTCCCCTTCCCGGCTGGCAACCCTGGAGGGAGCTGCTTGAGAGGCCCTCTTTGTATCCTCGCCGCGCGGTCGGTGTCAAGCAAAAACTCCGTCAGCCTCGCTCTCCCCGCTGCACGACGCTCGACTTCGCGGTGACACCGGCCGGACGCGCGAGTGACTCGAGAGAATCGAGGTCCAGCGAGAATGTGTTTTCTTTTTTTGTTGACAGCGGGCGGCGGCCAACTGTATATGGATGCACTCCTGCTGAATGCCTTCCCCTTCCCTCCCGGGACTCGGCTGGAGTGCAGTCGAGAGCGAGCGTCGGCAAAGCGCGCGGAAAGGCGGGGTGACCGCCTGGCCGCGGCCGACTGCATGACCGGCGAAGCGGGTTTCTAGATCGCGTCAGAAAAGGCAACGACCGACCCGTCGGAGAGGGAAGCTGTCCGGAGCGGATGGCGAGATCCTTCCGAGTCGGGTCCCTTGAGGAGGATTCCATGATCGAGTGTAGCTGTCGTGGCTGGTTCCCTTTCCTGAACCGGCGCGGGCAGCGCTCTACAGCCTCGTCATGGCGCTTCCTGCTCATGCGACGGCCTTGTCGCCGACCCCGGATCCGACACCCACTCCTCCTCCTCCCTGCCCGGATGGCGACGGCGACGGCTACGTCCAATGCGACGGCGTCTGCGATTCGACCGGAAAGCTCTGCGGCGACCCCGACGATGGGGACGCCCGGATCCATCCCGGCGCGCCCTGCGGCCTCTGCAACGGCCCGGGCTGCGGGGCGGCCGGGTTCTCGGGCTATTGCGTCCCGGGATCCAGCCACCGCCCCTGCGCCGACTCCGCCATCGGCGTCAACCGGAACGAGACCACGTCGTTCTGCATGAACATCAACTCCCCGCTCATCGGGACGTGCAGCAACGACTCCAGCCACAAGTGCTTCGTCAACGCCGATTGCGGCGGCGGGACCTGCAACTCCGCCGTCGCCGCCACCGGCTCCGGCCTGACCGCAAACGCCGACGGCTCGGGAGCGGCCTGCGCATCGACCGCGCACCCCGTCGTCTGGGGCGCGGAAGGCGGCTCCACCCTGGGGGTCGATGACCGCCGGGCCGCTGCGTCGTGCTCCGACAATACCGACAACGACTGCGACGGCTTCGTCGACACCAAGGATCAAGACTGCCAGACGCCCGAGGTCTGCGACAACAAGGACAACGACGGAAACGGCATCGTCGACGACGTGCTGCACATCGGCGAGTCCTGCACCGATGGCGTCGGCGCCTGCCAGTCCACCGGCACCAAGGTCTGCGCCGCCCTGGACGGCACGGCGACGCTCACCTGCAACGCGGTGCCCAAGTCACCGGGAGTCGAGGGCCCGTTCGGCAGCCCGAGCTGCAGCGACGGCATCGACAACGACTGCGACGGCCAGACGGACTTCCCCGCCGACTCCAGCTGCCGCTCGGCCGAGGTCTGCGACGGCCTCGACAACGACGGCGACGGTGCCGTCGACAACGGCTTCGACGTCGGCGCCCCGTGCAGCGCCGGCATCGGCGCGTGCCAGGCCAACGGCGTGAAGGTCTGCGCCGCCGACGGCAAGGGCACGGTCTGCAACGCGGTGGCCAAGGTGGCCAGCCTGGAGGGACCCGGCGCGCCGGGAAGCTGCAGCGACGGCATCGACAACGATTGCGACGGCCTGGCCGACAGCGCCGATCCGAGCTGTGGCAACGTCGCCCTGCACGTGAGCTGCGCCCTGCCCTTCCGGTTCCCGTCGCCGGGTGGCCGCGGGAGCCCGGGCAAGGACTGCAACTCCTCCCAGAAGATCGTCTTCGACGAGCCGGCGGGGGCGAAGGTCACGGCCGAGCTGGTGGCCATCGACACCAAGGGCACGGTGATCGCGTCGATGCCGGTGAAGAACGGCGAGTTCGCCCACCTGGCGAGCCGGCTCAGCCCCGATGACTACCGGTTCGAGACCGACACCACCAGCAACGGCGTGGTCACCCACACCGTCTTCGCGCCGATGCCGATGCTGCGGGTCACCGCGACCGACGGCATCAACAAGGCGCAGGCCTACTGCACCACGGACCCCTACCTCGACCTCGTCTCACCCGCGGGCGGCGTCGTGGCCGTCAACAAGAGCGCCCAGGGCAGCCAGGCCGACTCGACCCCGGTGCTGGTGGCCATCCCCGAGGTGAGCCCCGGCAGCCTGGTCCTGAAGGTCGACGGCGTCAGCATCTTCCCCGCCCTCGGCAAGACGGGCGCCCAGTGCAGCCTGGCGACGCCGTGCTCGGGCAACGTCACCATCAACGGCGCGTCGGTCGCCGTCAGCGACCTCATCGTCGACGTCGCCGCCTCGCTCGACGCGAAGGCGTCGAACACGCTCACCATGAAGCTCGGCGGCATGGGCTGCGGCGGGCACGTCGTGTCGGTCTCGGGCAAGAAGATCCCCGGATCCATCCCCGACAACGTCACCAGCCAGTGCCTGGTCGACGACCTCGCCGACAAGGGCGTGTCGTACACGTTCACCCTCGAGATCACCAAGCCCGTGAACCAGTCGGCCGGCAACCCCGTCCCGACCGACGTCGAGGGCAAGGCCTGCCACGGCCTGCCCATCTCGAGCGTGCAGATCAACGGCAAGGAGGTCTTCGACGCGAGCCTGATGACGGTGACCCCGAACCCGCCCCCTCCGCCCGGCGCCGACACCGCGGCGAAGTTCGAGTTCCCGATCGTCACCTCGCTCGAGCAGACGAGCCTGGCCCGCGACATCGTGTTCGGCGACGCCCCGGCCGGCACGTTCGACGAAGGCTCCAACTTCGTCCAGGGGGCCGCCACGGACTCGATGGGCAACCGCGTCTTCAACAACTCGGTCGTCTTCGCCACCGGCAACACCGCCAAGCCGGGGGTGGGACCGATAACGGCTCCGACCGGGCTCTCGGGGGCGCTCGATCCCCAGCTCCAGGCCGCCTTCGAAGGGGAGGTCGCCGCCCAGGTGAAGGAGGCGTTCAAGGAAGTGGCGCTCGGCATGGGGCTGGGCCTGAACGGCCCGGGCACGATCGAGGTCCCCAACGCCTTCGTGGTCGAGCTGAACGGCGCCGCCCTCACCAACTTCTTCAACACCAAGTGCTCGCAGCCCGGGGCCGACGGCCTCACGCTGAAGGACCGCTTCCAGCGCCTGGCCAACCAGAAGGTCGTGGGCAAGACGTTCGGGACCTTCCACGCGCCGTCCCCGTGCTCGTGCGACCCGCCGTTCAACCTCACCGTGACCAGCCTCGACTTCACGAACCAGCTGATGTGCCCGGTCTTCTTCCCCGGCCAGCACGACAGCTATGACGGGTCGGTCGTGCCGGACGACGCCATGCGGGTCGTCATCCAGCTCCCGGACATCACCGCCCACATGTCGGGCGGCGGCTGGTGCGAGGAGGACTTCCTGGGCGTCTGCATCGACGACGCCAGCATCAACATCAGCCTGTCCGCGAGCGTGAACAACATCCGTCTCCGGTTCGACATCACGGAGGCCCAGCTCAAGGGGACGGCGCCCCCGTCCGACCCGCAGTTCAACGCGGGCGTCTCGGCGACGATCGAGGACTCGATCCACGTCGACACCCACGTCGGCTGCATCGGTGGCGTGCTGTGCCAGGCGGTGGTGACCGTCTTCACCCTGGGCTTCATCGACGTGTCGCCCACGATCGACATCAAC
>QHVM01000029.1 GCA_003223555.1 Acidobacteriota bacterium | reverse complement strand
GACTTGTCCGTGGTACCCCACTGCTTCGCGTTCAGGCCATCGCGCTGGTGGTAGTTAAACGCCGAACCATGGAACCGCTCGGTCCCGGATTTCGTCGTGGCCACGATCTGTCCGGACGTGCTGGAGCCGTACTGCGGCTCGTAGCTGGAGCTGACGACCTTGATCTCGCTCACCATGTCCGGCGAGAACGGGAAGTCCTTGAAGATGGAGATCATCCCGCTCTGGCTCATGAAGCCCTGCTGCATGCTGGCGCCGTCCAGCACCGCCTCGTCGCCGGACTCCATCCCGCCGTTGATGCGAGCGTCGAACGGGTTGTTCCCGCCCCCGCTCGAGACTCCGGGCATGAGGAGAACGAAGGCCGCCGCCGCGCGCGGCCCCGTCGAGAACTGGATCGGGAGCTGGGCCAGCGTGTCCGGCGAGATGCCTTCTTCGTGAGCGCCGCTGTCGTAGGCGAGCGTCGACGTCTCGGCCACGACCTCGACCTCCTCGGTCGTCCCGCCGATCGTCAGGCTCACGTCGACGCGGACGTCGGAGTTCACGTTGACCTCGACGTTCTTCTGGAGATAGGGCTTGAACCCCGTGCTCGTCGCGCGCAGCTCGTAGGTGCCGGGCACGAGGTTCCGGAAGGCGTAATCGCCGGAGTCGGTCGACTTCCGCCGCAGCTCCACGCCGGTGGCGGCGTTCTTGAGAACCAGCTCCGCGTTCGCGACCACCGCGCCGGTCGTGTCCAGCACCTTGCCGGCGATGGAGCCGTTGAAGCTCTGGGCCTGCCCGGGGATGGGGACGAGGACAGCCAACATGACGAGGAGCGCCAGAGGAACTACGAACGCTTTCCGCATCGCGGACTCCTTTCCTGACTCGACGGGACGGGTCGCCGGCGGCCGTTCATTGGAAGTCCTGTGGGATATATCGACGGGACTGTAGTGCCACGGATGAGAGGGTGTCAAGCATTTCTGATATGTCAGTGGCGACCTCCTGGGAAGCGCCACCGACATCCGCATGTGTACGTTACCGTCTTGACCGTGTACGTTCACGGGAAGATAATGGCGAGCCATACGGCTGTCAAGGATTTTTTTGGGTCGGGCCTAGGTCCTTGAGGAGGAGAGCCCGGGTGCCTCGCCGCCGGAAGGCCGAAGCGCGAAAGCGGACGAAGCCGCCGGGCATCCGGGAGATCGCCGAGACGCTCGGCATCTCGATCGGGACCGTCGACCGGGCGCTGCACGACCGGCCGGGCATCAACAAGGCCACTCGGACCAGGGTCCTGGAGCTGGCCCAGACCGTCGGCTACCGTCCCAACCTGGCCGCGCGCTTCCTGTCCTCCCGGAAGCAGTGCCGGGTGGGCGTCAACCTTCCGCGGGAGATCGCGTCCTTCTTCGACCTGGTGCGGGACGGGATCCTGGACGTCGCCCAGTCGTTCGAGTCCAGCGGCGTGAGGGTCGTCTATCGCTCGTATCCCCGGCTGGGGCAGGGCGAGATCGAGGCCCTGGAGGAGGCGCTCGACGACGACATCGACGGGCTGGTGATCGCGCCCGGCCGGCCGGAGCACCTGGCTCCGCTCATGCGCCGGGCGATGAGGCAGGGCGTGCCGGTCGTCTGCGTCAACACCGACGCGCCGGGGATCGAGCACCTGGCCACCGTCTCGGTCGACGCCGCCGCCAGCGGCTCGCTGGTCGGCGAGCTGATGGGCCGCTTCCTCGGGGGAAATGGCCGGGTCGTCGTGGTGACCGGACAGCTCAGCACCGTCGATCACCGGCAGAAGCTCGACGGGTTCCGGAAGGAGCTGGGCGAGAGGTGGCCGGGGCTCGGCATCGCCGCGGTCGTCGAGGCCCACGACGACGAGCGCGAGGCCTACGAGAAGTGCCGGCAGGTGCTGGCCTCCACGCCGGACGTGGCCGGCGTGTACGTGAGCACCGCCAACTCGATCCCGGTCATGAGGGCCCTCGACGACCAGCGCATGAGCGGACGGCTCACGGCCATCACGACCGACCTGTTCCCGGCCCTGGCGCCGCTCATCGAGTCCGGAAAGGTCGCGGCCACCATCTACCAGCGGCCGTGGGTCCAGGGTCAGATCGCCTTCCAGGCGATCTACAAGTTCCTGGTGCAGCGCGTGACGCCGCCGCCAGTGAACAAGCTGTCTCCGCACGTCGTGATGCGGAGCAACCTGAAGCTCTTCCTGGAGAGGATGCGACCGGACGCGACCGGGAGCCCGGGCCGGGCCGGCCCGCGGCCCGAAACGCGGGCCGCGCGCAGCGGCTCCGTGGCGACGTTCGCGGACGAGATCGGATGACGATGCGACGAAGCGCTTCCGCGCTCGCCGGCCTGCTCGTGACGCTCGCCGGAGCCAGCCGGCCCGCGGCCGCCGCTCCGGCCGATGGGGCGGTGTGGGCGCGGGCCTTCGACCACGGCGAGTATCCGCGCGCGATCGATCTGGCCCGCCGGAGGCTGCAGGCCGTTCCCGCCGACGCGGCGGCGCGCCTCGTGATGAGCCGCGCGGAGGCCGCCCTCGGCCACTTCGAAGCGGCCTACCAGGGCTTCCGGCGCGTGCTGTCGACCGACCCCCGCAACACCGACGCCCTCTATTACCTGACGATACTGGGCGGCGTGCTGGCTCAGGCGGAGTACGACCGGCTCTTCGCCCTGGCTCCCGACTCCCCTCGGGCCCGCCAGCTTCTCGGCGACCTCGCCGTGGCCCAGGAGCGTCCGGCCGATGCGGAGGCGCAGTACAAGGCGGTTCTCCAATCAGCCCCGGACTCGCTCGACCTGCTCCTTGCGCTCGGCGACCTCACCCGTCACCAGGCGCGGTTCGAAGAGGCGCTCGCCTACTACGACCGCGCCGCGCGCCTCGCTCCCCGCAGCTACGACGCGCTCTACGGCGCCGGCGTCTGCCGCTCGTACCGCCAGGAGCACGCCCAGGCCATCGAGAGCTTCCGCGCCGCGCTCCGGCTGGAGCCCGACTCGGCCTCCGCCCGCCTGGGACTCGGCCACGCGCTCGTGCAGGCCGGACAGACCTCCGCCGCCGTGCCGGAGCTGGAGAAGGCCGTAGCCCTGGAGCCTCGGATGCTCCAGGCCCACTACCTCCTCGGGCGCGCCTACAACGCGCTCGGCCGGTCGCGGGAGGCCGAAGCGGCCTTCGCCCAGGTCCAGAAGCTCGTCCAGAGCGGGATCCAGGCCAGCGACGACCTGCCGGCGGCGACCGATCCTTCCCGGCCGGCCCCGTCCCCGGAGCCCCCGCCGGAGAGCCGCTAACCGACGCGACCTTTGGGCAGCCGAACGCATTCCCGCGTGGCGGCCTGCTGGCTGCTCGTCTTGCCGGTGCTCGCCGGCCAGAAGCCGTTGCCGCCGACGCTCACCGCCGCTCCCTCGCCCGCAGCGGCGCCCGGCGTCACGTTCGCCGACGTGACCCGCGAGGCGGGGCTCGGCGGATTCCGGCACGTCGGGGGCAATGCTTCCAAGGACTACATCCCCGATGCGACGGGCTCGGGCGTCGCGCTCTTCGACTACGACGACGACGGCTGGCTTGACGCATACCTCGTCAACGGATCGACCTGGTCCGCGCTGGCCGGCCGCGCGGAGGCGCCGCCAGCCGCTCTCTTCCACAACAACCACGACGGCACCTTCACCGACGTGACGGCCGCCGCCGGGGTGGCCAACCGTCGCTGGGGCCAGGGCGCCTGCGTCGGCGACTTCGACAACGACGGCCAGCCCGACCTCTACGTCACCAACTTCGGCCGCAACCGGCTGTATCACAACGACGGCGGCGGCCGCTTCACCGACGTGGCCGAGACGGCGGGAGTCGCGGTGGAGGGCTGGTCGACCGGATGCGCCTTCGGCGACTACGACGGCGACGGCCGGCTCGACCTGTTCGTGGCCGGTTACATCGCCCTGGACCCGGCCCGGCTGCCTCCGGCCCCGCCCGGTCCGGGCGCCGTCCGGCCGGAGACCGGCCCTTCGCCGGGCCCACGCGCCGAGGAGCGGCGGATGGGCGCCGCGTACTCCCCGGGCCTGCCCTACTGCGAGTATCGGGGGCAGCCGGTGATGTGCGGTCCTCGCGGGCTCAAGGGCGCCCCCGACCATCTCTTCCACAACAACGGCGACGGCACGTTCACCGACGTGAGCGTCAAGGCGGGGGTGGCCGACGCGGCGGGCTTCTACGGCTTCGGGGTGGCCTTCCTCGACTTCGACGACGACGGCCGGCTCGACCTGTTCGTGGCCAACGACTCGACCCCCAACTACCTCTACCGCAACCGCGGCGACGGCACGTTCGAGGACGTCAGCTACGCGTCGGGGGCCGCCCTCGACGAGGCGGGCCACGAGCAGGCCCACATGGGCGTGGCGGTCGGCGACTACGACAACGACGGCCGCGACGACCTGCACGTGACCAACTTCGCCGACGACACCAACGTGCTCTATCACAACGACGGGAAGGGCCTCTTCACCGACGTCAGCTACGCCTCCGGCGTCGGCCGGGCCAGCGTGCCCTTCCTGGGCTGGGGCACGTCCTTCCTGGACTACGACAACGACGGCTGGCTCGACATCTTCGTCGCCAACGGCCACGTGTACCCGATGGTCGACCGCTTCGACTGGAACACGTCCTACCGGCAGCGGGCGCTGCTCTTCCGCAACCTGAAGGGCCGCTTCGCCGAGGTCGGCGGCTCGGCCGGCGAGGCGCTCGTCGCGGCGCGATCCAGCCGCGGCCTCGCGGTCGGCGACGTGGACAACGACGGAGACGTGGACGTCCTCATCAACAACCTCGACGAGGCGCCGACGCTGCTGCGCAACGACGGCGGGAGCCGGGCCGGGCACTGGCTGACCGTCCGTCTCGTCGGGGATCCGTCGCGCAAGTGCCCTCGCGACGCCATCGGCGCGGCCGTCTTCTGCACGGCCAACGGCCTGCGGATGCGGGGCGAGGTCGCCAGCGGCCGCAGCCAGCTCTCCCAGTCCGACCTGCGCGTGCACTTCGGCCTCGGCCCGGCCACGCGGGTGGACCGGCTCGAGGTGCGGTGGGCGAACGGGCCCTCGGTCGCGTACGAGGTGCTGGGCGTGGACCGGCTGGTCGTGATCGACCAGGCGCGGGGCGTCCTCGAGCCGGCCGCCGACCGCGCCGCGCGCTGAGGACCAGGCCGGACGCGACCGGGGTTCATACCCGCAAGAATATCCGCCGCCGGTACATCCAGAACAGGATGAGCCAGAGCACCAGCATCACGGCCGCGCCCTGGAGGAACGGGGCATAGGCATCGCCGAACATCCGGAACAGGCCGTGACCCAGGTGGGTGTCGAGGCTGCCCTCGATGAAGCGCGGCCACAGCTCGGTCATGCAGTAGGCCGCGATCGAGTTCATGCCGACGACGACCAGCGGGAACGCCCAGCGCCGCCAACCCCTGACGTCGATCACCTCGTACAGCGCGGCCACGATCAGGAAGCAGGCGCCCCCGCTCCAGAGCGTGAAGCTCGGCGTCCAGATGCGCTTCACGACGGGACAGATGCCCAACGCGCCCAGCAGCCAGCCCGAGGCCAGGCCAACGACACCGGCGACCGCCAGCCAGCGCACGCGGGCGGACGGGCCGCGGTCGCGGCGAAGGAGTTCGCCGCAGATCAGGCCCAGGATCATCGTCCCCAGCGTGGGGATGAAGCTGAGGGTGGCGTATCCGCCCCCGTTGAAGGCGAAGGGCCGCTCGCGCGGGAACAGGTTCAGGAACCACAGGTCGAACGCCCAGGCGAGGTTGCTGTTCTTGTTCCAGTGCGCGGCAAAGCCGTCGAGTCGGTGCGGCCAGCCGGGGTCCACGCCCGCCGCCGCCCAGTCGAAGCCCGTTCCCGGCGCCGGGTAGAGCGCGAAGGCAGCCCAGTATCCGGCGAGGATGGCGGCCAGGGCCAGCCACTGGTCGCGCACGGGCCGCAGCGCGAGCAGGAAAAGGAACCCGTAGCCGAGGCCGATCTGGCTGAGCGTGTCCTCGAAGGTGAAGTAGGTCTGTGGCCGGCCCCCCGAGCGCAGCCAGATCCCGAGCGCCACCAGCACGGCCGCGCGCCAGAAGGCATGGGCGATCATCCGTCCCCGGGACTGCCCGGCCGCCGTGCGGGCGGCGATGGAGAACGGCAGCGCCGCCCCGACCAGGAACGAGAACGAGGGCTGGATGAGGTCGTGGAGCGAGGCGCCGACCCACTCCACGTGCGTCTGGTGGTGGCAGAAGAAGGCCCACAGCGCCGACGACGGCACGGCCGCGGCCACGTCGCAGGTGCGCAGCGCCTCCCCGAACAGCAGCAGCATGACGATGCCGCGGTAGGCGTCGAGCGAGGCGAGGCGGTCGGGAGCCATCGTCAGGGCTGCGGGCTCACCTTCACCATGACCACGTCGTGGGGCGGCACCTTCGCCTGGAAGCGCCCCGTGAAAGAGCCGATGTCCGCCTTCCGCCACAGGTCGCGCACGAGGGCCTTCTCCCCCGGCGCGAGCCCCACGTCCTCCCAGGGCACGGCCACGTCGCCCGGCTCGGTGCCGCGGTTGAAGAGGATCACCGCCCGCGAGCCGTCGCCGAGCGGCTTCATCCAGACCTCCTGCGGGCCGTTGTCGCGCACCTTGCGCCCCTGCATCCCCAGCGGGTCCTGGTCGACCGCGATCACCTCCCGGTTGGTGAGGATGTCGAGGGTCTCCTTCGACATCGTCCGCAGGTCGTTGCCCGCCATGAGCGGAGCCGCGAGCAGGGCCCAGAAGCTGAAGTGGGCCCGGGACTCGGCCGCGCTCAGCCCGCCGTTGCCGACCTCCAGCATGTCGGGGTCGTTCCAGTGGCCGGGGCCGGCGTAGGGATGCAGGTCGGCCACGAGATCGATGATGTGCACGACACCCATCCCGCCCCAGCTCTTCCCGCAGTCCCAGCAGTCCTGGATGTCGCCGGTGGCGCGCCAGAGCTGCCCGATCCCCTGCGCCCACAGCCAGGGCCGCGTGCTGCCCCACTCGCAGATGCTGAACACGATCGCCCGGCCGCTCTCGCGCAGGGCGCGGCCCATCCGCGCGTACGAGTCGCGGGTGTCCTGGCCCTCCGCGTTGCACCAGTCGTACTTCAGGTAGTCGACGCCCCAATCGGCGTAGGTCCGGGCGTCGATCGCTTCATGATCCTTGCTGCCCGGGCGCTTCTGGCAGGTGCCGGTGCCGGCGTCGGAATAGAGGCCGAACCTCAGCCCCTTGCCGTGGACGTAGTCGGCGAGCGCCTTCATGCCCGAGGGGAAGCGTTCCGGATCGGCCACGATCACGCCCTTGTCGTCCCGCCGCACCTGCCAGCAGTCGTCGATGACCAGGTACTGGTAGCCGGCGTCCCTCATGCCGGTCGCGACCAGGGCGTCGGCCGTCTCCTTCATGAGCTTCTCGCTGACGTCGCAGCCGAACCTGTTCCAGCTGTTCCAGCCCATGGGCGGCGTCAAGGCCAGGCCGTCCGCCCCCGCGGGGGCCGCGCCGGACGGGACGACCAGGGCGACGAGACACGCCACGAGCAGCACGCGCATCGGATGCCTCCTCACTTCTTGACGGTCAGGTTCTCCCACACCTCGACCCACGAGTCCGTGTCGGTGAGGAAGTTCCCCACCACCAGGTCCATGTCGCCGTCGTGGTCGTAGTCGGCCGCGTCCACGCTGACGTGCCGGCCCCCCACCTCCAGGGTGCGGCGCTCGAAGCGCCCGGGGGCGACCTGCTCCAGCCATACCAGAGACGGGAGCACGGGCGGGGGCCCCTGGTCCGACCGGCGCGGCTCCACGGCCACGATGTCGAGGTCGCCGTCCCCGTCGAGGTCGGCCACGTCGATCCCGGAAGACCCCCAGGCCGGATGGGGCGCGGTGTAGATCGTCTCCGGCCGGAAGCCCCCGTCGCGCGCGTTCAGGAACGCCACCACCGTCTCGTAGTGCTGGGAGAACACGGTGACGATGTCGGGCCGGCCGTCGCGGTCGAGGTCGACCGCGGGGACGTGGATCGAGCCGGTGCGGGTGTCGAGGGTCCGCGGGACGAAGACCGGCTGCGACCAGTCGCGGGTGCGGTTCTCGAGCAGGAGCAGGGACCCGACCTGCCGCCAGCCGAAGGCGGCCACTGCCAGGTCGAGGTCGCCGTCGCCGTCGAAGTCGGCGGCTTCCACGTCGGCCACCCGGGGCAGGCCCGAGGCCAGCACGCGCGTGCGGTAGCCGCCGTCCTCCCGCCTTTGCAGCCACACGGCGCTGCCCTTGAGATGGTCGGCCGGGGGCACGTCGCCCAGGTCGGCCACCAGCAGGTCGGGCCGGCCGTCGCGGTCGAGGTCCACGAGCGCGGCGTGGCAGGGCGCAGCCACGTGGGCGATCACCGACAGGCCGCGCTCGGGGGCGGCCGGCGAGCCGCGCATCGCGAGCCCGTGCGTCATGTCGGTGGCCACGACCTGCAGCGCGCCGTTGCCGTCGAGGTCGAGGAACCGCACGTTGGAGATCGCCGGGTGCGCATCTCCTCCCGGGAGCCTCAGCACGCGGCGCGCGAAGCGCGGAGAGTGCTCCCCGACCGCCGGCCAGGGCACCGGCGTCGGCAGCGTGACGGGCGCGCGGGCCTGGTAGTAGCGCTCGACGGCTTCCACGTCGAAGTCGGTGGGGATCGCGGCGCGGGCGCCGGCCGGGGCGCCGACGCCGGTCATCATGAGCCCCGCCATCTCGTAGATCTTCGCCGTCCAGGCCGCGCGAGGCAGGATGTCCGGCGGCGGCAGCGCATGGCAGCCGGTGCAGGCCTTCGCCACGACCTGCTCCTCGGGTGCCGGTGCGGCCGAGGGTGGAGCGGCCGGCGGAGAGGCAGTGTGGGTGACCGCGGAAACGGCGGAGAGGCCCGCGGCCACGGCCAGCACGGCGGCGGCCCGCGGGCCGTGAGCTCGCATGGGAAGCCGACGTTACCCGCGCGGCTCGGCGGGCGTCAAGGCTCGGCAGCGGCCGGCTCGACCACGACGCCTTGCGCGATCGCGGGCGGCAGGTCCGGCCAGCCTCCGGACGCGGCGGGCCGGACGGCCATGTCGAGCCGCACCAGCCAATCGCGCTCCACGAGGAGCCACGTCTGGAACAGGACCGATGTGGAGGAAGGCGGTTGCGTCGAAATCGCGGCCTACGGCGTGCCGCCCGGCACGGAGTGGTAGTAGCGGCCGAGCCAGCCGACGATGGCCCTCTTCAGCCGGAGCGGCTCGAAGGCCCCCTGGCTCCTGTAGATCACCTTGCCGCCGGGGGCGACGAGCATCGTGTAGGGCAGCGCGCCCTGCCACCGCGGGTCGACCAGCTCGATCATCGCGTAGGGGTCCCCGGCCCCGAAGATGAGGTTGCGCATGGAGGCCTGTTGCGACTGGAGGAACGCCAGCGCGGCGTCGCGCTTCTCCGGCGCATCGGCGCTGAGCGTGACGACCTCGAAGGCGCGGCCGCGGTACATCCGGTTGATCGCCACCAGCTCGGGGAACTCGGTGAGGCACGGCCCGCACCACGTCGCCCAGGCGTTCACCAGCCGCAGCTTGCTCGAGGCGTTCTGCACGACCTCGCGCAGGGCGGCCGCGTCCACGGTGGCGAGCGCGACCTCCTCCTGGGCCCACCGCTTCAGCCCCTCCGCCACCGAGCCCCGCTTGTCGGACCACTTGATCGAGCAGCCGAAGACCTTCGTCCTCTCGACCGGCACCGGCCGGCCGGCGAGCAGCGCCTCACCTCGCGCAGGGCGGCCGCGTCCACGGTGGCGAGCGCGACCTCCTCCTGGGCCCACCGCTTCAGCCCCTCCGCCACCGAGCCCCGCTTGTCGGACCACTTGATCGAGCAGCCGAAGACCTTCGTCCTCTCGACCGGCACCGGCCGGCCGGCGAGCAGCGCCTCGATCGCATCGCGCGCCTCGTGCGTGACGGCCTGGGGGTCGTTGGGCGAAATCGCCAGCAGGGCAACGCCCTTCGGATGGTAGTCGTCGTAGAGGGCCTGGATCCGCCCCTCGTACGCCTGGGCGGTCGGGCAGTGGTTGGCCGTGAAAACCATCACCAGCAGGCGAGCGGAATCGAAGTCCTTCAGCGAGTAGCGTCGCCCGTCGACACAAGGCAGGTCGAAGTCCGGCGCCTTCTCGCCGATGGCGAGCGGCGCGACCGGTGACTCCTCGTCCGCCCTGACGGGCCCCGCGAGGACGGCGACCGCCGCGACGGCGGCGACCGCGCCCCTCACCAGTCCAGCTTCAGGGCGAACTGCATCTGCCGGTTGTCGCCGATGGTGGTCGTGATCTTGCCGGCGGTGGCCGATCCGATGTTGGCGTTCGGGAAGCCGAACTGCGGCGTGTTGAGCAGGTTGAAGGCGTCGGCCCGGAACTGCAGCCGGAAGCTCCGGATCGGGATCCGCCGGGCCAGCGAGACGTCGAATGTCTTCGTCCCCGGCGCGTACAGGACGCCGCGGCCGGAGCTTCCGTAGGTGTTGGGCGGCGGCGCCGCGAAGGCGGCGACGTCGAACCACTGATCGACGGTGGGGTTGTCGAGCCGGCCGTCGCCGATGCGGTTGGGCCAGGACGGCGCTCCGTTGTTCACGCCGGTGTTCAGGAAGACCGTGAACGGCCGGCCGGTGGAGAGCGTGACGATGCCGCTGAACTGCCAGTCGCCGAGCAGCACGCGGCCCACTCCGCCCTGGGCCCAGCGGCGGTCCGGCCCGAAGGGCAGGTCCCACACGTAGCTCAGGACGAAGCGGTGCTTGATGTCGAACCCCGAGGGTCCGCGGCTCCGGTCGAAGAGCGTGATGCTCTGCGCGTTGCCCACCGCGCCGCCGCCCGAGGCGGCCGATCCTGCGTAATCGAGCGACTTGCCGAACGTGTAGCTGGCCAGGAACTGCAGCCCGTGCGAGAAGCGCTTCAACAGCTTCGCCTGCAGGCTGTTGTATGTGGAGCGGTTGGTCGGATCGCACTGGAGCATGTTGGACAGGTTGCTGAGCGGCTGGAGGAGCCGCCGCGAGGCCTGCGACCCGGGTCCCGGCTGCAGCTCGTTGGGGTTGTAGCACCAGATGAGGTGGGAGCCCTTGCTGCCCACGTAGGCGACCTCGCCCATGAGGCTGCCGGTAAGCTGCCTCTCGTAGCTCACCTGCCAGGTCTGCATGGACGGCGTCTCGTTCGAGAACGCGTGGCCGAGCACGCGCGGGTTGGCGGCGTTCAGCTCGGCCGTCGTGCGGGGCTGGACCTGCCGGATCGGCGGGAACGGGTTCGAGAGCAGCGGCACGCGCGAGTAGTCGAGCGGGTTCGTCTCCACCGAATAGTTCTGCGAGATCGTGTACGGCACCTGCTGCCCGAGCAGGTTGGAGGCCGACTGCGGGATGGGGAAGAAGCTCCGCCCGAACCCGCCCCGCACGACGTTGCGGGCGTTGCCGGTGACGTCCCAGGAGAGGCCCAGCCGCGGCGCGAGGTCGCCCCATCGGATCTTCTTGTTGACGCGGCGGTCCGCGCCGTCCTCGCCGGCGTAGATGAGGCGGAGGCCGACCGGGTCGAAGTTCACGAGCCGGTTCTTCTCCTCCGTGTCCGGCACGTAGACCTCGTAGCGCAGGCCGACGTTCGCGGTGACGCGCGGGCTCACCTTCCAGTCGTCCTGCACGAAGACGGAGTGCTCGCTGTTGGTCATGTCGTAGGGCTCGAGCAGGAAGCCGCGCGCGCCGCCGGTAGTGAAGCCGAGGAGGAGCGTGGCCAGGCCCGAGCCCTGCGTGTTCGTGGCCGGGTTGTTGGTGAGGTTGCGGTTGATGCTGATGCTGCTGCGCGTGTCCGTGTTGGTGAAGGGCGAGGGCTTGCGCAGGATGAACCGGTAGCCGGTCTTCAGCGAGTGCCGGCTCTTCACCCACGAGACGGTGTCCTCGATCTGGTAATGCGTCTGCTTCGGGTTGACGGGCAGGAAGGCGGGCCCGCCCGAGATACCGGTCTCGTCCTGGATGTTCAGGTTGGGCAGGCCGGAGGTGAACTCGGTCACGTTGATCCCCTGGATGCCCAGGCTCTCGGCGGCCTTCGTCCCGAAATCGGACTGCCGCGTCTGGGGGTTCGTCTTCGCGAAGCCGAGGCGCAGCTCGTTCACGAACGTGGGTCCCACGATCCGCGTCCAGTTGAACGCGCCGCCGTGCGTCGTCAAGCGGGTGTTCTGGATGCCGGCCACGAAGGGGCCCAGGTCGAAACGCTGTTTCGCCGAGTCCGGGGTGGCCAGGCAGCACGCGGCCTGGCCCTGGGGCGCGTCGAGCTTGTAGTTGTCGTAGCTGTACCGCACGAAGAAGCTGTCGCGCGCGCCGGCCTTGTGGTCGAGGCGCACCGTGAACGCGTTGTCCTTCACGTCGCGGTTCGCGGTGGAGGTGTAGTTGTCGAAGTTCCCGCTTCCGTTCGGCAGCGGATAGATGCTCGCCACGTTGAGGCCGACCTGGTTCAGGCGGTTCGCGGGGATCACGTTGCCCGGGAACGGATCGCGCAGGAACTGGGGGTTCGTCCCGCTCACCGGCCGGCTCGGATCGAAGGCCGGGTTGAGGCGGGTGGTCAGCGGGTCGTAGATGGGGATCACGTTTCCGCGCAGGTCCCGGTAGTCGCTGAAGTCGCCGGCGCGGGTCCTGGCCGTGGGAACCGTGTTCACGAAGGTCAGGCCGCGCGTCTCGTTGAGCCCCGCGTAATCGACGAAGAAGAAGGTCTGGTTCTTGACGATCGGCCCGGACAGGGAGGCTCCGTACTGGTGGCGGTCGAGGGGCGGCTTGGGGGCGGTCGGCAGCGCGAAGAAGTTCTTCGCGTCGAACACCTCGTTGCGCAGGTACTCGAACGCCGTGCCGTGGAACTCGTTGTTGCCCGACTTGGTGGAGACGGACACCACCCCCGCCCCCCGGCCGAACTCCGCGGAGAAGGTCCCGGTCAGGACCTTGAACTCGCGCACGGACTCGACCGACGGCGTGACGATGACGGTGTTGAAGGTGTACTCGTTGTTGTCGATGCCATCGACGAGCCAGGCGTTGGCGTTGGCCTGGGAGCCGAGGGCATTGAAGTTGGAGGCGCCCCGGGGGTTGAAGGTGCTGGCCCCGGACAGGTTCTCGCCGACCTGGCCCGCGGTCACGCCGGGGGCGAGGTAGACGAGGGTGGCGAAGTTGCGGCCGTTGAGGGGCAGCTCGCGAACGGCGCGCTCCTCGATGACCTCGCCGATCTCGGCCGAATCGGAGCGGGTCAGGGGCGCGAGGGCGACGACCTCGGTCGCTTCGGCGAGGCCGCCCACCTCCAGGGTCACGTCGACGCGGGCGTGCTGGTTGACCTGGAGCACGATCCCCCGGCGCACGTACTTCTTGAACCCCGGCAGCTCCACCGCCACCTCGTACGTGCCCGGGATCAGGAACGGCGCGGTGTACGAGCCGTTGGAGTCGGTCGCGTAGGCGCTGTAGGTGCCCTTGCCGGTCTCGGTGACGGTGACCGTGGCCCCCGCGGCCACGCCTCCCGTCGAGTCCTTCACGGTGCCGACAATGGTCCCCGTCGTGACCTGGGCCTCCAGCGGAGCCAGCCCCATCAGGAAAGCCAGGCCTCCGGCGATTCCGACGGCAAGCCGTCGCTCTCGTGTCATGTTCCCCTCCGCGGACAGACTGGATTTGCTTGCCGCAAGCATACGGCCGCGTCCGGCCCAGTCAAGCCTGGGCAATAATATACTTGACACACCCTTCCCGAAGGGGTTATTCTGCGTCGGTAGCATGACTTGGGTTGCTCCGCAGTATACGCGCGAGCAGGTTAACCTTGCCGGGAAGACAAGGATTGACCAAGGAGCGTCGACCGAATCGCGCGACGCCGTCTTGGGCGTTATAAACAACTGGCGCTCCTCACACAGTTTCCCACTCAATTCGTTCCAGATCATGCTGCGCAATAGGGCGCGGGCCGTTGATCCGTCAGCCGTAATCGCCCAACGTCTAAAGCGGCTCTCTTCGATCGAGGCTAAGCTACGTCGCTTTGAGCAAATGAAGTTCTCGCAAATGCAGGATATTGGTGGGTGCCGTGCAGTGCTTCGCGATGTCCGCAAAGTTGACGAGGTTGTGCAAGCCTACAAAGAGAGCCGAGCAAGGAATCCTAGAAGACACGAGTTTCTGCACGAAGACGATTACATCAGTCATCCCAAGGAGGACGGTTACCGTAGCATTCATTACATCTATCGCTACCACAGTAAAGCGCGAAAGCACCGAGCCTATAACGGTCTCAAGGTCGAGATTCAGATTCGGTCTCAACTCCAGCATATTTGGGCGACCGCAGTCGAGACGGTAGGAACCTTCACCGGACAGGCGTTAAAGGCGGATCTCGGAGAGCAGCAATGGCTGCGGTTCTTTGCTTTGATGGGAAGTGCTATTGCTGTCAGGGAACAAAGACCAATCGTCCCAAACACTCCAAGCAATAAGAAGGAGTTGGGTCACGAACTGCGCAAGGTCCACGGGTGCCTTAAGGTAGAGAAGACACTCGAAGCGTGGAGAACCGCCTTGAACTACCTTCCTCAGCTTAGGGCGAAGCGTGCTGAAGCCTATTTCTTCTTATTGTTTCTTGATGCCGCAGAGGAAAACTGGACTATTACAGTAAGGGATTTTAAGCTCACTGAACTCTTGCAAGCGCAGGAAGCCTACGCAGCACGCGAAAAGGAGATTGAGCAGCAGCCCGGTGCCCAGGCGGTTCTAGTGTCAGTTGAGAAGATTTCGACGCTTCGGCGCGCGTATCCCAACTATTTCTTAGATACTCGAAAGTTCCTTGACGAAGTACGACGGGCGCTCAGGGAGCTATGACGATCACGCGCTATTTCCGCTTTCGTGGCCGTTTCCGTCTCGTGCGCTCTAATGGTGTTCGGACTTTCATTGCTTCCTCCGGCCGCGTCTCAGCATCGGCCAGGATCGCTCAGCACGTTTGCGGGAGTTCGCTTCCGATGAGGGCCCTGTAGGTGAGGCGCTTTCCGCGCACAGAGCGAAGGACGTTGATGAACCGGCCACCGTCATTGTCCCCGCGATTGTTGAAGCGGAACACTTCTTCGTCGAGGTAGCGGAACAAATGGAATGGCTCGACACTCACGTAGGTTCCCTTGATGGCCCGCTTCAGCAGGCTCCAGAAATTCTCCAGGCCGTTGGTGTGGATCTTCCCACGCACGTAAGCCTCGCCGTGGTCGATGACGCCGTGGATGTAGTCCTTTTCGAGCCCTTGGTAGGAGCGGTGGTCATCGGTGTAGATGTTCGCCCCGGCTTCGACGTTCTCGCGGATGTTCTTCTGAAGTGCTGGCTTCCGGAGGCTCTTGGTAACGGCGACTCGGACGGTACTGTGCTTCTTGTCGGGGCCGTGGCGCTCCAAGAGTCCCATGACGGCGGCCTTGCCCCAGACGCCCGGAGCCTTGATGACCCGTGCCCGCTTGTCCTTGTGAATGAAGCGGGAGCGCCCGCCGATGAAAGTCTCATCCGCCTCCACGTCGCCCCCGAAGTTCCCGAAGGTCGGAGTCTGCATCGCCGCTCGGATGCGGTGCAGCATGAACCACGCGGTTTTCTGAGTGACGCCAAGGGCGCGGTGCAGCTCATAGGAGCTGATTCCGTTCTTGTCGTTGGCGATCATCCAGAGTGCAGGAAGCCACTTCTCCAGACCGAGCGGCGAGTCCTCAAAGATGGTTCCGACCTTGATCGAGAACTGCTTCCGGCACTTCGGAGCCTTGCACTTCCAGATACGGCGGGTGCTGAGGAAGGATGGCTCCTTGGCTTGGCAGTAGGGACAGGCGACGCCATCCGGCCAGCGGAGGGCCACTATGAAGGCTAGCGCCCGGTCGGGATCGGCAAAGTATTGGACTGCCTGGATTAGGGTATTGGGGCCAGCGGGTACGTGTTCCATGGCTCCAATATAGGCCAAAGATGCTGGTGTGTCAAGTATATTATTGCCCAAGCCTGAGACTCAGGCCGCCTCCCGGTTGAGGTCAGCTCCTCGCGCCAATTCGCTCGACTCGCTCCGGCTCGATCACGGTCCCAGAGCCCGCGCCTGGCCAGACGATCGACGCCGGTGAGGCCCGAAGATCAGCTCGGCCTCGTACTTGTTGTGACGCCGACAGCGCAGCGAGATGTTCGCGACGGTGGCCGGCCCTGCCTCGCATAGGGCTGAACGTGGTGGAACTCCAGGAAGGTCCGCTCCGAGCACCTCCGCCCGGTGGCAGAGACGAAGGCGCATTGGCCAGCGTCGCGCCCCCAGACCACTCGCTTGACCTCCCGTGGAACATCGCGCGAGCCCGGAACCGGTTTGCGGGCGATATCCGTTTCAGGACGGATAGACTGCGGCGGCCGCGGCCTCGCGGCCGCCCCGAGCTTCTTGTTCTCGACCCGCTCCAACAGCAGCGTGAGGGCGCGGTCGAAGATGGAGCCGGGATCACCGTCCGGGATCTCGCGCCGCAGAAGCGCCTGAGCGCGCCGAAGCTTCTCGTGGGTCTCGGTAGCGCTCCGGCGCGGTGGCCTGGACGACCGGACGGGTCGTCGGAACAAACACCGCGGACGCCGGGTCGCCCGGCTGGGCCGGTTCGGCGCCCACGCCGAGAGCCGCCTGGGCGGGCGCGGCCGAGGAGGGTGGCGTCGAGGTCAAGGTGGGAAGCTTGCGCACGGAGGTCGGGACGTCAGGTCGCGGCGCCAGCTCGGCCACCAGCGCTTCGATCTCCGGCCGGCTCCGACGACCGGCCCTGGCGAGCACGGCCTGGTGGTTCTCCGGCGTGAGGTGCCGCCCCAGCAGTCGCACGGAGGTGAGAGTCATCTCTCCCGAGGCGAGCAAGTCGAGGATCACCGGAAAGCGCCGGCCGGCCCGCGCGGCCTCGATCCTGTTGCAGGCCGCATCTTCCGTCGGCGCCGCCAGAGGACTTGGGCTTGAAAGGACCTGGAGCGGGCGAAGAGGCGTCCACACAGCCGCCTGAAGCGAGCCTCCAACGGAAGTCCGTCTCTCAGGTTGGAAGCCCAGGTCCGAAACTCATCGACGTCGCAAAAAAAATCTGATCGCTCCCGCCGACCGCCCCCGCCATCTTCAGCCGTTCGCCGCGGAGCGGCGATTCTGACCTAGACTCCCCTCTCGAGGAGGAGCCCATGCGCCGCCGTGTCCTCTACCTGGCGATCCTCGGCCTCGCCGCCCTCGGCGCGCGCGCCGAGGAGCCCTTCGGGATCGTCGTCCTCAAGGACGTGATGGTCCCCATGCGCGACGGCGTCCGGCTCGCCACCGACGTCCATCTTCCCGCGCGCGGGGGCGTCGCCGCGCCGGGCCGCTTCCCGGCCATCCTCGAGCGGACGCCCTACAACAAGGACGAGTCGGACTCCTGGGCCCGCGTCTTCGTGCCGCGCGGCTACGTCTTCGTGGCCCAGGACGTGCGGGGCCGCTACCGCTCCGAGGGGCGCTGGCGGCCGCTGCGCGACGACGGCCCCGACGGCTTCGATGCCGCGCAGTGGATCGGCGCCCAGCCGTGGTCCGACGGCGGGCTCGGGACCGTCGGCGGCTCCTACGCCGGCGGCACCCAGCACGCGCTGGCGATCGCTGGTCCGCCCCAGCTCAAGGCGATGATGCCCCTCGACGCGATGTCCGACTGCGGCCGCTACGGCGTGCGGCACAACGGCGCCTTCGAGCTGCGCTTCTTCAACTGGATCTTCAACCTCGGCTTCTCGCCTCCCCGCGTCCGGCAGCCGGGCGTGGATCCCGGCGCCGCCGACGCCGTCGGCAAGCTGCGCGACCACGTCCGCGAGTACCTGGCCGGCCTGCCGTTGCGGCCGGGCACGACGCCCTTGAAGTTCGCGCCCGACTACGAGGGCTGGCTCATCGAGGCGATGCGCCATGGCGACAATGACGCGTTCTGGACCGACATGGGATCGAGCGTCGTCGACCACGTGGCCGAGTACAAGGACGTCCCGGTCTACCTCGTCGGCGGCTGGTACGACTCGTGGGCCGCGCAGACCGCGAACCTCAACTACGCCGAGCTGGTGAAGGCGAAGAAGAGCGCGCCGCGCCTGATCATGGGCCCGTGGACGCACGGCGGCCAGAAGCGGAGCTTCGCGGGCGAGGCGGAGTTCGGCCGCGACGCCGCCCTCGACTTCGATGCCTTCCAGCTTCGCTGGTTCGACCGCTGGATGAAGGGCGCCGACAACGGCGTCGACCGGGAGCCGCCGGTGCGCATATTCGTGATGGGCGGAGGCGACGGCCACCGGACGCCGGAAGGGCGCCTCTTCGTCGGGGGACGGTGGCGCGGGGAGAAGGAATGGCCGCTCTCCCGCGCGCGCCCGACGCCCTACTACCTGCACGCGGGTGGCGGCCTGTCGACCGATCCCCCGCTTTCTGCGCCCCCTACGCATTACCTCTTCGACCCCCGGCATCCCGTGCCGACGGTCGGCGGCAACCTCTCCTCCTCCACCGGCCTCATGGAAGCGGGGGCGCTCGACCAGCGCTGCCGGAAGGACGTCTGGCTGTGCGAGGACGAGCGGCCGCTGTCGGCCCGGAACGACGTGCTGGTCTTCCAGACGTCGGTTCTCGAGCGCGACATGGAGGTCACCGGACGCCTGATCGTCAAGCTCTGGGCATCCTCGAGCGCGGTCGACACCGACTTCACGGCCAAGCTAGTGGACGTCTACCCCCCGAGCGCCGACTTTCCCGCGGGGTTCGACCTGAACGTCGGCGACAGCATCGTGCGGGCCCGCTACCGCGACAGCCTGGCGAGCGCCGCGCTCATGAAGCCCGGCCAGGTCTACGCCTTCACGATCGAGCTGTACCCGACGTCGCTCGTCTTCGAGAAGGGCCACCGCATCCGGTTCGACGTCTCGAGCAGCAACTTCCCGCGCTTCGACGTCAACCCGAACACCGGCGAGCCGCTCAACGACAACCGCCGCTCGGTGGTGGCCGACAACGCCGTCTACCACGACCCCGACCACCCGTCGCACGTGCTGCTGGCCGTCGTGCCGGCCGAGGAGCGATGAGGACCCTCAGGCCGCGTCTATGGCCGCGGCCACCCGGTGGGCCGAGCGCGTCGCCGCCTCCATGCCCCAGTTCAGGTTGTCGGCATACGCGCCCACGAAGTGGACGCGGCCCTCGGGCTCGATCACCCGCGGCCAGAAGCGGTGGAGCTGGCCGGGGCCGTAGCTGACCGGCTCGCAGGCCATCGCCCAGGGATCCCTGGCCCAGTCGATGACGAAGGCCTGCTCGATGTCGTCGGGGCCGCCGGGATAGTACCGGCGGAACGTGCCCAGGGCGTCGTCGGCCGCGGTGAAGCCGCCCGCCGTGCCGACCAGCAGCCCGCGGCCGGTGTCCACCTCGTCGGCCATCCGCCACACGTGCTCGAGGGCCGGCTGGTCGAAGACGATGTTGGGGCTCGTCCGCTGCGCCTCCCAGAAGCGTGTCCGCGACCGGAAGACCGGCCGCGAGGCCGTGTAGTACGGGAAGCCCTGGACCACGTGTGCGCGCTCCTGGGGCCAGGCCGGCGTCACCGGCACCTCGCGCAGCTTCACCAGCGACATGGCCGAGACCAGGTAGTCGCCTTCCATCGTCTGCTCGCGCCCGGCCTCGCGGTACCGGACCCGGACTCCGGCGTCGCCGCGCTCGATGCCGGTGACCGGGCAGCCCAGCCGCACCCGGTCCGCCAATCGCTTCGTGAAAGCGTCGGGCAGGGACTGGTTGCCCCCTTCGAGCCGGAAGACGTGCGGCGGGAAGAGCGGGACGCCCCGCAGCTTCAGCAGCGCCGCGTGCCACACGGCCTGGAGCGCCGAGCCACGCGACCCGATCAACCCGATGGCGGCCGCGGAGGCCCCGTCCTTCTCCAGCAGGTCGTTGAAGCTGATCTGGTCCAGGTGGTCGAGGCCCACGTCGAACGGCCGGTACTCGTCGTGGAAGCTGTCGAGGTAGGGCTTGAAGTAGAGCGAAGCGAGGTTCCACCACGGCTCGTGCGAGAGGAAGTCCACCTCGCGCTGGTTGAGGCCGAAGGCCGCGAGCACCCTGGGGTCGGCCAGCATCTCCTCGGTGTACATCTTTCCGCCGATGAGGCGGAGCATGTTCTCGCGCCGGTGGTAGGGCCGCGCGGTGAGATTGAACTCCGCGACGTGGCCCCAGAAGAGCTCGTAGCCGGGCCTGGTGAAGTGCTCCGCTCCCCCGTCGACGTAGAGCCCGTCGGGGAGCGGGTCGCGGATCGTGCGGACGTGTCCCCCCGTGCGGCCGGCCGCTTCGAGCACCGTCACGTCGTGGCCGCGCTTCGTCAGCTCGTGCGCGCAGCACAACCCGCCGATGCCACCCCCGGCGACGATCACCTTCTTCGGGCGCCGGGCCGGCGTCGTCGGCTCGGCGCCGGCATCCGCGGCGCCGGCGGTCCGCAGCGGGCCCGCGAGCACGGCCGCCCCGGCCAGCTTCAGCACGTCGCGGCGGCCGATCGCCTGGCCGGTCATGTGATTTTCGTCCGGCCGCCGATGCCTCGTCGAGCGCCTCCCTCCAGCGGGCAGGATTGTAATGCGGCTTGGCCGGGCGTGCGCCAGTGCCTGCGGGTCCCCGACGGCGCCGTTCCGATCGAGAGCGCAGGCCGAGCGGAGCCGGGGAGTATACTGGCCGGCCGAAGATGCCGAAGAGAGGATGAATGGCGGACAGCGGCTGGCGCAGGCGCCCGGTCATCGACATCGGCGGCGGCCGGCCGCCGCTGCGGCTGCCTGCCCTGCCTCGCCCCGGTGGCGGCGCGCTGCGGCTGGCCCTCGTCCTCCTCGGCCTGTTCATCCTGGCCTTCACCAGCTACTACCAAAACGAGGCCGACGAGGTGGCGGTGGTCCAACGCTTCGGCCGTTACGTGCGCACGACGGAGCCCGGACCCCACCTCAAGATCCCCTTCGGCGTCGAGACCGCGACCAAGGTCCCGGTTCAGCGGCAGCTCAAGGAGGAGTTCGGCTTCCGCACGGTGCGGCCCGGCGTGCGCTCGGAGTTCGCCGCGCCCTCTACCGAGACGATGGGCGAGTCGCTCATGCTCACCGGAGACCTCAACGTGGCCGTGGTGGAATGGATCGTCCAATACCGGATCCGGGATCCGCGCCGATATCTCTTCCACCTGCGGAACGTGCACCACACCTTCCGGGACATGTCGGAGGCCTCCATGCGCCAGGTCGTGGGGGACCATAGCGTGGACGAGGTGCTCACCATAGGGCGAGAGGCGATCGGCCAGCAGGCCAAGGAAGAGCTGCAGCGGCTGTGCGACAAGTACCAAAATGGCGTCGAGGTCCAGCAGCTCGTCTTGCAGGACGTCAACCCTCCGGACCCCGTGAAGCCCGCCTTCAACGAGGTCAACCAGGCCATCCAGGAGAGGGAGCGGGCCATCAACGACGCCTGGGCCGACTACAACAAGGCGGTACCCCGGGCCAAGGGCGAGGCCGAGCAGGCGGTGCGCGCGGCCGAGGGCTACGCCCTGGAGAGGGTGAACAACGCCGAGGGCGATGCCAAGCGCTTCGACGCCTTGTACGAGGAGTACCGCAAGGCGCCCCAGGTCACCCGCAAGCGGCTCTATCTGGAGGCGATGACCCAGCTCCTGCCCCGGCTCGGCCGCAAGCTGATCCTGGACGACAAAGCCCGGGGAGTTCTTCCTTTGCTCTCCCTCGAGGCTCCGGGCAAGGAGCCGAAGCCGTGAGCCGCCCGCTGGGGGCGGTGGGTCTCGTCGTGGTCCTCCTGCTCCTCTACTCTTCCGTCTACACGCTCTCGGAGACGGAGCAGGCGATCCTGACCCAGTTCGGCAAGCCGGTGGGCGGCCCCGTCACCCAGGCTGGCCTCCATCTCAAGCTGCCCCTGATCCAGGAGGTCCACCACTTCGACAAGCGCTGGCTGGAGTTCGACGGCGACGCCAACCAGATCCCCACCAAGGACAAGAAGTACATCTGGGTCGAGACCTACGCCCGCTGGCGCATCGCCGATCCCTTGCGGTTCTTCCAGGCGGTCCAGGATGAACGGGGCGGGCAGAGCCGCCTGGACGACATCGTGGACGGCCAGACCCGGAACGCGGTCGCCTCCTTCGACCTCATCGAGCTCGTGCGATCCAGCAACCGTCCGTTCCAGGTCACGGAGGAGCTCGAGGGGATCGGCTCCGCCGAGGCGATGGCCAAGATCGCCTCCGGCCGCGACCAGATCGCGCAGATCGTCCTCAAGAAGGCCGCCGAGATCACGCCGCAGTTCGGGATCGAGCTGGAGGACGTGCGCTTCAAGCGCATCAACTATGTGGAGACCGTGCAGCAGAAGGTCTTCGAGCGGATGGTCTCCGAGCGCAGGCGCATTGCCGAGCGGAGCCGGTCCGAGGGCCAGGGCCGCGCAGCCGAGATCCGCGGGCAAAAGGAGCGGGACATGCTGGCCGCCAGCTCGATGGGCTACCGGACGGCACAGGAGAAGAAGGGGGAGGCCGACGCCAAGGCCACCGCCATCTACGCGCGGGCCTACGGCCGGGACGCGGAGTTCTACCAGTTCCTGAAGACGCTCGAGACGCTGGGGAGCGGGATGGACGACAAGACGTGGCTGATCCTGTCCACCGACTCAGAGCTGCTCAAGTACCTGAAGGCGACCGGAGGCCGCTGATCCATGAGGCCGGAACGAGCCTGCAAACGCGACTGAACTGACCCTGCACGCCGCCCCCGCGAGCTTCAGCGCCCCGCGGCGGGTCATGGCCCGGGTCATGACCGGCCTGCTCACCGCAGCACGTGCTTCGAGCCAATCGTGGGCGTGTATCACCCGGAACTCTTTACACATCATTTTGCAAATCAAATTGGAGTAGTGTCGGCTCCCGCTCGACAACTCCTGATGGGCCCTGGCGGAGCTTCTCGCTCCGATCACCCGGAGCCGGCATGGGCTTCGCAGGCCGCGCTAAGATGCCGGATGGGGGCATGACGGCGCGGTCGCGGACCCCGCGCGGAGACAACGGCGATGACGCTCGAGACTCCGGTCCTCCCCCCGAAGGCCACCAATACCGCCGCTCCGTCCGCCGGCTCCCGCCCGCGACACAGGCGGCGTCCCTGGCTGCGGCTCGCTATCATCGGGGGGATCGTCGTCCTCGCCGCCGCCCTGCTCCTCAGGCACGGGAGCGGCTCCAGCCCCGCCCAGGACCGGGCCGCCCGGTCGCGCACGGTGCCGGTGGTCGTCGCCACCGCCCGCGCGGGCGACATGGGCGTCTACCTGATCGGCCTCGGCACCGTCACGCCGGTGAACACCGTGACCGTGCGCAGCCGCGTGGACGGCCAGCTCGTGGCCGTGAACTACCGCGAGGGCCAGCTCGTGCGCAAGGGCGACGTGCTCGCGCAGATCGACCCCCGGCCGTTCCAGGTCCAGCTCCTCCAGGCCGAGGGCCAGCAGGCGAAGGACGAGGCGACGCTGAAGAACGCGCAGCTCGACCTGAAGCGCTACCAGGTCCTGGTGGCGGAGGACTCCATCCCCCGGCAGCAGCTCGACACCCAGGTGGCGACGGTCAACCAGCTCGAGGCCACCCTGAAGAGCGACCGGGCGCAGATCGAGAGCGCGAAGCTGAACCTGACCTACAGCCGCATCACCGCGCCCATCTCGGGGCGGGCGGGACTCCGGCTCGTCGACCCCGGCAACATGGTCCACGCCGCCGACCCGAACGGGCTGCTCGTCCTGACCCAGCTCGAGCCGATCGCGGTCGTCTTCACCATCCCCGCCGACCAGCTTCCCCCCGTGATGGCGCACATGAGGAGCGGCAGCCGCCTGCCGGTGGAGGCCTGGGACCGCGACCTGAAGGCCCGGCTCGCCCTGGGGACGCTGGAGGCGGTCGACAACCAGATCGACGAGACGACGGGCACCGTGCGCCTCAAGGCCCTCTTCGGCAACGACGACCATGCCCTCTTCTCCAACCAGTTCGTCAATGCCCGGCTGCTCGTCGACACCTTGCGCCAGACGGTCATCATCCCGACGGCCGCCCTCCAGCGAGGCGCCCAGGGCACGTTCGTGTGGGTGGTCAAGCCGGATTCCACGGCGGACATGCGCAACGTGGAGGTCCAGCTCACGGAGGGCGAGAGCTCGGCGGTGCGCCAGGGCGTCTCGGCCGGGGAGCCGGTCGTCACCGACGGCGTCGACAACCTCCAGCCCGGAACGAAGGTCGCCACGGGTCCGCCGGGAGGAGCGGCCGGGGAAACCGGCGGACCCGGAAGGCCGGGCGGCGGAGGCCGGGGCGGGGAGGGCGGGCCGAAGAGCGGAGGCGGCGGGAGAGGAAGCGGCGAAGGCGGGGCAAAGGGCACCGAGGGCGGGGGGAGACCCGCGCAGTGAGCCCTTCGCGGCCGTTCATCCTCCGGCCGATCGCGACCTCGCTGCTGATGGCCGGCCTCCTGATCGCGGGCGCCCTCGGCTTCAAGCTGCTTCCCGTCTCGGCCCTCCCGCAGGTCGACTACCCGACCATACAGATCGTCACGTTCTACCCGGGGGCCAGCCCGGAGGTGATGGCCTCGGCGGTGACCGCGCCCCTGGAGCGGCAGTTCGGACAGCTCCCGGGCCTGAACCAGATGACCTCGAACAGCTCGGACGGCAGCTCGGTCATCACCCTCCAGTTCTCGCTGGACCTGAACATCGACGTGGCGGAGCAGGAGGTGCAGGCGGCCATCAACGCCTCCGGCACGTACCTGCCCCGGGACCTCCCGAACCCGCCCATCTACAGCAAGACCAACCCCGCCGACGCGCCCATCCTCACCCTCGCCCTCACCTCGGACACCCTGCCCCTGGCCAAGGTGGAGGACTTCGCCGACACCCGATTCGCGCAGAAGATCTCGCAGCTCCCCGGCGTGGGCCTGGTCAGCATCAGCGGGGGCCAGAAGCCCGCGGTACGGGTCCAGGTGAACCCGACCGCGCTGTCCTCCTACGGGCTCACGGTGGAGGACGTGCGGACGGCCATCGCCCAGGCCAACGTCAACCAGGCCAAGGGCAGCTTCGACGGGCCCCGGGAGCTGTACGCGATCGCCGCCAACGACCAGCTCCTCTCGAGCGACCAGTACCGCCCGCTGGTGGTCGCCTACCGCAACGGCGCCCCGGTCCGGCTCTCCGACGTCGCGGCGGTGGTCGACGGGGCGGAGAACGTGAAGCAGGCGGCCTGGATGAACCTGGTCCCCGCCGTCATCATGAACATCCAGCGCCAGCCGGGGGCCAACATCATCGCGGTGGTGGACCGGATCAAGGCGCTCCTGCCCCAGCTCCGCGCCTCGCTCCCCTCGGCGGTGAAGGTCGACATCCTCACCGACCGCACCACCACCATCCGCGCCTCGGTCCGCGACGTGGAGCTGGAGCTGATGCTCACCATCGCGCTCGTGGTGACGGTGATCTTCCTCTTCCTCCGGACCCTGGCCGCGACGGTCATCCCGAGCGTGGCCGTTCCCCTGTCGCTCCTGGGCACCTTCGGCGTGATGTACCTGCTCGGCTACAGCCTCAACAACCTCACCCTCATGGCGCTCACCATCGCCACCGGCTTCGTGGTGGACGACGCCATCGTGATGATCGAGAACATCACGCGCTACATCGAGGAGGACGAGCGGCCGCTGGACGCGGCCCTGAAGGGCGCCGAGCAGATCGGCTTCACCATCCTCTCCCTGACCGTCTCGCTCATCGCCGTCCTCATACCGCTCCTCTTCATGGGCGACGTCGTGGGCCGCCTGTTCCGCGAGTTCGCGATCACGCTCTCGGTGACGATCCTCGTCTCCG
>QHVM01000148.1 GCA_003223555.1 Acidobacteriota bacterium | reverse complement strand
GCCCCCCGCGCCGCCGTGTAGAGTCGGGGGGTATGCTCGGCGCCTTCCGGCATCGAGACTTCCGGCTCTTCTGGGCAATGGCGGTGCCGTCGGCAGAGCCCTCGCCACAGTATAGAATACGGAGCATGGTGCCCCGACCTCCGGGCGAGGAGACCCCCGCGGAGACCGACCGCCACCGGACTCTCCTCGAGATCAACAACGCCCTGATCGCCAACCTCACCCGCGAAGCCCTGTTCCACGCGATCGCCCGCGCCCTCCGCCAGGTGGTGCCGTTCGAGCGCACCGCGATCTTCCTGCACGACGCCGAGAAGGACGTCCTGAAGCTCTTCATCCTCGAGTCCTCGCTCCCGTCATCGTACTTCACGGTGGGACTGGAGATGGACCCGTGGGAAAGCCACGTGGGACTCGTCTTCCAGCGCCAGCAACCTGTCGTGCGGGGCGATCTCCGCGCGGAGCGCCTGTACCCGGCCGAGGACTGGGCCTACGAGGACGGCGTCCGGTCCTACGTCATCGTGCCCCTCATCGCGCGGGGGAGGAGCATCGGCACGCTCGCGGTCGCCAGCACCACGCCCCACCGGTACGCGGAGCCGGACGTGCGCTTCCTCCAGGAGGTCGCCAACCAGGTGGCGCTGGCCGTCGAGAACATGAAGGCCTACGAGGAGCTGACCGATCTCAGCCGGCGGTCGGCGCTCACCGCCGAGCGCTATCGCACGCTGCTCGAGATCAACAATGCCATCATCTCGAACCTGACCCAGGAAGCCCTGCTCCACACGGTCTGCCAGGCCCTGGGGCGACCCGTCGCCTTCGACCGCGTCGCGCTGGCGCTCTACGAGCCCGCCGGCGATCTGCTCCGCCTGGTCGCCTTCGAGGGCCCGTTCCGCTCGGAGCACTTCAAGGTCGGCGATGCCTTCGCGCGGGCGGACAGTCACTTCGGGTGGGCCTTCGACCGCCAGCGTCCCCTGGTCCGTGGCGACCTCGAGGTCGAGGCCGAGTTCTCCTCCGAGCGGCAGGCGGCGCAGGAAGGCATCCGATCGATCTGCGCAGTCCCCCTCATCGTGCGGGGAGAGAGCATCGGCGCCCTGAACCTCGCGAGCCGAGCGCGCCATCGGTACTCCGAGGTGGACGCCGCCTTCCTGCAGGAGGTCGCCAACCAGGTCGCCCTGGCGGTCGGGAACATGAAGGCCTACGAGGAGATCGCCGCGCTCAAGGCGCGCCTCGAGCGCGAGAACACCTACCTGCAGGAGGAGATTCGCCGCGAGCACAACTTCATCGAGATGGTGGGCAACAGTCCGGCCCTCCTCGCCGCGCTCCGGAAGGTGGAGCAGGTCGCGGCGACGGACTCGACGGTGCTGATCTCCGGCGAGACGGGGACCGGCAAGGAGCTGATCGCCCGCGCCATCCACAGCCGGGGCGCGCGCAAGGAGCGGCCGCTCGTCAAGGTGAACTGCGGGGCCATCTCGGCGGGCCTCGTCGAGAGCGAGCTCTTCGGCCACGTCAAGGGCGCGTTCACCGGCGCCCTCGAGCGGCGGGTCGGCCGCTTCGAGCTGGCCGACCGCGGCACGATCTTCCTCGACGAGGTGGGCGAACTGCCGGCCGAGACCCAGGTCAAGCTCCTGCGCGTCCTGCAGGAACAGGAGTTCGAGCCGGTGGGGTCGAGCCGCACCGCCCGCGTGGACGTGCGGGTGATCGCCGCGACCAACCGCAACCTGCAGGAGGCCGTCCAGGCCGGTCGCTTCCGGGCCGATCTCTTCTACCGGCTCAACGTCTTCCCGCTCGCCGTGCCGGCCCTGCGGGAGCGCCGGCCCGACATCCCGCTGCTCGTGATGTTCTTCCTCGGCCAGTTCGGGAAGAAGTTCGGCAAGCGGATCGAGACCGTGCCTCCGGAGACGATGGACCGGCTGGTGGCGTACTCGTGGCCCGGCAACATCCGGGAGCTGCAAAACGTCATCGAGCGGGCGGCGGTGCTCTGTGGGGGGCCCATGCTCGAGCTGGACCACGACCTGCTCCCCGTGCCCGACGCGGCAGGCGGGCAGTCCAGGGTGCCGGCGCCGGCGACGCCGGGTCCGGTCGAATCGTCGCCAGGAGGAGCGACCCTCGAGGCGGTGGAGCGTGCGCACGTCCTCGCCACCCTGGAGCGGACAGGCTGGCTGATCGAGGGGCCCAGGGGAGCGGCGAAGGTGCTGGGGCTGCACCCCAACACCCTGCGCAGCCGGATGGAGAAGCTCGGGATCAAGCGTTCCACCCACCGTGCCTCGTAGGTCATGAAGCCCTGTTCTTTCACCACCTTGAGCTGATCCTGTGAAGGAGGTGGTCGAGGTCTCCGAGG
>QHVM01000028.1 GCA_003223555.1 Acidobacteriota bacterium | reverse complement strand
ACCTCCACGTCGACCGCAAGCGGGCGACGAGCGCCCGGCCCGAGCTGCGTCCGGTGGAGCCCGGAGACCGCCTGGCCCCGGAGCCCCTGATCTCCCCGGAGACGGTCGAGCGCCTGCAGGGGCGCGAGATCGAAGCGGCCCTCGTCCAGCTTCCGCCGGAGCAGCGAGAGGCGGTGCTGCTGTGCGACGTGTGGGGGTTCGACTATGCGGAGATCGCCGAGGTGACCGGCGCTCCCCTCGGCACCGTGCGCTCCCGGATCGCGCGAGGCCGGGCCCGGCTGGCCGCCCTCCTGGCCGTGGGACTTCGGCGCCGGGACCGCTCGTCATGAGCTGCGACCGCTCCGCGGAGCTTCTCTCTGCTTACCTGGACGGAGCCCTGCCGCCTGCCGAGCGGGAAGCGCTCGAGGCGCACCTGAACCAGTGCGCCGATTGCCGCGCCCGGCTGGAGTCCTTGCGGGCGGTGAAGCACGCGCTGGCTCGGCTGCCGAGCCGCGAAGCTCCTCCCGGCGCGGTCCGGGCCCGCGTCGAATCGCTCCGCTTCGCTCACCGAACGAGCCGCATGCGGATCCTGGCGGCGGTGTTGGCGGCGGTTGCCCTGGGCGCGGCCGGGCTGTTCCTGGCCCGCCGGTCTCAGGCCCCGACCCTCACGCTGACCGAAGAGCTGGTGAGCGACCACCTCCGGTCCGTCCCCGACGCCATGCCGGCCGAGGTGACTTCCGACGACCCGCAGCAGGTGATCGCCTTCTTCGCCGGACGAGTCCCGTTCTCCCCCGTCGCTCCGGTCTTCCCCGCGTCCCGGCTGGTGGGCGGACGGCTCTGCCAGATCGACGGACGGCTCGTCCAGCTCCTCTTCTACGACGCGAAGGGCGAGAAGCTCTCGCTCTTCGTCTCCGGCGGCGACCTGGGGGAGCCGGGCTGCCGCGAGGCCCGCGGCCACCACGTGTGCACGCGCCGCATCGGGGGCCGAAGCCTCGCCCTCGTGGGGAAGGTGCCCGCCGAGGAACTGCTGCACCTGCTCGACGAAGCCGACCGGTCCTCTCCGGCGCGGAATCGCGATCGTGGTTAGAGCCGCTCTGCGCCACCCCCACGCGGTGGCCGTCCTCGCCCTGGCCATCCTCATCGTCGGGACGACGGCCCTTTTCCGCCTTCCCGCCGACATCCTGCCGATCTTCAAGACGCCCGCCGTCCAGGTCCTGACCCTGTACCCGGGCATGCCCGCCGAGATCATGGAGAAGGACATCACCACGCGCCTCGAGCGTTGGACCGGACAGGCCAACGGCATCGTCCGCCAGGAGGCCAAATCGCTGGTAGGCGTCAGCGTCGTCCGGGACTTCTTCGGCGAGGACGTCGACCCGAACACGGCCATGGCCCAGGTCACCTCGCTGGCCATGAGCGACCTCTACTACCTTCCCCCGGGGACGGTCCCGCCCATGGTCATGCCGTTCGACCCGACCGCCGCCATCCCGCTCGCGCTCGTCAGCGTGTCGAGCCCCACCCTGGACGAGACGAAGCTGTACGACGTCGCGTACTTCGAGCTGCGAAACCGCCTCCAGTCCATCCCGGGCGTCATCGCGCCTGCCGTCTACGGCGGGCGGCTACGACGGATCCTGGCCTACGTGGATCCCGAGAAGGCCCAGGCGCGCGGGCTCTCACCGCTCGACGTCATCAATGCGATCCGCGACTTCAACGTCATGATCCCCACCGGCAGCGTCAAGTTCGGGCCGCTCGACTACCAGATCAACGCCAACGGGATGGTGGCGCGCGTGGAGGAGCTGAACGACCTGCCGGTGCGCCTCGGCCGCGGCCCTCCCGTCTACGTGCGGGACGTGGCCCACGTCGAGGACGCCCACCAGATCCAGACCAACATCGTCCGCGTGGGCGGCCGCCGCCAGGTCTACATCCCCATCTACCGCCAGCCCGGCGCCAACACCCTGGCCGTGGTGGATGGCATCCGGGACGCGCTCAAGCCCATCCTCGAGCGGGTCAAGGACGTCAACCTGGACGTGGTGATGGACCAGTCCGTCTACGTCCGCCAGGCCATCCGCAACGTCGCCAGCGAGGGCCTGCTCGGCGCGCTGCTGGCGGCCGTGATGATCCTGCTCTTCCTGCGCAGCCTCCGCTCAACGCTCATCGTCCTGCTCGCGCTGCCCCTCGCCTGCCTGGGAGCGTTCATCGGGCTCTACTTTAGCGGGGAGACCGCCAACATCATGACCCTGGGCGGGCTGGCCCTCGTCGTCGGCCTGCTCATCGACCAGTCGATCGTGGTGCTGGAGAACGTCACCCGCCACGCCTCGCTCGGCAAGCCCGCCGCACAGGCCGCCCTCGACGGTGCCGAGGAGGTGACGAGGCCCCTCACCATCGTCGCCTTCACCATGGCCGTCGTCTTCTTCCCGGTGGTGTTCCTGACCGGTCTCGGGCGGTTCCTGTTCACGCCGCTGGCCAAGGCCGTGATCTTCGCCGTCGCCACCGACCGTCTTCTCGCCACCACGGTGGTGCCCGTGGCCGCCGCGCGGCTGCTCCGGGGCGAGAAGCACGAGGCCGAGGCCTCCGGCTGGTTCCTCCGGCTCCGCGACGGTTACGAGTGGACCCTGCGGGCGGTGCTCGGCCGGAGGGGGCTGGTCTTGGCCGCCGCCGCGCTCCTCTTCGCCGCCTCCATGGCCCTGTTCCTCCTCGTCGGCTCGGAGCTTTTCCCGCCGACCGACGCGCGGCAGTTCACGATCCTGATGCGCGGTCCCACGGGCTTGAGGGTGGAGAACACCGAGGCCCTGATGGCGGGCGTCGAGGACGTGGTGCGCTCCACCGTCCCCGACACGGAGCGGGCGATGATCATCTCCAACGCCGGCGTGCTCTACGACTGGCCGGCCGCCTACACCCCCAACACCGGGTCGCAGGACGCGTTCACGCTCGTGCAGCTCGTCCCCCATGGCGCGCCCGCGTTCCACTACGTCGACGAGCTGCGGCGGAAGCTGCCCGCGGCCTTCCCGGGAACGGAGTTCAGCTTCGACACGGGAGGGATCCTCACCGCGGCCCTCAACTTCGGCCTGCCCTCGCCCATCGACGTCCAGGTGGAGGGCCGCGACCTCGCCCTCTCCCACGCGATCGCCGAAAAGGTCGCGCGCTACGCCCAGGGCGTCCCCGGAGCCGTCGACGTCCGCATCCAGCAGAGGCTCGACGCGCCGCAGATCAACCTCGACGTGGACCGCGTCAAGGCGGCCCAGCTCGGCCTCACCCAGGAGAGCGTCGTGAAGAACGTGGTGACCGCCCTCAACAGCTCGATCAACTTCGCGCCGTCGTTCTGGATCGACGAGCGGACCGGCAACCACTACTTCATCGGCGCCCAGTACCGGGAGGAGGGGATCCGCTCCCTCGACACCATCCTCGACATCCCGGTCACCGGCCGGGCCCAGCCCGTGCCGGTCCCCCTGCGGAACCTCGTCCGCTTCTCCCGATCGACCGGGCTGTCGGAGGTCAACCATCTCAACATCACGCGCGTGGTCGACCTCTTCGTGAACGTCCGCGGCCGCGACGTGAGGGCGGTCGCGAGCGAGATCGAGCGCTACGTGGAGCGCGTCGCGCGGGACCGCAGCGTGGTGCCCGAGGGCTACGCCGTGCACGTGAGGGGCGAGGTGCAGTCGATGAAGCAGTCCTTCCGCTCCCTCGGCCTCGGGCTCGTGCTGGCGGTGATGCTCGTCTACCTCGTCATGGTCGTGCAGTTCCGCTCGTTCATCGACCCGCTCATCGTGATGTGCGCGGTGCCCCTCGGCCTCGTCGGTGTCGCCTGGATGCTCTTCCTCACGGGTACGCATCTCAGCATCCAGTCCCTCATGGGCATCATCATGATGGTCGGCATCGTGGTGAGCTTCAGCGTCCTGCTCGTGGACTTCGCCAACCGGTTGCGGGCGGAGGCCCGGGAGCGGGGCACGGGGGAGCCGGTGGCGGAGTCGGTGGTGCGGGCCGCCCGCACGCGCCTGCGGCCGATCGTCATGACGAGCCTGGCCGCCCTGCTCGGCCTGACCCCGATGGCCGTGGCCGGCGGGGCGAACATCCCGCTGGCGCGGGCCGTGGTCGGCGGGATCCTGGCCGCCGCGACATCGGTCCTGTTCGTGGTGCCGATCCTCTACGTCGCCGTCGAGAACCGGCGCTCGGCCGCCCGACCGGAACGACAGTGAGCCCGGGCGGCTGGGGTCTTGCCGTCCTGGCCGTGGGTGCGGCCGCCATCTTCGCCGCCGCGCCTCGGGCGGCGGGGCCCGCGCCGGAGCCCATCGCCAGCGTCATGGTGACCCGGCCCCGGAGCGGCTCTCTCGAGCGCCGACTGACGCTGCCCGGTTCGGTGCGGGCCTACCAGGAAGCGACCCTTTACTCGAAGGTCGGCGGTTACCTCAAGGCCATCTACGTGGACCGCGGCGATCCTGTGCGCCGCGGCCAGCTCCTCGCCGAGGTGGAGGTACCGGAGCTCGTCGCCGAGCTGGAGCGCGTGCAGGCCGAGGTCGAGGTGGCCGAGACCGAGCACAGGCGCCTGGCCGAGGCGCGCGACAAGGCCCCCGACCTGGTGACGCCGCAGGCGGTGGACGCCGCCGAGGGCCGCCGCGCGGTGGCCGGGGCCAATCTCAAGCGGATCCAGACGCTGCTCGGTTACGCGCGCCTCACCGCGCCCTTCTCCGGGATCGTCACCCAGCGGTGGGTCGATGTCGGCGCCTTCGTGCCCGCCGCCACCTCGAGCAGCGCGGCGAAGACGAGCGGCGTCCTCATCCTGATGGACCTCGGCCGGGTCCGGATCGACGCGGCCGTCCCCGAGTCCGACGTGCCCTCCGTCCGCAAGGGCCTGCCGGTGGAGGTGAGCGCGGCCGAGCTGCCGGGGCGGAGCTTCCCCGGCAGCGTGACGCGGATCGCCTATGCCCTCGACGACGCCACTCGGACCATGGCCATCGAGATCGAGATGCCGAACGCGGACCGTGCCTTGCGGCCCGGCATGTACGTGCGGGTCCAGCTTGCGGTCGAGCGCAAGGGAAAAGCCCTGCTCCTGCCCGCCCAGGCGCTCGTCACGGAGAAGGAAGGGAGCTTCGTGTTCGCCGTCGTCGACGGTCGCGCCCGCAAGGTGGCCGTGAAGACGGGCCACGACGACGGCGTCACGGTGGAGGTCCTCGCCGGGCTCGCTCCCGAGTCCACGGTGGTGGTCTCCGGCAAGCAGGGACTCGCCGACGGACAGGCCGTGCGGGTGGTGGAGGCGCGATGAGGAGCGCCCGCCGGCGCGCCCTCGGCTTCATCCCATTCGTCCTGCTCCTGCCCGGCCCGAAGCCCCTGCTCCTGCCGCCGATGCCGAGCCAGGCGGCGGCCGGTCAGCAAGAAGTGCGCGCGATCGACCTCGCCACCGTCCTCCGCTTCGTCGGTGCCCAGAACCTGGACGTCCAGATCGCCGCCCGGAGGCTGGAAGAGGCGCGGGCCGTCCACCGGGTCGCCCTCGAGCAGTTCTTCCCCTGGCTGTCGCCCGGACTCGCCTACCACCGCCACGACGAACTGCTGCAAGACACGGCGGGCGACCTCGTGGACGTCCACAAAGCGAGCTACGCCCCTGGCGTTGGCCTCGCCGCCCAGACCGACGTCGGCGGCGCTCTCTACCGTTTGCGCGAAACCCGCGCGTTGTCGAGGGCCTCGGAGCACGGCCTCGAGGCCCAGCGCGCCGAGTCCGTCCTCGCCGCCGCCGAGGCCTACTTCGACCTGGCGCATGCCCAGGCCGCGGTGGGGGTGGCCGAGGATGCGCTGCGGACCTCGCGGGAGCACGAGGACCAGCTCCACCGCGCGGTGGAGATCGGCCTGGCGTTGCGCGGCGAGGAGCTGCGCGTGAGGGCCGAGGCCGGGCACAATGCCGTCGCTCTCCGGCAGGCACGTGAGCAGCAACGCGTGGCTGGGATCGGGCTGGCCCACGTTCTTCAGCTCGATCCGCGGGTCGAGCTGCGGGCGCGGGACGCGGAGCTGGTGCCTCTCACCCTGGTTCCCGCGGATGCGCCTGTCGACTCGCTCGTCGAACAGGCGCTGGCCGCCCGCCCGGAGCTGGCCCAGGAGGCGGCGCGGCTCGCCGCGGCCCGCCACGCCGAGACCGGCGTCCGCTACGGCCCCCTCTTCCCCACCTTCTCGGCCCAGTTCTTCGCGGGCGGACTCGGGGGCGGGCGGCGCGGCCGCCCCGGCGCCTTCGGCGCCTCCGAAGACTACGTGCTGGCCCTGGGATGGCGCATCGGCCCCGGGGGCCTGTTCGACGCCGCCCGCAGCGCGGAGGCGCGAGCCGGCCTCGAAGCAGCCCGGCTGCTGGCCGAGAAGCGGCGCCAGGCCGTCGTGCGGGAGGTCGTCGAGGTGGTCGCGCGGGTGGCATCTCTCTCCGACCAGATCGCCACCGCAAAAGAGGCCCTCGCCGCCGCCGAGGAAACGCTGAGACTGAGCCAGGAGCGGAAGGAGTTCGGCGTGGCCGCGGTGCTCGAGCGCATCCTGGCCGAGCAGGACCTGACCCGGGCCCGCACGGATTACCTGGCCGCCGTCGCGGGGTACGACAAGGCCCAGTACGCCCTGGCCCGGGCGGTGGGGACGAGCCTCCGTTAAGAGGTCCTCTGCTCTTCGTGGTGGTGTGCTTCGCAAAGACTCGATCCGTCGTCGGGGAGGTCTGACCGCGAAGGCCGGGAAGAGCCTTGCTGCACCTACTTCGTACGGCTTCGCATCCGGAGCGGGGGAGAGTGGGCCGTGGTCCCAGGTTCAGTCGTTGGCGACCTGGACACGGGGCGTGGCGAGACGGTTGCGATCAGTGTGTCCCAATGAATGTGGTGGCCGGATGGAACAAGGCGCGGGCCGGCGAAGCTCTGGGACAGGATGCGTACGTTAGAGACTCTCGGCAACAGGCCCCACCGCCAACCCGTTGGCCGGCCGGACCGGCTTTCGCCACCGATCTGATAAAAGAACAGCCTGGCGACGCCATCGATGATGCCGTAATCGTGTGGCTCCGCGATCCGCCAAAAGCCGTCCAGTTCAAAAGCGACCAGCCGCCTTTCGGCAATGGCGACGCAGAGGAGTTGATCCGTGCTTCCCACCCGTGGCCGCATCGTGTCCCCACTGGAGTCTATGCCTTCGTGCGCCTAAAGTTCGCCCAAAAAACGTATCCAGGCCAAGTCAGCCTCCACCGTGGCCAAGGCGGGGGGAGTAGACGGTCTTCGCTGGTCCGCCCTTCGTGCGCAGCGCGTCTTCGACCGCCCCTGGGCGTCAACCAGCGGCCGCACCGCGGCCCCAGCCGTTCTCGGCCACCAGCCGCGCCACGCGCCGCCGGATCTCCTCGCGGATCCGGCGGACGTCGTCGATGCCGCGTCCCTTCGGGTCATCGAGTGGCCAGTCTTCCCGGCGCAGCCCCGACACGTAGGGGCACGCCTCGGCGCAGCCCATCGTCACGAGCAGGCGCGCGGAGGCGGCCAGCTCGCGGGTCAGGAGGTGAGGTCGGGCCGAGGAGAGGTCGGTACCTGCCTCCCGCATCGCCTCCACGACCTCGGGGTGCACGCGGTCAGCGGGCTCGGTGCCGGCGGAGACGGCGCGAGCGCGGGCGGGGTCGGCGACCTGGTTGAACAGCGCGGCCGCCATCTGGGAGCGGCCGGCGTTGTGGACGCAGGCGAAGACCACCTTCTCGGGCCCGGCCATGGCGCCGTTTCAGGCCGCCGGCTTCCGGGCGCGGAAGGTCACCGACCGCACCCGGCCCAGCACTTCTTCGCGCCGGACGCCCGTTCGCGCCTCAAGCTCCCGGACCTCTTCGGGCGCGGATTCGACGAGCGACGCCAGGTAGTCCACGTCCCGCAGGATCTCGACTTGCGCGAGACCCGCCCCGGCCACCAGGGCGAAGTATTCCTCGCGCCTCATGGCCCCGGAGACGCAGCCGACGTAGGCCAGCAGGTCCTGCTGCACCGCTTCCGGCAGACGGCCGTCGAGCAGGATGTCCGACACGACCATGCGCCCCCCGGGCCGCAGCACCCGCGCGACCTCCTTGAAGACGGCCCGCTTGTCGGGCACCAGGTTGATGACACAGTTGCTGGTCACGGCGTCGATGGAGGCGCTCGCCACCGGCAGGGCCTCCAGGCGTCCCTCCCGGAACTCCACCTGCGACAGGCCGATCCTGGCCGCGCTCGCGCGGGCGCGGACCAGCATCTCCGGCGTCATGTCGACGCCGATCACGCGGCCGCCCGGCCCCACCTGCCGCGCGGCGAGGAAGACGTCGAGCCCGGCCCCCGAGCCCAGGTCGAGCACGGTCTCCCCCGGATCCAGCGACAGGAACCCGAGGGGCGCCCCGCAGCCCAGGCCGAGATTCGCCTCCGCCGGTACACCGGCCAGCTCACCCGGGTCGTAGCCGATGCCGACAGACACCGCCGACTCGGACGCGCAGCCGGACGCCGATGCGCCGCAACACCCGCTCACCGTCCCTTCGGCGATCCGCCCGTAGCGCTCGCGGACGGCCTGCGACCGCTCTTCGGCCGCCGGGACCGGTCGCGTTCCCCCGGTCCGCGCCGGGGTGTCCGCGCAGCACGTCGGGCCACAACAGGTCTTCTCTTCTCTCACTGCTTCCATCATCTCCGTCTCCTTCGCCCCGCTTCCGGCGGGGCACAACCGGCGCCCTCCTGGCAGCAGTTCTCGAGCAGGAAGCCCATCAGATCCTGCATGCCCGGGTAGTTCGCCGCGTAGAGGATCGAGCGGCCATTGCGCCGCGAGGTCACGAGCCCGGCGTGGCTCAACTGGGCCAGATGGAAAGAGAGCGTGGTCGGGGGAACGCCAATCCGCCGGCTGATCTCGCCGGCCGGCAACCCGGCCGGGCCGCGCCGGACGAGGAGGCGGAACACCTCGAGGCGCGACTCCTGGGCCAGCGCGCCGAGGGCGGCCACCGATCGCTTGGCATCCATAGTTTTAATATACTGGAAATATCGATGAATGTCAAGCGGCCCGGCGCGGCCGCGGTTGGCGGGCGGCGCCGGGACGCCGACCGCCTGGCGCGGGGCGGGAGCGGCCTGGCCGACCTGCCGTCCAACCGGGCCGGGTTCGAGGTGCTGGGCCTCATCGAGGGCGAGCTCGCCGCCCGCGCTTCGACGACCGGGAACGTGTCACTCGAAGGTGGCCTCCGGTCGCTGAACGGAGACGACCGCGGCGCCCCCGGCGCACGTGCTACGATCACGGAAAGGTCACTGAAGAGTAGCGCCACCATCATCGGAGGTCGAGGCATGCGAGGTGACAAGATCGTCAAGTTCTTCATGCCCCGGGAGGAGCGGTTCCACGAGCTGCTGGACCGCGACACCCAGCACCTGCTCCGCGGCGCGCGCCTGTTCGCGGAGATCGCGGCCAGCCAGAGCCTCGAGGACCGCCGGGTCAAGGTCGCCGAGCTGAAGGCGCTCGAGCACGAGGGCGACCAGATCACCAAGGAGGTCTTCGACGCGCTCAACTCGACCTTCATCACTCCCCTCGACCGGGAGGACATCCGGGTCATCGCCAGCGACCTCGACGACATCCTCGACTACCTGGAGGGAGTCGCCCAGTTCCTGATCCTGTTCGAGATCGGCGAGTCGCCCGAGCCCCTGCGCAAGTTCGCGCAGATCATCGTGGTGGGACCTCGGCAACGAGAAGCTCATCCGGGAGTCGATCGTGCAGATCTCCAAGCTGGAGAACGACGCCGACGCCCTCTACTTCAGCGTCATCGCCGAGCTGTTCAGGGCGGGGGACACCAAGAAGCCGCTCGAGATCATGAAGTGGAAGGAGATCTACCAGGGGCTGGAGGACGCCTGCGACGAGTGCAAGGACTTCACCCACGCCCTCGGCAACGTCATCGTCAAGAGCGCCTGAGGCGCCTTGCCCACCCCCTCCGCGATCGTCGTCTTCATCATCCTCGTCGCGCTGACCTTCGACTTCCTCAACGGGTTCCACGACGCCGCCAACTCCATCGCCACCGTCGTCTCCACGCGGGTCCTCTCGCCCTCGAAGGCGGTCCTGTGGGCGGCATTCTTCAACTTCGTGGCCGCCTTCGTGATGGGGACCCAGGTGGCCAAGACGATGGGCAAGGGGATGATCGACATCTCCATCGTGACCAACGAAGTGATCCTGGCCGGCCTCATCGGTGCGATCAGCTGGAACCTCTTCACCTGGTACTACGGCCTGCCCGTCTCCTCCTCCCACGCGCTCATCGGCGGTTACGCGGGGGCCGCGGTGGCCAAGGCCGGCCTCGGCGCCATCCTCTTGTCGGGGTGGACGAAGACGCTGGCCTTCATCGTCCTGGCGCCGCTGATGGGCCTGGTGGTGGGGTTCGCGCTCATGGTGTCCGTGACGTGGATCTTCCGGCGCTGGCAGCCCTTCCGGCTGGACCAGCTCTTCCGGCGGCTGCAGCTCGTCTCCGCTTCGCTGTACAGCCTCGGCCACGGAGGCAACGACGCGCAGAAGACCATGGGGATCATCACCGGCCTGCTGGTCACGGCCGGCTACCACAAGGGCTTCGAGATCCCCTTCTGGGTGATCATCATCTGCCACGCAGCGATGGGGCTGGGGACGATGTTCGGCGGCTGGCGGATCGTGAAGACGATGGGCACCAAGATCACGAAGCTCCAGCCCTTCGGGGGCTTCTGCGCGGAGACGGCCGGGGCGGCCACGCTGTTCCTGGCCACCGCGCTGGGGATCCCGGTCTCCACGACCCACACCATCACCGGAGCCATCATCGGCGTCGGCTCGGCCCGGCGGGTGTCGGCGGTGAAGTGGGGGGTGGCGGGGACCATCGTCTGGGCGTGGATCCTCACCATCCCCCTGGCCGCCGCGGTGGCCGCGACGACCTACTTCGCGCTGCACGCGGTGTTCTGAGAGGCCGCGGCCTCGCTCCGCAGCGTGTCGCAGGAGGCGCGGGTGTCGGGGTCCGCCTCCCAACCGGTCCGCCCGCGCTACGACTCGTCGAGCTCGGCCAGGACCGGCAGGTGGTCGGAGGCTCCCCCGACGGCGGCCGGGCCGGCCACCACCGTGCAGGCGGCGAGCCGGGGCGACCACGCCAGGGGAAGGAAGATGTAATCGAGCCGCACGTGGGGATCCCAGGTCGGGAAGGTGAAGCCGGGATCGCCGGGGTTCAGCGACCGGTAGGCGTCGACGTACGAGGCGTCGAGCATGATCTGGATCGTCTCCCAGCGGATCCGGCGGCCGGTCAGCCACGCAACCGCCCGCAGCCGCGGCGGCAGCTTCCGCAGGTCGAGCGTCTCGCCGGGCGCGAGCGTGTTGAAATCGCCCGCCACCACGTGGAAGCCGTCCTGGTGGCGGGCGATGCCGCCCAGCAGCGCCCGCAGCTCCCGCACCCGGCGGCGCTCGGTCCAGTTGGAATGGACGGCGCTCAGGTGCACGCCGAAGATCCGCAGGGGCGAGCCCGCGGGGAGGATCTCCAGGAAGGCGCGGCGGCTCGCAACCGGCCGGTGCCACTCGTGATGGCCGACCTCGCGGCGGCTCATGAAGCCGACCGAGTGGGACGGTCGCGAGCCCCAGGCCTTCATGCCGGTGGCCTCGGCCAGCCGCTCCACCACCTCGGGACGGGTCGCCTCCTGGAGAACGACCACGTCGGGAGCGCACTGGTTGACGACGGCCGCCAGCGCGCCCACGCGGCCCAGCCCGCCGTAGCGGATGTTGTAGGTCAGCAGCCGCAACTCACGCGCTCTCGACCCGGCCGACGAGGGTGAGGAATGGCTGGCCCATCAGGTGCTCGCGCACGAACATGACCCAGTCCCGCGTGCCCTGGATGTTGACCGGCCGCCCGACCATCGCCATGAGCCGGCGGCGCAGCGGCACCAGGGCGGGGCAGATGTCGGGGTCCTTGTCGCTGAGCGGCCGGCTGTTCATCCCGGGGATCCAGAACGCGCTGTAGAGCCCGACGACTTCGTCGCCCACCAGGGTGAGGTCGAGGTCGCTGGTGCCGGGTCCGTCGGCGTCGAAGGGCGCGCCGTCGCCGTGCCGCGTGCCGGTGACGGCGCTGCCCCGCAGCACCGCCGCCGTCCCCTCGGGCAGGGCCTGCCGGATCGCCGCGCAGAACTCCTCCAGGCGGCCGGCGTCGCCGCCGAAGACGAGCCGGACGACCCGCTCGCGCATCTCGGCCTCGCTCACCCCGGCCCTCACGACGTCGCGACCGGCCGGCCGGGCCATCCATCCTCTCCCTGGTCCCACTCTAGCAACCGCATCCGCGTGGCGGGCCAGGGCAGACTAAGATGGCGTGTGCTCACCCCGGGCCGGGCGCTGGCCCGCATCCGCCGCATCTGCCTGGCCCTGCCCGAGGCCGAGGAGAAGGAAGCCTGGGGCGCGCCGACCTTCCGCGTCCGGGGCCGGCTCTTCGTGATGTTCGTGAACGACCACCACAGCGACGGCCGGCTCGCCATCTGGTGCGCGGCTCCCCCCGGCGCCCAGTCGGCGGTCGTGGAGGCGGATCCGCGGCGCTTCTTCGTCCCGCCCTACGTCGGCCCGCGGGGCTGGATCGGCGCCCGGCTCGACCGGAGGCCGAGCTGGACGGTGGTGGCGGCCCTGGTCGAGGAGGCGTACCGCGCCGTGGCCCCCCGGCGCCTGCGCGGCCGGCCCGAGGGAAAGAGCGGCGTCGACGGGCCCGCGCGGGCGCGGTAGAATCCGGCGACGGCCTGCCGCTCGCGGCCGCGTCGGGATTCAACAAACCGGAGCCGAATCGATGCCCAGGACTCTTCCCGCGGGCGCGGCCCTGGCCGCGCTCGTCGCCATCGCGGTGAGCAAGGACAGCCCGGCCGCCGACCCCGCTTTCAACCCGCTCCTCGCGCCGTGGACCGGTCCCTACGGCGGCGTCCCGCCGTTCGACCGGGTCAAGGTCGACCAGTTCAAGCCCGCCCTGGAGTCGGCGATGGCCGAGCAGCTCGCCGAGGTGGACAAGATCGCGAACGACCCCGCCCCGCCGAGCTTCGAGAACACGCTGGCCGCGCTCGAGCGCTCCGGGCACACGCTCGACCGCGTGGGGACCGTCTTCGGCATCTACAGCTCGACCATGAGCACGCCGGACTTCCAGAAGGTCGAGGAGGAGATGGCGCCCCGGCTGGCCGCCTTCTCCGACCAGATCACCCAGAACGAGAAGCTCTTCCAGCGCATCGCCGCCGTCTACGCGGCGCGCCAGACGGCCGGCCTGAACCCGGAGCAGAAGCGGCTGGCCTGGCTCGACTACACCAACTTCGTGCGGGCGGGGGCGAAGCTCGACCCGGCGGCGAAGAAGCGGCTGTCGGAGATCAACCAGCGGCTGGCCACGCTCTACACGAAGTTCAGCCAGAACCTCCTCGCCGACGAGGCGGACTACGTGCTCTTCCTCGACCACGAGCCCGACCTCGCCGGCCTGCCCGACTCCGTGCGTTCCGCCGCCGGGGCGGCCGCGGACCAGCGGGGCCAGAAGGGCAAGTGGGCGATCCTCAACACGCGCTCCAGCATGGAGCCGTTCCTCACCTACTCGGACCGGCGCGACCTGCGCGAGAAGGTCTGGCGCACCTACTACAGCCGGGGCGACCACGGCGACGCCCGCGACAACAACGCGATCGTGAGCGAGGTCCTGAAGCTCCGCGCGGAGCGGGCGAAGCTGCTCGGTTACCCGACCCACGCCCACTGGCGGCTGGAGAACACGATGGCCGGCACGCCGGAGCGCGCGATGGCGCTCATGGAGGCGGTCTGGAAGCCGGCGGTGGCGCGCGTCCGCGAGGAGGTCGCCGACATGCAGGCGGTGGCGGACAAGGAAGGGGCGCGGATCAAGATCGAGCCCTGGGACTACCGCTACTACGCCGAGAAGGTACGCAAGGCGAAATACGACCTCGACCAGAACGAGGTCAAGCCCTACCTGCAGCTCGAGAAGCTGCGGGAGGGAATGTTCTGGGTGGCCGGCCAGCTCTTCGGCTTCCAGTTCGCGCCGGTCGGCGACGTGCCGGTCTACGACCCCGACATGCGCGTCTACAAGGTCACCGACCCGGCCGGCAAGCTGGTCGGGCTCTGGTACTTCGATCCCTACGCACGGCCGGGCAAGCAGTCCGGGGCGTGGATGAACGCCTACCGCAACCAGGAGCGGTTCGACCACGAGGTCACGACCATCGTCTCCAACAACACCAACTTCGTGAAGGGCAAGCCCGGGGAACCGATCCTCGTCTCCTGGGACGACGCCACCGCGCTCTTCCACGAGTTCGGCCACGCCCTCCACGGCCTCAGCTCCAGCGTCAGCTACCCGTCGCTGTCCGGCACCAACGTGGCCCGCGACTACGTCGAGTTCCCGTCCCAGCTGCTCGAGCACTGGCTGTCGACGCCCGAGGTGCTGAACCGCTTCGCGCTGCACTACCAGACCGGCCAGCCGATCCCGCCCGAGCTGGTGAAGAAGATCGAGCGCGCGTCGACCTTCAACCAGGGGTTCGCCACCGTCGAGTACCTGGCCAGCGCCCTCGTCGACATGAAGCTCCACCTGGCCGGCGACCGCACGATCGACCCCAAGGCGTTCGAGCGCGAGACGCTGGCCGCCCTCGGGATGCCGTCGGAGATCGTCATGCGCCACCGGACGCCGCAGTTCAGCCACGTCTTCTCGGGCGAGGGCTACTCGGCCGGCTACTACAGCTACCTCTGGTCGGACACGCTCTCGGCCGACGCGTGGGAGGCGTTCACCGAGGCCGGCGGGCCGTACGACAAGGCGGTGGCCAGCCGCCTGCGGCAGGACATCTTCTCGATCGGCAACACGGTCGATCCCGCGGATGCCTACCGGGCGTTCCGCGGCCGCGACCCGGGCATCGCCGCGCTGATGCGCAAGCGAGGATTTCCTGTCGAGCAGGGGGGCGCTGCGGCGCGCCCCCCTGGACCCCCCCTCGCTCCGCGGGAGTGAATCCCGCTCCGCTCCTCATCGAGCTGGGGGGTGTAGCGGCGCACCCCCCAGACCCCCCCTCGCTCCGCGGGAGTGAATCCCGCTCCGCTCGAGCTTTTGCTCTTTTGCTGGTCGACTGGCGGTTATCGTCCCGTGTTCGCTCGGTCTTTCGCTTCGTCGTCGGGTCCATGCGGCCGCACGAAGGCGGCCCGCACCGGCGGCGGCATCCGCGCGCCGGCGCCCTTCACCGCCCGCCAGACGATCTCGTTCAGCTCGATGTCCGGCGCGCGGTCCGGCTCGTCGAAGTCCATGGCCAGGGAGGCGGCGGCGCCGGGGGCGGCGGCGTCGTTCTTCTCGTCGAGGCTGACTCGCGCCTCGCGGTGGACGTACGGCGTGAGCACCGGCGAGGCCTGGAACGAGGCGTACATCGGCGTGGCGGCGGCGTCGTACTGGCTCATGGGCGGCAGTCCCAGGATCAGCT
>QHVM01000027.1 GCA_003223555.1 Acidobacteriota bacterium | reverse complement strand
GTTCCGCGGCCTGCTGCCCGGGACCTCCTTCAACGGGAGCACGATCCAGCGGCAGCAGCTCCTGCGTCCCTTCCCCGAGTTCGGCAACCTCCGCACCGACCGTTACGATGGGACGAGCCTCTACAACTCCGGCCAGTTCCGCGTGGAGAAGCGCTTCTCGGGCGGCTACTCGCTGCTGCTCGCCTACACGATCTCCCGGTCCACGGAGCGCTTCAGCCGGCTGAACAATACCGACACGGCGCTGGAGGAGCGCCTGGCCGATGCGGACATCCCGCACCGCTTCGCGGCCAGCGGCATCTGGGAGCTGCCTTTCGGCAAGGGTCGGCGCGTCGAGCTGGGGGGCGTGGCGCGGGCGCTGCTCGGGGGCTGGAGCGTCCAGGGCATCTACAACCTGCAGAGCGGCCGGCCCCTGACGTTCGGGAACGTCTACTACCGCGGCGACCCCGGCAAGCTGAAGGCCGACTGGAGCAACGTGGACCGGACGAGCGGCGTCGACGATCCGGCCAAGCAGCGCGCCGACCAGCGCATCCGGCTCGCCAACAACATCCGGGCCTTCCCCTCCCGCCCCGGCATCCGGAGCCAGCCGGTGCAGTTCCTCGACGCGTCGCTCATCAAGACGGTGAGCTTCAACCGCAGCGTGCGGCTCCAGCTCCGCCTCGAGGCCATCAACGCTCTCAACCACGCGATCTTCGCCATCCCGAACCTCGATCCCACCAGCTCCAACTTCGGCAAGACGACGAGCCAGTTCAACATCCCGCGGAACTACCAGCTCGCCGCGAAGCTGATATTCTGAGGAGCATGATTTCCCTCATCGTCAACAAGCGCCGGGTCGACCTGGACGTCGACCCCTCGACGCCGCTGCTCTGGGTCCTGCGGGACAACCTGGGCCTCAACGGGACGAAATACGGCTGTGGCATGGCCCAGTGCGGGGCGTGCACCGTCCACGTCGACGGCCAGGCGGTGCGCTCCTGCGTGGCTCCCGTATCGCGGGCGGCCGGCCGGGAGATCACCACCATCGAAGGGCTCTCGCCGGACCTGAGCCATCCGCTGCAACGTGCCTGGATCGAGGTCGACGTGCCCCAGTGCGGCTATTGCCAGTCCGGGCAGATCATGAGCGCCGCGGTGCTGCTCAAGGAGAAGCCCAAGCCGACCGACGAGGACATCGATCAGGCGCTCACCGGAAACATCTGCCGCTGCGGGACGTATCCCCGGATCCGGCGCGCCGTGCATCGTGCGGCGGAGCTGGCCGCCGAGGGAGGCCGGCCATGACGATGACGCGCGGCCGCGAGCCGGCCGTCCCGGCGGCGGGCCTGCTTCGCCGGGACTTCCTGAAGGTGACGGTCTCGGCCGGCGGCGGGCTCCTGATCGGGTTCTGCCTCCCGGGAACGGGGGCAAGGGCCGAAGCGGCCTGGTGACGGTCATCGTGAACCACTCCGAGATGGGCCAGGGCGTCTTCACGGCGCTGCCGATGATCCTGGCCGAAGAGCTGGACGCCGACTGGACGAAGGTGCGCTTCGAGCCGGCGCCCGTAGACCCGGTCTACAACCATCCCGTGTTCGGCATGCAGATGACCGGGGGCAGCACCAGCACCTGGTCCTCGTTCGACCAGTTCCGCAAGGCGGGCGCGGCCGCGCGCGCGATGCTGGTGGCCGCGGCTGCGCAGAGGTGGAAGGTCGATCCGGCCGCCTGCCGCACCGAGAACGGGACGGTGGTGCACGCCCCGTCGAACCGGCGCCTCTCCTACGGGCAACTGGCCGAGGAGGCGGCCCGGCTGACTCCTCCCTCGCCGGTCGCGCTGAAGGACCCCAAGGACTTCAAGCTGATCGGCCGGCCGGTCAAGCGCCTCGACACGCCCGAGAAGACCAACGGGAAGGGCGTCTTCGGCATCGACGTGACCGGACCCGGGATGCTGACCGCCGTGGTCGCCCGCTCGCCGGTGTTCGGCGGTCGGGTGAAGAGCGTCGACGCCGAGCGCGCCAAGGCGGTCCCGGGCGTGCGGAAGGTGGTGCAGGTGCCCTCGGGCGTCGCGGTCGTGGCCGACGGCTTCTGGCCGGCCCGGCGCGGGCGCGAGGCGCTGCGGATCGAGTGGGACGAGGGCCCCATGGCCGATTTCAGCACCGCCCGGCAGCGCCAGCAGTATGCCGAGCAGGCCCGGCAGCCCGGGCTGGTCGCGCGCAAGGAGGGCGACCCCTTGAGTGCGCTCGGCTCGGCGGCGAAGAAGGTCGAAGCCGTCTACGAGGTCCCCTACCTCTCGCACGCCATGATGGAGCCGCTCAACTGCGCGGTGGACCTGCGCGCCGACGGGTGCGAGATCTGGACCGGTACGCAGTTCCAGACCATGGACCGGGCGACCGCGGCCGAGGTGGCCGGGCTGAAGCCGGAGCAGGTGCAGATCCACACGACGTTGCTGGGAGGCGGCTTCGGACGTCGCGCCACCCCGACCTCGGACTTCGTCCGCGAGGCGGTGCACGTGGCCAAGGCCGCCGGCGCGCCGGTGAAGGTGATCTGGACACGCGAGGACGACATGCACGGCGGCTACTACCGCCCGGCCTACTATCACGCCCTCGCGGGAGGCGTGGACGCGAGCGGGAACCTCCTGGCGTGGTCGCATCGCATCGTCGGACAGTCGATCCTGGCCGGCACCCCCTTCGAGCAGGCCATGGTCAAGAACGGCATCGACGACACCGCGGTCGAGGGAGCATCCGACCTGCCCTATGCGATACCCAACCTGAGCGTGGAATACCACCCGATGAAGGTGGGGGTGCCCGTGCTGTGGTGGCGGTCGGTCGGCCACTCGCACACGGCGTTCGCTACAGAGTGCTTCCTCGACGAACTGGCAGCGGCGGGCGGCAAGGACCCGTTCGAGCTGCGGCGGGCGCTGCTCGCCAAGGCCCCGCGCCACAAGGGCGTGCTCGAGCTGGCGGCCGAGAAGGCCGGCTGGGGGAAGCCGCTGCCGGCCGGCCGGGCGCGCGGCATCGCGGTGCACGCTTCCTTCGAGAGCTATACCGCCCAGGTGGCCGAGGTCTCGGTCGACGGCGCCGGAAAGGTCCGGGTCCACCGCGTGGTCTGCGCGATCGACTGCGGCCGGTACGTGAACCCGGGCATCATCGAGGCGCAGACCCAGGGTGGGGCGATCTTCGGCCTGACCGCCGCGCTCTACGGCGAGCTGACGTTCGACCAGGGCCGCGTCCAGCAGAGCAACTTCCACGACTACCCGATGCTGCGGATCAACGAGACGCCCGACATCGAGGTCCACATCGTGCAGAACGACGAGAAGTCCGGCGGGGTGGGGGAGCCGGGCGTGCCGTGCACCGCCCCGGCGGTCGTCAACGCGATCTTCGCCGCGACCGGCAAGCGCGTCCGCCGGCTGCCCATCCGCATGAGCGAGGCCGGATGAGGCCCGGCTCGGGCCGCGAAGCGTCGATCGCGGCCGCCGTCGTGGCCGGGCTGCTGGGGCCGGGCGTCTTTCTCGCTCGCCAGGCGGGGGCCGCGGGCGAGCCGGCCGCGGCCGCGGCGTTCGCATCCATCGTCCCCGTCTTGCGCCACCCGCGCTGCATGAACTGCCACTCGTCGGGAGACTTCCCCCGGCAGGGAGACGACAGCCATCCGCACGCGATGGACGTCCGGCGCGGTCCGGGCGGCCACGGCGTGACCGCCCAGAAGTGCGAGACCTGTCATCAGGACCACAACCTCGACGGCCGGAACATGCCTCCCGGCGCGCCCGATTGGCACCTGCCGCCGCCGAGCACGCCGATGGTCTGGCGGGGGCTGACCGACCGCCAGCTCTGCGAGCTGCTGAAGGACCGGAGGCAGAACGGCAATCGAAGCGTGGACCAGATCGTCGAGCACATGGCGACGCCGCTGGTCCTGTGGGGCTGGCAACCCGGCGAGGGCCGGACGCCCGTCCCGGTGAGCGAAGCGCAGTTCACGGCGAAGGTGAAGGAATGGGCGGCCCAGGGAGCGGCCTGCCCCGCTCGCTGAAGCACGCCATGGCGCTCGCTTGGCGGTCGCGGCGGGCATTCCTGGGGACGGCGGCCGGGGCGGCCGCGGCGTCGCTCGCGGCCCGCGACGCGCCGGCTTCCCCGCACCCCCGCCGGCTAAAGCTCGGCCTGGCGTCCTACTCGCTGCGCAAGTTCAGCCTCGACCAGGCGATCGACATGTGCCGGGCGATGGACGTCCGCTACATCACGCTGAAGGACGTCCACCTGCCGCTCACTGCGTCGCCGGAAGCCATCCGGGCCGCGCGGGCGAAGATCGAAGCGGCCGGCATCACGATCATGGGCGGCGGCGTCATCTACATGAAGAGCGAAGACGAGGCCCGAAAGGCCTTCGAGTACGCTCGGACGGCCGGCCTTCCCGTGATCGTGGGCTCGCCGGACCCCGGCATCCTGGACTCGGTGGAGAAGCTGGTCCGGGAGTACGACATCCCGGTCGCCATCCACAATCACGGCCCGGAGGACAAGTCCTACCCGGCGCCGCAGGACGTGCTGCGACTCGTCCGCGCACGGGACCGGCGGCTGGGCGTGTGCATGGACGTCGGCCACACCGTCCAAGCGGGAGTCGACCCGGTCAAGACGGTCGCGGAGTGCGGCGACCGCCTGATGGACCTTCACGTGAAGGACCTGCCCTCGGCCGACCCGCGCTCGAGCAGCGTCGAGGCGGGCAAGGGCATCGTCGACCTGCCCGGCCTGGTGCGGGCCCTGCACCAGCGCGGCTTCGCGGGGCACTTCGCCCTGGAGTACGAGATCAACGAGGACCATCCCGAGGTCGGCATCCGGGAGTCGCTGGCCTACCTGCGGGGCGCCATCGACGCGGTGGAGTCGGCCTAGGCTTCGTGATGGCGCTCGCCGGCCCCCGCTCCTGACGCAGAGGGTCGTGCTCTGACCCTGCTGCTCGAGCGGGTCGAGAAGAAGGAGCTCGGCGCGGCGGCGCGGCCGCGTCCTCGTGCGTCTATCCGTCCTGAAACGGATAGACCCGCCCGGAAAACCGCTCTGGACTCGGGCGATGTCCCACCGGAGGTCAGGCAGGCGGTCTGGCGGTGCGACGGCGGCCAATGCGCCTTCGTCTCTCCCACCGGACGGAGGTGCACCGAGCGGACCACTTGGAGTTCCACCACATCCATCCCGTGCGAAGCAGCTCACCCACAGCCGGTGGCGAAATGTTGAGGCCGCTGACCGCAGGGAGGGGTTGCACAAGGAATCGCCTATTGGTACCTTCTTCCTTCCCCTTGCCGGTGTGAGGTCGAGGTGCTCGCGTCTCGGGTTGATCGAGATGCCGGAGATGACGGAGATCGGACCAAGCCGATCCATACGTCTGATGACGGGGGCCTGGCACTCAGATTCGTGCGCTCATATACGCCCTTTCTTACGATCGCGATTGGACGCGGGAAGGAGGGTCTATGCTTAAATCTCCACTCTGGCGCTGGCGCCCAATCCCAGGTGTAATCGTGGTTCTTGGTTGTCTCTCTGGAATCTTCCAGGAAACCCTGCTTGGCGACAGTGGCATCTCACTCACAGACCCACCTGCGAGAGTCACTCTGCGAGAAGTGCCCTTGACAGGCCCCGCCGTTTCCGGTAGCGCCATGATCCACGAACACATAAAAGCTGAGCATGCCTTCAGCGGAAAGTGGCACTGGGGATCCGTCGAAGGCCTCGCAGACGGCGACTCAGTCGGAATGAGTTCCTGTGATGGTAATGGTGATACACACGCTGGACATGCAGCGCTCTGTAACTCCACTACCACATTCTTGGACCTCTTTACCAGCGGCGCAAGCCACTCCCTGGGTCCGGATACCTGCTGCCATTCCTATGATGGCTGGGGCTGCAGAAAGAACAATGACGGCGTTTCTGCAGACGAGTGGTGGTCCAGGCTCAATTGGCCAAAGTGGAATACGAGCGCCCATCCGCAATATTGGGTAGGCGATATGCAACGAGCACTAGCCAACGGTCTCGCCCTCATTGTGGCGTATGCCCTCGAGAATTATCAGAACTGTGCAATGGTCGACAAGAAAGTTCCCAGCGCTTGGCATCCTGTCAGAAATACACAGCATAGAGTCTGGACGTGGGCGGGGACAGGAAGGCGCTGCGACTTCGGTGATTCTTTCAATAGTGTCATCCGCCAGATCACCGAGATCAAGGGGTTTGCTCAGAGAAACCCAGACTATTTTCAAGTTGCTTACACCCCGGCCGAAGCTCGAAGCATCATTGCCAGCGGGAAGATGGCGATTGTCATTGGGATCGAAGCCGATTTCACATGGGGTAATGAGAGGACCCCCATCGATTATCGCCAGAGGCTGAAGCGGTATTTCGCGGAAGGTGCAAGGGCCATCTATCTCACCCACAAGTTCAATGGGCCATTAGCGGGAGCCGCTTATCCGGGCGACACAGAGGCGGTCGTAAGAAAGCTACAGTATCTTCAAAACTGCTGGTTCCTGAACATCTGCAATAGCACGGACCACCCCTACAAAGAATGGTTTCAGCGAGACCTCCATCACGTGGGTGATTACTATGAGTTGAGCTTCAACGACTATCTTGACCTATACCTGTATGGCCCGGATGGCTATGCGAATTATCCCGGTGGCGGTGTGATCGAGGTCGCAGACGGGGGTACGTCATTGAGGGTGAAGAAGAATCTGCTGGGGCTTACGGCGCACGGCCGCGACATAGCTCAAGGGATGATGAATCGGGGAATGCTCCTGGACATCAGTCATCTGTCAGAAAAGGCGATCGACGACGTTCAGGCGATCGCCTCCTGGAGCTATCCGCTCATAGCAAGCCATGGCATGGCCAGGTCACGCCTCTGGGGCTCTGCCCAGCCGATCAATGGGAAGAAGTATACGGCGGCCAACGAGGAGTGGACCTTCAGCGACGCGAACCTGGATCGAATCCTGTCTTCCGAGGGAGTGTTTGGTCACTTCGTCGGCCCTGCTCCCACTTTGGACTACGGTCCGGCAAATGTCGCGAACGACTGAGTTGCCTCCGACCGGTCTTTGGCTCAATCTCTTGCATATTCAGTGGACAAGCTGACGGATCCGCTTACAGGAAGGGTGGGAGTTGCATTCGCGGGCGACTTCATGGGACTCGGCATAGGTGTCGCGCCGCGAAAGGGTTACACTTGGGGCCCCACTCCGTTGAATGGCGATCGAGGGGAGTGGTGTGGGGGTGATCTAGCACAGCAGCAGGCCCAGGATGCCGGCTTCTGGGGCGTAGACCCTCATCTCAGCAATTACGCGACTGTGGAGGCCAAGGAAGCCGCCCAGTTCGCCACAAGGGGATTTGGCCACCCCGGCCTCATCAAGCAGCTTTTCTACGATCTTTATGCGGTCGGTCTGCCCGACAAGTACCGACATCCTTACGAATATCATGGGGCGGAAAACTTCATCAGAACATGGGAGAAGAGTGAGTATATCTCCAGGCTAAGGTATAACGGAAATGTACTGATTGCGGGTAGAGACACGTCGAGCAACAATCTCATCGCTCATTCGTGGCCGGAGGAAGGATTTCAAGATTCGAGTGCGAACAAGGGCGGTATCATGACCTCGGATCCGGCAGCCGTATCGTGGGGCCCGAATCGAGCCGATTATTTCGTTCGCGGCACGGACAACGCCGTGTGGCACAGAGGCTGGGACACGAACGGGGATGGGGGGTGGGAATCCCTCGGGGGTGTCATTCGATTCGGGCCGGCGGCTGCCTCCATGCAGACTGGCAATCTGGAGGTTTTCGCTGTTGGTACCGATGGCTTGCTGTATCGGAAAGCGTGGAATGGGCAGTTCTGGTCCGATTGGGCTGGATTCGGGGGGAACCCCGAGTGCGGAATCGGTGCGAATGGCAAGTTTACCTCGGCGCCCACAGCCGTATCGAGGAAGCTCAATCATATCGACGTCTTTGCCCGGGCACGGTGTACCGCTACGACTGTGAAGTGTAACAGGTTGACGGGCGACTGCGTGTATCCCGAATGGGACACGATCCAGCATGCGTATTTCGGGCTTTCATATGCAGGCCCTTGGCGAAACGTGTATGGTCTTGACGACCCACGAATCTTGTCGGCGCCTAATGACCCTGGGCCCGACGACGTAGTCTCTGTCATCGATGCGGCTTCACCGTCGCAGAATAGAGTGGATCTGTTCTACTTGGACCCAAGTAGGGCAGTGGCGTGGAAGTCATTTGACTTCTCGAGCTCGGATGCAAGTCCAGTCATGACAAACCAGAGCTCCTTGGGTGGTTGGTGCCATAACGCAACCGCCATATCTCGTGCTACGGGCAAGCTGGATGTCTATTGCGTCGGAAGCGACAGTTGGCTCTATCGAAGAAGAAATCTAGATGTGTCCACCTATACCTTTACTCCCTGGGAAGGTGTCGTGTCTTCTCCCGCGGTCGGGGGCATCGATGCAGCATCGTGGGGGAATTACCACGGCATGCGGTGCGACGCGGTATTCGGGTGGAGTCCATGTTGATCTGGTGGTTTGAGAGGCGCGCACAGTAGGGGTAAGTGATGTCATCGACCGGCAAGAAGGTGCTCCTGGGCGTGGCCGCGGTTGGCGTGGTGGGCATCGGGTATTTCACGCTGACGGGCTATCCACACGTGGGCGAGGAAGGCAAGGGGACGATCGGGGCCGGCCAGCGCTACGGCGGCGACGAGACGGCGAGCGAGGACGCCATCCTGCAGAACCCGGAAGTGCAGCAGTGGATGCAGAGCGCCGCGTTCCACCGGCTGGCCATGGACCCGACGTTCCGGGAGGCTCGGGCCAACCCGGAGTTCCGGGCAGTCCTGGACAGTCCGGAGCTGCGGGCGGCGCTGGCCGACGCCAAGTTCCGCACCACTCTGGCCAACGAAGACGTCCGCGCGGCGCTCGGCAGGCCCGGCGTCCGGGAGGCGCTGGCCATACCCGAGATCCGGGCCGCGCTGGCCACGGCCGACGTCGAGGCCGCGCTGGCCAGGCTGGAAGACGAGCCGTGCTGCAAGATGTACCTGACGGACGGCGCCAGCACGACCCTGGCCACTCTGGCGGACTCCGACCTGCTCGCCGCGCTGGACAGGCTCGGCAGCGAGTCGACCAACGACCTGATCGCAGCCTTTTCGCACGCCGAGGTCGTGACGGCTCTCGAGAACGCGGACGTCCAGGCCGCCCTGTCGAGCCCGGCACTAGCGGCCGCCCTTGCCAGCCGGGCACACGCGCTCGAGCACTCTTTCAACTGATCTCGGCCAGCGCGGCCATAGGCCCACCAGAGTGGGTGCGGTAGGCGTGGGGCCTCTCCCCCCAAGTGTGCGGAGAAGCCAGGATGACGCCAGGCGAGGAGCTTGGCGACCCGCTCCTCGGAGATGGCCCGCTCCGCTGGCCTACCTGCGGGGCGCCATCGACGCGGTGGAGTCGGCCTAGGGTACCGCGATCCCCAGGCACTCGGCGACGGCGGTGGCCAGCATCTTCTCGGCCTTGAGCTTGTCCGTCCAGCGGACCGCGACATCCCGGCCGTACTTCGCCGCCACCTGACCGAGCCACCGCCGCAGCTCATGCTCGCCGCGGAACTGCTGCGCCTCGAGCAGCCATGGGTCATGGTCGCTCGACCACAGCATGGCCGAGATCCTTGACTCGTTGCGGGGCCCGGGCTCCGACCGGTCCACCATGAGCAGGACGGGCACAGTTGCTCCCGATTGTAGCCAAACGCTTTTCCGCTCAGGGGAGCGTTGACGAATCTCACATGGGCCGGTTGACGAATCTCACACCGCCCTGGGCTAGAATGCGCCCGGCCGTTGCCCAGGAGAATCAAGGAGTTGAACCACATGCGCACGCTCGCCTCCCTCGTCCTGCTCCTCGCCGGCGCGGCGGGGGCGGGGGCGCAGACCGCCGAGGACCTCGTCGCGAAGAACGTGCAGGCCAAGGGCGGCCTCGACAAGATCAAGGCCATCCAGACGCTGCGCCTGCGGGGTCGGATGGTCCAGGGCCGCTTCTCGGCCGAGGTCGGCCAGCAACAGAAGCGTCCCGGCATGCTGCGCTCGACGTTCACCGTCCAGGGCATGACCGCCATCCAGGCCTATGACGGCCGCACCGGCTGGCAGATCTCGCCCTTCGAGGGCCGCAAGGACCCGGAGCTGCTCGGGGAGGACGACCTGCGCGACCTCGTCGAGGACGCCGACATCGACGGGCCGCTCGTCGACTACCAGGCGAAGGGCAACCGCGTCGAGTACCTCGGCCGGGACACCGTCGACGGCGACGACGTCTACCGCCTCAAGTGCACGCTGAAGAACGGCGACATCGTCTACTACTACCTCGACCCGGACAGCTTCCTGGAGATCCGGACCGAGCGGCAGCAGTTCATCCGGGGGGCGGTGCGCGAGCGCCAGACGGACCTCGGCTCCTACAAGCCGGTGGCGGGCGTCATGTATCCGTACTCGATGGAGAGCGGGCCCAAGAACAATCCCAGCGTCCGCGCGAAGATCACCGTCGAGACGATCGAGGCCAACGTCCCGATCGACGACGCCGCGTTCAGGATGCCGAGCGCCCCGGCGATGCCGTCGCCGGCGAAGCACGCCGAGCCGCCGATGGGGAAGCCCTCGCCGACTCCCCGGCCGCCGGCGCCACGACCCGCTTCCTTCGCTCGTGGTCGATGCCAGCCGCCGCGGCGGCCATTCTCCTTCCGGCGGGGGCGGCCGCGCAGGCGCCCGCCCGGTACGACGCGGGGACGGTCTCCGGCCTGGTCGCACGCAACATCGGCTCGGCGGCCATGAGCGGCCGCATCGCCGCCCTCACCGCGGTGAACGACGGCGGCCGCCTGACCGTCTACGTCGGAGCCGCCAGCGGCGGGGTGTGGAAGTCGATCAACGGCGGCACCACGTTCAAGCCCGTCTTCGACAAGGAAGACGTGCAGTCGATCGGCGCCGTCGCCGTCGACCCCTCCAACCCCAAGATCGTCTGGGTCGGCACCGGGGAAGCCTGGACGCGGAACAGTGTCTCGGTCGGCGACGGGATCTACAAGTCGACCGATGGCGGCGAGAACTGGACGAACGTCGGGCTCAAGGACTCCGAGCGCATCTCGAAGATCCTCGTCGACCCCCGGGACGGCAACACCGTCTACGCCTGCGCCACCGGCCACCTGTGGGACGACAGCGCCGAGCGCGGCGTCTACCGGACGACCGACGGCGGCCAGAGCTGGCGCAAGGTGCTGGCGGGGCCGAACCCCGCCACGGGCTGCGCCCTGCTGGCCATGAGCGCGCAGGAGCCCCGCACGATCTACGCCTCGCTGTGGGACTTCCGCCGCCAGGGCTGGACGTTCCGCTCCGGCGGTCCGGGCAGCGGCCTCTACAAATCGGCGGACGGCGGCGAGCACTGGACCGAGCTGACCCCGGCGGCGAACAAGGGGCTGCCCGACAAGCCCTACGGCCGCATCGCGGTCGCGGTGGCGCCGTCGAAGCCCCAGGTCGTCTACGCGATGATCGAGTCGCAGAAGAGCGCGCTCTTCCGCTCCGACGACGGCGGGCGGGGCTGGACGAAGCTCGACGCCAGCCAGTACATGGTGTGGCGGCCGTTCTACTTCGCCAACCTCATCGTCGATCCCAAGGACCCCAACAAGCTCTTCAAGCCCGACGGCCCGCTGCTCGTGAGCGTGAACGGCGGCCGCAGCTTCTCCAGCTCGGCCGACGCCGCCCACGGCGACTTCCACGACGTGTGGATCGACCCCGCCAACCCCAACCTCGTGTACACCGGCGACGACGGAGGGTTCTGGCGCAGCACCGACGGGGGCACGCGCTGGGAGCACCTCATGAACCTGCCCGTCTCGCAGTTCTACCACGTGAGCGTCGACGGGGCGGACCCGTACCGCGTGTACGGCGGGCTGCAGGACAACAGCTCCTGGGTCGGCGACTCCTCGTACCCGGGCGGAGTGAGCAACTCGCGCTGGGAGAACGTGTACGGCGGCGACGGCTTCTGGGTGTTCGAGGACCCCACCGACCCCGCCTACGTCTACGCGGAGGCCCAGGGAGGCGAGATCGGCCGGATCAACCGCTTCACCCACGAGATCCGCAGCATCAAGCCCTACGCGCAGTACGGGGAGAAGAAGCTGCGCTTCAACTGGAACACGCCCATCCACATGAGCGCGAACGAGAAGGGAACGATCTACCTCGGGGCCCAGTTCCTCTTCCGCTCGCGCGACCACGGCCAGTCGTGGGAGCGCATCTCGCCCGACCTCTCGACCAACGATCCGGAGAAGCAGAAGCAGGAGGAGTCGGGCGGGGTCACCGTCGACAACTCGGCGGCCGAGATGCACACGACGATCTACTCGATCAGCGAGTCGCCGAAGAACGGCCAGCTCGTCTGGGTCGGCACCGACGACGGCAACGTCCAGCTCACCCGCGACGGCGGGAAGACCTGGACGAGCGTGATCGGCAACGTGAGCGGCGTGGGCAAGAACCCCTGGGTGTCGTGGGTGGAGGCGAGCCGGTTCGACGAGGCGGTGGCCTACGCGGCCTTCGACCGACACACCTACGGCGACATGAAGCCGTACTGCTACAAGACCGCCGACTACGGCAAGACGTGGACGGCGCTCCCCCTGCCGGACAGCGGCGTCCGCGGCTACGCCCACGTCGTCCGGGAAGACACCCAGGATCCGCGCCTGCTCTTCCTGGGCACCGAGTTCGGCCTGTGGATCTCGGTCGACGGCGGCCAGCACTGGGCGCAGTACAAGGGCTCGGGCTTCCCGGCCGTCGCGGTGCGCGACCTGGGCGTGCAGCCCCGAGAATCCGACCTGGTGCTGGCGACCCACGGCCGCGGCATCTGGATCATCGACGACATCTCGCCCCTGCGCGCGCTCACCCCGGAGCTGATGGGGCAGACGGCGGCCTTCATCGCGAGCCGTCCGGCCGTCCAGTACATGGACACCTTCGGCGGCTGGCCCGAGGGCGACGCTTCCTACAACGGCCCCGGCCGCCCGCGCGAGGCCCTCATCACCTACTACCAGAGGAGCCGGCACATCTTCGGCGACCTGAAGGTCGAGGTGCTGGACGCCGCGGGCAAGTTCGTCGACACCGTCCCCAGCGGCAAGCGCCGTGGCCTCAACCGGGCCACCTGGTCGATGCGCCTGCGGCCGCCCCGCGTGCCGCCGGCGGCGAGCGCGATCTTCGGCGCCGCGATCGGCCCCCGCGTCCTGCCCGGCACGTACACGGTGAAGATGACCAAGGGCGACCAGGTCTACACGACGAAGCTCGACGTCGTCCTGGACCCCCGGGCGAAGTACACGGTCGAGGACCGCAAGGCCCAGTTCGACCTGGTGAGCCGCCTCTCCCAGATGCTCAACCACATGAGCTGGGCGGTGGACGCGATCATCGGCGTTCGCGACCAGGCCTCCGACCGCACTTCGAAGCTCGGCAAGGGCGAAACGCTGGCCGGCCAGCTCACGTCGCTCGCCCAGGCCGCCGACGCGATCCGCGCGAAGATCGTGGCCACCCGGGAGGGCGGCATGATCACCGGCGAGGAGCGGCTGCGCGAGTACCTCGGCGGGCTCTACGGCGACGTCAACGGCTACGACGGCCGTCCGACCGCGTCGCAGGCCGCCCGCGCCGAGGCGCTCGCCCGCGAGCTGGAGGACGTGATCCGGGAGTTCAACCAGCTCACCGCCCAGCGCCTGCCCGCCGTCAACCGCGGCCTGGCGGCCAAGCATCTCGAGCCGGTCCGCGTGGTCTCCGAGGCGGACTGGCAGACGCGGAACGCCGGCGAGGGCGCGCCCCCGCCGGCCCAGTCGGAGCGTCGGATCGACTGAGCCCGTTGCCCGAGCCCGCGACAAGCCGGGGCCGAGCGTTGCTGGCGCTGGTCTTCGTGGTCGGCATGTTGCTGCGCAGCGCGCCCTGGGCCTTCAACCGGTCTCTCTGGGTGGACGAAGCCCGGCTCGCCCTCAACATCCTGGGCCGGCCCGCCGGGGCGCTGCCCCAGCCGCTGGACGACCGGCAGGTGGCCCCGGTGGGCTTCCTCCTCCTGGAGAAGCTCGCGGTGCAGTTGTTCGGCGAGGGCGAGCGCGCGCTCCGGCTGGTGCCGCTCGTCGCCGGCATCGCCTCGATGGGGCTCTTCTACGCCCTCGCCCGGCGCTGGCTCTCGTCGGCGGAGGCCCTGTTCGCTCTCGCCCTGTTCGCGCTTTGCCCTCCCCTCGTCTACTACTCCAGCGAGGTCAAGCAGTACTCCACCGACGTGCTGGTTGCGCTGGCCCTCTTGTGGGCCGGGGAGCGATCGGCGGAGAGGACCGCCCGGACGCGGGACTGGCTGGCCCTGGTCCTGGCGGGAGCGGCCGGCGTCTGGATCTCGCACCCCGCGGCGTTCGTGTGCGCCGGCGTGGGGCTCGCGCTCGGGCTGCGGGCCTGGCGCCAGGGGGAGATACGGGACGCATATCGATACGCCGCCGTCTCGGCGACGTGGGCGGCGAGCTTCCTCGTGAGCTATTGGCTCGTCCTTCGCCGCGCGGACCCGGGAGGCTACCTGCTCCAGTTCTGGGCCGACGGCTTCCCGCCGGTCCCACCGAGATCGCTCGCGGATCTACTCTGGCCCGCCCGCACCTTCATCGCGTTCTTCAACGACCCGGCCGGCCTCCGCTTCGCCGGCCTCGCCGCCGCCGCGTTCACGATGGGCGTGCTGCGCTGGCTGGCGGCCGCTCCGCGGATCGTGGCCCTGCTCGTCATGCCCGCCGTCTTCACGCTCCTGGCGTCGCTCCTCGGACGCTACCCGTTTCCGACGTCTGTGGCGCACGGGTCCTTTCCCGTCCAGGGACGCCTGATCCTGTTCCTCGTCCCCCCGGCGCTGATCCTCATCGCGGCGGGCGTGGGCTGGCTCTTCCGCCCGGGGCGGCCCGTGCCGGTGCGGGCGCTCGGCGCCGTGGCCGCGATCGCGCTGCTCGTCCCGCCCGCGCTCGACGCCGCCGGCCGGTTTCCCCGCGGCTTCCGGATCCACGACGTCCGTCCGCTCGTCGAGGAGATCGGGCGGCCCGGCCAGGATGGTGACGTCGTCGTGATCAACGCCCGGGCCCGCCCGCTCTGGAGGTACTACGCGCGGAGGCTGGAAGCGAGCCGGCCCCTGCTGGCGGGCTTCGACCCGGTCGAGCTCGGGGGAACCAACCGGTGGGCCGTCTACGACGCCCAGCTTCGGGCTCTGCCGAAGGGTGCGCGGGTCTGGCTGCTCTATGCCCACCATCCCACGTGGCGCACCGACAAGGACGAGGCGTTCGTGGTCCACGTGCTGGACGCGCTCGGCGAGCAGGGCGAGGTCAAGAGGGCGCCCGGCGCGTCGCTCCGCCTCTACCGGCTGGGCGGGTGAAGCAATCGCAAGCCCACAGCCCAGAAGCGTGACAGACGGCCGTCGCGTACACCTGACCGGTCGCGCCACCCGGCCGACACGGTCCTGCGCCCCGGCCGGGCGGCAATGGCGCCGACGGGCCGCCCTGAGACGGTCAGCCTGGTGTCCTGGCGTCTCCCTCCGCGCGGCTCACTGCCGTCGAATCTGAACGTTTCCTCCTTCGAGCTTCTGGTCACCGGAATCGTAACCGTTCTGCAGCAGGATCCAGTACCTGTCCATGTCCTTTCCACCATCCGAGAGGTCCTGCACCCGGATCCGGTACTTGTAGGAGCCCTGGCCGTCGACGGTCGCGTCCCCGTAGATGCTGGCGGCGGTGTTGCCCTCGCACACGATGGCCAGCACGTTGATCGAATTCACGTTCATGGGCCTTGCCGGGCCGTGGTCCTGATACTGTTCCTGGCCCTGGGTCTGTCCTTCGGCCGAGGCCCGGGCGTTGCCTGCGAACGTGGCCGGATCGCCGTTAGCGGCGGTGATGCGGCCGCCGTTCGTGATAGTGATCTCGCACAGCGGCGTGGTGGCGGGAAGGACCCAGGCCTTCGTGGCCGCCCCCGTCGGCTCCTGCGGATCCTGCGCCGCGTCGTCGTCGGCGTCGGCGTAGGCGGTGATGACATCGGCTCCCGGCAGCGGTGGGCCCATGTAGCAGAAGGTGGCCTGGCCGTCTTCATCGGTGGTGGCCGACCCGCTGGCGCTCACCGACCCGGTCACCGTGAATCGGACGGTCACGCCCGCTACGGGGGTTCCGCCTGCGTCCTCGACGGTCGCGGTGACGCAGTGCTGCGTGTCGACCGGATTGGTGGCCGTGGGCGGAGTGAGGGTGAGTCTGCCAGGTGCAGAGGAGACCTTGGCCACGAATGCATCCGCGGGTCCGCCGCCGAAGCTCGTCTGGTAAGCGCCGGGAGTCGTCGGAAATCCCGAGGCCGCCTGGCCGGCGACGTAGGCGCTCGGCTGCGGCATTCCGTCCAGGGCGATCCGGTATCCGCCGTCGTCGCCGTCTCCGCCGAGGAAGCTGGAGTAGACGAGCCCCGAGCCGAGGGCGTTCAGCTTGGTGACGAAGGCATCGGCTGGTCCCCCGCCGTACGTGGGCTGGAAGGCGTTGGCCCGCGGGGAGCTGCAGGTCGACGGCTATGCCGAGGCCTCGTTCGTCGTCGCTGCCACCCAGGTAAGTCGAGTAGATCAGAGGCGCCGATCCGGCAGCGTTCAACTTGGTCACGAAAGCGTCCTGCTCGAGGCCGCTGCCGCCTTGAGGCGACTGCTGAAAGGCTCCCGATGTGGTCGGGAAGTGGTCGGAAGCGGTCGTGCCGGTGACGTAGGCGCTGCCCGAACCGTCCAAGGCGATCCCGTAACCGATGTCGTTGTCGCCGCCGCCGACGTAGGTCGAGTAGACGAGAGCGCTTCCGGTGGCGTCCAGTTTGGTCACGAACGCGTCATGGATGCCACCGCCGTAGCTGGTCTGATAAGCGCCGGGCGTCGTCGGGAAGTCGGTCGAACCGGTCCTTCCCGTCACGTGGGCCTCCCCCGCGCCGTCTATGGCGATCCCGAACCCGTCCTCGGCCGGGTCGCGCTGGTCGTTTCCACCGAGATACGTGGAGTAGACGAGCGGCGCGGTGCCGAGCGGGTTGAGCTTCGTCACGAAGGCGTCCTGCGTCGCGGTGTTGTTTTTCGAGCGGGTGCTGGCGGAGGCTCGGGAGCGGGGTCTGACCTCCGACGGGCACTTCACGGTGGACGGGACGCCGGTGGAGGCGTGGGCAGGTCTGGAGAGTTTCAAGCGCCAGGACGGATCGGACGGTGAGATTCCCCCGGGACGATCCCGGCAATCCGACCGTGCTTCCACGGGGAGAAGCGCAGCAGTGACACACCCACCGATCGATATCAGAGAACCATCGAAAGGCTTCCTGACATAGCGACGTTGTTACCTTTCGTACTTGTTCCAGACCAAGTTGCTTCAAGTAGTACTTGAGGCCGCATCCTGGCTGCGCCCGCCACGCGTCGGGATCGCGCCGCTAGGCGGCGGCCGGCTTGCCGTGGCCATCGCGGACGTGAGGGAAGGGCACACCGTCCGCGCTCCTGGCCGCCAGCGTCCAGGCCACCCTCGAGGCGCTGCCTGCCCGCTCTCAACCGGGGCCTGACCACGAAGCGTCTCGAACCGGTCCGCGTGATCTCGGAAGCGGACTGGCGGAAGCACACATCCTGACTCGTCCCGGGCGAGCTAGGCCTCGCATGAGCGGGCGGTCCAGGTCCCCGCTGCGCGCGGACCTCACTCCCGCGGCGCCGCCGCCCTGCCCGACTCCGCCAGGAACTCGCTCCACGCCTGCCAGTACGCCTCGCCACCGGTCAGGTAGGTGTCGTTGTGGCCGGCGCCCGGAATGGCGAAGAACCGCTTGGGCTCGGGCGCCGCCTCGAACACCCGGCGGCCCTGCTCGAGGGGGACCGTGGTATCCGCCTCGCCGTGTAGCACGAGCAGGGGCACCTTCAAGGCCGCGATCTTGGCCAGGTTGTCGTAGCGCGTGCGCACGAAGTAGCGCATGGGCAGCAGCGGCAGGGCGACCGCCGCCATGTCGGCGATCGACGTGAACGGCGACTCCAGCACGAGGGCGCGGCTCGGCTGCTCCAGCGCGAGCTGCAGCGCGACCGCCCCGCCCAGCGACTCGCCGAACAGCACCAGGCGGCCGGGCGCGATCCCGCGCTCGCCGGTGAGATGGAGGTAGGCGGCCCGGCCGTCGCGATACGTCCCCGCCTCGTCGGGCGTGCCCTCGCTGCGCCCGTAGCCGCGGTAGTCGAAGAGGAAGACGTCCGCCCGCAGCTTGGCGTGGATGAGCAGGGCGCGGTCGAGCCGGTGGCTGATGTTGCCCGCGTTGCCGTGGCAGACGAGCACGGTCAGGCGCGAGCCGTCGACGGGCAGGAACCAGCCGTGCAGGACGACGCCGTCCTCGGCGACGAGCCGCACGTCGTCGAAGCGCAGGCCCAGCTCCTTCGGCGTCACCTCCAGGCGCCGGTACGGGTAGTAGATGAGCTGTCTCTCGAATAGCACGGGCAGCACCGTCAGGCACGCGAGCAGCACCAGGGCGGAGGCCAGCCAGCGCCGGGCCGCCGCGGGTGCCCTCATCGCGCCGATCCTCTCACGAGCTTGACTGGTTCGATCCCGGCGCGTAGCTTGCGTCCAGGGATGCGACGACGGCTGCTCCTGATCCCGCTCGTCGTCCTCGTCGCCGACGGTTGCCACGGCGGGGGCTCGCCGGCGCCGTCGGCTCCGAGCACCGTGCCCTCCGCCGCCGCGACGCCGGCGCCGGCCCCGCCAACGCCGCCGCCCGCCCCTACCCAGCCCGTGTCGCTCACGGTGAAGCTCAACCCCAACCCGGCCAACGGGCCCGCACCGCTGACGCTCCACGTGGCCCTCTGCGGCTCACGCCCGTCGCCGCCCGTGGACGATTACCCGCTGACCTTCACCTTCACCTATGGAGACGGGGCCCGCCATACCCAGAGCTTCTGCCGGGACCACCATACGTACCCGGAGAGCGGCACCTTCCGCGCGACGTTTTGCGCGACCGACGGCATCGCCGGGCACGAGAGCTGCGGTGCCGTCAAGGTGCGCGTGGATTGACGAGGCGGCGCCGGCCTACCGCGGCATCGTCTGGGGCAGGAGCGGCTTGAGCGCCGCCTCCAGCGCCGCCTCGGTCGAGCCGATGTCCACGCCCTCGAAGAGGTACCACTGCTCGACGTGCTCGGCGGAGGCGCCCGGCTCCAGCCGTTTCAGCGGGCCCAGCGATTCCAGCTCCACGAAGGACGAGCGCACGTAGGTCTCGCAGTTCGAGCCGAAATCGGTGTAGCGGGCCGCCTCGTCGTAGGGAAAGCGCTTGAGGAAGAGCGTGCGGCCGCGGTGGTACGCGGCCCACCCCTGGCGGTTGCCGATGCCGATCTTCTGCGGCTCGCCGCGGTCGGCCATCACCCGCACGCGGATGTACTTGGCCCCGATGGCGTAGCGCGGGTCGGTGAGGTCGGTGTACGACCAGAGCACGAGCGGCCGCGCCGGCAGCAGTTGATGAGGCTGGTCGACGTAGGGCTCCTGGGGAAGGATGACCGTCCCCCCGCCGCTCATGATCGTCATCGCCCAGGGCGCCAGCTCCACCGGCCAGAGGCTGCGGTTGGTCAGTGAGTGGCGCACGGTGACGTGGGTGCCGGTGGGGTCGAGGTCGACCGCGATCTCCTTCTGGATGCCGACCCGCGGCTCCACCGCCTGGCGCAGCCGGAGAGTGCTTCCGCTCAGCTCGCGCTCGACGGGCGCGTTGTCGGGGGAGTAGCTGCGGGGCATGCCCTCCGGCGCGTGCCACAGGCGGTGCCCCCCGACCGGCTTCCATTCGCCGAGCTCGGTGGTGGCGCTCACCTCGGCCGTCTCGCCGAACACGCTGTCCTGCCCCGCGAAGCCGTAACGGATGATGCGCGGCCCCAACGCGTTCGGCGCCACGAGGTCCACCGTCCCGTTCGAGAGCCGGTCGCAATCGGGATGGCCGAGGCACGGGACCTTGTCGAGCTTGACCTGCGCGCGGGCGGGGGCGGCCGCGAGCAGGGCGCCCACGGCGGCGAGCATGGCGGACCGCTGTTTCATGACGGATCCTCCCTGAACCGCGGTCTCCTCCGGAGGCCGCCCGACCGTCCGACACGATGGTAGCCTGGGCCCATGGTGGTACGCGCCTTCACCTTCACCCTGCTGGCGGCGGGCGCGGCATGCCATTCTCCCTCCGCCCCGTCGTCCGCGCCCGTGCCCTCCACGGCGGTCAAGGTGGACCAGGTCGGCTACCTGCCCGACGAGACGAAGCTGGCCATGGTGACCTCCGACGCCGCCCCGGGCGGCTTCACCGTCCGGCGCGCGGGGGACGGCTCGATCGCCTTCCGCGGCGCGCTGGGCTCGGCGGCGCTCGACGCCGACTCGGGAGACAACATCCGGGCCGCGGACTTCTCTTCTCTCCGGGAGAGCGGGACGTTCTACCTCGACGTGGAGGGCGTCGGCGCGAGCCCGCGCTTCGAGGTGTCCGCCGGCGCCTTCGCCGCCGCCTTCCGCCTCGCCTTGCGCGCCTATTACGGCCAGCGGTGCGGCACCGCGGTCGACCTCGGGCCCGAGTTCCCGGGCTACACCCACGCCGCCTGCCATCGGGAAGGCACGCCGAACCCCGACGCGGCGTTCCACCCCTCGTCGGGCCGCGACGGGAGCCGTGAGGCGGGCAAGGGCTGGCACGACGCGGGCGACTACGGGAAGTACGTCGTCAACTCGGGGATCTCCACCGGCGAGCTGCTGTGGACCTACGAGTGGTTCGCCTCCCGAGTCAGGGACGTGCGCCTGGACATCCCGGAGTCGGGCGATGCGACGCCGGACATCCTCGACGAGGCGCGCTGGAACCTGGAATGGATGCTCGCCATGCAGGACGGCGACGGTGGCGTCTGGCACAAGCTCACCTCGGAGCGCTTCGGCAGCTTCGTGATGCCGGAGCGGGACGACGGCGGGCCGCGGTACGTCATCGGCACCGGCTCGCCCCCCTACAAGAGCACCTGCGCCACCGCCGACCTCGCCGCCGTGATGGCGGTGGCCGCGCGGCTCTACCGGCCCTTCGACGCTGGCTTCGCCGGCCGTTGCCTCGACGCCGCTACCCGGGGGTGGGCATGGGCCGCCGCGCATCCGTCGGTGGTGTTCCGCAACTGCTGCGGCGTGTCGACCGGCGAGTACGGCGACGACCGCTGCGACGACGAGCGACTGTGGGCGGCCGCGGAGCTGTTCCGGACGACCGGCGAGGCGCCGTACCAGGAGGCATTCCTCGCCGGGCGCGCCGCCGCCCGCGTCTCCGCCCGCGAGTACCCGCAGGACTGGAGCAGCGTGAAGAACATGGCGCTGTGGGCCTACTACTTCTCGGGCCAGCCGGCGGCCGACGCCGCCGCCCGCGCCCTCATCCGGGCCGACACGTTGGCGGCGGCCGACGACATCGCGTCTCGCACCGAGGCGAACGGCTACCGTGTCAGCCTGCGGAGCGCGGACTACGTCTGGGGCTCCAACGGCGGGGCCGCCAACTACGGCGTGCTGATGGTGGCGGCCAACGCGATGCAACCCGACCGCCGCTACGGGCAGGCGGCGCTCGACGACCTGCACTACCTGCTCGGGCGGAACACGCACGGCCTCTGCTTCGTGACCCGCCTCGGCACGCGCTCGCCCCGGCATCCCCACCACCGGCCGAGCGGCGCCGACGCGCAGCCCGAGCCGTGGCCGGGGCTGCTCGTCGGCGGCCCCAACCGCTCCACCCGGGACGGCAGCGGCCTCGACGCGCTCCCGGCCTCACCGCCGGCGCGCCGCTACGTGGACGAGCAGGCGTCCTACGCTTCCAACGAGGTCGCCATCAACTGGAACGCGCCCCTGGTCTTCCTCCTCGCCAGCGCCCTTCCCGCCCGCGAATGACCGGGGGTTGACGAGCCCGCCGGGATGTAGTCTCGTTGGCCGAGGGGACCTGGCCCGACCGGCGCGGGCGTCCACCCGGGAAAGGACGGCGCGATGAAGAGGCGCGACTTCGTGCGGACGGCAGCGGCGGGCGCGCTCGGCCTCGGGAGCGCGGCGCGCGCGAGCGGCGCCCGGGCGGCCGGGCCGGCGCCCGCGCAGGACATCCGCTGGGGTTACGCCGCCATCACCTGGGGCGGCAACGACCGCCAGGCCATCGAGGACGTCGCGGCGCTCGGCTTTCCCGGCATCCAGCTCCGCTCCAACCTCCTGCCCGAGTTCGGCGACAAGCCCGCCGCGCTGAAGGAGCTGCTGCAGGCCCACAAGCTGACGATGGTCGCGCTCTCCAGCGGAGGGGTGAGCGTCACCGCCCCCGCCGAGGACGAGGTCGCCAAGCACGCCCGCAACGCCGCCTTCGTCCGCGACGTCGGCGGCCTCTACCTGCAGGTCACCGATCAGCTCCCCAAGGGCCGGCCGGCCACCGCCGCCGACCGCCAGGCCCTCGGCAAGGTGATGAGCCAGATCGGCAAGCGCAGCGCCGACCTCGGCATTCCCCTCGGCTATCACAACCACATGAACAGCCTCGGCGAGAGACCGGGAGAGGTCGACGAGATCCTGGCCGCCGCCGACCCACGCTACGTCCGCTTCGAGCTGGACGTCGCTCACTACACGCAGGGCGGCGGAGACCCGGTGAAGGCCATCGAGCGCTACCACGACCGCCTGCTCTTCCTCCACCTCAAGGACGTGGAGTCGGTGCCGCCGGCGGCCGGCGGCGATCCCGCCCGCTCGTACCGCTTCGTGGAGCTGGGCCGGGGCCGGGTGGACCTGCCGGGTGTCTTCGCCGCGCTGAAGAAGGCGCGCTTCAAGGGCTGGGCGGTGGTGGAGCTGGACGCCGTGCCTGACAAGGCCCGCACGCCGAAGGAGTCGGGCCAGATCAGCAAGAGCTACCTGGAGTCGCATGGGTTCCGGATTGAGCAGGGAGGTCGCGCCTGAGATGAAGAGGAACGCAGGTGTCGCCGTTGCTGCAGTGCTGGCCGTGAGCGGAGCTTCCCGGGCCGCCGAGGTGAAGGTCGTCCCCGACGAGGCGAGCCGGCGGGTGGAGGTGACGGTCGACGGCAAGCCGTTCACCGCCTACATCTGGCCGGTCCAGCTCAAGAAGCCGGTGCTCTACCCCCTGCGCACGGCCCGGGGCACGCTGGTCACGCGGGGCTGGCCGATGGATCCCCGTCCGGGCGAACGGGTGGACCATCCCCACCACGTCGGGCTGTGGTTCAACTACGGCGACGTCGACGGCATCGACTACTGGAACAACTCGGACGCGATCAAGGCCGAGGACCGTCCCCACATGGGCACCATCCAGCACCGCCGCATCGTGTCGGCGCGGAGCGGCAAGGACCGCGGCGAGCTGCAGGTGGAGTCGGACTGGATCCGGCCCGACGGCACGGCGGCGATCCACGAGAAGACGCGCTACGTCTTCGCGGCGGGGCCCGACTGGCGCAGCATCGACCGCATCACCGCCCTGACCGCGGCGGACAAGCCGGTGGTCTTCAACGACAACAAGGAGGGCGTGCTCGGGCTCCGCGTGGCGCGCGCCCTCGAGCAGCCGAGCACCACGCCCGAGGTCTTCACCGACGCCCAGGGCCGGGCGACGACGGTGCCGGCGCTCAACAACGAGGGAGTGACCGGTGCCTATCTCAGCAGCGAGGGCAAGAAGGGCGACGACGTGTGGGGGACGCGGGGACGGTGGGTGACGCTCTCCGGCACGGTCGAGGGCGAGCCGGTCACGATCCTCATGCTCGACCACCCGCAGAACCCCGGCTTCCCGACGTACTGGCACGCGCGAGGGTACGGCCTCTTCGCGGCGAATCCCCTCGGGCAGAAGGTCTTCAGCAACGGCAAGGAGGAGCTGAAGCTCACGATCCCCGCCGGCGGCACGGCTACCTTCCGCCACCGGATCGTCATCGCGTCCGGCCCGCTGACGGCCGCCCAGGCCGAGGAGCGCTACCGGCAGTTCGCGTCGGCCGCGCCGTGACGCCCCTGCCGCGCCCGTGACCGTCAACGTCGGCCTGATCGGCGCCGGGAACATCAGCCAGACCCACGCGCGCGCGGCGGCCGCCATCCCCGGCGTGGCGGTCGTGGCCGTGCAGGGGACCAACGCCGGGAAGGCGCAGGAGCTGGCCGCCGCCCATGGCGCGAAGGCCTATTCGGAGCTCGAGGCGTTCCTCGGCCATCGGCCGATGGAGGTGGTGATCATCGGCAGCCCGTCCGGCGTGCATGCCGAGCAGGGCATCGCCGCCGCCCGCCGCGGGCTCCACGTCCTCGTCGAGAAGCCCATCGACGTCAGCACCGAGCGCGCCGACGCGCTCATCGCCGCCGCCGAGGACGCGGGCGTCCGGCTGGCCGTCCTCTTCCAGGATCGGCTGAAGCCGGGCATCGCCCGCCTGAAGGAGCTCGCCCAGTCGGGCGGCCTGGGGCGCGTGCTGCGCGTCTCGGCCCGCGTGCCCTGGTACCGGCCCCCCGACTACTACCGGTTGTCTCGCTGGCGCGGGCGGTGGGCCCTCGACGGCGGGGGCGCGCTGATGAACCAGGGGATCCATACGGTCGACCTGCTCCTCTGGCTGCTCGGCGACGTCACCCGCGTCCAGGCCCGGACGGCGACGCTGCTGCACGAGATCGAGAGCGAGGACACCGCGGTGGCCCTGCTCGAGTTCGAGGGCGGGGCGGTGGGGGTCCTGGAGGCGACGACCGCGGCCTATCCCGGCTATCCTCGGCGCGTCGAGCTGAGCGGCACCGAGGGCACGGCGGTGCTGGAGCACGACCGCATCGTCGCCGCCGACCTGCGCGCGGCGCGCCCCGACCTGCTGTCCGCCGAGGGCGACCGCAACCTCAGCGCGTCGTCGCCCGTCGTGTCCGACGCCAGCGGCCACCAGCGGCTGATCGAGGACTTCCTGCGCGCGATCGAGACCGGTTCCCGTCCGGCTTGCGACGGCCCCGAGGGCCGCCGCAGCGTCGAGCTGGTCGAGGCGATCTACCGTTCCGCCCGCTCGCTGACCTCCGAGCCGGTCGGGGGCGCGGGGGACCGGCGCCGGCCCCGGTGAGCGTTCGTGCCAACCCTGGCGTCAACTCGCCCCGGGAGGAGTTGAGCGAATAAGTGTCAATGACCGCCGAATGGGTTGCCGGGATCGTCACGTGGGCCGGCGGCATCCTGATCCTCGTCCTGATCGTCGTCCTCAAGCGCCGCGCGCGTCGACATGGCGGAGCCATGAGGGCCGGGGTCGTGGGAGCGATGTACGAATGGCAGAACCAGGACAAGCAGAAGGCGCTCGACGTCATCGTCGAAGGCAGGGCTGAAGAGAGGCGGCCGGAGTATCCCGATGGAAACCTGCCCGAGCTGGAGTCCCCGAAAGGCAAGAATGAGACGTCATCGTGACCGGGGGCACTACCATGGCGGGACCTGGACCAAGTATGAAAAGTAATACCATGTCCGGAGGTGTCTTCATGGCCAGTGGATCTTGTTTGCTGCTCATGGTGTTGTCGCCCCTCGTCGCTGGGCTCCCGGCCATGGCTCAGGAGAAGACCGTCACGCCGGACTTGAAGGCCCTGGCCGAACGTAAGGGGGGAACGATCCCGGACGAGGCGAGCCTGAAATGGGTCGAGGACGCAAAGGGAAGGCCCGCCCTCGCGGTCCGGTCCGACAGGGACGACACAGTCGTCCTCTTCGACCGGCTCGAGTTCACGAACGGGGTCATCGAGTTCGATGCTCTCGGGCAGAGCGGCCCTCCTCAGAGCAACTTCCTGGGCGTCGCCTTCCGGGTCGCGGACGCGAAGACGCACGATGCGGTCTACTTCCGGCCATTCAACTTCCGGGCCGAGGAAGCGGAGCGAAAAGCCCACGCCGTCCAGTACGTCTCCCACCCGAAGTACCGCTGGCAGGTGCTGCGCGAGGAAAAGCCGGGGCAGTACGAGAAGCCGATCGTCCCGGCGCCGGACGGCGATGCATGGTTCCACGTCCGGATCGCGGTCGAGAAGCCAAAGGTCAGTGTGTACGTCAACGACGGGAAGGAGCCGAGCCTGGTCGTCGAAGAGCTGAGCGATCGGAAGGGTGGGGGGGTCGGGCTGTGGGTGGGGCCGGGGCAAGGTGGCTACTTTGCCAACCTGAGAATCACGCCGGCGAAGTAGAGCGCGCTTGAGACTGGTCTCGGTGAACGTGGGCCTCCCGAGAGAGGTCGACTGGCGCGGGCGCAGGGTCCGCACCTCGATCTGGAAGACTCCGGTGCCGGGCCGGATCCGCGTCGACCGGCTGAACCTCGAAGGTGACCGGCAGTCCGACCTTTCCGTGCACGGGGGTCCAGGGAAGGCGATCTACGTCTACCCGTCCGAGCACTAC